>JAUYRZ010000040.1 GCA_030695565.1 Archangium sp.
TGAGGGTCACCGTCCCTCAGCCAGCGCGACCCGCAAGGATCCGGCTGCTCAATGGCGACTGATTCGCCTGCAACGCACCTACCCGGCAACGAGTTGGATCGAATCCGCCCGTGGATCCCTCAAGCAACTCGCTCGGCAACAGTGGTGGGAGGGACGACAGGGCGAACCGGAGCAGGAATTCGGATGGGCACGGTGGCGACTCCCCAGTGTGGCGGGTGATGTCGGATAATCGGCGCAGCCGGGGGCTCGGATTCTGGGAGCGCTGTGAAGCGCCGCGACATTTCCGGCGTGATTTGCCTTTGAATTCCCGGGTCACTTGTTCGACCCTGATGGCCGAGTGACCCACCGGTCTCGCTCGTAACCAGCCACAACCGTTGCGCACCAGGCACCGGAACGCCGCCTGCAGTCATCTGCCGGGTGAACACCCGCGGCCCCCTGCCTCCCCGTCGGATCCTCGCGGGGCTCGCGCTCGCGGCGTGGGCCCTCGCCGTCACCGCGGCGGTCTTGCCGTTGTTCGCGAGCCACCTGGTGGTCTTCAAGCCCGGTGGCACGGCGTCAGCGGCCATCGTGCCCGGCGCGTGGTCGATGACGCACGTGCTGGCGCAGGCGTGCGCGTGTTCGCAGACGGTGGTGCCCTACCTGTTGAAGCGCGGGCCCGTCGACGCACACGAGAAGGTGCTGTTCTTCGGCCGTCAGCTCACCCTCGAGGCCGAGCTGCGGGCCCGGGGCTTCGAGGTCGAGGTGCGCGACCCGGCGACGCGCGACCGCAGCGAGATCACCGCCGTGCCCTTCTTGATGATCTCCAACCCCGCGGGGGTGGTGGTGTACGCCGGGGGCTACTCGGACCACCGCGTCTCGGTGACCACCGCGCTCCAGGACGTGGCCTTGCTCGAACAACTGCGCGCACACGCAGACTCGGGCGCGCTGCCCGTCATCGGCTGCGCGGTGAGCGCGCAAGACCAGGCCCGCCTCGACCCCTTCGGGATCAAGCGCATCGGAGCTGAATGATGACCTACCGTGAGCAACACAACCGTCACACCAGCCTCGTCTTTCTCATCGCGCTGGGCCTGCACGTGCCCGTCTTCCTGGTGGTCGGCGCGGTCACGGGCAAGCCCGCCTGGGTCACGCTGCTGCTCAGCGCCTTGTTCCTCGCAGGGCCGGTGGCGCTGTACCTGTCGGGCGTCACCTCGTCGTTGCTGCCCTGCGTGGTGAGCTTCACCGGCATCGCGTTCTCGGGGCTGCTGATTCACCTGAGCGGGGGGATGATCGAGATGCACTTCCACATCTTCGTGATGACCGCGGCCTTCATCGCCTTCGGGCTCGGCAGCCCGATCGTGGTGGGGCTTGCGACCACGGCGGTGCACCACCTGGCCTTCTTCTTCCTGCTGCCGCGCAGCGTCTTCAACTACGAGGCCTCCATCTGGATCGTGCTGCTGCACGCGGGCTTCGTCATCATCGAGACGGTGCCCGCGCTCCTCATCGCCCGCCGCTTCCAGAAGCTCATCGACAGCCAGGACTCGACGATGGGTGAGTTGAGCTCCATCACCGCGAGGGTCAGCCAGTCGGTCTCCGAGTTGCACGAGGCGGGGCAGACCCTGGCGTCGAGCAGCTCCGGCACCGCCACCTCGCTGCAGGAGACGGGCGCAGCGCTCGAGCAAATCAACTCGATGGTGCAGCTCAGCTCTTCCCACGCGCAGCAGGTGGCTGATCTCTCGCGTACCTCGAGCGAGTTCGCCCTGAAGGGCGAGGCCGAGGTCTCCAACCTGGTGGGCGCCATGCAAGGCATGTCTGAGTTCTCGCGGCGCATCGAGGAGGTCACCGACATCATCGACGACCTCGCGTTTCAGACCAACCTGCTCGCCTTGAACGCAGCGGTCGAAGCGGCGCGCGCAGGTGATCAGGGCAACGGCTTTGCCGTGGTGGCCGAAGCGGTACGCGAGCTCGCGCAGCGCAGCGGGGTCGCTGCAAAAGACATCTCGGCCCTCATCACGCAGAGCCGGCAACTGGTGGAGAGCGGAGTGGGTGCCACCAGGCGCAGCGGCGACGCCCTGCAGAAGATCGTCCACTCGGTGAAGAAGGTGGCCCAGCTCAACCAGGAGATCGCCAGCGCCAGCCGCGAGCAGGCCTCGGGCATTCAGGACATGATGCGTGGCGTCTCCTCCCTCGACTCGGCCGCCCAGAGTACCGCCCACACCTCGGCGAGCTTCACCCTGTCAGCCGACGCGCTGGCTCAGGAGTCAGCGCGCATGAAGGACCTGCTCGTCGACCTGCAGACCGCCATGGCCTGAGGTCTGCCGGGCGCTACTTCAAGAGGTCTTTGCACGCGGCTGACAGGCCACCGAAGGCGCCGAATGCACAGGCTGTCCCCTTGCCGGCGGGTCGCTTCGCCAGACGAGCTGCGCCTGGGGCCCCACCGGGCCCGGCGTCACGCAGACCTATCTCGATGGTGACTGCGCGGCCTGGTGCTGCCTGCCCTGAAAGCCGCGCCACGCCGTCGAAAGAGCTAAAGGGCGCTCATGATTTCGCGGCGGGAGGTCATCGTTTCGTTCCTCGGCGCCGCTGCGCTGCAGGGGTGCCGCCGCCGGGCTCCTGAAGTCCCAGGCTCGCTCGTCGATCGCATTCACCAAGTCGGTCACCTGCTGCGGCAAGGCGAGCTCCCGCGCGCCCAGGAAGACACCGCCAAACTCGACTGCCTGGTGGTGGGCGGTGGCGCGGCAGGGCTCTCCGCTGCGTGGCGACTGCGCGGCGCGGGCCTCGAGTCAGTGCGCGTCGTCGAAGTGGAAGACGTCTTCGGAGGCACCGCGCAGAGCGGGAAGAACGACATCTCCGCGTTTCCCTGGGGCGCGCACTACTTACCTGCCCCCCTGACGAACTCAGGCCCGGTGCCGCGGTTGTTGAGAGAGCTGGGCGTGGTGACCGGCGTCGACGAACAAGGCGCTCCCACGTTCGCTGAAGAGGCCCTCATTCGGGAACCCGAAGAGCGCCTCTTCTACAAAGGCCATTGGTACGAAGGGCTCTACCTGCGCGCCGGCGCTTCGCCCGAAGACCTGGCCCAGCTGCACCGCTTCGAGCAGGTGACCGCGTCGCTGGCCGCAGCGCGTGATGCCAAAGGTCGCAAGGCCTTCGCCGTGCCCATCGAGACCGGCAGCGACGACGCGGAGTGGACCCAGCTCGATCGCCTCAGCATGGCCGACTGGCTCACCCGCGAAGGCTTCACCTCGCCGCGGCTGACCTGGCTGGTCGACTACGCGTGCCGCGATGACTACGGCGCGACCGCGCAGCACATCAGCGCGTGGGCCGGGCTCTGGTACTTCTGCGCGCGGCAGACCGGCGAGGAGAAGAACGACGGCTACCTCTCCTGGCCCGAAGGCAACGGCCGGTTGGTGAGCCAGCTGGCCAAGAGCCTGAGCCCTGATCAGCTGCAGAAGAACGTGCTGATCCACTCACTCGAAGAAGCCGAAGGCGGTTGGCACGCCCACGGTCTCGACGCGAAGACGCGCACGCCCGTCCGCTACTTCGCGCGCCAGGTGGTGCTGGCCACCCCACGTCACGTGGCCGGCCGGGTGCTCAGCGCGTGGAGAACCGCGCGCCCGAAGTTCCTCGAGGCCTTCGTCAGTGGCCCGTGGGTGGTGGCCAACCTGACCTTGAACGAACGACCCCGCGGCCGTGGCTTTCCGCTCGCCTGGGACAACGTGCTCTACGACTCGAAGTCGCTGGGCTACGTGATGGCCAACCACCAGGCCGCGCGCGCCAGCGACGTGGGGCCCGCGGTGGCCACCTGGTACTACCCGCTGGCCGACGGCGACGTGCTCTCCGAACGAAAAAGACTGCTGGCCACCACGTACGAAGACTGGCGCGCCATCATCCTGGCCGACCTGCTGCCTGCTCACTTCGGCCTGGAAAAACAGCTGCAACGCATCGAGGTGATGCGCTGGGGCCACGCGATGGTGCGGCCGGTGCCGGGCTTCATCTGGGGCCCCGCGCGGCAAGAGGCCCAGGTTCCGCTCAGCGGCACCCTGCACTTCGCGCACTCCGACCTGGGCGGGTTGGCGGTCTTCGAAGAGGCCAACTGGCACGGCGTGCGCGCGGCCGAAGCGGTGCTGGCGGGGCTGCAGCGGGTGTCTGCCAGCTGGTTGTGACGACTCCCCAGTCTCAGCGATGACGGGTGACCCTCGCGGGTGCTCTCATCCTGGCGGGGGGCGGCCACCATGGAGGAAGCAGCACCATTCGACGACAGCGCGTTCCGGAGACTCGCGTCGTTTTCACCAGACTCACTGATCGCGCATCGCGACGGGTTGATCATCTGGGCGAACCAGGCCACGGCGCGGCTGCTGGGGTTCGAGTCTGAGGGGCTCATCGAAGGTCGCAGGGTGCTCAGCTTCCTCGCCCCCGAGAGCCTGGAGCGCGCCCGCCAACGTCTCGCCCGGCTGATCGACACGGGGCAACCCGAGCCACGTGACGAGTTCTATCTGATCAGCGCGCAGGGCGAGCGCGTGCTGACCGAGGTCTCCACGTCGGCTGCGGGCGGCGGGCTGATGGTGACCTCGGTGCGTGACCTGCGGGAACGGCAACGGGCCGAAGCGCGGGCGCGGGCGGTCTTCGAGGTGAGCAGCGAAGCGATGGGCGTGTGCCGCGAGGGCAAACACATCGAGGTCAACGCCGCCTTCGCGCGGCTGTTCGGCTACGACTCGCCTGACGAGCTGGTGGGGCTGCCGGTGGTCGATCTGGTCGAGCCTTCGGAGCACTCCCGGTTCACGTGGTTGATGGAGCGCCGGGAGCGGGGTGAAGCGACGCCCTCGAACGACACGGTCCGGGCGCGCCGCAAGGACGGCTCGAAGCTGCTGATCGAGGTGCAGGCCTCCTCGTACCGCGAGGCTGACGCACACACCTCGGTGGTGGTGATGCGCGACGTCACCGCGCAACGCGAGTTCGAAGACCGGCTGGCGGCCAGCGAACACCGGCTGCGGCAGCTGTGCCATCAGATGCCGGTCGGCGTGTGGGAGGTCGATCTCTCCGAGACCCGGCGCACGGTCGACGCGCTGCGGGCCCGGGGCGTGACCGACTGCGCGACCCATTTTCGAGATCACCATGAAGACACGCTGCGCTGCCTGGGGGCGATCGCGATCCTCTCCGCCAACCAGGCCGCCTGCGAACAGGCTGGCGTGAGAGACGAAGCCGAGCTGCTCGGCAGCATGTACCGCTTCATTCCGCCCGAGTCGGTAGCAGACGTGACGCAAATCTTCGCGGAGTTCGCTGCGGGCGTGAAAGTGGTGACCACCGAGACCTGGGCCCGCACGCTCAGCGGGGAACGACGCTGGGTCTCGATGCGGGCCACAGCCATCTCCGGGAACGAAGGAGACTGGGCGCGGGTGTTGGTCACCACCACCGACCTGACCGAGCGCAAGAAGGCGCGCGAAGAGAAGGAGCACCTGCAGGAACAGCTGCGTCACAAGGAGAAGCTGGAGGCCATCGGCCGGCTGGCGGGCGGCGTGGCGCACGACTTCAACAACCTGCTGGCGGCCATCTTGAGCAGCGTGGAGGTCTCGCTCGACGACCCCACGGCCGGGCCGCCCGTCAGAGAGAGCCTCACCCTCATTCGGGAAGCCTCGTTGCGCGCGAAGGATCTGGTGCAGCAGATCCTCACCTTCGGCCGCAAGGACAAGCCGAAGCTGGTGCCGCTGGACCTCGCCGAGGTGGTGACCGGGGCGCTCACCCTGGCCCGCGCTGCGCTGTCTTCGAACATTCAGCTCGAGGCGAAGATCGACGACGTGGGCACGGTGCTGGCCGATCGCACGCAGGTGCATCAGGTGTTGCTCAACCTCTGCTCCAACGCGCGCGACGCGGTGCAGCCGGGCGGCCACATCACCATCACCCTCGAGCGGCTGGCGGCGAGGGCGCGTCTGCGGGTGAAAGACGACGGCGCCGGCATGGACGAGGCGATCCGCGCGCGGTTGTTCGAGCCGTACCTGACCACCAAACCCAACGGTCACGGGCTGGGCCTGGCGGTGGTGCACGGCATCGTCGCAGGGCTCGGTGGCACCATTCACGTGGAGAGCGCGCCGGGCCAGGGCACCTGCTTCGACGTGTTCCTCCCGCTGGTGGAGACGCAGGTGACCCCGTGCGCCGGCGTGTCGAACGTGAGCGCCCAGGAGCGGCTGCTGCTGGTCGATGATCAGCCGCTGGTGCGCGCTGGCCTGTGCCGGCTCTTGCAATCGATGGGCTACCGGGTGACGGAGGCGAGCGACGGGCAAGACGCGCTCGAGCGCTTGCGCGCGACGCCGCACGACTTCGACCTGGTCATCTCGGATCAAATGATGCCCCGGCTCTCCGGGCTCGAGCTGGCGCGGGCCTTGAGGGCTGACGGCTCGCGCATGCCCATCATCCTCTGCAGTGGTTTCAGCGAGGCCCTCGACGAGGAGAACGCGATGAAGTCGGGGGTATCAGGTGTGCTTGCCAAGCCGATCGATCGCACGTCGATGGCTACGGCGGTGAGGCGAGCGCTCGGGTAGGAGAGCGGCCGTGCGACACCTGTTCTGGCTCCTCGTGTTTTCCGGCTGCAACCTCGTCAAGGGGCTGCCGAAGGATCACGAGTGCCGCTCCAACCTGCGGCAGATCGCCGGCAAGCAGTTCGCCTTCTTCTCGGAGCACCAGCGCTACGCGATTCACCCGGTCGAGCTCGGCTTCGTACCCAGCCAGGGCAATCGCTACCTGTACCTGTTCAACAGCGAAGGGCCGCTGACCCGGCGTGACGAGCTCGCGTCGCCGCCGCACGGGGAGTCGGTGGGCTATGGGCCCGACTCGAAGCGGCGGCCGGTGCTGCTGGAAGACCTGCTGGCGAAGTTGCCCGCGGAAATTCGTTCGACGGTGGGCCTGTCGGGCACCTGCCCTTCGTGCGAGGTGACCATCGCCTGCGTGGGCAACCTCGACGAGGATCCCGACGTCGACGTGTGGACCATCTCCACCGCGGATCGTGCGGGGGCATCGCGCGGCACTCCGATTCATCACCTGAAGGATTTGTGAGAGCGCTCTTCCTGGTTTCGCTGTCGTTGTTGTGCTGCACGCGCGCCACCGCCGTGGTCATCGATGCAGGCGCGCCGCCTGAAGAGTGCACCTCGGCCACGGTGCTCGTGCCCGGTGTGCCGGGGAGCCCAGGTCACCTGATCGCCTCGGAGCGAAACCCCAACGGCGCCAGCGAGCTGGCCGCCTTGATGCGCACGTTCGTCGACGATTGGAGGGCCGCGCGGGTGGCGCTGGAGGCCGACGCGGGGGTGAACGCGCGGCTGCCCATCCATCGCAAAATTCGCTGCACGTGGCCCACCGACGCGGCCGATCGCAACCCGGTGTTCGATTCGTTCGCGGTCGGGTACCTCGAGAAAGTGAAGGCCTTCGACGCGAAACCTTCGCGCGAGACGTACGAAGGGGTGCTCGACGGGTGCAAGGCGTGCCACGAGGTCTCGTGTGGGGGCCCGCTCGAGGTGATCGAAGGCCTGCGCTGGGCTCGTTGAAAACAGTGAGAGAACATTCGAGCCGTGGGTCGGGTGCGACCACTGCTCGCGGTGTTCAGCATGGCGGGTGCTGGGTAGTTCGAAGCAGCCCGAAGGAGCGTGGTCGGGTGGGTCTTGCCCGACGGCGCACGCCGCGTGCGGGCCTCTCAGCACGGCGCTTTTCGGGGGCGCGCTGATCTTGGCTTCGGCTCGGGGTGTGCTTCTTCGGGACGCTGCCATTGATACGCGATAAGCCTTGTTTTTTAGTGTTATCGCGTATCGATGGCAGGTCGCCGGAAACAGGGCCAGCAGGCCACATGCGGATCTTTGATCGACGCGAGAGGCCTGCTCATTTCGAGCACGAACGAGGCCATTCAACACCACCTCGCGCTGGTGCCTTTGACGCCAGAAAGCTCCTCAGCCGCCGCATCCGCGTCACCTGCCCGTCACGAACGCCGATGAGTCTTCCCGCTCATGAAGACCCTCATTCCGAGCCAGTGGACGGTGCCGAAGCGATTTCGTGAGCGGGTCGGCGAGAGCGCCGGCCGCCAGCGACAGATGACCGAGGAGGGGCACCTGTTGCTGGTGCTCCACGGGCTGCCTCAACCGGGAAATCCCGAACGCGCGGCGCGGCTCTTCTGGCGCGACAAGGCGGGCGCGTGGAAGTCGGCAGGTCAAGGCACCGGCGTCGGCCCGCTGCGTGCCCACCTGACCGAGTTCGAAGAAGCGGTCGATCGCCATGAAGATCGCCTGCGCACCGCCTCGACGGCCGCCGACTACTTCGACGTGCTCAAGGCGGCCACGCCGTTGCACCGCACCAGCCGCAACCTGCTGCGCACGCTTCAAGAAGCCCGAGAAGCCATCGATGATCGCGAGCTGATCAACCTGCGCGACCGCGCGGGCGAAATCGAACGCGCGAGCGAGCTGCTGGTGGCCGAAGCGCGAGACGGCCTCGACTACACCTCTGCGCAGCAGGCCGAAGCGCAGTCGAAGGTCAGCCTTCAACTCGCGCGTGATGGTCACAAGCTCAACACCATCGCCGCCGTCTTCCTCCCCATCACGGCGCTCGCGTCGATCTTCAGCATGACGCTGCGCAGTGGACTCGAGACGTGGTTCTCCCCCTGGCTCTTCTGGGTCATCGTGGGCGCGGGCGTGGCGTTGGGCTTCACCATGAAGGCGCGCGTGGCGCCTTCTGAACAACCGGTCGAACCCGTCACGCCCCCCGTGAAGACGCGGCGTGCGTTGGTGCGGGTGAGCGCCGAAGCCTAAGGCCGGGCCTGCTGCATCACGGGCTTGCGCACCGCCAGCGGCAGGCTCACGTCTTCAAGACCGAGCTGACGGAAGAGGGCCAGGGCATCCCACTCCGAGTATTCGGAGACGAGCTTGCCGTTGCGCAGCTCGGCGAGGTTGAGGCCAGTGACCTGCGCGGTCTTGCCACTCGACTCCGTGCCGAGGAAGGGACCGAGGTGCGTGCAGCGCATCGTCCACCGGGTGGTCACGTGGTTGTCGGAGGCCACCACCGCGTTGAGCTCGAAGCGCACGTCGGGAAACGCGAGCCGGAAGCCCTTCACCGCGTTGCGATACTGCTCGGCGTTCAGCGGCCCCCGGAGCGGATCGCGCCCTTCGAAGGCGGGGTCGAGCAGCTCGTCGAGGGCCTGCAGCTTGCCGCCGTTCCACACGTCTTCGAGCAGCCGGCGCGTCACCTGCGTGTTGTCGTGAGCCATGGGGTGAGGGCTAACGGTTCTGCACGAGGGCTGCTCCGACCTTTCGGATGGGTAACGTCGATCAGCGAACGTCGAGCATCTCGACCTCGAAGACCAGGGTGGAGCCCCGCGGAATCTTCGGCTTCTCATCGTTGCCGTAAGCGAGCGCCGCCGGCACGGTGATCACCCGCAGCTCACCTTCGGCCATGCCCAGCAGCCCTTCATCGAGACCGGGGAGCACCTGGCCCTCTCCCACCCAGAAGTTGAACGCGCCCCGCCCGTGCGAGTCGTCGAACACGCCGCCGTCGAGCAGCGTGCCGGTGAAGTGAATGGAGATCTTGTCGCCCTTCTTCGCCACGTCGGCGCCGTCGAAGCCGGCCCGCAGTTTCTGAACCACCACCCCGCTCTCCAACCGCTCAGAGGGCTGCGGCGCGAGGGGCTTCAGTTCTTTCTTGCAGGTGAGGAAGACGAGACACACCACGAGCCAACGAAGCGACATGGTTCGCAGGCTAGCCCACCCGAGCAGGGCAATTCCCCCTGCGTCACCGGTCTCCCCGAGCCCAGTCGAGGGGTGAACGGTGAAGTGGCAGGCCGCTTCAAAAGCGGCGACTGTGCGGCCCATGTCTTCTGACGTCATCATCCTCTTCGGGGGCAGCTCGAGTGAGCGTCACGTCTCCGTGGCTTCCGCCCAAAACGTGAGCAAGCACCTCCCCGAGGCCGCGTGCTGGTTCATCGCCCCGCAAGGTGCAGTGTTCGCAGTCGAGCGCGCCGAGCTCGCCGCCCACGCGAACCCGTTCGAGGCGCAGTTCGCGCCCCGTGGCAACGCGTTGTTCCCGTCATTGGGAGCTGCGCTCGACTCACCCGCCGCAAAGGCGCACACGTTCTTCCTCGCGCTGCACGGAGGCGACGGAGAGAACGGCGTCACCCAACTCCTGCTCGAAGAGCGCGGCCTTGCTTTCACGGGCTCCGGCAGCAAAGCGAGCGCAGACGCGTTCGACAAGGCGAAGACCAAGAAGCTCGCTTCAGCCCAGGGCGCGAAGGTGGCCGAGGCGCGCATTCTCCCGCCGATGAACGTGGCAGAGGCGAAGGCCGCGTTGACCGAGCTGCTCACCCTGAATCCACGCTGGGTGCTCAAGCCGCAAGCCGATGGTTCGAGTCACGGCCTCATTCACCTGCGCAACGCAGGGCAGCTCGAGGCCTCCGCGGAGGCGCTCGCAGGGTTCAAGCTGCACTACCTGGCCGAGGTGTTCATCGAAGGCCGCGAGCTGACGGTGGGCGTGGTGGACGATGAAGGTGGGACCGCGGCACTGCCGGTCTCTGAGGTGCGGCTGATTCCCGGGGGCGCGTTCGACTACGCCGGTAAGTACCTGGGCCGCGGCACGGAGGAGATCACCCCGGCCGAGCTGACCGCCGCAGAGTCGCAAGCAGCGCAGGCGTTGGCGGTGCTCACGCATCGCGCGCTGAGCTGTGCGGGCTATTCGCGCACCGACATGATCCTCACCCCGAGCGGCCTGGTGCTGCTGGAGATCAACACCCTGCCCGGCATGACGAAGGCCTCCTTCATTCCCCAACAACTCGCGGCAGCAGGTCGCGACGTGATGGCGTTCATCACGCGGCAGCTCACCCTCGCGCGCAACCGCCGCGACGGAGGTCGCTGAAAGCAGCCATGTCTGATCCCGGGCGCAGCACCGTGAAGATGCCGATGCCCGATCAGATCATCGCGGGCCGGTATCGAATCATCTCGCGCCTGGGCAGCGGCGGCATGGGCATGGTCTTTCTGGCCGAACAACTCGGCGTGGGGAACAAGGTCGCCCTCAAGTTCCTCGACCCGGAGCCCACGACCGACGAGACGCGCGCGACCCGTTTTCTTCGTGAGGCGAAGGTCGCGCTCGAGGTGCAGCACCCCGGGGCGACGCAGATTCTCGATCTCGGCCGTGACGAGGCGATGCGCTTGTTCATGTGCTTCGAGCTGGTCGAAGGAGAAGACCTGCGCGAGGTGATCAAACGGGAAGGCCGGCTGCGCTTCGGCGAGGCGAAGTCGATCTGCATTCAGGTGGCCCAGGTGCTCGCCTTCGCGCACGAACGCGGCATCGTTCATCGCGACGTGAAGCCCGAGAACCTGCGGGTGCGCCGCGATCTCGGCGGCACGCACGTGAAGGTGCTCGACTTCGGAATTGCCCGGCTGCTCAAAGACACCGGCGTGCGCTTGACGGCAGAAGGCATGCTCGCCGGCACGCCGCGGTACATGGCGCCCGAGCAGGTGAAAGATGAGCCCATCGATGGGCGCATCGATCAATACGCGTTGGGGCTGGTGCTGTTCGAGATGCTCACCGGCGCGGTGGCGATCGGCGGGAAGAACATCACGCAGATTCTGATGCACCAGCTCAAGACGTTGGTGGCCCCGCTGGCCTGGGTGGATCCGCAGCTGGCGAACCCGGCGATCGATGCGTTCATCGCGAAGGCGTGCGCGAAGGATCCATTGGATCGTTTTGCGTCGATGGCAGACTTCGTGGTGGGGCTGCAGGCGCTGCAGGTGGATGAGCGCTCGTGGCCTGAGCCCAAGTCGCCTCCGGCCAACCCGGGGAGCAGCACCGCGCAGACGCGTGATGGGGCCCCAGTGCTCGCTCCGAAAGAGGGCGAGAGCGACACGTTGGTTCGCGTGCCGGTGCAGACGCAGCAGGAGCGCCGGCTGGAGGTGCCCACCGAGCCGGATCGCGAGCCCGTGGCGCGCAGGGCATCGTCAGAGCGGAAGACCGATCCGGAGCAGGTCAGGCAGAGCGCGAAGGTCGCGCATCCGGCGCTGGAGCTGCCGACGGATCCCGATCGGCCGATGGTGTCTCGCGAGAAGCTGACCCTGCCTTCGCGGCGTGAAGCGTCGCGGCAGAAGGTGGTCGGCCTGGTGGTTCCTCAGCGGCCCCGCAGGTGGTGGGGGTGGGTGCTGACTTTGGCACTTGTGGGTCTCGGCGCCGCCGCCGTGTGGTGGTGGTTACGGCTGCGCTGAGAGCGACCAACTCAGATTTTCAAACTTGAGAGATGAGCCTGAATCCTCGCCCGCTCTTCTTCACTCAGGTCGCTCTCCACTGCCCCGAAGGCAGTCCTGACACTTCTGAGTGCCGCAGTAAGACGCTCCACCAGGTCGTCGAGTGAAAGCGAAAGGGCGTGAGCCATCGGCGCGAAGTCATCAGCCACGATCGAGGCGAACGGAAAGTCACCGCGTGAGTGGAGCTTCAGCGCTACCACACGCGGGAGCTCCGGATAGACGACCGTAGCGATCTGATCATACGCAGGAGAGAGTCGCCCGCGCCGTCCATCAGGGTAGACCACTGACCAGTTCTTGAGATGAGCGTCCGCGTTCCCCGACCCGAGCATGAACGCCACTCTTCCGATGAACTCGGCCACATCGGTGGGCGACTCGCTCGCAACGAACGCGGCCATTTCCTCGAACGACCCGCCGAACTGATCAGGCCGGTCGAGTACCTGAGCAAAATCTTCTTGGTGCGTTCGCTCCGTGCCGGTGCGATCGAAACGCCGAATGAGGAGTGCCGATCCATCACCGGTTGGAATGGAAGCCGGCAACCCTTGAATCGACCTCGCATCGACGAGCTCGACGTCAGGCACTGAAAGACCACAGGCGGCCGCCCAGCGCATGGTGGCGTATTCAACCTGAACAAGCCGGGGGAACTCGCGGCCCTGAAACTTGGCCATCCATTCGGCGCTCTCGCCTCGCACAGGAAGAGTCAGGCCCCTCGCCGTCCTCGAAAGACCTACCTTCCACTGCATGCCCGCGAGCGAGACACGGAGGGTCGAGGGCCGGGAGTCGAAGTCGGGTCGACCAGCAGACCGTCGGTATACGGGGGCGTTGGACTCATGAACGACGCGAACAGCGCCTGGGAGGTCCTCCCCCAGCCAGGTCAGAAGTCCCAGTTCGTCATCATCGTCAATTCCAGCCTCAGCGACGATCGCTTTGCGGAGAGGTCCCTGCGGCAAGACGTTTTGAAACCACGGCAGCAACCGGTACGTCTCGACCCTGTGAGGAATTCGATCTTCGAACAACTGACCCAGCACGGGGCGATGGGGAAGTTTGAGGTAGTCGCGATCGAACGTAAGCACATGCGTCTCATCGTGGAATCGCTCGAGCTGCCCTACACGAACGTCGTTCAGCCAGACCGACGTCGAGGTCAAGCAGCGCCCACCAGTTGAGAAATGGAGGGCCGATCACTCAGGTCCACTTCACATCTTTCGACCACGAACGCGTTCAACATGAGCTCCAGCATGACGCGTCGGTGCTTGAGAACCAGGCCGAGGTCGCCTTGCTCGAGAGCCTCGATGGCTGTGCGGTCGAAGCCGAGCGCTTCAAGCTGGCCCGAGACCCGTTCGAAAGGAACGGGAACCCAGGCTTCGGGTGCCTCGCTCTCGGTCAACCAAGTTCCAGATTTGGCCATGCCCTTGCGCGTCAGATCCTCGAGAGCCATCTCATACGCTGCGTCATCCAGCCCTCGCAGCAGCATCGCGACGAGCATCTTGCACTCGAGCGACCGCGGTACCCATCGGTCTGGCAACTCGAAGTGTCTCAGCTCGGAGCCGACCAGCGCCAACATCTGTCGTGCCACTTCCTCTTCATGGAGTTCGCTCGAGATGGCCGATTGGTACTTTCTGACGGGCCCGAACCCGGTTTGCTCGAATGAGCCCGTCACCAGACCCCTCCACACCCACCGCCTCAGCAACCTTCGAGCGCGCAGGCTGGGCCTGGGAAACAGGGCGAAGTACCGGGCGAGTGGCATCAGAAAGAAGCGCTGCGGAACCAGATCGAGATGGGGGAGTTGGCAGTCGTCACTTACAAAGCCCAGCACCGCCCGAATCGCCGACTCCGCCCGTTCGACGAACTGTGGGTCAATGCCCTCGAGGTCTTCGGGCCGTGCCCCAGGGTCCATTCCTGCGACGTGCTTTGCGCATCGGAGCAACGTGTTCGCTTCGAGTTCACCCATCGGACCGCTGGAGAGTCGAGCAGCCGCAGCGGCAAGACTCCGTTGAGGGGTCAGGCCATAGAGCGCTTCGAAGACCTCAGACTCCTGCATGTCGACGCCAGCTCGATTCGTTCGAACGAAGATGCTTCTGAGCAGTGCGTCGTCACCCTCCACGATTGCGGCAGCGACCGTGAACTCACGAATCGCCTGGCTCAGTTCAAACACCCGCGGCTCCAGATCGGGTCGTTCGCTCGCAAGGGGCCACCGCCGAAGCCATGACAAGACGGTCGTCGAGTCACGAAGCTCTCGGAGCGGAATTGAGGTCGGTGTCACCTCACGCCGACGACGCACGAAGAACTCTTCACGCTCGAGTTCGAAATAGACGGAGAACTGATCCGAACGCGGCTCCAGGTCGGGGTGAAGCAGCGTGCCGACGATGCTCGTGACCCGCTGCTGCCCATCAATAATCCAATGGGTATCTGCTCCCGCAACCGGGGGAACGACGACGCTTCCGAAGCGCGAAGAGGCTGGCGGGAGCCCACGTTTGGCGAAGAGCAGGGTTCCGATTGGGTACGAGCGATAGATGCTGTCGAAAAGCTCGACGACATTCTTGGGCTCCCAGCGAAGCTTTCGCTGGAAGTCCGGTACCCTGAGCCGACCCGCCTTCGCCCAATCGAGCAGTTCCTCGACACGGAAGGACCGAATCTGCGTTTTTCCCCGAGTCACCATGCAGTCAATTTCTATCACTCCGTCAGGCCCCGCGCGCGATAGCTCTCCACCCATGCCGAAGGCGGGTCACGACGTTCTCGAAGAGCCGGCGAGGTGAGCTGGCTCTCGTCTTCTGACAGTGCGTTGCCACACCTGGTGCTCGAGATGCTGGCGTATGGCCTGGGCGCGCGCGTCTACTGGCGGGGTGCCCGAGCGCAGCCTGCTCCGGTGGCGAAGATCGATCGCTGGTTGTTGTTCGGCTGCGCGGTCTTCGGCGCTGCCGTCGGGAGCAAGGGCCTGCACGTGCTCGAGCACCTGCCAGCGCTGCTCGAGCGCAACGAGCCGACGCTGTGGTTCGGCGGCAAGTCGGTGCTCGGCGGCTTTCTCGGCGGAACGCTCGGCGTCGAGTTCGGCAAGAGGGCCATCGGCTGGAACAACTCGACGGGCGACGCCTGGGTACCTGCGCTCACGCTCGGGCTCGTGCTCGGGCGGCTGGGCTGCCAGCTCAGCGGCACCTGGGATCAGACCTACGGCAACGTCACCTCGCTGCCTTGGGCGTGGGACTTCGGCGATGGAATCGGTCGACACCCGGTCGCGCTCTACGAGGCGCTGCTGGTGGCATCACTGTGGGCCATCACCCGGCGCCGCTGGCTCGCCGCACCCGGCGCCACCTTCGCGGCCTTCATGGGCGGCTACTGCGCGCTGCGCTTCGGCCTGGAGTTTCTGAAGCCACCCTTCGGGCCGGCAGGCCCGGGCACGCTCGAGGTCGCGCACTTCGCCGGCCTCAGCGCCATTCAGTGGGCGGCGCTGTTCGGCGGCTCGGCCTCCTTCTTATTGTGGCGGTTCCGGGTGCGCTGATGTTTCCATCGCGATGAATCAGCGGCATCGTCTGGGGCGTGGAACCAGAAAGGCCGAGCGCAGTGGGAAAGATGTTCGCTGGCGTCGTGCTGGTGGGCCTGGGTCTGACCGGGCTGGGCATGAGCCTCTGCGGCGGCTTCTTCACGGTGCTCTCACTGATCGAAGCGATTGAGGGAAAGCAGGGGCGTGAGGCCGAGGCCTGGTCGCCGGTCTTGATCCTCACCGGCTCGCTGTCCCTCGTGCTGGGGCTGGGCGCCATCGTGCTGACCCTCGTGGTGTGGCAGCGGGTGTTCAAACGGCGCTGAGTCGCGAGGCGAGAAGGAACGGCGCTTGCTCATGGCTGACGTGTGTTCGCTACCGACTTGCCCCTGACAGCGGAGGAAGAACGCGCGGCCCCCATGGATCAGACACTTGCCCTGCTGGGTGAGTCATTCGGGGTCGACCTGGTCTGTCTCGAGCGTGACTCGGGGCAGACCCGTTGGGTGTCCGGCGACCTCCCTGCCGCGCGCCTTCCGGTGATTCATCACCCCGAGCTGATCAACGACGCTCGCACCGCGCTTCACTACGCCCGCCACCCGCTGGTCACCGCGGGGCTCACCTCGCTGCTCGCCCTGCCCCTCTCCGGCGGCACGCTCTGGCTGGGCACCTTTCGGCCGAACGCCTTCGACGAACGGTCTCAGAAGCAGCTCGCCCGCTGGGGCCAGCTGATCGACACGCTGCTCACCCCCACGGGCGACATGCGCTCCTGCCGTCGGTTCATCGCGATGATGGCCACCCCGGCGATGTACGTGACGGCCGATCGGCTCTTCTTGAACCGCGCGGCCGAGCTGTTGACCGGCTACCGCGCCGACGAGGTGCCCACGCTCGATGTCTGGTTCGAGCGGCTCTACGAGCACGACGCGGCCACCGTGCGCGCGATGTACGAGCTCGATCGCCAGCACCACTTCGGCACCAACCGCGTCATCACCCTGCGCCGCAAGGACGGCTCGGAGCGGCTCGTCGAGTTCGCCGCCCGCCGCGAAGGCGAGCACGAGATGTGGCTGCTGAGCGACGTGACCGAGCGGGTCGCCAGCGAAGAGCGGTTTCGCGTGTTGTTCGAGCAGAGCAGCACCGCGCTCTCCCTCTACGACGAGCAGGGGTTGATCGACTGCAACCCCGCCGCGGTCGCGCTGCTCGGCTACACCACCAAGGCCGAGGTGCTTCACCAGCAGCCTGCGAAGCTTTCGCCAGCGACCCAGCCCGATGGTCACGCCTCGGCCGGCAAGCTCGCGCGCATGGAGAACATCGCGCTCACCCAGGGCAGCCATCGTTTCGACTGGGCCTACCGCACGGTGGCGGGCCCCGACGCGCAGGTCGAAGTGACGCTCACGCCGCTGACCCTGGGAACACGCCGCGTCTTGCTGGCCGAGTGGCACGACATCAGTGAACGCCTTCGCTACGAAGAAGGGCTGGAGACCGCGCGTGACGCGGCGCTCGCGTATGCCCGGGCCCGCAGCGAATTCCTCGCCACCATGTCGCACGAGATCCGCACTCCGATGAACGGGGTCATCGGCATGACCCAACTGCTCACCGAGACCGTGCTCTCGGAACAACAACGCGAGTACGTGGACACCGTGCGCGCGTGTGGCGAAGGCCTGCTCGCGTTGATCAACGACATCCTCGACTTCTCCAAGCTCGAGGCGGGCAAGGTGCAGCTGGAGTCGATCCCCTTCTCGGTGCGCGAGCTCGCCGAAGACGCGGCCTCGGTGGTCGCGCCGCAGGCCCATCGCAAACAGCTCGAGCTGACCTGCCGCATCGCAGGCGACGTGCCCGCGGTGGCCTGGGGCGATCCCACCCGGCTGCGGCAGGTGTTGCTCAACCTGCTGTCGAACGCGGTGAAGTTCACCGCCACCGGCGTGGTCGAGGTGCAGGTGACCTGCCTGTCGCATGAGACGGATGGCAGCGTGCAGCTGGTGGTCTCGGTGAAGGATACGGGCATCGGCATCGCACTCGAGGCGCTGCCGCGGTTGTTCACCGCCTTCAGCCAGGAAGATGGCAGCACCACGCGCCGCTTCGGTGGCTCGGGGCTGGGCCTGGTGATCTGCAAGGGCCTCACCGCCTTGATGCACGGCGTGCTCGAGGTGGAGTCCTGCACCGAAGGCAGCACCTTCCGGGTGAAGCTCCCGCTGCGCGTGCACACCGCGGCGCTGGCCAGGCCGAAGCTCGCCGGCCGCAGGGTGGCGGTGCTGGAGCACCGGGCCAACAGCCGCACCGCGCTCGTGGCGCAGTTGATGACCACCGGGTTGGTGGTCTCGACGCCCGAGAACGAACACGACCTGGGTGACGCCGAAGTGGTGTTGATCGATCAAGGCTTCGCCGGCGACAAAGGCGCCGAGATCGCCGCGCGGCTGACCGCCCAGGGAAGACACGTCGGCTTGCTGCGACGGCTCGATGGTTCGCACGTGGAAGAGGAGGGGCTCGCGTTCGTGATGCCCACCCCGGTGCGTGAGTACCGGCTCCATCTTCAACTCGAGCGCCTGCTCTTGAGGCGGCCTGCCGAGGCGCCCGGCGCCCGGGTGCGGGAGCATCGGCAGTTCAAAGCCAACGTGTTGGTGGCCGAAGACAACCGCGTCAATCAGCGGGTGGTGCGCGGGCTGCTCGAAAAGCTCGGCTGCGTGGTGACCATCGCCGACAACGGCCTGCAGGCGGTGGAGTCGGTGTCACGAGGTGACTTCGACCTGGTGTTGATGGACTGCCAGATGCCCGAGCTCGATGGCTTCGCGGCCACGCAACGCATCCGCGCGCGGCAGCTGGCACGACTGCCCATCATCGCGCTGACCGCCGGCGTGATGGATGGCGATCGCGAACGGTGCCTCGCCGCCGGCATGGATGAGTTCCTCAGGAAGCCGGTGCGGCTGGAGGAGCTGGAGCGGGCGTTGGCGCAGTGGCTTTGAGCGCCCCGCGTTCGTGACATGGTGCGCGCATGACGCTCGCTGCCGTTCAGCTGGAGGCCGATCGAAAGAGGCTCGGGCGTTCTCCTTCGTTGCTGCGCCGCAAGTGGCAGCGCATGGCGGCTTCACCGTTCGCGTTCTTGCGAGGGGCTTCGGCGTTGTGGGCCGAGGCGCTCAGGCTCGAGCCCGCCTTGCTGCGCGGCCTGCCGGGAGCGGGAACGCTGGTGGGCGATCTGCACCTGGAGAACATCGGCACCTTCCGCACCGCGCGCGGTGTGGCGCTGCACGTGAACGACTTCGACGAGACGTTCGAGGGGCCGTGGAGCTTCGACGTGGCGCGGCTGCTCACGTCGACGTTGTTGGCGCGGCCCGAGCTGCAGGTCACCGGGCTCGAGGTGATCGCGCTCGCGGAGCAACTGCTCGAAGGTCACGCGGCCGGCGTCGCGGGTGCCCCGGGCAAGTTGCCCACCACGCTCACCCGCACGGTGCAGGCAGCCGCCGGCAAGCTCGATGAGAAGCTGCTCGCCAAGCGGTTGGAGACCCCGGACCGGCTGCTGCGCGACGAGAAGAATCCGCCCGCACCGGCGTGGTGTGTGCCGTTGGTGAAGCAGGCGTTGACGGCGTGGAGTGAAGCGACGAGCCAGTCAGAACCGGTCTCGTTGGTCGACCTCACCCGGCGCGTCGCGGGCACGGGGAGCCTCGGCGTGGAGCGGCTGATGGCCTTGGTGAAGGTGGGCGAGGTGTCGCGTTTGCTCGAGTTCAAAGAGGTGCGCGGGAGCAGCTTTGCGGAGCTCCAGGCCGACGCGACGTCACTGCTCGCGGCGTGGGGGAAGTGTCTGCCTCGGCCGCCGTTGGAGGTCGCGGCGGCGGCGCTCGGTGCGATTCCCATCATCGTGCGGCCGTTGTTCGCGTGCGACGACAAGCTCGCCGTGGAGGACTTCGATCGCGAGGCGTTGCCCCAGACGTTGCGCGCGATCGGCGTGATGGCGGGCGAGGTGCATCGGCGTGGTGCGAAGACGATGGGCAAGTGGAACGCAGGGCACCGGCGCGTGTTGATGGACCGGGCCGCGCACCTGGCGGGGTTGCACGAGCAGGCGTTCGTCGCGTTCTGTCAGGGCGTGCACGAGCAGTTCGGCGACTGACTCCGCGTCAACTGGAGCGTCGAAGTCCCATGACTGTGGACTCCAACCCACACCAATTTCGCGAACAAACCGAAGCGTTCCAAGCCATTGCAGCATGGCCCGCGAATTGGAAGAGGGCAGCCGCATGTACCCTCAGGACAACCGCAACAACCGCCGCGTGCTGTGCCAGGCCCGTTTCCTTGGCGCCACTTCGAGCGTGCTGCGCGGGGACATCATCGACGTGTCGCCCACCGGCCTGTGCCTCGCGCTCGACGCCGCGTTGGAGCGGGGCCGCGAGCTGCACCTCGACTTCGATCTGCCGACCGGCCGCGTCGAAGCGGTGGGTGAAGTGCGCTGGGTGGTGGAGAAGAACGGGTGCGTGGAGCTCGGTATCCGCTTCGTGCGGATTTCGTCGGAAGCACAGGCGGTGATTGCCGCGCATACGGCGCCGAAGGTTCACCCCGTCAGCGCGTCGTGGTTCAGCCAGTTCGCCTTGCGTTGAACCTCTCGCCGTTCAGGCGTCGTAACGCGACGGCGGCATGCGCGCTTCGATGGCCTTCGCGAGCGCCTCGAAGTCAGCGCGTTTGGCGAAGAGGTGAGCGGGTACGAGCACGCGTTGCTCCTCCACCAACCACAACGCGAGGGTGTCGCGCTTCTCACCGAGCCTTCGCACCTCCTTCACCGAGACCCACGGCACTTCGATGAGCCCCGTGCGCGGCCTCGAGACCAACACGGCGAGTGGCGTCACGCGAACGCCCCACTCCTTGCGCGGCCGAAAGCGGAAGAAGCCCACCCCCATCGCGGCAGCGAGCCCGAGGGAGAGTCCCGCTCGCAGAATCTCGCGCGGCGACTGGCTCTGCGCGAAACCGATGACGGCCCAGATGGTCAGGGCCAGCGCCACCACGCAGGAACCGAGCAGCCACAGACGCAGCCGCAGCGGGTGATAGGGGAAGAAGTCGCCGGACATCGCCCCCGGTTCCTACCGTTCGCCTCGAGCGCAGTCGAGGCGCGAGACGTCGAGGGTCACCTCAGGTGCGCTCGAACCGCCGGGCGTACACCAGGTACATCACCGGCAGCAGCACCAGCGTCAGCACGCAGGCCGACAGGGTGCCGAAGACGATCACCACCGCCAGGGGCCGCTGCGTCTCGCTGCCCATCGCCCGGCTCATCGCCGCCGGCACCAGGCCCAACGCCGCCAGGGCCGCGGTCATCAGCACCGGCCGCAGCCGCTCGCGCGCGCCTTCGAGGATCGCGTGCTCGAGCACCTCCCCTTTTCGGATGCGCTCCGCGATGGCCGAAGAGACCAGCACGCCGTTGAGCGAAGCCTGCCCGATGAGCGCGATGAAACCGACCGCCGCCGCCACCGACAGCGGCATACCCGCCAGCGACAGACCGAACACCCCGCCGGTCAGCGCGAAGGGAACGTTGAGCAGCGTGAGCACCGCGCGGGGGAAGCTGTCGAACGCCTTGAACAGCAGCAACAAGGTGAGCAACAACGCCATCGGCACCACCTGCAGCAGCCGGCTCATCGCCCGCTCCTTGTTCTCGAACTCGCCGCCCCACTCGAGGCGCTGCCCCGGCTGCAGGGGGGCTTCGGCCTCCACCCGCGCGCGGGCCTGGTCGACGAAGCCACCCAGATCCCGATCGCGCACGTTCATGCGGAGGCCGATGTACCGGCGGCCATTCTCGCGGGTGATCGACGCGCGGCCCTGGCTGGTCGACAGCTGGGCCACCGCCTCGAGCGGCACCGTGACGCCACCTTCGACCGCCATGCGCAGCTTGCCCAGCTTCTCCACGTCGTCGCGCTCGGTGGTGGGCAGCCGCAGCACCACGTCGAAGCGCCGCTCGCCTTCCCAGAACTCGTCGACCGGCCGGCCACCGACCGCGGTCTGGAACACGTGCTGAAAGTCACCCAGCGTCATGCCGTAGCGGGCGAGCGCCTGTCGATCGGGGATGACCCGCAGCTGCGGCACCTCACCACTCTTCACGATGCCCAGGTCTGCCACGCCCTCGACCGTGCTGATCACCGCCTTCACCCGCTCGGCTTGCTGCTGCAGCGCGACCAGGTCGTCGCCGTACAGCTTGACGGCGATCTGCCCGAACTGGCCGCTGATGCTCTCGTTCACGTTGTCACGAATGGGCTGACTGAAGTTCACCTCGAGGCCGGGCACCTCTTCGATGCTCTTGTGCAGGGCCGCGATGACGTCGCCCAGGTCGGGCGTCTCCTTCGGCCACTGGCTGGCGGGCTTGAGCTTGACGAAGAACTCCAGGTTGCTGGTGAGCGTCGCGTCGGTGCCGTCTTCAGGCCGGCCGAGCTGGCTGAGCACCGCCTCGACCTGCGGCTGCGCCGAGATGAGCGCGTTGAGCTTCGGCGCGATGCGCCTGCCTTCGGAGAGCGACACGTTCGAAGGCAACGTGAAGGTCATGTAGAGCGCGCCTTCATTGAGCTCAGGCAGGAACTCACTGCCCAGGCGCGAGCCCACCACGCCGGTGGCGCACAGCAGCACCGCGGCCAGGCCCAGCACCAGCTTGGGCCGGCGCAGCGAGAAGCGGAGCGTGGGCAGGTACAGCCGCTGCGCCCACCTCAACACCGGCGACTCGCGGTGATGAAACGGCTTGTCGTAGGCGTACGAGGCGAGCGCGGGCACCAGGGTGACCGAGAAGAGCAGCGCGCCTGCGAGCGCGGCGGCCACGGTGTTGGCCATGGGCGAGAAGATGCGGCCCTCCACCCGCTCGAGCATGAAGATGGGCAGGTACGCCGCGATGATGATCAGCAACGCGAAGACGGTGGGCCGCACCACCGCCGAGGCCGCCCTGCGAATGCGCTCCTGCGTGGGGAGCGAGTCGTGATCCTTCAACATCAACGCAGCGAGGATCGCCTCGATGATCACCACCCCGCCATCGACGATGACCCCGAAGTCGACCGCGCCCATCGAGAGCAGGTTGGCCGACATGCCTCGCTGCTGCAGGTAGATGAAGGCCACCGCCAACGAGAGGGGGATGAGCGTGCAGACGATCAACGCCGCGCGCAGATCGAGCAGAAAGACGAACAGCACCAGCAACACCAGCACCGCGCCTTCCACCAGGTTGCGGGCCACCGTCTCGAGGGTGGCGTCGACCAGCTCGCGGCGATCGTAGAAGGGGCTGACCCGCACGCCGTCTTCGGCCAGCTGCAGGTTGAGGCCGGTCAGTTGCTCCTTGAGGCGCTCCAGCACCGCCGAGGGGTTCTCGCCGCGTCGCATCAGCACGATGCCTTCGACCACGTCGGCGTTCTCGCCCCGGCTCACCACCCCTTGCCGCGGCGCCCAGCCCTCGGACACCGTGGCCACGTCCTTGACGAACACCGGCGTGCCGTCGCGCGCAGCCACTCCGACGTTGCGGAGGTCGTCGAGTGACTTGAAGAGGCCTTCGCTGCGAATGACGAACTGTTCGGTGCCGCGCTCCAGCACGCCGCCCGACGCGTTCTGTGAGCCCCGCTGCACCGCCTCTTCGAGATCCTGCAGGGTGAGCCCGAACCCTGCGAGCGATTGAGGCCGCGGCTCGACGTGAATCACCTTCTGCAGGCCGCCATAGCTCACCACGTCGGCCACGCCGTTGACGCGCATCAGGCTGGGGCGCACCACCCAGTCCTGCAGCGTGCGCAGCTTCATCGGGTCGCCCTTCGCGCCCTCGAGCGTGTAGCGGTACACCTCGCCGATGGGCGTCGCATACGGACCGAGCTGGGGGCTCACGCCTTCGGGGAGCTCGGCTTCGCGCAGCCGCTCGAGCACCTGCTGCCGAGCCCACAAGCCGTCGGTGCCGTCGCGGAAGGTGAGCGTCACCATCGACAGGCCGAACATCGAGAGGTTGCGCAGCCGGGTCATGTTCGGCGTGCCGTTGAGCGCGCGCTCGAGCGGGAGCCCGAGCTGCCGTTCGACTTCTTCGGTGGGCTGGCCATCGAACAAGGTGATGACGTTGACCTGCGTGTCGGTGGGGTCGGGGAACGCCTCGATGGTGAGCTTCTGAAAGCTCACCACCCCGAACACGCCCACCACGCAGGCGAAGAAGACGACGGCGAGCCGGTTGCGCAGGCTGAAGCTGACGAGATGTTCGAACATCGTGCGCTCAGGTGTCCGACGAGAGATCGACCTGGTTGAGCAACAGCAGCGCGCCGCGCGAGACGAACCGGGTGCCCACCTCGAGCCCAGCACGGATCTCGGTCTCACCATCGCGGCGGCGGCCGAGCTGCACGGCGCGGGGCTCGAGCCTCCCGGG
Source organism: Archangium sp. (assembly GCA_030695565.1). Classification (GTDB taxonomy): domain Bacteria; phylum Myxococcota; class Myxococcia; order Myxococcales; family Myxococcaceae; genus Archangium_A. Next base: position 24,023 of record JAUYRZ010000040.1, read on the forward strand.
GTGCAACGAGACGAAGATCACCGAGCGCGTCCCCTGCGTCACCACCGCGGCATCGGGCACGCGCACCTTCGGGGCAGCGGCGTCGGGCTGAATCACCACCTCGACGAAGCCATTGGGGCGAAGCAGGCGATCGGTGTTCTTCGCGCGCACCCAGACCTCGACGGTGCGGCGGCGCGGCTCGACGACCTCGCTGATGAAGTCGACCACGCCTTGCCGCTCTTCAGAGCCGGTCTGCGGCCGAATGGTGACCAGCTCGCCCCGGCTCACGTCGCGCACGTCGCCCTCGGGCACGTCGGCGATCACCAGGACCTCGTCGAGATCGGAGACCCGAAGCAGCGGCTTCTCGCGGTCGGGCGCCACCTCCTGACCGGGCGACAACGCGAGCTCGACCACCGTCCCAGACCGCGCAGCGCGCACCCAGAAGAGGTTGTCGCCGTCACCCGCCACCGCGAGGCTGCGCTGCTTCGACTCGGCGGCCTTCAAGGTGAGCTGCACCTCCTTGAGCTCGGCTTCCGCGGCGTAGACGTCTTTCTGCGCGGCGGCCTTGAGCTCGAAGAGATCCTTCGCGCGATCCAGCAGCCGTTGACGCACCGCCACCTGCGCGCGCGCCGCTTCGGTCTCACGATCGAGCTCGGCGAAGGCGCCGCTGCGCACCGAGAAGAGCCGGTCGCCCTGCTTCACGCGCGCGCCCAGCCGAACGAGCACCGACTCGACGCGGCCGGGGAGCGGCACGCCCACCGCCGCGGTGCGCTGGGGATCGAGCTCGACGTGCCCCGGCACCGGCAGAGGAGCGAGCGCCGGCGAGGCCGCCGCCACCGAGAGCTCGACGTACTTCCACTGCGGCGCGTCGGGGCTGAGCGTGACGCCCCGGGCGTCGGCGGAGATCGCCGGGGCGCGCTCGGGCGTGGGTGAAGGAGTGCAGGCGACGAACGACAGACAGAGCAGGAGGAGCGTCTTCACGGGAGGTCTTTCAGAGGCGCAAGGGGTGCATCGAGCGTGCTGGTGAGCCGGGCGCGCGCGACGTGCAGGTGGAAGTCGGTGCGATCGAGTTCGGTCGCGGTGAGGAGCAACTCGGCCAGCGAGCGGCGCGCGAGCAGCAGCTCCTGCAGCGGCGCGGCACCGCGGTTGACGGCGGTGTTCAAGCGCTCCACCACGCTCTGGGCGAGCGGGAGCGAATGTTCACGCAGCCGGCGCTGCCTCGTCTCCACCGCGACGAGCTGCGCGCCGACCTGCTCGAGCTGAGCACGGGCGGTCGAGAGCAACTGCTCTCTTTGCCGGTCCGCGGCGGCGGCGGCGAGGGCAGCGGCCGCGGCGTCATCCGCCCCGCGCTCGAAGAGCGGCAGCGGAAACGTGACGCCCAGGTACAGGCTGTTCTGCTGATTTCCCGAGGCGACGAATTGATCCCTCACGTAGCCGACGCGCACCGTGGGGTCGGGGATCCAGCCGTTCTGTGCCAGCCTTTGGGAGGCTCGAGCGGCGGCGGCGGTCGCCTCGAGCGCGCGGAGATCAGGGCGGCGCTCCAGCCCCGCGGCGACGGGCCCGCCGTGCCGATCCAACCAGCGGGTGGCCTGCTCCACCTTCGAGAACGCGATGCACGGGGTGGCGACCAGCTCGGCACACTGCCTCAGCCGGTCCGCCAACTGCGCGCGGGCCTCACCCAACGCCGTCGAGGTGCTCTCGTACTCCAGCCGCGCGCGATCCGCGTCGAGCTCCGAGGTGTCACCCTTCTCGACGCGGGCCTGCTGCAGCTCGGTGAGCCGGGCGCCGGTGAGGGCGAGCCCCTCGAGCGCGTCGACCCGCAGTTGTTCGGCGGCCACGTCACCCACCACGTCTTCCAGCTCGAGCTGCTTCTGCCGCAGCTGCTCCAGGGCCTCGAGCGCGGCGGCGCGCGCCGCATGGGAGGTCGCGTCTTGACGCGGCTCGCGTTTCCCCAGCTCGAGCAGCACCGAGAGCCCCACGGCCACGTTGGGCACGTTGAGGAAGGGGTCCTTCAGCTCGGGAGGATTGAGCGGCCCGACAGGGAGCGTGTTGACCGAGAGATCGAGCCCCGGGTTCGGCAGGCGCAGGGCCTTCCTGCGCTCGGCTTCGGCCTGGGCCACCCGGGCGCGCGCGGGCTGCAGCGCGGCCGACTGTTGCCACAGCAGCGCCTGGAGCGCCGCGTCTTCACCGAGCGAGGAGAGTTCGAGGGGCGCCGCGAGCAGCGACGAGACCATGAGGACTGACCACATGGGGGCCGCTCATTCCAAGCGGCGGGCCAACGCCAAGCGCACGGAATGAGTCAGCTGCCCTCGGGGCGGTGAAAGAATTCTTCAGGGGCGCTGAAAGAAAGTTTCAGCCGTTCACGAGCTTGTTGAAGGTGGGGTGCGAGATGCCCAGCGCCTTCGCGGTGTCGAGGCGCTTCCCGCCGAGCTGCTCCAAAGCCCAGCGAGCGTAGCGGCGCTCGAGCGCGTCGAGGGTCTCCACCTCTGACGAGACGAACCCGGCGCGCGTCGCCGCACCGGGGGCCGGAATCAGGAGCCAGTCGAGCGTCAGCTCGGGCCCGGTCTCCAGCACCAACGCGCGCTCGAGGATGTTGCGAAGCTCGCGCACGTTGCCGGGGAAGTGGTAGCGGCTGAGGCGAGAGAGCGCGTCTGCCGACAGCCGCGGCACTTCACGCCGGCCCTGATCCCGGGCCACGCGCGGCAGCAGGCCCAGGGCGAGCGGGCCGATGTCTTCCCGGCGGGCGCGCAGCGGCGGCACCTCGAGCTTGAAGACCGACAGGCGAAACCAGAGGTCCTCTCGAAACTGGCCCTCCTTCACCTTTCGCTCCAGCTCACGATTCGTGGCGGCGACCACGCGCGCAGAGCTCATCAGCTCAGTCTCGCTGCCGAGCCGGCGAAAGCGCCCGCCGTCGAGGAAGGTGAGCAGCTTGCCCTGCAGCGCCGCCGACAGCTCGCCCACCTCGTCGAGGAAGAGCGTGCCCCGCTGCGCGAGCTCCACCAGCCCGCGCCGGGTGGTGCGCGCGTCGGTGAAGGCGCCCTTCTCGTGGCCGAAGAGCTCGCTCTCGGCCATCGACTCGGGGAGCGCCGCGCAGTTGAGCTGAATGAAGGGCATGGTGGCGCCGAAGGTGCGCTGGTGCAGATGCCAGGCGAGCGCTTCTTTGCCGCTGCCGGTTTCTCCCAGCAGCAACACCGGGCTGCGCGGGCTGGTGGCGGCGATGCGATCGAGCATGTTCACCACCGCCACCATCGAAGGCGCGACGGGGTCGATCAACCCGCGGCGGGTGGAGAGCGTGCTCTCGGCGTGCTGCAGGCGATCGCGCAGGCGGATCTCATCGGCCGCGCGGCGCGCCTTGAAGAGGAGATCGCTCAGCTCGATGGGCTTGGCCAGGTAGTCGGCGGCCCCCAGACGAATGGCCTCGACCGCGCTGCTGATGTCGCCGTGCGCGGTGACCATCACCACCACCGCGCCCGGCAAGGCCCCGCGCAGCTCGGGCAGGTAGTTCAAGCCGTCGCCATCGGGCAGCCGGCGATCGAGCACCACCAGGTCGAAGCTGCGCTGGGCAATCAGCGCCCGCGCCTCATGGAGCGAGTGCGCCACCGACACCGGAATGCCTTCGCGCTGCAGCGTGGCGGCGGCCACCGCCGAGAACGCGCGGTCGTCATCGATGAACAAGGTGGTCAACATCACGTGGCTCCAGTCTTCAGTGGCAGCTCGAGCTCGAACACGCTGCCCTCCTTCGAGCGCTCGAAACGCAGGCGGCCGCCCAGTTGTTCGACCGCCCGCTGGGTCATCGCCAGGCCCAGGCCAATGCCCCGCGGCTTGGTGGTGAAGAACGGTTCTCCCAGCCGGCTCTCGAGCTCGGCCGACGCCCCCCCTGCGTTGTCCTCGACCCGCACCACGGCGCACCCACGTTCGGCGCGCACCCTCACCAACACGGCAGGCTGGCCCACCTTCCCCAGATCTTTCGCGCCCACCGCGGCTTCGATGGCGTTGCGCACCAGGTTGTCGATGGCGGTGGTCAGCAGCAACGGGTCACTCTCGATAGTGAGGGGCAACGGCGCGTCGATGGTCAGCTGCGCTTCCGGCCACTCGGGGAGCGCCTCGAGCGACTGCACGGTGGAGCGCACCAGGCTGTCGAGGTGCACGGTCACCCGCTTGAGCTCGGTGGGGCGGGCGAAGGAGAGCAACGAGCGCGCGAGGTACCCCAGCCGGTTCACCTGGCCTTCGATGGTGCGGGTGGCGAGCGCCGCGTCACCGCCCGCGGTGAGCAGCGAAGAAGCGGCCTTCAGCCCGTTGAGTGAGTTCTTCACCTCGTGCGCGATCAAGCTGGAGGCGGTGCCCAGGGCCGCCATCTTCTCTTGCGCGGCGATGCGCTTTTCGGCCTCGAGGAACGCCCGCCAGGTGCGGCGGAGGAAGAGCACGAAGGCCCCCAGCGCACCGGCCTGCACCACCAGGAGGAAGGCGAGCTGCGCTTCGAGCCTGTGACGAATCGGGGTGATGGCCGTCTCCTCAGACTCGAGGGCCAGCACCTGCAGCCCGGTGTTCTTCACCGGAAAGGCCTCGGCCATCACCTGGTGCCCCTCGAGCGTCCAGCTGGCGCCGAGGTTCTGGGCGCGCAGCGCTTCGACCCGCGCGTCGAAGTCCATCGCGTGGCTCCAGGTGGGCTCGGCCAGCGGCAGCACCACGCGCTCGTTCGAAGAGAGGAGCAGCAGCTGTTCGCCCGGCCGCTCCACGCCGAAGACGAGGCGATCGTTGGCGCCCACGAGGCCGACCAGCACGCCCGCGAGCGCCCCGGCTTCTTTCACCGGCAAGGCCACCGCGAGCCGCGAAGAGTCATCGCCCAGCAGCTCGTCGACGGTGGCGGTCTCGTAGAGGAGCACGTGCTGGAACCACGGGCGCACGCGCACCTCGGGGCCGAGCTCGAGGGTGGGCACCGACCACACCACCTTGCCCTCGAGGTCGAGCAGCATCACGCCGCCCCCGAAGAGCGTGCGGTCTTCTCGAATGGCCTCGAGCACGGTGCTGTCGAGTGAAGAGAGACCGCGGTCGGCCAGCCGCTGCAGCTCGGAGCGCAGCACGTCGAAGTGCAGGCCCATCGAGTCAGCGTAGAGGCGGCCCTGATTGGCCACCCGCTCGCGCACCTGGTTGCGCGCCTCGCGCACGTCGGCCCGGTACGCGACCACCGAGGCGATCGACCCGAGCAGCGCGACGAGGATGAGCGCCACCAACACGGAGCGCACCGTTTCCAGCGCGGCCTTCGCCCGGAGCTCTCTGTCGACGACCGCCATGGGGCGGCACCCTACTCTTCCCTATTTCTTCGCGGACGACACACGTCAGGCCCGACGGCGGCGGAGCAGTGCGAGCGCGAGCAACCCCAGCGTCTCGAAGCCCATGCCCGTCGAACACCCACCACACCCACCCTTGGCCATGCCGGGCTCCATCGCAGACACCTTCCGGGTGACGGTGATGCGCGCAACCGCGCTCTGACCCGTGACACCGATCGCCGTCGCCTCGAGCACGTTCTCGCCCTCGACCAGCGGCACCGTCGCCGAGAACCCGCCGGCGCCGAGCAGCTCAGCTGCGACCTCGTTCACCTTCACGGTCGCCACGTCGAACCCGGTCACCACGCCGTACACCGTCACCGTGTCGGTGTTGATGGTCGCGCCATCCGCCGGCTCGACGAACGCCACCGTGGCCTCGGCCGCTTCATCCATGCCCGCGGTGAGCGCGACGTTCAGCGACGCGCGCGACTCGGCCGTCACCGACACCGTCTCGCTCGCCGTCATGTACCCGGCCTTCTTCACCACCACGAGGTAGTCGGCCGGCACCATCATCACGGGCGCGTAGTACGCCCCGCTCGCATCGGTGGTGACCGTGGAGACCACCGTGCCACTCGCAGGCTCACGCAGCTCGACCGTCGCCGCGTCGATGCGGGTGGCCTCGTCACCCGCCAGGTGCACGAAGCCCGCGACGCCGGCGTGGTAGGTCGCCGTGGTGGTGACGCTGCCCCGGTTGCCCGCGGCGTCGACCGCCGACACCGTGATGGAGTTCACCCCGGGCCGCAGCTGCACCTCGACCGAGAAGCCGCCGCTGGTCACCGCGACGTCGCTCTCGGCACCGCCGTTGAGCGCGACCTTCACCGTCGCGATGGCACCTCGATCATCCGAGGCCGTGCCGCTCAGGTCGATGCGCCCGAGGTCGAGCGCCGCTTCGTTGGTGGGAAAGGTGATCGCCACCTGCGGCAGCTGCGTATCGGCCATGCTGGTCGACGACAACCCCACCGAACCCCAGGTGGTGGTGGTGGCAGTCACCGCGCGGCTCACCTGGTTGTTGATGAAGCCGCTCTTGCTCACCGCCACCGTGTACGTGCCGGGCGGCAGGGTGAAGAGGTACATGCCATCGCTCGCGGTGGTGACGGTGCGGCCTCCGGCGGTGACCACCGCGCCCTCGACGGCGACGGCAGTGTCTCCGGCGTTCGCCGGGTTGAACACGTAGATCTTCCCGCGCAGGGTGCCGGTGGCCGCCGACGCGTTGATCTCCATGGAGCCCCAGGCCTGCGCGCCTGCCGTCACGACCCGGGTCACGCTGGTGGAGGTGAAGCCCGACTTGGCGACCGTCGCCGTGTAGCTGCCGGGGTTCAAGGTGAACTGGTACAGCCCGTCGGCGCCGGTGGTGACGCTCTGGCTGCCCACGGTGACCGTCGCGCCCGAGACGCGGTTGGCCGCGTTGCCGCCGGTGTAGATGGCGCCGATCAACACGCCGGTGCCGGTGGTGGGCGCCGAGCCGTTCACGTACGTCATGTACTTCGACCAGTTCCAGCCGCTGCCAGGGTCCGTGTGGCCGCCGGTGTTGCAGGCGCGCGGCACTTCGGCGTGACCGATGATGCGCGCGCGCGTCTTGGGGATGCCGTGGCGATCACAGATCCACTTCGTGAGCTTCGCCGACTCCCGGTACATCGCGTCGGTGTACCAACGGGCGGGATCCTGAACGAACCCCTCGTGCTCGAGGCCGATCGATCGGCCGTTGTAACACTGCGCGTGCCACGCGGTGTTCTTGTGCTCGACCATCTGGGTGACCTCGCCATCCGACGAACGCAGGATGTAGTGCGACGACACGTTCGAGCTCGGGTTCTGGAACCACGACTTGGTGCCCGCGTAGCTGCCCTGCATGGTGTGAATGAGCACGAACTCGTAGCTGGAGCGGCCCGACGAATAGTGCGGCGAACGCACCCACGCAGCCCCACCTGGATACTCGAGCACCGCGTCACGCCGCGCGCTGGCCACCGGCGCGTGGTTGCGCCAACGGGAAGCCGCCGGGCCCTGGGTGATCACACCCTCGGCGCCCTGCACCGAGAAGCCGGTCTCCAACGCGAGGAAGACGTCGGCCGCGTAGTCCGCCGAGAAGGTCGCCGAGTCGAAGCCCGGATAGTTCGAGACCGCGAGGTACCAATCGCCCACGTCGTTCGCGTCGAGTGCAGCGTCTGACTGCTGCGAACGCTCGAACAGCTGGCGCAGCACCGCCGCCGCCCCGCGCACGTTGGCCTTCGGGTCGACGCGCAGCTTGCCTTCGGTCGCGCCGGTCAACCGCATCGCTTCGCCCAGGCGATCCTGATCACCGCGGCGCGCCAGCTGCATCACACCCACGCCGCCCGAACCCGACTCGAGGTTGGGCGTGAACGAGAGCCGGGTCTCCACGTAGCCGACGGCCTTCAACACGCCGACAGGCACCTGGTACTCGCGCGAAGCTGCTTGAAAGGTCGCCTCCAGCGGGGATGAACGCTGTTCGACAACCGGGGAAGCCGTCTCGAGCTCGACGCCACAACCGGCCAACATCACCACCAGCAGGAGTCTCGCGGTCATTGCGTGGGCGTAGGCCAACGGCGCACTGGTTTGAAGGCCTTCGGATCTCGACTGTCGCCCCCAGGTGACAGGTGAGAAAGACCGGTAACGAGGGCGCAAACCGGGCCGGTTCTGAGCGCAGCCAGTGCGTACTTCAGGGGCGATCCTTCCCCTGTCTTCGCGACTTGCCGTCGACGTGGGCGGAGGCATGGTGAATGCACACCTGCCCTTCCATGGATGCCCTTCCGCGAATGACGGTGCGCCGTGACGAAACGCTGCCAAAACTCGCGTGGTACGCAGTCATCGATCGCCGCGCCGACACCTGCGACGCCGAGGTGGGCCGCTTCGTCGAGGTCGACCCGGCACCTTCGCCCCGGTGGTTCGTCTCGGGCATGTGGAGCGGTGACTTCGTCGCCGGGAGCTTCCACACCGCCGAGCATCTCTACGGCAGCGGCATCCGCATCGATGATGATGAGGTCGTGGTGGCCACCGCACACACCACCATCGAGCGCTGCGTGTACCTGCGCGACGGGCACCTGTGGCACGTGTCGAACTCGCTCCCGGTGCTGCTGGGCCGCACGGGAGCGCGGTTGCACCCCGAGGTGGACCATCGACGCTGGAGCGAGTCGAGCTGCCTGGGCGTGCACAACTACATGCGCCAGTTCAGCATCGCGCACCCGCGCCTGGAGGTGGCCAACCAGCTCATGTTCGAGGCGATGCACCTCGACGCGAAAGGTGAAGCGGCCTACCGCACGCACGACGTCCCGCACACGTTCACGGGCTTCTCCGACTACGTTTCCCAACTCTCCGGCGCGCTGCGCCAGCTGTGGAACAACGCGACCGACCCGCGCCGCGTGCGCCCGATGCGAGCGGTCTCCACCGCCAGCCGCGGCTACGACAGCCCGACCATCGTGGCGTTGATGCAGCCCATCGTGGGCACCCCGCTGCTCACCTGGAGCTCGGCGCACTCCAACACCCGCATTCCGGCGCTGGTGCAGAAGCTCATGAAGACCGAGTTGTCGAACGACGACGGCTCGGACATCGCCCGGCTGCTCGGCGCGCAGCCCAAACATCTGGAGCTCGACGAGCGCGAGGTGCCCGCCGACGTCGAAGCCTGGTTCTGGGCCAGCTCGCAGACCTCGCCTGAGCTGCTGTTCCACTCGCTGATGCGTGAAGCCGACGTGCACGACGTGCCCACCGTGTGGTTCGGCGGTCACATGGGCGACGGCATCTGGGGCGTCGATCTCTCTTCGGTCAAGCTCACCGGCCAGCTCGTGCGGGGTTCACCCAGCGGCGTCTCGCTCAACGAAGCGCGCGCCCGATTCGGCGTGGTGGAGTGCAGCCCTTCGTACCTCTTCAGCCGCAGCGTCGCAGCGGTGCACCGGGTGACCGTGTCTGACGAGATGGCGCCCTGGCGCCTGGGCAACGGCTACGACCGACCCATCTGCCGCCGCATTCTCGAGGAGCGCGGGGTACCCCGCGAGGCCTTCGGCTGGGGCAAGAAGGCCGTGGCCGAAGACGCAGAGTCGCCTCGAGGTGATGAGCTGCGCGCCTTGTTCTTCGAGCAGACCGGCTGGTCGAAGCTGACCGAGACCCTCTACCGGGATCTGAACCTCGGCTACTACCTGAGCACCCGCGCGCTCACGCTCGTTCAGCAGCGCGGCAGTCGAACCAAGATGATGCTCAACCCGGGCCGGAGCGACGGCAAACACCGGCTGGCGCGGTTCGCCGACCTGCAGAGGAGCACCTTCCTGATGGCGTCGGGGTGGCTCGCGGATCGCTACGCGAAGGACTGAGCACCTCAGAATTTCGTGATGAATGCCGGGGCACTGGCTGATCATTCCGGGGCGCGCGGCTGCGAAAGCGCAGCAAACACTGAAGTTGTGGGGTGGCACGCATTCTGCGACGAGCGGTTCGCTTTCCTCCCACCCCAAGGTCTCTTCATGATCGCTCGACTCAGCAGTGCAGCGCTGGTGGCCACCCTCGGAGTTGCACTCAGCAGCCAACCCGCCGAGGCCTGTGGGTGTTTCGCGCCGCCCGACCCGACCGTGCCCATCGTGCAGGCGGGCGAGCGCATCCTCTTCTCAGCGAAGAACGGCATGGTGAACGCCCACATCCAGATTCAGTACGCGGGTGAAGCGAAGGACTTCGGCTGGCTCTTGCCGCTGCCCTCCATCCCCACCTTGAAGCTGGGCAGTGAAGAGCTCTTCACGCAGCTGATCAACACCACCCAGCCGCGCTACTTCGTGAACACCACCACCACGGGCACCTGCGGCGGGTTCAACCGCTTCGGAGCGCCCACGGCGGCGGGAGGCTTCGAGAACGACTCCAGCGGCGGCGCTGGCGGAGGCCAGTCGGTGCTGGTCACCCAGTCTTCCATCGGGCCCTACGACTACGCGGTGCTCCGGGCCGATCGCAAAGACGACATGCTCCAGTGGCTGGCGACCAACCGCTACTTCATCCCCACCGGCACGGAAGACGTGGTGGGCCCCTACATCCGCCCGGGCGCCTACTTCCTCGCGCTCAAGCTGAAGAGCGGCAAGTCGGCGGGCGACATTCAGCCGGTGGTGCTCGACTACCCGTCGGACCTGCCGATGATCCCCATCATCCTCACCAGCGTGGCGGCGCAGCCGAACATGGGCATCCAGGTGTGGATGCTCGGTGAAGGGCGCGCGATCCCCCGCAACTACAACCACGTGGTGCTCAATGACTCACAGATCGACTGGCTCAACCGCGCGCAGAACTACAACGACGTGGTGATCAAGGCCGTCTCGGAAGCGCCTGAGAAGCACGCCTTCGTCACGGAGTACGCGGGCACCAGCGCCATCATGCAGGGCGTGCTCGACGCGCCGTCGCGATTCGGTGACAACGCAGCGCTGGCGGCCATCACCGACCCGGGCTTGTTCGTCGACTACCTGTTCGAGCACGGCTTCGCGCCCGCGGCGAACAACAACGGCGGCTTCGGCTTCGTGCAGCCCGTGTTGCCCCCGCTGCTCAAGACGCTGGTGCTCACGCAGATTCCCTTCCCCGCGTCGCTCAGCACGGAGACCACCGAAGACGAGTTCCTCCGCCGGCTGCAGTTCTACCTGGGTGAGTACCGCACGCAGCACCCGGACAAGTTCGTGGGCTACCAGACCAGCTTCGATCCTTCGGCGCTCGCCGCGCAGATCAAAGAGAAGATCGTCGACCCGGCGCTCGCCGCGGGCGCGCTCTTCCGCCAGCACACGCACCTCACCCGCCTGTACACCACGCTCTCGCCCGAAGACATGAACCGCGACCCGGTGTTCAGCTTCAACCCCTCGTTGCCCGACGTGTCGAGAGATCACACCGCGCAGCTGCGCATCGACTGCGGCCTGGGTGGCGACCCTTCGACGTCGCCGGCCACCTTGACCACCGAGCAGGGGTGGACGTTCTCGCTCCCCAACCGCACCACCGCGCCCGACGTGAGCGGCGGCCCCGGCGCGCTGCGCGTGGAGACGCTCGCCGAAGAAGGCAGCCCCCTGGTCATCCTCGACAACGGGAAGAACATCGCGACGGCCACGGGGTGTGGTGGTTGCTCCAGCGTCGACCCGTCGATCGCGTTCGGTCTGCTCGCGTTGATCGCCGCGCGCCGCCGCCGTCAGCGCAGCTAAGTTCACGGCATGAAGCCGTCGCTGCTCCTGCCGATCATCGTCGGACTGGTTGGCTGTGATGTGGGCCCCATCGAGCCTGATGGGGGCATCGATGGTGGTGTCGCGCTCTGGCCGGAAGGCACGCTGGAGCTCGGCGGCGACGATGCCGGCGCCTTCACGGCGTTCCCCGCTGAAGTGCAGGCGATTCCCGGTGCGCAAGGCGGCTTTCACGTCGGCGTGATGTACCGGGTCACCGGCCAGGCCCTGGCGGGCGTGAAGTTCGAGCATCGGGTCACGCGCGTGCGCGATGGGGTGCTGGTGAGCAAAGGCACCCGCATCCTCGACGTGAATCCCGTGGCCGCGGGCGCGAGTTGGACCACTGAAGATCCCATCACCGTTTTCATCTGCCCCACGCCGGTCGGCGTCAACGTGCTCGATGAAGCGCTTCGGTTCGAAGTGAAGGCGCTCAAGAACGACGCGGTGCTGAGCGAGGCGAGCGCGACCACCACCTTGCGCTGTCCTCCCGGCAACGGCTTCTGCGCCTCCATCTGCGCAGGGTGACCGAGCCCCCTCTCCCTTCGGGAGAGGGTCGGGGTGAGGGCCTCGAGTCAGTGACCCCAGCTCGAAGGAGAAGCACCCATCACGAGCACCAACTTCCCGCCGTCAACGAGCTCCGACTGGGTGAACTCAGCCTTGTTGAGAGCCACCCCATTCAACCGCGCCGACTGCACATAGATGTTCTCGGTCGAAACGCCCTGAGCTTCGACAGTGAACGTACCCGCGGGAAGCTTCAGCTCGATCTTCGGAAACAACGGACTCCCGACGATCCACAAGTCACTTCCCGGAACCGGATAGAGGCCGGCCGCGGCGAAGACGAACCAGCTTCCCAGTGTGCCGCCGTCATCATTCCCCGGAACCCCATCTGGAGCCGACGAGAAGTACGTGTCGCGCGCCCAGTCGCTCCACTTCGCCGTGAGGTCAGGCCGGCCCGCCCGCGCGAACATGAACGGAGCCTGAATGTCGGGCTCGTTGCTCGGCCAGTAGTGATTGCGAGGCAGGTACCGCAGCTCGTACGTCGGCTGCGCCAACGCCTCTGCTTCTTCCGCCGGAGCAGCATCGAAGAACGCCTCCAGCTCATTCAAGAACGCTTCACGCGAACCGAACATCGTGTCGAAACCCGCCACATCCCAGAACGGCATGAAGGTGGTCTGCAGCGCGTTGGCCTCTGCGTAGTGATCCCAGCTCGTCAGCGAATACGGCTCAGCGACGAGCGACCCATCGAGGTGGCGCGCGCGGAGCACCTTGTGCGCAGGGTCGAACAGTTTCCGCCAACCGAGCGCACGCGTGGTCAACGTGTCGGCCTCTGCTTGATGCCCGAGCTTGCGAGCGAGGTTGGCGAGGGCGAAGTCAGCGTGTGCGTACTCCACGGTGATGCCGACGCTGCGGTCTGACTCTTCGACCGGCACGTAGCCGAGCGTGGTGTAGCTGCCCATCGACGCCCGCGAACCACGCGTCGGAGCACCCAACGCCTCCGCCGACACCTGCTGCCACGCCGCCTCCGCATCGACTCCGGGGACCCCACGGAGCACCGCATCGGCGATGACGATGTCCGACGGCGCGCCCACCATGGTGCCCGACTCGCCCGTGCCCATCGGCCACCGCGGCAGCCCGCGGCCTTGCGCTGCCATGCGCAGCAGACTGCTCACCGAAGCGCGCGCAGCCTCTTCATCAACGAGCGCGTAGAGCGGATGCACCGTGCGGTAGGTGTCCCAGAGCGAGAAGTCGCTGAGCATCGGCTCACCCGCGGGCATCACGCCGCGTTCGCCACCGTAGACATACGCGCCGTCGACGTCGCTGATCACCGTGGGCATCAAGAAGGCGAGGCGCAGCGCAGAATAGAAAGTGGTGCGATCGGCCTCTGACCCTCCGAACACCTTCACCCGCGAGAGCTTCGAGCGCCAGGCGTCCTCCGCGGTGGCACGGTGCGCGTCGAAATCGAAGCGCGGCATCTCTGCGTTGAGGTTGGCCGTCGCGCCCTCAGGTGAGACGAGGGAGACACCGATCAACAACTCCACCGCTGACTGGCCGAACGAGAGCAACACCACGTGACCGTCGGCCGAGGTTTGCGAGATCGAATACGGCGAGAGGGTGCGCACCTCGAAGAAGACACGATTACCGCCGAAGCCGTCGCTCATCTGCCCCGAGAGCAAGAAGCTGCCCTTGAGCGTGTTCGCGTCGACGGCGGTGATGGTCTGCTGGGTCAGCTTCCCCGGAGCGAGCGCGCGCGACAGATCGAGCACCACGTTGCGCGGATCATTCTCCGCGAAGGTGTAGCGGTGATGCGCTGCGTGAGTGGAAGCAGTGAGCTCGGCCTTCACGCTCCACTTCTGCAAGGTGATCTCATAGCTGCCGGGTGAAGCAAGCTCGGACCGTTTGCTGAAACGGCTCATGTACGTGTCGCGATTGAGCACGTTGGGATCATTCGAGCTGACGGGCTGCACGATGAGCGCGCCCCAATCGGTGGCGCCCGCTCCGTGCAGATGCAAGTGCGAGAAGCCGAGCGCGGTGTCGTCGCCCGCCCAGTAGCCCGAGTAGTGAATGAAGCGGAGATCGCCATACTTCGCCCCGCGCGTGTCGGGCCCCACCTTCACCAGTCCGTGTGGAACACACGCGCCGGGGAACGCGCTCCCGTGAAAGTAGGCAAAGCCACCCGTGCCCATGAGCGGCGAGGCATACGGAATCGGATCAGCCACCGCTTCAGGGCCAGGCGCCGCGGGTACACAAGCGGCGAGGACGAAGAACAGGAACCAACGCATCGCACCTCTTTACTCCCTCGCCTCGCGCAGCGGGGAGAGGGTCGGGGTGAGGGGCAATTCGATCAACGAACTGCCGTAGAAGAGCACGCCACCCAACCGATCTCCGAACACCTCGAGGTCCCGGCGGACAGGAGCGCCATCACCCTCGGCAACCTCTGGTGGCTCGATGAACTGCAGCTGCTCTTCAGCGTGCCCGCGCTCGAGCTGGTCGTCGTCTCGACGGGCGGCAACGACAACTCACCGAAGCGGTCGATCGGCTTTCAGCTCTTCGGTTCAGGTGTGCTGCGCGCGGTGACGGACCGCTGAGCGACTCACTGCGGTGGCGGGGTGCCAGGGTCTGCGCGAGCGATGCGAACCGTCAGACCACCGAGCACGAGCACGGCCAGCGCCAGCACCGCCCAGAAGATCCACCGGGTCACCCCACCGGTGCGCTCGACCCACGTGGACGCGATGAACGCCGGGTTTGTTTCCGCGCGCTCGGCTTCGTGCGGCGTGGTGCGGAGCTCGCGCAGCACCTCGCTCACCCGCTCCACGTCATAGCGGGGCGCGCGCAGCGTCGGCACACCCCACACCGCCCGGTAATCCCCGGCCGCGAGCAACGCCGTGAGCTGCGGCACCTTCACCACCGCCTCGAGTGACAGGTTGTTCAGCGGCGCGTCGCCTCCGTCATCGAGGTCGAGCGTGTACGTTCCTTCGCCCCGCGCTTTGCCGTCGAGCCAGAGCACCAGCTCTGTGCGCACGCCCCGCTCATTCGGGTTCGACGTCAGCCACCCCGACCACACCTGCACCGGACGAAGCCCCTCGCCCGCGAACGAGAGCGTCGCGTTGCGCGAGAAGTACGGCACGCCCGCGGGTGGAAGGAGCGTCAACGACGCCACCCGCCCCCCCATCGAGAACGTCCACGCCGAGTGGCCTGTGAGCTCTGCCGACGCCGCCGTCAGCGCCACCGGCAGCGTCGCGGTGCTCTCGTGCAGCACATACGGCCACTGCAGGCCTTGCCCATCCACCAGGCGCAGATCTCGGAAGTCCGGAGCCATCGTCTGCGCGTGCGTCGCAGTGAAGGTCACACTCGAGACCTCCGTGCCGCTCACCCCTCGCACCCACGCCTGCAGCGGGAACGGGGCAACCTCCAGCGCCGCGCCCGCCTTGCGGAACTCAGCGAGCGGTGACGTGGGCACGTACTCCGGGTTCTTCTGGGGCTCGCCCAGCGGCGCCGGCGCGAGGTCGAAAGGCAGCCGCACCTCGTTGTCAGAGGTGTCGAAGTGCGCGCGGCGCGTGCGGTGTCCTCCGAAGAAGAGCGTCACCGGCTGAGAGGGGGGCGTGACGAAGACCAGCTCGGGCTGCTCGATGACGAAGGCCAACTCGAGCTGCTCGAGCATCGGGCTGTCCTCGTCCTCGATGCGCACCTCGAGGTGCTCGTCGCTGATCGCCGCGAGCGGGAGTTCGAGCCGCTCCACCGGCGTCGAGCCCGCCTGGCGGAACACCCGGCCGCGGCCCAGTTCCCCGCTCGCGCTGCGCACCGTCACCTCGCGATTGAACCAGGGCGTCGTCGTCTTCACCGACAACCGCATCGGCACGATGCCGCGCGGCTTCTCGAGCTGCCACACCGTCGACGTTCCCTCGCGCTGCGGCGACGGCGTGATGGGCCACGCCAACGTCGTCTCAGGTGGGCCCCGCTCGGCAAACGTCGCCACCGCCGACGGCGTGATGAACCCGTCGTCCTGCCCGCTCAAGGTCACGCGCAGCCGCTGTGCGTCCTTCTCCAGCGCAGGGAGCCACACCACCATCCGTTCACCGGTGCCCGGAAGGCGGAACAGGGTCGTCTCGATGCGAGCCACCACCACGCCTTTCTCGGTGAGCGCCTCGATGACCGCACGGCGAACGAAGCGAGACACGTGACTGTTGAACTCGAGCCGGGGCGTGCGCGCGCGTTGAGACGGCAGCGCAAAGGTCGCGGTCTCCGCGAAGAGGTGGGGCGTGCCCGGGTCAGCCGCCGTCTCTTGACGGCTGGCGGAGACCTGAGTGAGCCAGACCCGCTGCTCGGCCTCGAACGGCCGCTCCCGCTGCACCACGAAGGGCACCAGCTTCCCCGAGGCATCGAACAGCCGCACGTCGGCCAGATCACGATCGACCTGGCTCAGCACCGCGTCGGGCAGGGGCAGGCGGGCCCACGCACCGACCCGGCCTTCCAGCCTGACGGCGGCCAGCTGGGGGAAGACCGTGCGCAGTTGTTCGGGCGACTGAGCGAGCAGCAGCAGCGTGACGAGCGGGGTCATTTCGAGTCCTTCTCGACGACGTCGGCGCGCTTGAAGACGAAGCGCTGGTACGCCAGAGAGATGATGATCAACGAGACCGCGAGGCCCATCAGCGAGGCCACCCGGTAGAGGTCCTTGAGCTGGCCCAGGTCGGAGAGGAAGACCTTGCCGATGCTCGCCAGCAGGAAGACGAGGCTCATCCAGCGCAACGCGCGCGACTTGCGCCACATGCCGACCGCCAGCAACGCCACCGCGTAGAGCACCCAGCTCAACGACAGCGCCACGTCACGCGCGGGCAACCGGTCGAAGGTCACCGTCACCGTCGACGACTGCGAGAAGAAGTCGAACACGCTCAAGGTGACCCACGCGAACACCACCAGCGCCGCGCCGATGGCCGACGTCGAAGCGCCCCAGGGAATCTTCCCCGCGTAGAGCCCGGTCTCCCAGCCGCGCGCACGCTGCACTTCGTGTTCGGTGAGCAACCACGTCGCCGCCATCAGGCACGCCGCGGGGATGAGGTACGTGTACGTCAGCCAGTTGAAGAAGATGACGCCGCTGCGCTGGTGGTACTCGAGCACCCAGGGGTTGAAGAGCAGGCGCACGCTGACCAGCGTGAGCAGGGTCAGGGCCAACCACTTGAGCCCGCGCGAGTCGAAGCGCTTCCACAGCCCGAGGTAGCCCACCGCCATCAGCGCCCACGAGAGGGTGACCCACTGGTTCTCCAGCTGCAGCGGCACGGCGATCGCGATCAGCGTGCACGCGGCGGCCAGCAGCCACATCACGCCGCGGCTGCCCAGCGAGCGTGCTGAACGTTGAGCCAGCAAGGCCGAACCGAGGGCGATGACCGCCAGGCCCACCGCCAACGCACCCTGCATTTCGCGGCCGAACGCCTCCCGCCAGAAGAGAAGCATTCCGGGGAAGGCGGCAGGGAGAGCCGTCGCCAACGCCACCGGGCCCCAGGGCCGCTCGTGGAACTTCTGCCCCGCGAAGAACAGGAGCGCGTGCAGCACCAGCGCCACGCACGTCGCCACCAGGAAGAGCTGCGTCCACGGCATCAGCTCGCCTTCGCCCGAGCGAAGTGGCTCCACCAACCGCAGTCCGAAGAGCAGGACCGTCGTGAACGCCGCGGCTCGCAGCGTGCCGCGAATCGAGGCCGCGACTCCCAGCGCGGTGATCAACCCGAGCGCCACCAGCACCTGCATCGGCTGCGTCGGCAGCTCGGTCACCGAGAGGATCGCGATGCTCAGCGTCGCGATGACGAACGCCACCAGCACCCGCTCGACCCTCGCGAAGAAGGTGGCACCGAGCAGGGCGAGACCGAGCACGAGGGACGAGCCCAGCGTCAGCACCGGGTCTGCGTTCACGCTCGCGTCCACGAAGGTGCTTCGGGTCGCGAGGTTCAGGTAGTCGACCGCGAAGGCCAGGGCAGGTGCGAGGCCGACGACGAGTTGCCAGCCTGGCGCCGTGTCTTTGCGGCCCATCGCGACGAACAGCAGCGTGATGACTCCGAAGCCGATGGAGAAGGTGAGGTGCGATTCGTCGTGCACGCTTCGGACGGCGGCCAGCAGCAGCACGCCCATGATGCCGGCCAGCAGCCAACGCCCCGCAGTCAGCGCGGTGGTGCGACGGGCTTCGGCTTGTCGCGGCCACTCGACGTTCAGCACGCCCACGGCAGCGAGCGCGAGGTTGACCAGCAGGAAGGTGACCGAGGTCAGCTCCGTCGCCGCCCGGTTCGAGGCCGCGAGCCCCAACACCAGCAACACCGCCGCCACGGCGGTCGAGAGCAGCGCTTCTTCTCCCTCCTTTGCCTTGCGGTGAATGAAGCCCGCGCCGACGAGGAGGATCGCGAGGAAGCCTGCGGTCGGTGCCAGGGGGACTGCCAGCGAGTTGCTCGCTCCGAAGTAGACCAGCACCACCGTCGGCGTCAGCAACGCGAACCCTTGCAGCAGCCGCGAGGCCGGCGTCGGGGCGTCGTCGTCATCGGTGAAGCGACTGGAGAAGACGCCGAAGAGCACCGCGAAGACCGCCATCACCACGAAGGCGATCCACACCTGCTGCGGCTCCATCTTCGTGAAGACCCAGCCGAACTCCATGAGCAGCGTGCCGCCCAACGCGAGGGCCGCGATGCTCTTCCACTTCTTGAGGTAGGCGATCCCCAACAGCGCGACGTCGAGGAGGAAGACGTAGGTGAAGAGTGGGCCGGGTGCGTTCTGGCCCGTCGAGAGCAGGAGCGGGGTGGCAAAGCCTCCGACCAGCCCGAGGTAGGCCGCGATGCGATTGTCTTGTTTGACGGCGAACACCACGGCGACTGCGGTGATCAACACCATCAGCAGGAAGGCGACGGGAAGCGGGATGAGATCGTAGAGCGCCTTGGACGCCCACGTCGCTGCGTAGAGCACCACGATGCCGCCGCCCCCGAGCGCCTGGCCGGTGACTTCGTAGCGGGCACGGAGCTTTTGTGAGGCCACCAGCGCGGAGAGGCCGGTCAGCACAGCTCCGATGACTCGAATGGTCGGGGAGAGCCACCCCTGTGCGATGGAGTATTTGAAGAGGTAGAGGCCCGCCATCGCGAACACGATGCCGCCGAGGACTGCGGCGCCGCGGACTCCGATCCACTTCTCCCACTCGACGGGTGCGGCCGCTGGTGCAGCGGGCGGCTGCGGTTCTGCTTCGCGCTCTTCCCCACGAGGCGCCGACGACACTGGCTCCGGCAGTGGCACTGGCTCCGGCAGTGGCACCGGCACCGGCTCGGGCAGCGATGCGGGCGCCACGTGCGCTTGCAGCTCTTCTCGTGGGGCCTCGATGACCTGTGGGGGCGTGGCCCGCATCGTCTGCAGCTGACGCTGCAGCACCTCGAGCCGCAGCATCGTCATGTCGGAGCGCTTGATCGCCTCCTCCGCGCGACCCCGCGCCATCCACGCGATGACGACCGACGCGATGACAGGGACCGCCGTGCAGCAGAGTCCGAAACCGAAGACCGCTTCGTCCATGGAGCCTGGCCTAACACCGCTCGCGTCAGCTCCTTCCTTCAGACTGCGGTTGCGCACGTTGCTGCGCAGCGACGTGCAGTCGTTTCGGCGCTCGAGCACGGACCGCTGAAGTCACTCGGCGTCTTTCTCGCCATCGAAGTCGCCGGCCGCGCCTGACTTCTTGAACATGAAGCGCTTCGCCTCGGGAGGAAAGCCGACCACCGAAGCCACCTTCTCGGAGTCGGGGTAGTCCACGAGGTCCATGCCCTTGGAAGCGCGCGGCCGTGCCAGTGGCAGAGCGCCGCGCCTTCCTCGAACGATTCAGCGAAGCGCTCCCTCTCGCTGTGCAGCCTCGCTTCGTCGCCATGGCAGAGCTGGAGGTCGAGGCGCTCAGCGAGAGCACCTTCGCTCGGTATGGCCTGCGGCCCTCGGAGTTCGAGACCTGGCTCGCCTCACAACCCGCGCCCGGATCGTGACGCAGTTCAAGGAACGCGAATCGAGCCCTGCTCGAAGGCCGGGTGATCCGCGCAGCGATAGCCGTAGGTGCCGAAGTCGGAGAAGCGCACCGTCTTCGTGATGCCCGTCGTGGTGGTCATCTGGCGATTGCTGGGGCCGCACGTCTGCTGCAGCCGGTGGAGCGTGAACGTGCCCGAGAACGTGACGTCCTGGCTGGTGGTCACCCGCATACACCTGGGTGAATAGCCGCTGCTGCCGAAGGTGACGGTGCGGCTGGCGCCAGCAGCGGTGCGGTCGTCGTAGACCGTGCAGTTCGCCGGGAAACCCGTGCACGGAGGCGGCGCGCAGACGTGACTCGAATTGCACACCCAGGGCAGACCACCCGCAGTGCACTCGGCATCTTCACAGCAGCCCGCGGTGGGAACGCAGGTGTCGGGGCACGCGCGCTGGCCGGAGGGGCAGTCGATGGCCAACGTCTCCAGACCGGCATCGAGGCCCGTCGAGGTGACCTGCAACGTGGGCGCGCCCGGTACGGAGTCCTGCACGTGCAGCTCGAGCTCGCTGCGGCCCGAGCTGATCACCCAGTTGAGCGGCATGTTGGAGCAGGTGTTCTCGCTGTAGAGCGTCATCGTCGCGGAGGATGGCGTGAAGGAGAGCGGCACATCGGCGGTCGCGATGACCGGCGCTCCGCAGCGATCCTGCATCTGAACCTTCAAGGCAGGTGAGCAGACGTCTCTGAGGATCTGCGCCGGGGGAATGATGACGAGCTGCGCTGCGCCACCGCAGCCGGCATCGACACCCGCGTCTTCTCCCGCATCTGGCGTGCCCGCGTCGGGCTCCACCACGCCCGCGTCGGGAGGGCCCGCGTCCGGGGCGCCCGCATCGACCTCGACTCCGCCACCACCTCCTCCGCCGCCGCCCGTCGAACCGCTGTCCACACTGCCGCCCCCGCTGCCCGCGTCGCAGTACCCACCCGCGCAGTACGCACGATCGAGGTCGAAGCACGCTGAGAGAGCCGACACCGCCAACGACAGAACCAGGATCCGGGAGGGCTTCATCTGTGGGGGTTCATAGTACGGCTCATCGCACCAGCTTCCACGCGAAGGAGCGCGAACGTTTCGCCAGCGCGCCCCCCAGCTGGCTCGAGCAACGGGCTGCTCTACTTCCGCTTCGCCGGCTTCTTCTTCGGCGCCGGAGCCCGCGTCGCCTTCGGTACGGGCTTCAAGTCGACCGACAGCGACACATTCTCCGAGAGCACCACTTCACGCGTCTCCTCGAGATAGTCGGTGAGCACCAGCGACAGTGAAGCTGCTTCACCCCTCGGCAGCTCGACGTGCAGCGGCGTGACACCCAGCACCTCGGCACCCCGCTTCACCTGCGCACCCACGGGCGTCGACTTCACATCGAGCCACACCGTCTTCGGCACCGGCGCGGGCGGCTCGATCACCTTCACGGGCACCGGCGTGGGCGTCACCTCAGCCGGCGGCGGGCTCACGAACGTCCACGCGACGGCTGCCGCGAGCAACAGCACCACCACCACCGCGGCGATCAACGGCAGCCGCGACGGTCGCACCGCCGCGGCCAGCGCCGCTTCGTCGATCTCCACCACCGGCGCAGGTGCACCGGTGAACGGCTGCAACGCATCCGCGAGCGCGGCGGCGCTGGGGAAACGGTCGGCTGGATCCTTCTCCAGGCACCGCATCACCACCGCGCCCAGCCCCGAAGGAATGCGCTCACCACCCGGCGTCACGTTCGGCAGCGGCGGCGGCGGGCTCTGGGTGATCTCGATGACCAGCTTCCCGAAGTTGTCCGCGATGAACGGCTGCCGGCCCGTGAGCAGCTCGTAGATCACCAGCCCCACCGCGTAGACGTCGACGCGCGCGTCGGCGAGGCCACCCATCGCCTGCTCCGGCGCCATGTACTCGGGCGTGCCGACCACCACGCCCGCCTTGGTGCCCACCAGCTTCAAATCACCGATCGGCCTGAGCAACTTCGCGACCCCGAAGTCGAGCACCTTCACGAAGTCGGGCTCACCATGGCGCGTGATGAGGAAGATGTTCTCTGGCTTCACGTCGCGGTGCACCACGCCGACTTCATGCGCCGCGTGGAGCGCACGCGCGACCTGCTGCCCCAGGTTGACCGTGCGCCTGATGGCGAACGGCCCGTGGTTGATGGCCTCGGCGAGCGCGAACCCCTCGAGCACCTCCATCACGCAGTACACGCAGCGCCGGCCGTCGGGCAGCGGCTCGTCACCGAAGTGCGTGACGCCGACGATGTGCTGGTTCTCGATGGCGTTGACCGCCTGCACCTCCTGCACGAAACGATGCACGAACTCGGGCTCGAGCAGGTGTTCCTGCTTGAGCACCTTGAGCGCTGCCTTCTCACCGGTGCGCGTGTCGGTGGCCAGATAGACCTTCGCCATCGCGCCTTCGCCGAGCACCTTCTCGATCTTCCACGCGGAGAGTGTCTGCCCCTCGAGCTGAGGCTCCATCACCTCGACCTCGACCACCAAATGGTTGCCGGAGACCGTGCGCGCCTGGGCCCGCGCCCGCAGTGACTCCAGCGTCTGGCTCAAGGTAGCGGCCGAGACCCGATCCGCGATGGACCGCTGCAACGCCGTCTCGAAGGGGCTGGCGTCTTTCGAGCCCGAGCCCGCGGCGAGCAACACCTGCGCGAGAGACCGCACGTCACTTTCCGCGCTCGCATCGCGGGGAGCGAGCCCCACCAACGACGCGTCGAGCACCGCCGGCGAACCGGGGAAGAGATCGGCCGGGCTCACCTGCCCCAGGGACAGCCCCGCGGCGTGCAAGGTGGCCAGCGCATCGGCGACCTCCACGCCCAACGAGACGAGCGACTCCACCGGCTGACGCGCGCTGCGATGCAGGGTGGTCCACGGCACCAACGAGAGCACCGCGGCCGGTCGGCCATCGTCGAGCACCACCCCACCGCGAATCATGCGCAACGAAGGGTGGCTCAGCTGGGCGAGCGCCTCGAGGCCATCGAGAAAGCGGGCCTTGTCGACCACGAGGCCGTCTTTGACCACCCGAAGCTCGACCTCGACGCCATCCACCTTGCCCCGTCGACGCTCAGAGCGGGGATCACCCGAGAGCAGTTCCCCCACCTCGATTGCGCGCTTCGTCACGGCGGTGGGGCTACTCACTCTTGAGTACGCGGGAGAGCACCCGGGCGGTGAAATTCACCAGTGGAATGACGCGCTGGTAGTCGAGCCGGGTGGGGCCGATGACGCCCACCGTACCGAGCACCTGATCATCCGTGCCGTACGGGCTCGCGATGACCGTGACATCACCCTGGCTGCCGAACTCGCTCTCGGCACCGATGAAGATCTGCATCTCACGCGCGCGCTGCACGCGGTCGAGCAACGAGAGCAGCTTGTGCTTGTCGTCGAGCGCCTTGAACAACGCGCGCATGCGGCGCACGTCTTCGGCGAACTCCGGGCTCTCCAGAAAACTGCCGGTGCCTTCGATGACCACGCGCTCCGCCGAAGACACGTCGGTCGCTGCCGCACCCAACTTCAGCGCGCGCGCCACCACCTCGTCGTACTGCGTGCGCTGCGTCTCGAGCTCCTGGAGAATGCGGCTGCGCACGTCTTCGATGGAGGCCGCCGAACGCAGCAGCTCGTTGAGATAGTTGCTCGCGTGAATCAGCTCTTCCGCGCTGACCGGGCGATCGAGCATCACCAGCTTGTTCTGCACCTGCCCGCCCTGCCCCACGAGAATGGCGAGCGCGCGATCGTCACCCAGGCGCACGAACTCGATGCGTTGCAACGAACCCGCAGACGGCCGGGGAATCAGCACCACGCCCGCGTGACGCGAGAGCTGGTGCAGCACCTTGCCGGCTTCCTGCAGCCGCTCCTCCACGCCGCCCGACCCCACGTTGGCCAGGCCCGCTTCGATCAACTGCTGATCAGCCGGCGAAGGCGACTTGAGCTGCAACAACGAGTCGACGAAGAAGCGATAGCCCTGGTTGGTGGGAATGCGGCCGGCCGAGGTGTGCGGCTTCTCGAGGTAGCCCAGCGCCTCGAGCTCGGAGAGCACGTTGCGCATGGTGGCCGGTGAAACCTCGAACTCGCCCCGGCGTGTCAGTTGCTGACTGCCGACCGGGTCTCCCGACGTGATGAACTCCTGCACGACCGCCCGGAGCACGTCTCGGGCACGGTCATCCAACTCTTCAGCCATTGCCGCGCATTGTGTCACAGCCCTACTTTCGCCGCTTCGCCACCAGCACCAGCTTCTCCGCCCGGCTCAGCTGCTTGACCCGCGCCTCCCGGGAAAGGGCCGCCGACCGGTCCTTGACCCGCACGCTCCACACCACCTGCACCGGCCCCCGGGAGCGGGTGTACCGGGCCCCTTTGCCTGCGTTGTGCGCGGCCACCCGGCGGGCCAGGTCGTTCGTGCAACCCGTGTAGAGCGAGTCGTCAGCGCAGCGGACCATGTAGACGTGCCAGCTCGGCATGGCGTGTTCTACCGCGCGCAGGCATTTCGCTTCTGCAATGTTCCCGGCCCCATGAAGCCCACCTCGACGCGTGTCATCGCCGATTTGAAGGAGTTCGCCGCCCTCACCTCAGATGAGCGCGGGGCGCAGCGCGTGGCCTGGGGCCCGGTCTGGCGCACGGCGCGCGCGTGGTTTCAGAAGAAGCTGCAGGACGAGCTGCAGCTGGGTACCACCCGCGACGCGGCGGGCAACCTGTGGGCCACCCTGCCCGGCAAGTCGAAGAAGAGCATCGTCATCGGCAGCCACCTCGACTCGGTGCCCGGCGGCGGTTGGCTCGATGGCTGCCTGGGCGTCATCTCCGGCCTCGAAGTGCTGCGGCGCGCGAAGGCGGAAGGCACCCCGCCGCTCACCCTTCACCTGGTCGACTGGGCCGATGAAGAAGGCGCGCGTTTCGGCCGCAGCTTGATGGGCTCTGCGGCTTCGGCGGGCGCCCTCGATGCGAACAAAGAGCTGGCGCACCTGGTGGATCGCAATGGCATCAAGCTGCCCGACGCGCTGGCGGAGAACGGCATCAAGCTCGACGAGCTGAGCCAGGCGAAGAAGTACTTCGAGGCGCTCGACGCGGTCGCCTACCTCGAGCTGCACATCGAGCAGGGGCCGGTGCTGGAGTCGATCAAGAAACCGGCGGGCGTGGTCTTAGGCACCATGGGCGTGGAGCGCCACAACCTGCGCTTCGTCGGCCAGGCCGCTCACTCGGGCGCCGCGCCCATTCACCTGCGCAAAGACGCCTTCCTCGCAGCGGCCGAGTTCGCGCTCGCCACGCGGGAGATCAGCGTGAAGTATTCGGGCAAGACGCCGCGCACGCGCGTGGTGGCGACCTGTGGCGTGGTGAAGGTCGAGCCGAACTTCGTCACCGCGGTGCCGGGTTCGACGGAGATCTCCATCGACCTGCGCGCGCTCGACGGCAAGGTGCTCGCGAAGATGCTGAAGGACTCGAAGAAGGCGTCCGAGAAGGCGGCGAAGAAGTTCCAGGTGAAGGTGAGCTGGAGCCCGCTGCTGCACATCACCCCGCGGCCGTTCGACCCGCTGCTGATGAAGTTCGTCTCGCAGTCACTGAAGGAAGTGGTGGGCTCGGCGCCGGAACTCCCTTCTGGTCCGCTCCACGACGCGGCAGAGATGGCAGCCGTGGTGCCCACGGCGATGTTGTTCGCGATGAGCTCGCCTGGCATCTCGCACACGCGGCTGGAAGACACCCCCATTCCCGCGCTCGACAAGTCCATCCGAGCGTTCCTGCGCACGGTCGATCGGACGCAAGATCACTTCTCCTAATCAGGTTCTCGGCGCGCATGAACTCGTTAAGGCGAAGTAGCCAAGAGCTGGCTACTGAGAGATGGTTCGCGAAAATTCCTTGGCGGGGGTAGGCGTGAGCAATCACCACGGGCAGTGGCAGGCGCAGGGCGACGACATTCCAAAGCCCGGCCATAGGCGTATGTGGGGGCAAGAATTAGTGCCAACCAAGCAGCAAGGGCGTGAATGGCTGATCGAAGTTCAGGAAATGTGTCAACGAGCCGAACTGCGTCGTCGTGAAGAGGCATTTCGAGATGCCCAACGTTTTCTTTCTCGTGCTCCAGTTGAAGGATACCCAAGCACAATGAAGCCGTTCTACGCGTATGACGACTCCTATCCAAATGCGCGTGTTGATCTCGAAATCTACGGCTTGGCATTTCAAGGTCCGCCATGAACTTGGAGGGTTTTCCAGCGGAGCTAGCGGCCGCGAGTGAGGTGGGCCCGCGAGAAGTCATGTCAATCGCGGAAGCCATGGGAAACGAAGAGCTTGGCTTGCTGGCGCTCTGGGTAAAGCAACTCGGAGGTACCGACGTAGAATACAGCAGGGTCTTGGCGATCTACTGCGAGAAGATCGATTCACCGATCGCAAGCGCATGTCGCCTCTGGCTAGCGGAAAATACGGCATCCGACTTAGGCGTCGTCCACACGCTCTTGGGTCATATTCGAAGAACCGTCGCAGCGACCGGCCGGTGGCCAGCGCTAATGGTCGGTCATCTTGGGTTCTTCCTTTCTAGGGCTTTCGATCACCCCGAAGTGTCTGTTCGCGCCGAGGCGTTGGCGATTGTGCACGTGGGCGCCCGACGAAACATCCTCAGCGAGCTTCTGTACAAAGGCGGGCTGGAAGCATTCCTGAGGCAGGTCCGGTCATCAACTCAGCCGTTCGTAGATGAAGAAGAAGCGCTTCGCTTGTCATTTGTTGAAGAGTATCTGGCAAGTGCGCAAATCCCAATCTCTCCAAGTCAGAATCCAAGGGCCCTGCAGCGATTGGCGCTCGACCTCTTAGATCTAGAAGACCTACATCCGGATGTTTTGCGATGGATTGAGGAACTGCTGGCCGCTGTACGAGAGCGAAGTCTACTTGAGGACGCCGGCGCTCGTTCGGGTCAAACAGAGCGTCCAATTCAAACAATACGAGTCAAAGCTGCTACCGCCGCGGCGAGGCTAGTCCGCTCAGTCGTAGAGTTTTGTGAAACAGTTGTTGCTACTGTGCGCGACCCAGACTTCGTAGAAGACGAAGCACCCGACTTCGGACTGGAACTCGGATGGGCGACAGCGGCCTCCGTTCCAATACACCTAACATTCACGGCTGACGATGCGCGACCTGCGTTTGAACTACTTGAACGTCTCGTCAAGATCAGCAACACGCGAGGTCAGTTCGAATCCGAAATCGGTGACTTACCCCCAACGTCGGTAGCTGCGTACGTTCGCCTTCTGCAACGAACTCGACTTCATAAAGAGAGTGTCGAGATCATCCTCACAGATCCCTCATCCTCGATGTGGCAACGACGCATTGTCGTCTCACCCCATCTGCTCGCAAATACAAGCACCGCAGTGCTGATGAAAGAAGGAAGGGGAGCTCGGCGCGCCAACAAGTCAATCTACTTGGCCGCAGAGCACGTCCCACAGGCCAATACGGTCCGACAAGTATTCCAAGCCGTCGATGCCATTCTCAGGAAGGGTGATGCGACGTATGACGACATCGACGAAATCAACTCGAACCGGCAGGTCAACTATTACAAGCAAGGCGCCCGCGTACTGGACTTTTTGGATGCGGACAACCAGCCGACCGCACGCGCTCGAACACTGATCGGCGTCAGCCATGAAAGACGCCTAGAATTGACAGCGCTCTATTTCGAAGACAGTTTAATCGGCAGAGCGTGGCGAACGTGGTCTGGCGTCAATCGGCTGACCGAAATCGATCCAGAGACCGCCACTCAGTTCATCAGCGATTGTGTTCGCGGCCTAGGCGGCACAACGCCTGGTCGCCGAGCCTCCACGCTAAAGACGTGGCATGCGGAATTGATGCCCCATTACCTGTCGGGTCGCGCAGGCAAGAAGTAACTATGACATCGCGCGTCAGGCCAGATTTTGAGCTCTCGAGTCTAGATGCAGTGTCGTGGCTTTCGGCACTTGCCGATCAAAGCGTTGATCTACTCATTACCGATCCACCCTACGAGTCGCTCGAGAAGCATCGTGCGATAGGGACAACAACGCGGCTCAAACACAGCAAATCTTCGAGCAACGATTGGTTTTCGATATTTCCGAATACACGATTCCCTGAGCTCTTCGCGCATGTTTACCGTGTCTTGGCACGCAACTCACACTTCTATCTTTTTTGCGACCCTGAAACTGCGTTTGTGACCAAGCCATTGGCGGAAGCGGCCGGCTTTAGATTTTGGAAGCCGCTAGTCTGGGACAAGAAGGCGATCGGTATGGGCTATCACTACCGAGCCAGGTACGAGTTCATTCTCTTCTTCGAGAAGGGGAAACGAAAACTGACAAATTTAAGCATTCCCGATGTCTTGGAAGCAAAACGAATCCGCGGCGGCTACCCGACTGAAAAGCCACCCGAGATTAGCGAGATCCTCATCAATCAGAGCTCATCCCTTGGAGAGGTGGTTGCGGACCCTTTCATGGGTTCCGGGTCGACGGGCATCGCAGCGCTGCGGTCCGGGCGAGCTTTCGCGGGCAACGATACCAATGCCAAGGCGGTAGATTTGGCGCGAAACAGACTTACAGAGCTGGGCAAGGAGAGTGCACAACTCTTGGCAAGAAAAGGAACAGCGAAGCAACTGGCGCTCGTCTGAGTCTGAGATTCAATTGCGTGTGAGAAGAAGCGATAATGAGACGTCGGTTGATAGTCCCTCTGGGGCGGCCGAGTTAGTCGATTGGCAGCGCCGACGCCGCCGTCGTGAGGTGGACTCCGCCGCTCCACCCATCGATCCGAGCAGCCCCTTCTGGGTGCACTTCGTCGAAGGCACCACCCTGCTGGCGACCTTCGACGAGCCGCGCGCGCTCGAGCTGCTCACCCGCGCCGATTCCTGCTGTCCACACGACCCGGCCACCCGCGCCGC
>JAUYRZ010000044.1 GCA_030695565.1 Archangium sp.
ACGGCGCGGGCGGCACGCGGCTGCAATCCAGGAGGCACCAGCTTCTGCACGGTCTGGGTGGCCGCCTCGTTGCCCACGGGAGGCCGAGGTGTCGCGGGGCGCATCGGTTCAGTCGGCACGGCCTGCAGCTCGTCGAACGTCGGCACGCGGCGCCGGCGATCGAGGGAGAGATCCTTCTGCAAAAGATCCGGCGTGCCAGAGGGGGTTGCGTCGAGCTTCTTCGGGTCGCTGCTCACGGTGCAGATGAGACGACGAGAGTGACGCCGGATCAAGAAACCTACACCAACTTACCTACCCAGGATCTCCCTCTCCCCCGCGCGGGAGAGGGTCGGGGAGAGGGCTACCCCAACTCTCCCTCGAGATGTCTCATCACCGCGAGAGCCGCCAAAGCCGCAGTCTCCGTCCGCAGAACCAAACGCCCGAGAGTCACCGGAATCGCTCCCCTGACAACCAACGCCGCCACCTCGTCCCGAGTCAGCCCGCCCTCGGGCCCAATCACCAGCGCGAGCGGCCGGGTACCCAACGAAGCGACGGCCGTCGACAACGGCAACGCCCGCTCCTCTTCATCCAACACCAGCAGCGCCGGATCCCCCGGCAGCGCACTGACCGCCGCCAACAAAGGCTTCGGCGAAAACACGACCGGCACACTCGCCCGTCCACACTGCCGCGCGGCCTCCTCCACGATGCGCTGCCACCGGGAGAGCTTCGCCTCTTCTTTCCCCTCCAGCTTCACGATGCTGCGAGCACACGCCGCGGGAGCAAACGCGCTGGCGCCCAGCTCGGTGCCTTTCTGCAGCACCAGCTCGAGCTTCTCCGCCTTGGGCAGCCCCTGCACGATGGTGATCGATCTCGGCCGCGGTGCCTCCCGCTTCGCCCCGAGGGACAACACCCCGCCGAGCTCACCGACGCTGACCACCTTCGCGTCGAAGGCGAGCCCCTCACCATCGAACACCTCGAGCACATCGCCCGCCCTGACCCGCAGCACGTGCAGGAGATAATGAAGGCGCGGCCCGCTGACGCTGACCTCACCCTCCCCGGCCCCCGGCACGAGCAGCCGAATCACGCGGTCAGCTCGATCCGGATCCACTCTCCGATGATCTCGTTGCCCGCGTGCTCGAGCCCCTGCGCGACGAACGCGGCGGTGACCTCTTCGGCCTGAGGCACCAGCACGCCGGCGAGCACCAGGCGCTGCTTGACCTTGGGCGCGATGAGCGGCGCGAGCTCCACCAGCGTGTTGGCGAGGATGTTCGCGAGCACGAGATCGAACTGGCCCTCGATGTCCTGCAGCGTCCTGGCAGACAGCTCCACGCCGTCGATGCCGTTCTCCTGCGCGCACTCTTTGGCGAGCTCGACGGAGGTGGCGTCATTGTCGACGCCGACGCACCGCCCTGCACCGAGCTTCTTCGCTGCGAAGGCGAGCACGCCGGTACCGGTGCCCACGTCGAGCACGCTGGCGCCCTCATGGGTGGCCATGAACGTGTCGACCGCCTTCAGGCACAACGAGGTGGTGGGGTGATCGCCCGTGCCGAACGCCATCTTCGGCTCGACGAAGATGCACACCTTGTCTTTCGGGGCGGTGGCCTTCTCCCACGGCGGGCCGACCCAGAGCCGCCCGATGGTGACGCTCTTGATCTGGCTGCGCCACTCGGTGCTCCAGTCGCGCTCCACCACGTCTTCCAGGGCGAAGCGGGAGCCCGGGATGCGCTCGGTGATCTCCACCTGCGCGTTGGCGGCGTCTTCTTTGTCTTCGAAGTACGCGATGAGGATCGCCTCACCCGCACCCGGAGCCCGCACGGTGGCCACCGTCTTGTTCGCCGAGTCGCGGACCTCGAGCCCAGCGGCCCCGTAGTCGTACAACACGCTCTGAACGAGCTCACTCTCAGCTTCGGGGACGTCGACGGTCAGCGAGTACCAAGCCATGGAGAGCCTCTAGCAGCCACTCACGGCTATGCTCCACCGCTCCGTGAGAGCCGCGCCCCTCCTCATCCTCTTTCTTCTGTCCTGCGTAGGGCCCGTCGCGCCCGATCACGAGCTCTGCCGGGACGTGATTACCCGCCTCTGCGCAGAGCCCACCTGCGTCACCGCCCAGAGCCGGCTCAACCTGCCCGCCATGAACTGCGTGGCCGAGCTCGAGATGCGCACCGGCTGCAACTCCACCGAGTTCGCCTTCACTTCGCCCACCCGCGACGAGGTGCTCACCTGCCGGCTGCCCCTGGTGCGTGACGGCGCGCAACGTTCGGCCCAGCCGGCCTGCGAGTACGTCGACGAGACGCTGCGCATCTGCCCCACCCTGGTGGTCTTCCTCGGGGGCACGCCGTGAGCGCCTTCATCTTGCTGGCGCTGATGCAGTTTCCCCTCGATGTCTTCGAGAACCCGGGCGCCTTCACCAGGCTGGAGGATCGCGACGGCGTGGTGATGAGCGAGCGCGCGCTGAAGAACAGCGTCTACAAAGAGTACCGGGCTCAGATCGCCACCACGCATCCCATCGACGCGCTCTGCGAAGCCTCGTGGGAGTGGGGCACCCGAAAGGCCGATGGGCCGGCGTTGATCCTGAACAAGTTGCTCCAGGACGGTGACGACGTGCGCGTGGTCTACAACCAGATCTCGCAGCCCATCGTGGCCAAACGCGACTACGTGCTGACAGTGATGAAGGAGCGGCTCCCCGATGGCAGCTGCCGCGTTCGGTTTCGCACCACCAACGAGCTGGCCCCGCCGAAACCCGACGGCTTCGTGCGCATGGACAAGCTGTGGGGTGAGTGGCTCTTCGAGGCGGTTCCTGCGGGCGGCGCGAAGCTCACGTACACGCTCTTCTCGGACCCTGCAGGTTCGGTGCCCAGCTTCCTGGTGCACGGCGCGCAGCGCAAGGCCACCCGCGACGCGGCGGTGATGTCGCTCGAGAAGACGAAGAAGTATCTGGAGGCCGCCAAGTGAGACGCCTCTCGATGCTGGTGCTCATTCCGTATCTCGCCAGCTGCACGGCGCTCGAGTCGAACACCCGCATCGAGCGGGGGCCGTTGTTGCGCACCTTCGAACGGCCGGTTTTGCTTGAAGGCGGGGTGACCTCCGACGTTCGCGTCGACTGGCCGATGCTCAAGCTCACGGTGGTGAACTTCGACGTCTGCCGCGCGCAGCAGGTCGAGGAGTACGCCGAAGAGAAGATCACCGAGCGCACCTCGGGTGCGGCAGGGCCTTCTCTCTCCACCGGCATCGCCTTCACCCTGGCCAGCGGCATTCTGCTCGCCGTCAGCTACGCGGTGACCGCCACGGCCGACGTGAACCTCATCGACGCCAGCGGCCGCTACGGCCCCTCGACGCGGCAGTACCTGCAGGGCGCGAGCATGATCACCCTGGGCATCGGCTTGCCGTCGCTCGCGGTCGGCCTCATCGCGCGCGCCCGCACCGGTGAAGAAGTGCAGGCGCAGCGGGCGGAGCAGGTGATCAGCCAGAAAGACGTTCGTTGCAACGAGCGCCCGGCCACGGGCCCGATGACGCTGGTCTCGGCGCAAGGCGTGGCGTTGCCGGTGCAGGCGGTCGATGGCGCGCTCGACGTGGACGGCACGCAGCTGCAGCTGGTGCCCGAGGCGTTGCGTTTTGCGGATCGTGAAGTCGAGCTGACCGAAGACGCGCAGGCGACGTTCGCGGCGTGGTCGGCCTGCGTCGCGCTGGAGCAGGACAAGGCGAAGACCCTCGACTCGCTCAGTGAGAGCGGGCTGCTCGCGCGCGCGGAGCGGCTGCGGGAGTGCCGGCGGGTGCGCGGCGAAGCACTCAAAGAATCCGTGAGCGCGGCCGATGCTGAGCTCGCGCGCCGTCGCGAGTCGGGCAGTCCGGCGGCGTGGGCGCCTGGTACGAACGTGTCGAGCTTCGAAGAAGCGGTCTCTGCGTACGCGCCGTCGCTCAAGCTGGTGGTGAACTCGAAAGACCTGGTGGTGCTCGACACGCCGGAAGCCGCCGAAGGGCGCGCGGTGTTGCTCGAAGGCATGGTGGGTGAAGGGCTCACCGAGAACATCGGCATCATTCAGATAGGCGATCGCCAGGTGTTCCTCTTCATTTCGCCGAAGAAGTCGTGGGGCGGCACCTTCCCCAACGGCACGCGGGTCGAAGTGGTGGCGCTGATTTCAGGCAAACAGACCCTGGGTGAACGAACCCTCCCGCTCCTCCGGGCCGTGTGGATGCGCACCGCCTGGTAGCTGAAAACAAGTGACTCACTCTCCCTTCGGGAGAGCGGTGAAATAGCCCGTCGCGGACAGGTCGCGGCGGGTGACGAAGGTAAGTGGATCTGGAGTGGCTCAGGAGGCCATTTCCACGCTGACGGAAAAACCGAAGCACCAAGCGCCGTGGCGAAGGCG
>JAUYRZ010000059.1 GCA_030695565.1 Archangium sp.
GTTCAGCGGCGTGCGCAATTCGTGCGACATGGTGGCCAGAAATTCTGACTTCATGCGGCTGGCATGCCCCAACTCGATATTTTTCTTCTTTAAGGTGCGCTCGAAGCGCTTGCGCTCAGTCACATCGCGCGCCGCCGCGAAGACGCCTTGCAGCTTGCGGTCGCGGTCATAGAAGGTGGCGGCGTTGTAAGACACCACCGTTTCTTCTCCGTTCTGGGCGCGCACGGTCAGCTCATAGTCGCTGACCTTGTTCTCGGTGAGTACGCGCTTGATCGCGGCGTTGGCACGGACCGGGTCGGTAAAGAAATTTTTGCAGGGCGCGCCAATCAATTCATCGCGCGTGCGTCCGGTCAGCGTCATCATCTGCTGGTTCACGTCCGAGATGAAGCCCTGCGGGTCGGTCATCATCAGTGCGTCGATGTTCGATTCGATCAGCGAGCGGGTGTAGAACTGCTGGTCGCGCAGCGCGGTGACCGAGACGATCGCCGGAAAGCGGCTGCCGTCTTTGCGGATGTAGGTCAGCTCGTAGATGTCTTCGATGCCGCGGGAGGCCTTGAACACCAGGGCCTCGAAGCCGGGCCGAATCGGCGTCTCCAGCTCGAGGCTGAGCGCCTTGGCGCGCGCGATCACCTCTTCGGAGTCGGAGATGTCGGCGGGCGTGATGGTGTTGAGCACGTCGGCCGCGGCGTACCCGAGCATGCGTTCGGCGCCGACGTTGAAGAGCTGAATGACGCCCTTGTCGTCGGTCGCGATGCTGGAGAAGTTGGCGCTGTTGAAGATGGCGTTCTGCAGAGCGCCGGCCTTGATCAGCTCGGCGTCGGCGCGTTTGCGGGCCGAGTTGGTGCCGATGAGCAGGTAGCCGATGATCGCCCCGACGGGATCTCGCAGCGCGGTGACGGAGACCACCGCGGGAAAACGGCTGCCGTCTTTGCGGATGAAGGTCAGCTCGTAGATGTCTTCGATGTCGCGCGAGGCCTTGAAGGCCAGGGCTTCGAAGCCGGGTTGGATCTCGGTGCCCAGCTCGA
Organism: Archangium sp.; assembly: GCA_030695565.1. Lineage (GTDB taxonomy): Bacteria > Myxococcota > Myxococcia > Myxococcales > Myxococcaceae > Archangium_A. The sequence goes on from JAUYRZ010000059.1 coordinate 1,026, forward strand.
CGCTCAGCGCCTTCGCGCGGGCGATCACTTCTTCGGGATCAGACACGTCAGCCGGGGTGATCTTGTTGATCACCTCGTCCACCGTGTACCCGAGCATGTGTTCGGCGCCGACGTTGAAGATCTGAATGACGCCCTTCTCATCGGTGGCGATGCTGGAGAAGTTGGCGCTGTTGAAGATGGCGTTCTGCAGGGCGCCGGCCTTGAGCAGCACCACGCGGGCGGCTTCTTCGGCGCGCTTGCGGGCGCTGTTGTCGGTGCCGATGAGCAGGTAGCCGATGATCACCCCATCGTCGGAGCGCAGGGCGGTGACCGAGACGACCGCAGGCAGGCGGCTGCCATCTTTGCGGATGTAGGTCAGCTCGTAGATGTCTTCGATGCCGCGCGAAGCCTTGAAGACCAACGCCTCGAAGCCCGGGGTGATGGTGGTGTTCAGCTCGCGGCTGAGCGCTCCGGCGCGGGTCACCAGCTCCTTTTGATCGGAGATGTCGGCGGGGCTCTTCTTGTTCTGCAGCTCGGCGGCGGAGTACCCGAGCATGCGCTCGGCGCCGGAGTTGAAGATCTGAATGACGCCCTTTTCATCGGTGGCGATGCTGGAGAAGTGGGCGCTGCTCAGAATGGCGCTCTGCAGCGCGCCGGTCTTGAGCAGCGCTTCTTCACGCCGCAGTTCGGCGGCGCTCTCGAGTGGCGTGGGTCGCAGGGTCGTTGGCACGTTCAAAAGGCCGCTCCGAGGCCGATGCGAAGGCGGGGCGCCCAGTGCAGGCGATCACCCAGGTCGGTGAAGCCTCCGCCAGCGCCGAGCTGAAAGGTGAAGTGACGACCGAAGATGAAGTTGTACCCGAGCGCCGCGCCCAGGCCCCAGGCGAAGGGCCGTGAGCCACCGGAGAAGAGGTAGCCGGCGCTCACATACGGCCCGAACCACAGCCCGCCCGGTGCATCGCGAATGAAGTGAAAACGCGCGCCGAGCTCGGGGTTGATGCCGGTGAAGCCAGGCCCGCTGAAGGGCGTGAAGGCGCCGTTGAAGGCGTAGATCGACAGCCCGGCGGTGAGGCCGAACCAGGGCCGCAGCGCGCGTTCGTATTCGAGCGACACCACGCCGCCGAGCAGATCGCCCACGTTGACGATCAGCAGGTTGGGCGTATCGGAGTGTGCCAGCGCAGGCGTGGAGACAGCGAAGACGCCGGCCAGGGCGAGGGCCAGGGAGGCGCGTTTCATGAGGCGGCCTCGGGCTGCCTGGGGGTGGAGAGGCTCACGAACCCGGCGCGCAGCAACACGGCGGTGGCGCCCAGGAGGATGCCGCCAGCGGCCAGACCCACGGCCACGGCGAGGTCCTGACCACGGCTGCGCCGGCGCTCGAGGCCCAGTGCTTCGAGGACGTCTGCCGAGCTGAGCTTCAGGGAAGTGGTGGGCCGATTGAGCTTCATGCGGTGCCATTGAGCACCATCCGGGCCAGTCCCCGGGCACCATGGTCTCGGCGACTTGGCTTCCCGGAGCCCATCAACCCGACGGGTCGCTTCCATCAGAGTGATGGAGCCCGGCGCCCCCCTGAGGCGCCAACCCTGTCCATTTGCAGCCGTGCAGGCGGTGGCCCCGAAGCTGCTCAGGGAGCCGGAATGTACAACTCCAAACGCGTCATCGCCTCCCTCGTCGTCCTCTCCTTCACCGCCTGCGACCCGTCTTCGATGATGTCAGGCGACGCCGGGAAGTTGGCCGACGGCGGCAACCCGCAGACCAGCGCGGTGCCGCTGGGGGGCTCGGGTACGTTCGCGATTCTCGCCAAGAGCGGCATCTCGACGGTGCCCACCTCGGTCGTCACCGGGGAGGTTGGGTTGAGCCCCGCCGCGGCCACCTTCATCACCGGCTTCTCGTTGGTCTCCGATGCGACCAACACCTTCGCCACCTCGCCGCAGGTGACCGGCAACATCTACGCGTCGGACTACACCTCGCCCACGCCGGCTCGTTTGACCACCGCGGTCGGCGACATGGAGCTCGCGTTCACCACGGCCGCGGGTCGACCCGCCAGCACCACCGAGCTGGGCGCCGGCAACATCGGCGGCATGACGCTCACCGCGGGCGTCTACAAGTGGAGCTCGGGCCTCTTGATCCCGACCAACGTGACGCTGACCGGCACGGCCAATGACGTGTTCATCTTTCAGATCGCGCAGGACCTGACCATCAGCAGCGGCGCGCGCGTGACGCTCACCGGTGCGGTGCAGGCGAAGAACGTGTTCTGGCAGGTGGCCGGCCGGGTGGAGCTGAACACCACCGCGCACGCGGAAGGCATCATCATGTCGAAGACGGCGATCACCCTGGCGACCGGTTCGTCGGTCAAGGGTCGGCTGTTGGCGCAGACCGCGGTCAACATCGACGCGAGCACCGTCCTTCAGCCGTAATCAGAAAACGCGACGTCACAAATCCCAGTCAGGTCTTCTCTGGCTGGGACCTCCCCCGACGCTTCAAACACCGCCTTCCGTTTGAGCTTTGAGTCGTGAGCCCGGTTAGAGAAGCGCTCCAACTTGGGGGCACCGCACCATGAAGAAGCTGTTTCGCATCGTGATCGGGGCCCTGATCGCCCTCTTGGCGCTCTATTACGGCGGGGTCAACGCGGTGCTCGCCTCGTCGTACGGCGAGAAGCTCCTCAACGTCGACCCCGCGCTGTTTCAGATCCGTTACGACCGCGCGTGGACCTTGATTCCCGGCGAGATCGAGGTGAGGGGCTTCAAGCTCTCCACCCAGGATCATCTGGTGCAATTCATGGTCACCGCCGACCGCGTGCACGGCGATCTCCACCTGCTCACCCTGGCCAACCTCCACTTTCACGCCACCGACATCGAAGCCGACGGGGTCATCGTGCACATCCGTCCGCGCGTCGAAGCGGGCAGCGAGCTCGAGAAGTACCTCGGCGATCTCCCACTCATCGAAGGCTACGAGAGCGCGATGATCACGAAGGAGGAGAAAGCCAGGCCCCTGGGCCCGCTGCTCCTGCTCGACTTCGAGCGCCTCACCATTCATCACCTTCGCGAAGTGTGGATCGAACGTCAGCGCTACAACGGCGACGCCGAGCTGACCGGCAGCATGCTCTACAAGCCCTTCAGCCGGCTCGCGCTGCGCGACGTGCGCTTCAGCGACGCGAACGCCAGGCTCGCCGTCGAGCCCCACCTCATCCCCATCGAGCGCATCGGCCTGCACGTCGACCTCGAGGAGATCGATCTGGCCCACACCACCTTCGACTCGTTGCGCAGCCTCACCGCGCAGCTCCAGCTCTCCGCCACCGTCGAGCCCCGCTTCCTCAACGGCTACCTCACCAACGTGAAGGGCCTCTCCACCCTGCGCGCCAGCGGCGTCGAAGGCCCCCTGGAGGTCGACGTGAAGATCGAGGAGGGCGTCATCTCCGACGACTCGAAGCTCAGCTTCTCCACCCCGCGCGTGGCGATGCGCCTTCCCTACGTGGAGATCTCCGGCGCCGCCGCCGTGAAGGCCAGAGCCGACAAAGGCCGCGTCGCCCTCAGCGTGGAGGTCTCCAAAGCCGCGCTCCAACAACGTGACGGCGAACGTCTCGCCGAGGCCGACCGTTTCGCAGTGCTCGCCACCAGCGGCGTCGACCTCACCAGGATGGACTCCGTCGACGCGCAGCTCATCTTGAGCGGCGGCCGGGTCAAAGAGCTGCGCGACCTGAACCAGTTCATCCCCGGCGGCGCGGGCCTCCGCATCGCTGAGGGGCAGGGCGAGATCGAAGGAAAGATCTCCCTCGATGCCGAGTCGGCCCGCGGCCGCGGCAACATCGACGTGACCGCCAGCTCGGTCTCGGTGAAGAACCGCAGCGCCGTCATCACGGGCAAGCTGCAGGTGCACGGCGAGATCCGCTCGCTCAACCTCGACACCGGCGCGATCGACTTGTCCGGCAGCAGCCTGGCCATCGAAGAGGCCACCCTCAAGGCCGACGGCAAGACCTCGCCGCTCTGGGTCAAGGCCGTGGCCGAGCAGGCCGTCTTCACCCCGAAGGGCAAGACCCAGTGGACGACGAAGTTCGGCGTGGGCGCCTCCAACCTTCAGCCGCTGCTGGCCATCGTGTCGGCCAATCTCCCGCTGCCCAGGGCGATCAACCTGCTCACCAACTCGCCCAACGTGAAGGCCACCGCCGAGATGATCGTGAAGGAAGACAGCATCGAGCTGCCCAGGCTCATTCTCACCTCGCAGACGGTCAGGGCCGAAGGCGCCATGACCCTGCGAGAAGTGAGCAAGTCAGACGAGCGGCTCGAGCCGTGGGGCAACGTGCTGGTGCACGCGGGCGTGTTCAGCGCCGGTGTTCAGCTCGACGGCTCGAAGATCAAGCTGGTGCTCTTCGACCTCAAGAAGTGGGCTGCCAGCAAGAACCTCGTGGGCGAGGCGCAGCTCACGCCCGCTCCCGTCGCGCCCTGATCACAACTCGCAGCCGCTGCTGAACCCGGTCGCGTCGAACTGACCCGACAACGAACCCACCAACAGGCCTTCTTTCGCCGTGTCGACGGTGGCCACCACCTTGAGGGTGTGGGTGCCGCTGCGTTTGGGGCTGCAGTACTCGAGCACGTAGAAACGGTTCGCCAGGCGCGCCACCCGGCCGGCGATCTCCACGAACGCGGCGTCGAGCAGCTCTGCCTTCGCCACTGGCCAGTAGCCGTCTTTGCCCAGCGCCCTGAGCGCACCTTCATCGACCTCGCCGCCCAGCCCGATGGTGAACACGTGTTGGCCCGAGGTCAGCACCGCCTTCTGCGCATCGGAAGAAGAGACCCGCGCCGCCTGATCAGTGCCGTCGGTGAACAACACCACCGCGCCATCACGCCAGGTCACGTCGCTGGTCGACAGCTGCGCCTGCAACGAGGCGAGCGTGGCCACCACCGCGCCGTTCAAGTTCGTCGAGTCGTCCACGCAGCGCCACCCCGCACAGGTGCGGCGATCGCTGAAGCCGGCGCAGTCGCTCGAGGCGCGGCACTCGGTCTGCGACAACGAGTCGAGCCCCGCGCGCAGCGCCACCCGATCCGACGTGTAGTTCACCAGCAGCTGTGGCTCCTGCCGGCCATCGAAGGTCATCAACGCGATGCGGTGACCGTCGCCGCCACCGGCCAGCGCTTCGTCGAGGTAGCGGCCCGCGGAGGCCTGCACCTGGGGAAAGTCGCCCGACCGCAACATCGACCCCGACAGGTCGAGCAACACCACCGAGTACAGGCGGAACCGTTCACCCTTCGGCGCCACCCGCTGCTGCGACTCGTAGGCAGAGACCTTCTTCCCGTCTTCGAAGATCTCGAACTGCGTCGCCGACAGCCCCGACACCGGCTCGCCGCTGCAGGTATCGACCTTGAACATACAGCCCACCCGCGAGGGCAACGACGAGGTCAGCCCGCCAGACGGCTCGGTCAGAGAAAGACAGCGCGAAGAGGTGGTCGGCTGATCGCTGACCGCGTTGGGGCCACAGGCGACGAAACAGAGCGCGAGAACAGGAGCCAGAGTCCGCATGTGGGCCAAGGTAGTTCCACCCCACGGGCCCGCAACTTACTGGCCGTTGCAGCCCCGGTTTCTCAAGTCAGTGACCCCGTATTCAGGAATTGCTTGCATTCTTGACCGCCGGGTTACTAACAGACGTCACGTCGCCCCCCGCCATGGCTCGCCCCCGAGATCCCCTCGCCCGCAGTGCCCTGATCGCCGCCGCGCGGCGCGAGTTCGTGCGCTCTGGCATTCAGAAGGCCCGCATCGAAGACATCACCCATGCCAGTGGGCTGTCGAAGGGCGCCTTCTATTTGCACTTCGAGAGCAAAGAGGCGCTCTTCCGCGAACTGGTCGACGCGCTCGAGGCGCAGTTCGAGCGCATCCACACCGATCGGCAGTTCGCGTACATCGAGCTGATGAGCCGGGGCATGCCGGGCACCGGCAGCCCGGAGCCTTTCATCACCGAGCTGCGCGAGCTCGACGTCTCTGCCGACCTGAGGGTGCTGGAGATCCTCTGGGCGTGGCGCGACGTCGTCGATGTGCTGCTGCGCGGCAGTCAGGGCACCCCGTTCGAGACGGTGATGTGGACGATGCTCGATCGCGAAGTGGAGCGCGTCGAGAGCAGCTGCCTCGTCTTGCAACGTGCGGGGCTGCTGCGTGATGACGTGCAGCCCGAGCTGTTCGGTTGGACGATGGTCGGCAGCTTTCTGCTGATGACTCGGCGCATGCTGACGCTCACGCAGAAGCCCGACTTTCAGCCCTGGGTCGATTCGCTCCACCGCGTCATCGGAGACGGTGCCATCTCGGCCGGCCTCCGCAGTCAACGCGCCAGCACGGCGCGCCGTGCCACGCCCCTGCGCGCGAGCCGCGCGACTTCTTCACTCGCTGCCCGCTCCAAACGGAGGCGCCGTTGACCTCCGCGACCTTGTCTCACCAGGAAAACCGCATGACCCGTCTTGCCGCCGTCTTCGTCACGCTCTCTGCCGTCACTGCCCTCGCCGAGGGCCCCGTCAACGCACCGAAGGTTCGCATCGTGGCCGCGCGCCCGGTCACCGCCAGCACCCGCGAAGCGGTCACCGGCCAGCTGGGCCCCTCGCGCCTGCTCCCGCTGGGCTTCGAGGTCGGAGGCCGCTTGACCGTGAGCAAGGTGAGCAAGGGCGATCTGGTGAAGAACGGCCAGACGTTGGGCAACCTCGACACGGAGATCATCAACGCGCAGGTCGCGCAGGCCGAAGCCGGGCTGCTGGCCGCCGAAGCAGGCGCCGCGCTCGCGCTCGACGTGGCCAGCCGCAACGAGAAGCTGAAGGCAGAAGGCAGCGTGTCCGACCTGCAGTTCAAGCAGACCGACGCGCAGGCCAAGGCCGCCAGGGCCCAGGTCGCCCAGGCGCAAGCGGGTGTGGCGCAGGCGCGCGCAGGTCAGCGCCGTCACTTCCTGAGCGCGCCGTTCGCGGCCACCGTGGTCGACGCACCCGACAACACGGGCGGCATGGTGGGCCCGGGCATGCCGGTGTTCATCTTGATGCAGCTCGACCCGCTCATCCTCAAGGTGACCGTGCCCGAGAAGGTGCGCGAGTCGATCAAGGCGGGCCTCAAGGTGCGGGTGGAGGCGACCGGTTCAGGTGCGGCCACCGACGACGCGGTGGTGAAGGTGGTGCTGCCCTCGGCTGATCCGCAGACCCGGCGCGTACCGCTGGAGATCACCGTGCCCAACACCGATGGCCGCTTCGTGGCCAACACGCTCGCGCGCGTCACCATCTCGCTGGGTGAACCGAAAGCGGCGGTGATGATCCCCTCCACCGCGCTGGGCACCTCGGGGGGGGAACACGTCTTCTCGGTCGACGAGTCGGGCTCGCTGCGCCGCGTGCCGGTCAAGGTGATGGAGCGGGGCAACACCACCGTGACCGTCACCACCTCCACGCCGGTCACCCAGGTGGTCGACTACCCGACGTCGGCGCTGGTCGACGGCAGCAAGGTCACCCAGCGATGAGCACTTCCTCCCGGGCAGGGACCGGCTTCATCCGGCGATCTCCTCCGCAGGAACAGCGAACGGTGGGCGCATGACGCTCTCCGACCTGTCGATCAAGCGGCCCGTCTTCACCACGATGATGTCGTTGTTGTTGATCGTGCTGGGGCTGCTGGGCGTCTCGCGCCTGGGCACCGATCTCTTCCCCGACGTCAGCTTCCCCTTCGTGGCCATCACCACGGTCTACCGGGGCGCAGGCCCGGCGGAGATCGAAGCGCAGGTGAACAAGCCGCTGGAAGACGCGGTCGCCGGCATTCAAGGCGTCGACACCATCCAGAGCTTTTCCCGCGAGAACGTGGGCCTGGTCTTCGTGCAGTTCAAGCTGAGCGTGCCGCTCGATCGCGCCGTTCAGGAAGTGCGCGACAAGGTGGCCGGCGTGCAGAACCTGCCCCGCGACGTCACCGCGCCCAAGGTCAGCCGCATCGACATCGGCGCCGCGCCGATCCTCACCTACGCGGTCAACGCCGACATGGAGAGCAGTGAGCTGCGCCAGCTCATCAAGGACAAGATCGAGCCTGCGCTCTCGCAGATCGAAGGCGTGGCGCAGGTGCGCACCATCGGCGGCGATCAACGGGAGATCCGCATCGACGTCGACCTCGACAAGGCGAAGTCGGCCGGCGTCGCGCCTGCGCAGGTCGCCGAGCGGGTGGGCATGGAGAACGTCGACGTGCCCGCGGGCCGCTTCGACCTGGGCCCCACCGAGCTGACCGTACGCAGCCTGGGCCAGTTCAAGACCGTCGACGACATCGCCATGTTGCCCATCGCGCGCAACACGCAGCAGGGCACCCAGGTGCTGCTCAACGAGATCGCCACCGTCACCGACGGCGTGGCCGACCGCCGCACCATCGCGCGCTTGAACGGCAAAGAGGCCGTCATCATGGAGATCGTCAAGCAGCCCGGCAGCAACACCGTCGAGGTCGCGCGCATCGTCAAGGAGCGCATCATCGAGCTGACCCCGCAGATGGGGCACGGCTTCGGCACCTCGGTGTTGATCGACTCGTCGATCCTGATCGAAGAGAACGCCAAGGAGGTGTGGATCGCCCTCATCTTCGGCGGCTTCATGGCCGTGTTGATCATCCTCATCTTCCTGCTCGACCTGCGCGGCACCATCATCAGCTCGTTGGCCCTGCCCACCTCGGTCATCGGCACCTTCTTCGTGATGTTCGCGCTGGGCTACACGCTCAACCAGATGACCATGCTCGCGCTGTCGCTGGCGATCGGTCTGCTCATCGACGACGCGGTGGTGGTGCGTGAAGCCATCACCCACCGGCTCGAGCAGGGTGAGTCGCCCGCCTCGGCCGCGAGCAACGGCACCAAAGACGTGTTCCTCGCGGTGCTCGCCACCACGCTCTCGCTGGTGGCCGTGTTCATCCCCGTGGCGTTCATGCCCGGCATCGTGGGCATGTTCTTCAAGCAGTTCGGCCTGACCATCTCGGCCGCCGTGATCATCTCGATGTTCATCTCTTTCACGCTCGACCCGATGCTCAGCGCGCGCTTCAGCAAGGCGCTGGGCCCCGACGGTCACAGCAAGGAGAACGCGGTCGCGCGCAACCTGCGCAAGCTCTTCGAGGCCACCGAACGTTTCTACGGAAGGCTGCTGGGGTGGACGTTGATCAACCGCTGGAAGACGGCGTTGATCACCCTGGTCATCATCGTGGGCTCGCTCGGTGCTGCCAGCACGCTGGGCAACGACTTCATGGTGCCGCAGGACCGGGCGACCATGATCGTGCAGCTCAAGCTGCCCGAAGGGTCTTCCGTCTCGGAGAGCCAGACCCGCGCGCTGCAGGCCGAAGAGATGCTGCGCACGCTGCCCGACATCATCGACATCTACGCCATCATCGGCGCCGACCCGAACGGCATGGGTGGCGACGCGAACATGGTGCGCTTCCGCGTGATGACCAAGCCGCGCGCCGCGCGGGCGATGAGCCTGGTGGAGCTCAAGCAGGCCGCGCGTGAGCTCCTCAGCGCGCTGCCCGCCACCGAGATCGCCATCATCGATCCGCCCGACATCGAGGGCCTGGGCGATTTCTTCCCCATCATGATCTACGTGATGGGCCCCGAGTTCGACGGGCTGACCAACGAGGCCAACCGCATCTCCGATGTGATGAAGAGCCTCAAGACCAAGGCGGGGCTGCCCATGGTCGGCGACATCCGCGTGGTGACCAACCCGCCCAAGCCGGAGCTCGCCATCGACATCGATCGCGCGCGCGCCAGTGACACCGGCCTCTCCGCCGCTGCGTTGGGCATGCAGCTGCGCATGGCGATGAACGGCCAGGTGGCCGGCAAGCTGCGCCAGGGCAGCGAAGAGACGGAGATCGTGGTGCGCCTGCAGGAGAAGGATCGCGCCAGCCCCGAGTCGCTCGCCGCGCTGGAGGTCTTCACGCCTTCAGGCCCGCGCGCCATCGGCGACGTGGCTTCGTTGTCGATCAAGGAGACCCCGTCGGTCATCGAACACTTCAACCGCGAGCGGCGGGTGATGGTGCTCGCTTCGCCCTCGGCCAACGCGTCGTTGGGTGAAGTGGCGAACGCGCTGAAAGCCCACCTCGAGGCCGAGCCCCCGCCCGAGGGGTATTCGCTCTTCTACGACGGGCAGATGAAGGTGCTGGCCGAGCAGAACTCGGCCTTCCTGCTGGTGATCGTGCTCGCGTTCGCGTTCGTCTACATGGTGCTCGCCTCGCAGTTCGAGAGCTTCAAGCACCCCTTCACCATCATGGTGTCGGTGCCGTTGGCGCTGGTGGGGGCGTTGTTGGCGCTGGTGGTCACCGGTTGGTCCATCACCCTGGGCGCGATGATCGGGCTCATCCTCTTGATGGGCCTGGTCACCAAGAACGCCATTCTGCTGGTCGACCAGATGTTGCAGAACCTGCGTGAAGGTCAGGAGCTCGACGCGGCGATCTTGAGCGCGGGCCCGCGGCGTCTTCGGCCGATCCTGATGACGTCGGCGGCGATGGCCATCGGCATGGTGCCCACCGCGCTGGGCCGGGGTCAGGGCTTCGAGTTCCGCGCTCCCATGGCGATCGCGGTCATCGGTGGCGTGCTCACCTCGACGTTCCTCACCTTGTTCGTGGTGCCGCTCGTCTTCGCGGTGTTCGAGAAGCTGACCCCGAAGCGCCTGCGCATTCAGAAAGACGCAGTCGTCGAGCCGGGCCCGGAGACGACCGAAGTGGTGACGCCATGAAGACACCCGAAGCAATTTTGCAAAACTCCAAACCCTCCAAAGCCTCGCTCTCCCCCGCGGGGGAGCGGGTCGGGGAGAGGGCGTTCGCGCTGTCGCTGCTGCTGACCGCCACCACCGCCTTCGCCGAGGTCCCGCTGCCCACCTCGGTCGCCGCCACCGGCGATCTCGAAGCGGCCTACGTGGCCACGCGCAAGCCGATGGCGCTGGCCGACGTGCTCAAGCTCGCCAACGAGAAGAGCACCGACCTCGCCGCCGCCCGCGCTGCCGCCCAGCAGGTCGCCGCCAAGGCGCGCCTGGTCTTCTCCGCCGTGCTCCCGGAGATCACCGCGAGCGTCTCCTACGTGCACACCTCGACCGAGCAGAAGTTCGATCCCTCCGCCTTCATCCAGGCGTTCGAAGGGGTGATCGACGCGTCGATCCGCGGAGCAGGCCCCGCGTACGGCAACTTCGGCCCGCCCAGCGAACCGGTGATCGCCGGCGTGAAGCAGGGCTTCTCCGACGCGGCCTCGGGCCAGCTGACCCCCACCACCATCGTCGCGCGCAACTCGCTCTACGGCTCGCTGTTGGTCACCCAGACCCTCTTCGCGCCGCAGATGTTCCTGCTGCCCGCGGCGGATCAAGCCAACCAGGCCGCGAAGTACGGCAGCCTGGAAGCGCGGGAGCAGGTGCTGCTCGGCGTGGCGCGGCTGTACCTGGGCGTGGAAGGACTCTCGGCCATCGAGGAGGCGGCCCGTGATGCCGAGCGCGTGGCCCTCAAGCGCGAGAAAGATGCGACAGCGCAGCAGCAGATGGGCGTGGCCACCGACATCGCCGTGCTCCGCGCGCAGTCGGAGACCGCCCAGGCCCGCGCCACCCTGGCCACCCTGCAGGGCCAACGCGTCGCGCTGCTGGCGATGCTCGAGGCGTTGGTGGGCGAGCCGGTGCGCCCGGTCGACGGCTCACCGACGCACTTCGAAGTGACGGCCAGTGAAGAGTCCACCTCCCCGTGGGACTCGACGTATTTGGTGCGCGCCAACCGCAGCGGGTTGGAGAGCCAGGAGACGTTCAACCGCTTCGACCGCCTCTCGTGGTTGCCGTCGGTCGTGGCGCAGGCCAAGGGCAGCTACAACTCGAACAAGGGCTTCGCGGGCACGAACTTCATCCTCGACGGCATCGTGGCCGCCCAGTGGACGCTCTACGACCGCGGCCAGCGCTACGTGGCGCTGCACGAGAACGACGCGAAGACCATCGAGGCGCGCGCGAAGTACGAAGGCTCACGCGCGAAGGCCAAGGCGAACTGGATCGGCGCGAAGACCAACCTGGTCGCGGCGCAGGTCGCGTTGACGCAGGCCGAAGCGCAGGCCTCGTTGGCCTCGCGCGCGCAGAAGCAGATCGACTCCGCGTACCAGGCCGGGTTCTCCACCAGCCTCGAGGTGAGCGACATCGACAGCAAACGATTCTTCGCGATGTCGGCCGCCGCGCAGTCACGGGCTCAGCTCGAGGTGCGCAAGGTCGAGCTCGCGGCCGCTGAAGGCCGGTTGGCCTCCGTGTTGGGTCTCGAGACCGCCAGGGAGTAGTTCAAGATGATCGGTTGACCGCGTTCACACCGGTCATCACCTTCTGCTTCGTGCGGCAGGCTCGGGGTGACCGGCCTCAGGGCTCAGTTGCCGGTGAGCATCATGCCCATCGGCAGTGGTGCGCACAGCGGCGAGCTCGAGGTGATGCCGATGCTCCCGCTCTGCGGCGCCGACGAATTGTTCGGCGTGAAGGTGATCGAACCCGACGAGCGGTTGTTGGCCGCCACCGAGGTCGCGCTGGAGCTCAGGGCGAACCGGTTGCTGCCCGCAAGTGTCAACGCGTACGTCGCGGCCAGGTTGCCCGTGTTCTCCACGAAGAAGCCCAGCGTCTGACTGCCGGGGTGGTTTGCCCTCAGCGCCAGCGAGCCCGGGTTGAAGGCCAGCTTCGCGCCCTGCGCCGTGAGGTGCAGCATCACCGCGTGCACCTCGTTGACCGGGCCGCCCGCCGCCGTGACGGTCAACGTCTCGGCAAAGAAGTCGGGGCTGGTGTCGGCCGTCGCAGGCACGGGCAGCGGGGTGACCACCACCGTGACCGACGCACCCACCGCGACCGACGCGGGGCCGTTCACCTGGTACGCCGTGCCGCTGAACGCGTAGCCGAGCGTGAGCACCTGGCTCGAGTCGTTTCGCAAGGTGAAGCTGCGCGCGGCCGCCTGCGCTCCGCACGGCACGAAGCCGCCGCTGCCGAAGGTGAGGCTCGTCTCTGATTGTGTGACCACCTGAGCGCCGGTGCCCGCGCCCACGAGGCTCACCGGCACGCTGCTCAGCGGCTGACACAACACCGTGCTCGCCGCGACGCTCAGCACCGCGCTGTCGCTGTAGCTCGACGCGGCCAGGGGGGTGAACGACGCGGTGACCGCGGCCCCACCACCGCCGTTCAAGGTCACCTCGGCGGGGAGCGAGAAGATGTTCGGCTGTGAGGCCAGAAACCGCAGGGTGCCGGCCGCGTTGCCGGTGTTCGTCACGGTGAACTGCGCGGCGGCGCTCACGCCCACCGGCACGGCGCCGAAGTCGAGCGCGGTCGAGCTCAACGAGAAGATCGAGCCACGCGCCGTCTGGTGGAGCGCGATGTGGTGCGGCACGTCGCCGACCACGTCGGTCGTGACGTCGAGGGAATCTGCGTAGAAATCGAAGCTGACCGACGAGCTCACGGGCACCGCGCGCGGCGTCACCGTCACCACCAGCGTGCCGCCATCAGCAGCCACGTCACCGCTGCCGGGCGTCATGGTGAACGTGAAGGGCGAGCTGGTGCCCCGGGCCAGGGAAGGAATCACCTGGTACGGACGGTTGCCCGGGTTGCTGAAGGTGATGACCCGTGGAGACGCCGTCGCTCCGCAGTCCACTTCGCCGAAGTCGAGCCCGAGCGGCGAGTAGGTGACCGAACCGCTGGTGCCCGTACCTGAGAGGGCCACCGGCGTGGGGAGCGGCGCGCAGAGCACGCCACTGTTCGGCACCAGGCTCATCGAGATGGTCCCCGTGGTGTTCAGGCTGTTGGTGGGCTCGAAGCGCGCCGTGCGCTGAAGGGTGCCGGGCACCACCGTCGCCGCGGCCGTGCTGTCGAGCGTGAAGACGGGAGCAGTCGAAGCGAGCGTCACGGCGACGGCTTCATTGCCATCGTTCACCAGCGTGAACGGGGCCTGCGCGCTGCTCCCCAGGGGCACGTTGCCGAAGTCGATCGCGCCCGAGTTGAAGCGCAGCGCCCCGCCCGCGGCCGTCTGGTGCAGGTTGATGCGGTGACTGGGATCGTTCGCCGCGTCGGTGATGAGGGTGAGCACGTCGGAGAAGCCCTCGGGCGTGGTGGCCGCCACCTGCGGAATGGCGCTGCTGGTGAGGTTGAGCACCACCATGCCCAGCGCGGGAACGGTGCCGCTCGACGGCGTGACGGTGAACGGCGAACCCGCGCCGCGGGTCAGGCTGGCCGACCACGCGTAGGCGGCGTTCCCTCCGTTGGTGAGCACCACCGAACGGGCCGGTGCCTGCGTGCCGCACGTCACGCGCCCATTGGTACCGAAAAACAGCTCGACCGAAGAGAGGCCCACCACGCCGCTGGTGCCCTGGCCCGTCATGGGGAGGGCGGTGTGACTGACGCCGCAGACCCGCTCGGTGACGGTGATGGGCGCGCTCCCGGAGGAAGGCGAGATGCGCGTCGGCCGGAACTGCGCGGCCAGCCCGCTGAAGGTGGCGCCCGGCGCGATGGTGAACGAGCTGGGGCCGGCGACGCGGAACTGAGTCTCCAGCGGCTGGGCCACCTGCACCGTGGCGCTCTGCGTGCCGGTGTTGGTGATGGTCACCGTGACGGGTGGCGCGTCGACGTTGAGCGGCACCACGCCGAACGAGAGCAACGACGGCGTCGCGACCAGGGTCACACCCGAGGCCGTCGCGTGAAGGGGCACGAACACGCGGGGGCGCGCTGGATCGTTGGTGTCGATCGAGAGCAGCCCGTCGTGTTGTTGGCCTGATGCCGAAGCGGAGGGCACGCGCGCGGTGATGGTCACCTGCGCCACCGCGCCGGGCGCCAGGGTGTTCGATGTGCCCGACAAGCCGAAGAGCGGGTTGCTCGCCGTGGCGCTGAAGGTGAGCGGCAGCACGCCCGAGTTGGCGATGGCCAGCTGCAAGACCTTCTCGCCACCACACTCGGTGGCGCCGAACTCCAGCGGCGCGGTGGAGACGTTCGCGATCGCCGTCACGCCCGCATCCAGTCCGGCGTCGACGGCGTCATCACCCGCATCGGCAGCGCCCGCGTCGAATCGTCCTGCGTCTTCTGTGCCCGCATCGCGCGACGTCAGCTCCGAGTCGATCAGCAGGCAGTAGCCCGCGGCGCTGCAGTGGCCCCACGGCGCACACGGCGCGTCGTCGGTGCAGGTGACGCTGGGGCCCAGGTGGCAACCGGCCGCCAGGAACACCAGGCCTGTGACGAGGAGCGCTGAACGGAAGGTTGGGAACATGGTCACTTTCAGAACCGGCCCGCGACGACGACGGTGCCGCCCTTCGCGCTGGGCAGGGCCGCGACGGTCACGGGGCTGGAGGCCGAGAACAACACCACCGAGGTGACCAGCAACACGCCGGTGCCGATGCCTGCTCCGAGCGCGATGGTGGCCGAACGATCGATCACCCGTTGCTGCGCCGCCTGCGCTTCGTTCGCCAGGCGGCCATCGGCAGGCAGGGCCGCGAGCTGGGCGGCGGCCGAGAAGCCGAAGCCCGCACTGACGCCCGCTGATGCGATGGCCCCGCTCAGGGTCACCCAGGCCGCGACGCGCGCGGGCGAGGTCCTCTGCACCAGGGTCACCTCAGGCAACGGAAACGGAGGTGGCGCCAGGCCGGTGTCGGCCGGAGCAGGTGCCGCGGCCACCGGCTCTGCGCTCAACACCCCGGGGAGCTTCTCGATCTCCAGCCGCTGCAGCAGCAGCTTGAGCGCGTCGATCGCAGCGGTCGGGCCCGCGGCGGGGGCGGTGAGGCGCACGGTGTTTCGGGTGATCCGGCCGTCTTGATTGACGATGCGGCCGGTCGCCGTCAGCTCGGTGCCCGCCGCGTTGCGCTCGAGAGAGGCGAAGAGCGCGTAGAGCGAGTTGGCGTTGACCGCGAGCTGGCGCAGACACTCGTTGCGCACGTCGCAATCCTGCCGGCGCAGCGCGGCGATGGCCTGCTTCCAGCTCGAGCTCGTGGGCACCAGCACGTTGCTGCTCCTCGCGAGGGCTTGCCGGAATTCACTCTGCAGCGCTTTGACCTGCACGTCGGGCATCGGCACCCGAACGTCGAGCGGTGCGTCGACCAGCGTGGCGCGCCCTTGCGCGAAGCCCACGCCCGCCAGCAACACCACGACGAAACACAGAAGGCCCTTCATCGGCGCCACGCGCGGGCGAGTTTGCGAATCTGACGCTCGACGGCTTCACACTGCGTTCCGGTCGAAGCCGAGCTCACCGCGTTCGCCAGGGCAGGTTCCAGGCCCTCGAACTCAGCCCAGTGGTCTCGCGCGGCGAGCTGCTGCAGCTCCTGGAGGTTGCTCGAGGCAGCGGCGCGCCAACGTGCGTCGGGCGTGCACTCGCTCTGAGCGGTCACCGGAGGCGCTGCCCTCACGCGGGGCCGACGGGGCACGGCCACGGGCTCCACAGACGCAGGCACGGCTCGCTCCACGGGCGCGGGCGGCAGCTCAGCCACTTCGACGGGAGCAGGCGCTGCAGGCGCCGACACCTGGATCAGCTGAGGCGTCGCTGCTGCGCTGCCAGAACCCGAACCGAGCAGTATCGCCAACGGCACCACGACCATCAGCGCCGTGAGCGCCGCGGCGGCACGCCACCTGCGCGGCGGCATCGCCATGCGCGCGATGGAATCGGGCGAACGCACCACCAGTTGAATCGGCCGCACTGCGGCGAGGTCCCGGCGCAGGTTCTCCATGCGTTGGCGAACCTCCTCGGCGCTGGCAGGGCGGGCGGAGGGCTTCTTCTCGAGCAACTGCGCGACGAGCTCACCGAGCGCGGTGGGCACGCTGGCATCGAACTGTTCGGTGTTGGGCGCGCGTTCGGTGGCGTGGGCGTGCAGCAGCGCCGCGACGCGGTTGGGCAACTCGAGGCCGGGCTCGAACGGGAGCCGCCCCGTGAGGAGCTCGAAGAGCATCGCGCCGAACGAATAGAGATCGCTCGCGGTGTCGGGGGCGCTGCCGATGGCCTGCTCCGGCGAGACGTACTCGGGCGTGCCGGCCACCATCGAGACGGCCGGCGCCCCGGTGCCGCTGCTGAAGGCCACCGGCTGATACCGGGAGAGGCCGAAGTCGAGCAGCTTGATCACTTCGCTGCCGCCGCTGCCCCTCGCGATGAAGACGTTCGAGGGTTTGAGGTCTCGGTGAATCACCTCGACGGAGTGCGCAGCGTGCAGCGCGCAGAGGATCTGCTCTCCGACGAACGACACGCGCTCGAGGCTGAGCCGGCCGGCGGCGAGCTCCTGCTCGAGGGTGTGGCCTTCGAGGTACTCCATCACCATGTACTGCCGGCCATCGGGCAGCAGCCCGAAGCCGACGATGTCGATGATGTTGGGGTGTTTGATGGCGGAAAGGGTCTGCGCTTCGGTGAGGAAGCTCTTCACCATCGCCACGTCGTCGGCCACTTCGGGGCGCAACACCTTGATGGCGAAGCAACGGTCGATGAGCTCGTGACGCGCGCGGTAGACCAGGCCCATGCCGCCTGCGCCCACCAGCGACTCGATGCGGTAGCTGCCCACGGCCATGCCGATGAGTTGATCCTGCTGAACCACGGAACTCGGGAGGTCTGGCATCGCGGCGGGGGCTTGTGCACCCCAGAGGCCAACGCTGGAGCCCTGAAATCACGCGATCCCGCTCGGCCTCACCCCATCATTTCGATGGCTCGACCATCAGGCTGATCGTCACCCGGCTCGCCCCCATTTCCACCAACCCTCTCGGGGCGAACGGTTGCCCGAGCCGCAAAGAATTCGTCCGTTCAGGGCGCGCCGTACATCTGGTCCCACGCGTCGCCGAAGCGATAGCCGCCGTCGGGCGCGCGGGGCGAAGACCCCCCGGCCTGGGTGGAGCTGTGCGAGCTGTCTGCGTTGCCTGCATCGATGGAGGTGAAGAGCCGATGGCTGTCGCTCCACGGCCGCGTGCCCGCCTCGATGCGCTGCGCGGTGCCGGGCAGCTGCAGCGCGGAGAACGCGCTCAGGTGGCCGGGGTGCTGCGGATCATTGCTGTGCGTGAAGCCCCACTGGCGATCGACCGGCGTCAAAGAGCTCTGCGTGAGCCAGGCCTGGTTGGTGTCGAGCGGGCCCGACAACATCACCGCGCGTGCGACGGGGCGCACCTGGGCAATCACCCCCGCGCTGCTCGCGCCGTGGCTGATGCCCGAGATGATGATGCGATCCCAACGCGGTTTGCCGCCGACGATGAAGTACTGCCAGTCACCCTTCGCGTTGAGCGTCTGCAGCCGCTGGAGCATGCGCACCACGCGCACTTCGATGCTGTCCGGGGGCGCGATGGTGATGACGCTGGTGCGATCGACGCCATCGAAGGCCTCGAGCCGGCAGCCACCGATGTCGTTGCCGCAGTTGCCCACGCCGTAGTCGGAGACGTAGCAGGGGCCGATCACGTGGAAGCCGCGCTGCGCGAGGAAGTCACCGTGCGCGGTCGAGCCGCAGGTGCCGGGAGCGCCCGCGCCATGCAGGTACACCACCAGCAAGCCCTTCGGGGTGACGCGCGTATCGAGGGCGGCCAGCTCGTTGCCCAGCGCCCGGCCCGCATCGGGATCTGCGGCGGCGGCGGTGAATTGAAAACGATAGAGCTGGGGATTCGAACGATCGACCATCAACACTCCGGCGTCGGGTGGGCCCGCGTCGAGTTGACCCGCATCCACGTCACCCGCGTCGGGTTCGCCGGCATCCACCTCACCGGCATCCACCTCACCTGCATCGGCTTGACCCGCATCGGCTTGACCCGCATCGATGAGCTGACCTGCGTCAGGCAGCTCGCCTGCGTCGTCTTCGCCAACGACTGCTGGATCGCAGGCCGTCAGGGCCATCATCATCAGGAAGAGTCGCCGCATGCGCGCGAAGCTACCAGTCAACGAAGGCTCTGCACGGATCGCGCGGCTTCTTCTTCCTCTTCGGCCGTGCGGCGCGCCCAGGGAATGGAACGAAGCCGCTCATACGAAATCGGTTCACCCGACCCTTCGCTCAGGCCGTAGCGGCCCCCGTCGAGCCGGCCGAGAGCGCTCTCGATTTCTCCGAGCAGCCAGCGATCATGCGCGCTGAGCGCTTCGTCTTCGTGGCCCGCGGTCGCCGCCGTGGCTGCATCGGCGGTGTCCATCGGGTCAGGCTCGAAGTCGGAGTCGTTCCGCTCAGCGAGCTCCAGCTGTCGCGCGCGGATTTCTTCCCGCTTGATGCGAAGCACCGTTCTCAGTTCGACCCGCTGTGCGTCGGTGAGCGTCTGATTTCTCTTCGCCACGGCGTTTCTCCCTTTTCAGTCAAGTGAGTCCGTAATCGCCCCCCTCCGGCGACGCCCGAATCGCCCCGCCAAAGGAGAGGGGCTACGCTCGGGGCGCCTTGAGTTCCCGACACATTCTTCTCGATAGCCCCGCCCTCGGTCGCCGTGCCCACGTCTGGTGTTTCGGAGACGTGGGGACGCCGGTGGTGGTCTTCCCCAGCAACGCAGGCGTCGCTCACGAGTGGCAACAGAGCGGCATGATCGACGCGCTGGGCGAATCGTTCGCGCGCGGCGGCATGAAGCTCTACTGCCCGGAGAGCAACATCTCGCAGTCGTTCTCCGCCGAAGGCCCGCTCGAAGCGCGCATGGCACGGCACCGCCAGTACGAGCACTTCATTCTCGAGACGCTCATTCCCTTCATCCGCCAGGACTGCCGCAGCCCCGACGCGCGCGTGCTCGCCACCGGCTGCAGCATGGGCGCGATGTACAGCTCGCTCTTCGCGCTGAAGTTCCCCGAGGTGTTCCGCGGCGCCTTGTGTCTTTCAGGCCGGTATCGCGCGGCCAGCTTCGTCCAGGGTGGCTACTCCGACGAGCTGTACTTCAACGACGTGCTCGCCTTCTTGCCCAACCTCGAGGGCGCGGCCCTGGAGCGCGTGCGGCAGCAGACGCATCTGACGTTGGTGGTCGGTCGCGGCCCGTTCGAGAACTCCTGCCTGCCGGAGACGCTGGAGTTCGGCACCTGGCTCAAGCGCAAGGGCATCCCCAATCACCTCGCGGTGTGGGGCACCGACAGCCGACACGACTACACCTGGTGGCGTCGTCAGGCGGCGCATTACCTGCCGCAGTTGAGCTGACCCCTTTGCTGTTGCCGGTACTCGCACAGCAGGTGAACTCCGTTACCGTTGGAATACTCCGCTGTAGGTATTGAGGCGCTCCAAGGTCGCCGTGCTATTGCACGGCGGTCTTTTCCGACCCTGGGGGCACTTCAATGGACCGTTTGATTCGAGTGGTGGTGGCGGCGTTCGTGTTGGCGGGGTGCGCACCTGAACTGAAGAAGACGGTGGCGGTGACCGCGGTGGGCGAGGTCACCGGCCCCGCGGTGACCTCGATGGTGGGGCCGGCCGGTGGCAGCGTTCGTTCTGCCGACGGCAAGCTCGAGCTCCTCGTGCCTGCGGGCGCGTTGGCGGCCGACACCGCGCTCTCCGTGATGCCCCTCAGCGTGACCGCGCCGGGCGGAGTGACGGCCTGGCGGCTGGGGCCCGAAGGCACCACCTTCGCCAGGCCCGCGTCGGTGAAGATCTCGTTCGGCGAAGCGGAGCTCAAGGGCTCCACCCCGAACGCGCTGCGCATCGCCTTTCAGGATTCGCAGAAGCGGTGGCAGGCGATCAAGACGAGCACGGTCGACTCGACCAGCATCACCGTCTCGACCACGCACCTCTCTGACTGGTCGTTGTTGCTCGGTTGGCAGCTGCGGCCGCCGGTCGCGACCGTGTTGCCGGGCCGGTCGCTCACCCTCTCGGTGCGTTTCTGCAACACCGTGCCGCTCGATCAAGGAACCGAGTCCGAGTTGGTGAGCCTGGTGGCCAACTGCCAGGAAGACGAAGGGCTCGCGCCGATCGTCGGCCAGTGGGCGGTCAACGGCACTCCGAATGGCAGCGCGACGGTGGGCACCCTCGTGCCGGGCTCTCCTTCGGCCACCTATGTGGCTCCCGCGAAGGCGCCGTCGGGTGGCCCCGTTGCGGTGAGCGTGGAGCTCAACCCGCCCGCATTGGGCAAGGTGCTGCTCGTCTCGAACATCACCATCGGCGGAGATCTCCCGAACGCGTACGCAGGCGCGGTCAGCTACCGGCTCAAGCGCGGTGGCTCGGGGACCTCGGTGCTCGGCTCCGAGCTGATCGTTTCGGCCCTGCTGTCGTTCAGCAAGGGATCGGGCAGCACCGCCTCCTATGACCTCGTCGGCGGCACGGCGACGTTGCGGCAGTTCCAGAAGGAGACGGGCATCACCAACTGCCGCTGCACCGCCGCCGACGTGGCCGGCACGATCGAAGCGAACACCGGAGCGCTCATCATCGACACCAGCGCGAACGTGGTGAGCGAGCTTCAGTTCAGCGCCGTGTTCACCGTTCCGCTCGTCTGCAACGGAAGCACCGACCCCGCGTGCGCGAACATGTCCGGCCCCGAGGTCATGGCCTGGGCGCTGACGGGCATGAACCCGGCGTGCACCGGTGATCAGCGGGTGTCCTTCACCTCGCTTGGCAAGGTCGACGGCTCGTGGAACATGTACTGTCCTGTGAACCCGCAGGTGCAGGGCCGCATCGAAGAGGTCAGCTGGTCCTTCGACGGCAGCTGAGGTTCCTCAGCGGCGGGTCGAAAGGTGCGTGCTAGATCGTGCCCATGAGTACACGTGGTCACGGGTTGTGGGACAACGAGACGAGCATCGCGGAAGTCCCCGGGTTGATTCGGGTGACGCCCAGCAAAGACCTCTGGCACCTGCTCGCTTCGTGGGGTCTGCGGCTCTGGTTCGGCCAGTGTGAGCCGCGCGAGTTCGCCCGCGCGGTGGAGCGCAAGTCGAAGGACGTGGTGAAGCTGCCCAAGCCCGTCTTCGATGCGCTCTCCAACATCGCCCAGCGACCCGACTCGTTTCGCGGTCACCGCTCGCGCCGTCAGGAGCACACCGCGATCCTCGGTGGCTACTGCGGTGGTTTCCGCATGGAGGCGCTCTTCACGCTGCCCGAGACGCGGGAGATCGTTCAGAAGGTGGCCGACCGCTGCGCCAACCGCCTCGACGGCGTGTTCAAGGCCAAGCAGAAGGCGGCGCTGACGACCGACCCGTTGATCGAGCTCGGCGTGCTGCTCGAGTTCACCAACATCGGCATCTTCCAGGAGGCTCCCCGGGTGGAGAAATGGAAGAAGGGCTTCGCCGAGATGAACGCGCTGACCACCGACGACCGCGGCTACTACGACGAGTACGCCACGCGGGTGGACAAGCTGTTCACGATGTTGAAGTCCCCTCTCCCTCTGGGCCCTCTGGGAGAGGGTTAGGGTGAGGGCCTGACGCGACCGGTGAGAGGGGCGCGTTCGGTTCATACGCTGAGGGCATTCCAACCGCCCGCGTCCCTGTCGGCCCGCGTTCCATCATCAACTCAGCGGCTGGGGCCCAGCTCGAGCAGCTGCGCGTCGATCTTCCCGATCTCTGCCTTGTTGCCAGCCGAAGCATGCAGCTTGCGCAGTTGGATGAGCGTGCCGCGCGCGTCTTCCTTGTGCTTGAGCTCGAGGTGCACGTTGGCGAGATCCTGCAGCAACTCCATCGATGGCTGGCCCCACACCACGGCGCCTTTGAGCACCGCGAGCGCCTTGGTCGCAAAGCCGGCCGTCAGGTGCGCCTGGGCGGCGCGGCGGGCGTACTCGTGCGCGCCGTTGAGATCGCCCTGCGCCTTGAGCTGGCTCGCGAGATCCTGCGCGAGCCGCGGATCGTTCGGGTTCTCGTCGGCGCGCTCACGCAACGCCGCGAGTGGATCTCCGCTCTGCTTCTTCTGGAACAACCCTCCAAGAAATCCCATGGGGCGCAGCGTAGACGAGTCCGCCCTCGGGCGATCACCTGATCAAATGGGGGAAAGCGCCGAGGAAAGCCGCCCCGCGCGCGACCGCCGTCTGGGGGTCGTTCTCGATGTCGAGGGGGAGCTGGAAGGCCTCAGACACCGCCTCCCGCACCTGTGGGATGAAGGTGGTGCCGCCAATCAAGCTCACCGTCGAGAGTGATTTCGGGTCGATACCGCTGCCCTTGATGGTCTCCCGGGTCACCTCGATGGCCCGGGTGACCAGCTCATCCCACACCGGCGCCATCACCTGGCGGGTGACGGGGAGCTCGATGTCCCACCTGCGCCCCTTGGCACCCAGTGCTTCGGGAATCAGGTAGCGCGCCGAAGGAGACGAAGAGAGCGCGCGTTTCACCCGCTCGCAGGTGCGCTGGATGGTGTCGGCCAGCAGCACGTCGCGGGTCACGTCGAGCTGGTGGCTGCCCCACACCGCGCTGGCGACGTAGCGGGAGAACTGCGTGTCGAAGTCGTCACCGCCCAGGCTGTCATCGCCGCCGGTGCTCAGCACCTTCACCATGCCCTGCGCGTGCTGCACCACGGTGATGTCGAGCGTGCCGCCGCCGAAGTCGAAGATGAGCCGCGGCGCGCCGGAGTCGCCTGCGCCTGCGATGCCTCGCGCCAGGGCACCCGCCACGGGCTCTGCCACCACGCGCAACACCTCGAGCCCGGCCATGCGGCCGATGCGCACCATGTCTTCACGCACGTTCCTGGGCGTGAGCACCGGCACCGTGACGATCGCCTTGGTGAAGGTCTTTCCGAACCGTGCCTGCGCCCGTTCACGGAGGTTGCGCAGCACGATGGCGGCGATCTCGCTGGCCGCGAACTCCCCGCTGCGCACGCGCACCTTCACTTCTTCAGCAGGCCGGCCCACCAGCTTGCAGACACTGGCCGCCTGGAGCCTGCGCGCCTGGGGCGAATCGATGCTGCGGCCGATCACCCGCTTGATGCCGCTGACGGTGTTCTCGGGGTCACTCAGGCGCAGCTTGTCGGCTTCGATGCCCACGATGGGCGCGCCCGTCTTGGGGAAGTGCACCACGCTGGGAATGCAGGCTTCGCCGCGTTCATCGACTGCGTAATGAAATTTGCCGTTCACCACGAGGGCGGCGGTGGAAAACGTGGTGCCGAGGTCGAGGCCCAGCACCGGCTCGGTCGAGTCGGTCACGGATCAATGGGTAGTGACCGGCAGGGGGGCCGCGCCGCGCAATGTTTTTGACGCGGGTCGGGTGTCACCCAGCGAGTCACTCCGGTTCCACCGAGCTCAGGGAATGAAGCTCATCTGGTAGGTGTGATCTTCCAGCGCGGCCGCGTGGACCGTGGGCACCAGCGGCAGGAAACAGTCGAGCATCACCGCCAGCTCGTTCGTCTCCTTGTGCCCGATGCTGCCCTCGTAGCTGCCCGGGTGCGGCCCGTGCGGAATGCCCGCGGGGTGGAAG
The DNA here is from genome assembly GCA_030695565.1 of Archangium sp. Taxonomy (GTDB): domain Bacteria; phylum Myxococcota; class Myxococcia; order Myxococcales; family Myxococcaceae; genus Archangium_A. The sequence continues at coordinate 25,191 of JAUYRZ010000059.1, forward strand.
CTCATGGAGCCGGGGCTGACGCCCTTGCGCGAGGTGAAGTTGCCCTTGCAGTAGAAAATGAACTCGTCGACGTCGACCGACGAGTGCGGGTACGGGCAGGGGATCGCCTCGGGGTGAAAGTCGGTGGGGCGCGGCACGAAGCTGCACACCAGCGCACCCCGCGCGGCGAAGGTGCCGTGCCAGGTCGGCGGCAGGTGCGTGAGGCCCACGCGCGGCTGGAAGTTCAAGATGGGGAACGCCCACGGGTAGATGGTGCCGTCCCAACCGACCACGTCGAGAGGCTGATCCTTCGTGGTGAAGCCGTGGAACACGTCGCCGCGCTTGACCACCGTCTCGCGAATGCCTTCGTCGCGCGGATCCATGAACGTGGGCGGGCGGAAGTCGCGGTGCGTGTAGGGCGCGTCCATGCGCAGCTGGCCCACGTTGTTGCGCCACTGCCGGGGAATGTGAGCGCCCCCGCGGCACTCGATCCACAACCACCACTGCGGCACGCCGGGGCGGGGGATGAAGCGGTGCAGGATGCCGCGGGGCACGTAGACGTAGTCGCCTTCGTTGAACTCCACGTCGCCCAGCAGCGAGCGCAAGGTGCCCCCGCCCTGGTGGATGTAGAAGAGGTCGTCGCCGTCGCCGTTGCTGAAGTACGCGCTGTCTTCGATGGTGGGCTTCACGATGCCCAGCGTGACGTCGGCGTTGAAGAGAATGGGGATGCGCGCATCGAGCGGGCTCTTCGGCGACGCGTCGAGCATCTGCGACTGGTAGTGGCGCTTGCGCAGGTCGCGCGGGGGCGCCGCTTCACGAGGCAACCAGCCGTGCGTGGTGGGGGCTCCGATTTGCCGGTGCGGCGGCTCGCGGTGGTACGTGATGGTGTACGGAGCGTCGAAGCCCTCCTGCGTGATGCAGTGTTCGTAGTGGAGGTGGCCCGTGCCGTCGCGCAGCTGCAGGTGATGCTTCTTCGGGACGATGCCGTTCACGAGGCGCTCGATCATGGCCGCGCAATACCACGCGCTCGGCTCTTTCAGACCACCCGGGAATGGGCAGCCGCGCAGGGGCTTGCAACGGATGAATGTCCGTTATATCAGATGAGCCCCATGGGCTCCCCGCGCTGCCGCTGTCGTCGCCGTCCTGCCTGACCGGGCGCGAGACTTCCTCTCGCTCGTCTCGACGGTGCGAGTCCTCCCATGAAAGCCCTGCTGTCCCTGGTGTCGTCGATGTCTGCGGTCGCTGCTGAAGACGCGGGCGCCGTGTCCGCTATAGCGGATTCGGCGGTTCCGCTGCCGTCCCTCCCGAAAGAGAGCTGACCATGCGAGCCCTCGCCTTGTTGCCCCTGTTGCTCCTCGCCGCCTGCAGCAAGGAGAGCACCGTCACGCTGCTCAACGCCTCGTACGACCCCACGCGCGAGCTCTACGAAGAGGTGAACCGCGCGTTCGCGAAACGCTGGCTGGAGAAGACCGGGCAGACGGTGGTGATCAACCAGTCGCACGGCGGCTCGGGCAAGCAGGCGCGCGCGGTGATCGACGGGCTGGAGGCCGACCTGGTGACGCTCGCCCTCGGGTGGGACATCGACGCGGTGGCCAGCAAGGGGAAGTTGTTGCCGGAAAACTGGGCGACGCGCCTGCCGCGCAACAGCGCTCCGTTCGCTTCGACCATCGTCTTCGTGGTGCGCAAGGGAAACCCCAGGGGCATCCATGACTGGGAAGACCTGGCCAAACCCGGCGTGCAGGTGATCACCCCGAACCCCAAAACCTCGGGTGGCGCGCGGTGGAACTATCTCGCAGCGTACGGGGCCGCGCAGCGCAAGCCGGGTGGTGATGACGCACAGGCGAAGCAGCTGATGGCGGGGCTCTTCGCGAACGTGCCAGTGCTCGATGCCGGTGCACGTGGGTCCACCACCACCTTCGCCGAGCGAGGCCTGGGTGACGTGTTGATCGCCTGGGAGAACGAGGCGCTGCTGCTGCTCAACGGTGCCTCGAAGGACACGTTCGAGGTGGTGGTGCCCTCACTGAGCATCCTCGCGGAGACGCCGGTCGCCCTGGTCGACCAGGTGGTCGATCGCCGTGGCACGCGCACCGTGGCGGAGGCGTACCTGAAGTTCCTCTACTCCGACGAAGGCCAGGCGCTGGCCAGCAAACACGGCTTCAGGCCCACCGGGGTCGCCACGCTCGAGCCGAAGTTCGCGAAGGTCTCCACCTTCACCATCGCAGAAGGGTTCGGCGGCTGGGCCACCGCGCAGCGCGTTCACTTCGACGACCGAGGCCTGTTCGACCAGCTGTACGCGGTGAAGAAATGAAGAAGAGCGTGCTGCCTGGCTTCGGTCTTTCACTCGGAGTCACCGGGCTCGCGCTCACGCTCGTGGTGTTGTTGCCCTTGTCGGGGCTGCTGCTGGAGACCTTCACGCTCACCTGGCCTGGCTTCTGGTCGGCGGTGAGTGAGCCCCGCGCGGTCGCCTCGTACCGGTTGAGCTTCGGAGCGGCCTTCGCCTCGGCGGTGATCAACGGCTTCTTCGGTTTGCTGCTCGCGTGGGTGTTGGTGCGGTATCGCTTTCCCGGCCGGGCGATCGTCGATGCGCTGGTCGATCTGCCGTTCGCCTTACCGACCGCGGTGGCGGGCCTGACGCTCACCGCGCTCTACGCGAAGAACGGTTTGCTCGGGCAGCACCTCGAGCCGCTGGGCATCTTCGTGGCGTTCACGCCGGTCGGCGTGGTGATCGCGTTGACCTTCGTGGGGCTGCCTTTCGTGGTGCGCACCGTGCAGCCGGTGCTCGAGTCACTCGATCCTTCATTGGAAGAGGCGGCCGCGGTGTTGGGCGCCAGCCGGTGGCAGACCTTTCGACGTGTGATCTTTCCCTCCCTCTTTCCAGCGCTGCTCACCGGTATCACCTTGAGCTTCGCGCGCGCCGTGGGTGAGTACGGCTCGATCGTCTTCATCTCGGGGAACATGCCCATGCGCACGGAGATCACCCCGTTGCTGATCGTCACGCGTCTGGAGCAGTACGACTACGCGGGAGCGACCGCGCTGGCCATCGTGATGCTCGCCGTCTCATTCGCGCTGCTGTTCACCATCAACGTGCTGCAGCGCTGGAGTCAGCCCCGCCATGCGTAGCCCTCTGTCTTTGGAAGTGCCGCTGCAGTCCAGACACCTCTCTGCGCTCGTGCGTCATCGCCTCGCCTTCGATGAATCCGTGTGGGTGCGCCGCGCGCTCATCGGCCTCGCGCTCTCGTTCGTGGGGTTGTTCCTGGTGCTCCCGCTGGTGACGGTGTTCGCGCGCGCATTGGGTGAGGGGCCGGCGCGCTACTTCCACGCACTCACCAGCCGCGAGGCGCTCGCGGCGATCCGTTTGACGTTGTTCACCGCGGCCATCGTGGTGCCGGTCAACCTGGTGGTCGGCGTGGCAGCGGCGTGGTTGATCGCGAAGTTCCGCTTTCCGGGGCGCAGCTTGTTGCTCACCCTGGTCGACCTGCCGTTCTCGGTCTCACCGGTGATCGCAGGGCTGGCGTTCGTGTTGTTGCTCGGCCGCAGCGGCCTGCTCGGGCCCTGGCTGCAGTCGATCGACGTGCAGGTGATCTTCTCGACGCCGGGCATCGTCTTGGCGACGTTGTTCGTCACCTTTCCGTTCGTGGCGCGTGAGGTGCTCCCGCTGATGCAGTCGCAGGGCAACGATCAAGAAGAAGCGGCGCTCACGCTCGGCGCCAGCGGCTTTCAGACGTTCTTCCGGGTCACCTTGCCGCGGGTGAAGTGGGCGCTGCTCTCCGGCGTGGTGCTCTGCAACGCGCGCGCGATGGGCGAGTTCGGCGCGGTCTCAGTGGTGTCCGGCCACATTCGCGGGGTGACCAACACCGTGCCGCTGCACGTGGAGATTCTCTACAACGAGTACGACTCCACGGGCGCGTTCGCGGTCGCCTCGCTGCTCACCCTGCTGGCGGTGGTGACGTTGCTGGTGAAGAAGTTCGTCGAGTGGAGAACCGAATGAGCGTCGAGGTGCAGAACCTCACCCGGCGTTTCACCAGCGGTGGCACGCCTGCGGTGCGAGGCGTCTCATTCGTGGCGCCGGGCGGGGCGATCACCTCGTTGCTCGGGCCGTCGGGCGCGGGCAAGTCGACGCTGCTGCGCACCATCGCGGGGCTCGAGTCTCCCGATGAAGGGCGCGTGCTCATCGAAGGCAAAGACTGCTCCAACATCCGCATTCAGGAGCGCGGGGTCGGGCTGGTGTTTCAGGGCTACGCGTTGTTCGAGCACATGACCGTGCGGGAGAACCTGGCGTTCGGGCTCGACGTGCGGGGGCACCCCAAAGCGCAGACGAAGGCGCGGGTCGATGAGCTGCTCGAGCTGATTCAGCTGCGCGAGCTCGGCGCGCGCAAGCCCAGTCAGCTCTCCGGTGGCCAGCGGCAGCGGGTGGCCTTCGCGCGTGCATTGGCGCCGCGGCCGAGGGTGTTGCTGCTCGATGAGCCGTTCGGTGCGCTAGATACGCAGGTGCGCATGGAGCTGCGCGAGTGGCTGGTGCGCTTGCACGAGAAGACGCAGCTCACCACCGTGCTGGTGACGCACGATCAAGAGGAGGCCTTCGAGGTCAGCGATCACGTGGTGGTGTTGTTCGGTGGCCAGGTCGCGCAGGTCGGCACGCCCGACGAGACCTACGATCGGCCGGTGAACCGGCAGGTGGCTGAGTTCATCGGTGGCGCGAACGTGCTCGCCTCGGGAACGGTGGTGCGACCGCACGACGTACAGCTCAAGAAGAGCAGCGAGTCCCCATCGAAGATCACCGCGCTCCGTCGAGTGGGTGGCTATGTGAAGCTGACGGTGCAGCTGGCTTCAGGTGAACGAATCAACGCCGAGATGTCCCAGACCGAAGCCATCGCTCAGGCCCTGTCCGAGGGAGATCGCGTCGAAGTTCTCTTTCCCGCTCCCTCAGCGAACGAATTCATCACCTGACGTTGACCACGACCTTGCCGAACGCCTCACGGCTGGTGAGCGCATCCATCGCATCGGCAAGCTGCTCGAAGGCAAAGCGCCGCTCGTAGACGACCGGATCGATCTTCCCCGAGGTGAACATCGCCGACAGCTCGCGATGCGCCGCCTCGACCTTCTCGGGAGCGAACATCTTGTACGCGCCCCACTGAAGACCGACGACCGCCGCGGTCTTGAGCAGCAGCCGGTTCACCGACACGGTGGGAATCACCCCCGACGCGAACCCGATCACCAACAGCCGCCCCTCGAACGCGATCACCTTGGTCGACTTCTCGAACGTCTCGCCACCCACCGGGTCGTAGATCACATCCGCGCCGCGGCCGTCGGTGAGCTTCTTCACCTCTGCCACGAAGTCTTGCGTGCGCGTGTCGATCACGAAGTCGGCTCCGCACGCCTTCGCGACCTCGCACTTCTTCGCGCCGCCTGCGGTGGCGATCACCCGCGCACCGAGCGCCTTTCCCAGCTGCACCGCCGACGTGCCCACGCCACCCGCCGCGCCGTGCACCAGCAGCCACTCCCCGGGCCGCAGCGCCGCGCGATGCACCAGCGCGAAGTACGACGTCTGGTACGTGACGTGAAAACCCGCCGCCTGCTCGTCGCTCATGCCCTCGGGCACCTCGAGCAAGAACGCATCAGGCGCCACGAACGCTTCCGCGAAGCTGCCGTGAATCTGGCTGACCAGCACGCGCTGGCCCTGGCGGAACCGGCTGCCGGGGCCGGCTTCTTCGACCACGCCCATGGCCTCCATGCCGGGCGTCGCGGGCAGGTCGGGCTTCATCTGGTACTTGCCTTCGACCAGCAGCATGTCGGGGAAGTTGAGGGCCAGTGCACGCGCGCGCACCAGGCACTCCTGCTCGCCGGGTTTGGGCGTCGCGACTTCACGCAGCTTCAAGACGTCGCGCGGCGCACCGAAGGTGTCGAATTGCCAGGCTCTCATTTCCGCTTCTTCATCACAAAAACCGGCGTGGAGCGCTGGGGCATCAAGGCAACCGACTGAACCTGCCACGCAACCCGTCTCTCTCCTCTCCCGCTCCCCCAGGGGCGCGGGTCGGGGAATTGAAGGATCGCGCCAGAAGCTGCCGCGCGGCCAGGGCCTCGAGCACGCCGATGACCACCGGCACGATCGACGACGCGTCATGCGCCATGGCGGCATCGAAGACCTGCAGCCCCACGTCGGCGATCAGCAGCCAGGCCAACGGCCGGTCGATGCGGCGGGCTGCCAGCACGGCCAGCGCGACCGCGAACATCAGGTTCCGGCTGACGAACACCAGGGCCAGAGACCTCGCCGGCTCAGCCGAACTGCCGGGCATGAGCTGCTCGGGCATGACGATGAACGCGACTGAAAACACGAACGCGAGCAGCGAACGTGCGAAGGCGATGACGTGGGCGAAGCGCATCAGCCTGTACTATCCACCCGCGTGGCGCGCGGGCTTGAAGGAACGCGACATGGCCCGATTGAAGGCAGCTCCTCCGCGCGGGTTGATCAAGACGCCCGCCGCGTTCACCTTCGAGCAGTCGCACCACCGCTACGAGGTCGACGCGCCGCTCGACGCGAGCATCGAGCACTGGTGGTCGGTCTCGTGGAAGGTGCCACCGGGAAGGTCGCACGCGCAGTCTTCTCTGCCGCATCCCTCCATTCACGTGGTGTGGGAAGGCGATGACGTTCGCGTGGTGGGCGTGGTCACCGGCCGCTTCACCCGCGTGCTCGAAGGAGAATCACGCGCCTTTGCCGCCAAGTTCAGGCCGGGCGCGTTTCGAGACGTGCTGGGCGCGCCGCTGTCGACGCTCACCGATCGCATCATCCCGTTCGGCGAGGTGGTGGGGGCTCGCCGCGCGAAGGCGTATCGCGACCGACTCGCCCGCGCGCCCGACGATCACCACCGCGTGCGCATCGCCACCGACTTCTTCGGCGAGCTGGTGCCTCCACCCGGTGCGGATGCCGGCTTGCTCCGTGAGCTGGTCGACGCGGCCACGGTCGATCGTTCGGTCACCTCGGTCGAGGCGCTTCGTGAACGCGCGGGCATGCACCTGCGTGAGCTGCAGCGTTGGTTCAAAGACGCGGTGGGCATTTCCCCGAAGTGGATGATTCAGCGCTACCGGCTGCACGACGCGCTGCTCGCGCTGGAGCGGGGCGAAGGCACGATGGCCGCCCTCGCGACGCAGCTCGGTTATGCCGATCAGGCACACTTCGCCCGCGACTTTCGGTCGCTCGTCGGAGTGCCACCTTCGAAGTACGTGGTGCGCTGACACCACGAGTGACGTGCTTCGGGGTGCGTTGAGACGAAATCCGGTCTATGGAGGCGACTCCGGCCGGAATCGAACAGCGGGAAAACCAAAAATGAACTCCAGTCATCGGTTGTGGATCCTCGCGGCTGTTTCAGCCGTCGTGATGGTCGTCTTCCCTCTTGCTTCGTGCGGCGCCCCCAAGGCGAAGTGCAGCGTCTCCACCTGCTTCGGGTGTTGTGACGCGAATGACGAGTGCCAGCCCGGCAGCTCGTCGGTCGCTTGCGGCACCAACGCCAACATGTGCACCTCGTGCACCTTCGGCTCGCTTTGCCAGCTGGGCATGTGCAGCACCGGCACCGCTGGTGGTGGTTCCGGTGGCGGTTCCGGCGGCGGCACGGGTGGTGGAACGACCGGCGGCGGCACGGGTGGTGGCACGACCGGCGGCGGCACGGGTGGCGGTATGACGGGTGGCGGCATCGGTGGCGGCACGGCTGGCGGCGGCATCGGCGGCGGCCCGGCTGGCGGTGGCACGGGCGGTGGTACGACCGGCGGTGGCACGGGTGGTGGCACGACGGGTGGCGGCACCGGTGGTGGCGGTGGGACGTTGCCGGGTGAAACCTGCGCGACGGCGCAGACGATTCAGTTCGTGAACAACACCGCGACCTTCACCGGCACGACCGCGGGGTATGGCCATCAGATCAGCAGCACGTGCGCCAACCCGGGCCAGCCTGATCGCGTCATCGTCTTCACGCAGCCGACGACGGGCGAAATCTCCTTCACCCTGACCTCGAGCGGCTTTCAGCCTGCGCTCTCCGTGCACCTCTACAACGCAGGGGCGTGCGGCATGGAAGTGGGCTGCTTCGTGGCCACCTCACCGGGCGCGACCATCACCAACACGCAGATCGTCCCCGCGGGCACCTACGCGGTGGTGATCGACAGCGCGACGACGGGTGGCGGCTCCTTCACCTTCACCGCGACTCGCACGGCCGGCATGGTCGACGCTGGAAACCCGACGGCACTGCAGAGCGGTGTGCCGGTGAGCATCTCCGGTGCGACGAACTCGCTGCAGTACTTCACCATCACGGTGCCCGCGGGCCGCTCGAGCCTGACCATCAACACCAGCGGCGGCACGGGCGACGTCGACGTCTTCGCGGAGTACGGCATGCCGGCTGATCCTTCCACGGCCAGCGAATCTTCGGCAGCGGCCGGCAACGTCGAGAACATCCTCGTCTCGACCCCGGCGGCGGGCGTCTGGCACATCACGCTGCTGGGGTATGCCTCCTACTCGGGTGCCTCCCTCGTCGCGACGTACTGAGGCCCGCTTCGACGCGACGTGGGGCGAGTTCTCCACGTTGCGTTTGTGGGAGCAGTGGCCGGCAGAGCTCTCGATTCGGGTTCGCCGGAAGCGCGCTGAGCACGCGATCGCCTTCATCCCTGAGGGCGGTTTCGTCTTCTACGAAGATCCCCGCGCCTTCGAGGCGATGTGGAGCGGCGAGGCCTTCCCCGTCGAGGGCCTCTCCGTGGTCGAAGGCCAGCTGATCCGCATCGTCGCTTCCACTCCGAAACCGCCGCGCGTTCAGGACTTCGCCTTGGCCACGGCGGCGATGCGGGTGTTGATCAACCTGGTCACCGGCGAGCCCGGTTCGGTGTCGCTTGGCAGGGGTGAAAAGCTCGAGCTGAAGCGCTAGCTTTCCCGTTCATGGCCCTCGACCTCAAGCGACTGCGCACCGACTTCGCGACTGCCGCGAAAGACGGGAAGATCTCCGACACCGACGTCGACGGGCTGATCCGAAGGGTCAAGCGTGACGGGCTGACGCAGTCCGAAGCGAAGACGCTCAAGCAGGAGACCGCGCGCTTCAAGGATCAGTTCACGCCCGAGGGCACGGCGAAGATCGAAGCGTTCATCGCCAACAAGCTGCGCGGCCTGCAGGTGCTCGACGACCCCACGCCCGTCAATCCGCTCGGCGTGAAGGACCCCGTGGTGCTCAAGGCCGACCTGAAGCGCGTGCGCCAGGAGGTCATCAAGGGCGGCGAGCTGGTGAAGGGCGGGGTGTCGGGCAACGACGTGCTGCAGAAGTATCTGGCCGACTGCTACCTCATCGCGGCGATGTCGTCGGTCGCGCGCGCGAACCCCGCGCTCATCGAGGGCGCCTTCAAGAAGCGCACGGACGGCACCTACGACGTCACCCTCTACGAGCCGAAGGGTTCGAAGTGGGTGCCGGTGAAGGTGCACATCGACGCCGACCTGCCGCACAACGATTGGTACCACCTCACCTATGCCTCGGGCCGCGACGAGAAGGAGCTCTGGCCCGCGCTGCTCGAGAAGGCGTTCGCGCAGCGCGCCGGCAGCTACGCGGCGATCGAATCGGGTGTGCCCGGCGATGCGCTGAACGCGTTGACCGGCAAGCCGAGCACGATGATCGACTTCCAGGCGGCCGGCGTGAAGGCTGATCAGGTGTTCGACGCGCTCTCCCTGGCGGTGAAGGAGAAACGCCCCGCCACCGCGTCGACCTACGGCGAGAGCTCTCACGCCAAGTACACCAACAGCGGCCTCTACGCGGATCACGCCTACTCGGTGTGGGGCGTGGAGACGTCGGGCGGCAAGAAGTACGTGCAGCTGCGCAACCCGTGGGGCGAGAGCGAACCCGCGAACAACGGCCGCGACGACGGCATCTTCAAGCTGGAGCTCAGTCAGTTCATGAAGATGTACGCCAACGTGGAAATCAACGGCGGCTGAACGTGGCCAGCTCATCGAGAGCCCGCCGCCCGGCTCCGCGACACGTACCGTCACCTGCGGCACGCTTTCGGGTCACCGACACCGGCGTCGTCACTGTCGATGTGGTGTTCGCCCGAGTGATAGGGGGTTCTTGATTCAGTGTTTTTGAGCTCGGTCGGCCGTTTGCGCGCGCTCGATGCTCTCGAACAGCGCCTTGAAGTTGCCGCCGCCGAAGCCCTTGTCGCCCTTGCGCTGAATGATCTCGTAGAAGAACGGGCCCGACTCGCGGTCTTTGAGCAGCTGCGAGTTCTCCTTCATGAAGATCTGCAGCAGGTACTGATGCTCTTTGTGCCCATCGATGAGGATCTGCAGGTCGCGCAGCTCCTTCAGGTCTTCGTCGATGCGAATGATGCCGCTCTTCTGCAGCCGCTCCGGCAGGTAGTCGTAATAGCTGGCCGGCGTGCCGAGGAACTCGAGGCCGGCCGTGGCGCGCATCGCCCTCACGGTGGGCACGATCTCGCGCACCGCCAGCGCGAGGTGCTGAATGCCTTCGCCGCGTTGATCTTCCACGTACACGTTGATCTGCGAGCGCTTGAAGTGAGGGCGTGAGGGCTCGTTGTTGGCGAACTTCACCGTGCTGTGTGGATCCCACATCACGATCGACTTGAGGCCGGTGCCGTGCTGGTTGCCCTTGTCGATCTCTTCTTCGGTGTGGAACGCGATGTTCCAGAACTCCTCGAAGCCCATCACGTGCTTCATCCACAACACCATCGGCTGCAGGGTGCGGAAGTTCGAGGTGATGTGATCGACCTTGGCGAAGCCGAAGCGGTTCTTCCCGCCGCGCGGCGCGTCGTAGCGCACGAAGCCCGGGTATTGCGCTTCGTAGCCGTCGCGCTGAATGAAGCGGAAGGTGGTGTTGCCGAACGGCGTGGTGATCGAGAAGAACGCCAGCTTGCCGCCCTTGTCGTCGGTGAAGCGCTGGAGCTGATCATCGATGATCGTCCCACCGCGCTCCTCCAGCAGCTTCCAGGTCTTCTCCACGTCTTTGACGAGGTAGTTGACGGTGCCCACGCCTTCTGGGTGCTTCTGCAGCCAGCGCCACGCGCGGCCGCCTTCGCCCACCGGCGCCGAGCAGATCAACGTCACGTCGCCCGCGTTGAAGACCGCTGATTCCTGGCGGCCCTTCTGGGTGAGCTCGGGGCTCGAGGCGCCCAGCTCCGCGAAGTCCATCAGCTCGGTGTAGAAACGGCGCGTGCGCGCCATGTCTTTCACGTACCAGTGCACCGACTCGACCTTGATGATTCCCAGAGATTCCATGGCGGGCTCCTTCACGTAGTCACGGCGTCCGGCTGATTCTCCGGCCGGGCCTTCTGAACGAAATCGAGCTTCATACACTCGGCCTCGACGCGTACCAGCGTCGGCAACCGGTTCGCATCGACAGTCGCGAACCTTCGCGCCCCGTACAGCTGCGGCAACAGACACGCATCGGCGAAGGTGAACGCGTCGCCGCACAGATACGTGCCTGCAGTGTCCTTCGCCATCGCCTCGAGCGCGTCGAGGCCCTTGCCGATCCACAGCTCTGACCAGGCCTTCGGGTCTGAGCCGAGCTCTTTGACCTTGTTCAGGATCTGCAGGTTGTGCAGCGGCTGAATGCCAGAGTTCACCAGCTCGACCATCGCCCGCATGCGCGCGCGTTCGAGGGGCGTCTTGGGGAAGAGGGGCGTCTCGGGGTACCGCTCCTCGAGGTACTCCACGATGGCCACCGACTGCGGCAGCTGCACGGTCTTGCCGCCTTCGATCACTTCCAACACCGGCACGCCGCCCCAGGGGTTGCGCGAACGATGCGGCGCTTCGTGCTGCTCACCCTTGGTGAGGTTCACCGCCACGTACTCGTAGGGCAGGCCCTTGAACCCGAGCGCCAACCTCACCCGGTAGCTCGCCGAAGACCGCCAGAAGTTGAAGAGCTTCATCCGGGTGGAATCTCAGCGGCCCTCACCCAAGTCAAGCGAGCCCACGCGATGTCGACCAGCGGGTGCAAATCGAGCGAACCCATGACACCCTGAACGAAGGCGAGCGGGTGGCGGGGTCGACTTGACAGGCCAGTGCGGCTTCGACTTGCGCCCTTGCCACCACTGCAATGAAGGAGTCGTTGGATGGGTGACATCGAGGACGGGCTCCGCCGTGAGGTCGCGGCGCTCCGCGAGCAGCTCGCCGAGGCGAACCAGGCGCGCGCCCCGAGAGGAGAAGCCGTCGCTGTCACCGAGTCTGGCGAGCCCGGGTTGCTCCGCGCGATGCAGGCGGATCTCCGGACCAGCCAGACGCTCCTGCGCGCGATCTTCGACGGTTCACTCGATGCCTTGCTGCTGGCTGATGACCAGGGTGTGTACGTCGAGGCCAATGCGGCGGCTTGCGAGCTGTTTGGGCTTGCTCGAGACCAACTCGTCGGAAGGAGAGCCAGCGACTTCGCTCCCGTCGAGCACGATACTTCGGGACGTTTTGCGTCATTCCTCGAGCGCGGACGGATGCGGGGGCAGTTTCCGCTGCGCCGGCCCGATGGCACCAGCCGCATTCTCGAGTTCAGCGCCGTCGCCAACGTCGCCCCCGGTCTTCACTTCTCGGCCCTGCGCGACGTCACCGATCGCGTCGAAGCAGAGGCCGCCGTGCGCCGCAGCGAGGTGCGGTTCCGCGCGATGATCGAGAAGGGGCAAGACGGCATCACGCTGCTCAACGCAGACGTCGAGACGCTCTACCAGAGCCCGGCGGTCGAGCGGTTGCTCGGCTACAGCCTCGGCGAAGCGCAGCAGATGCGCTGGCAGGACTTCGTCGATGAGAGCGAACGACCCAAGCTGGCGAGCGCGCTGGCGCTGCTGATGAAGGGGCCGGGCGCGACGGCCGCGCTCGAGTTTCGCATTCGCCGACGCGACGGCGCTCATCGCACGCTCGAGCTGACCGCGACGAATCGGCTCGATGACCCCGACATCGGGGCCATCGTCGCGAACTTCCGCGACCTCTCGGAGCGCAAGGCCTTCGAAGAGGAGCGCGAAGGATTCTTTCAACTCTCTCTCGACCTGCTCTGTGTCGCGGGCCTCGACGGCCGCTTCCGGCGGCTGAACCCCGCGTGGGAAAAGACCCTCGGTTGGTCGCTCGACGAACTCTGCGCGCGCCCCTGGCTCGAGTTCGTACACCCCGACGACCTCGAGGCCACCAGGCTCGAAGGAGCTCGGCTCACGGAGGGCCGGGTCGTCGCCCGCTTCGCGAACCGGTACCGCTGCAAAGACGGGAGCTACCGGTGGTTGCAGTGGGCCTCCATCCCCACCTCGAACGGTCTCATCTACGCGTGCGCACACGATGTGACCGCCGAGCGCGCGACGGCCGAGCGGGACCGCCTGCTCTTCACGGCCAGCCCGCTGCCCATGTTGCTCGTCGACGCCAAGACCCTTCGTTTGCTCGACGCCAACGACGCGACCGTGCGCGCCTACGGGTACACGCGCGGCGAGCTTCTGGGTCTCACGCTCGACGACATCGTGGCACCGGAGCAGCGCCGGGACCTCGAGAGCACCCTGACCGAGCTGGTCGCCACGGGCACGATCTTCGTCTCTGATCGCCAACACCTGACCAGGAGTGGCGAGCGGCGCCGGGTTCACGTGACCAGCCATCGACTGAACGTCGACGGGCGTGACGCGATTCTCAAGGTGATCATCGACGTGACCGAAACCAGGCGCCTGGAAGAAGAGCGCGCCCGCGACGTCGAGCGGCTGCGTTTGCTCGAGTTGTCGGTCTCGCGGCTCAACGACATCGTGATGATCACCAAGGCGACCCCTCTCTCTGGAGAGCGGTGAAATAGCCCGTCGCGGACAGGTCGCGGCGGGTGACGAAGGTAAGTGGATCTGGAGTGGCTCAGGAGGCCATTTCCACGCTGACGGAAAAACCGAAGCACCAAGCGCCGTGGCGAAGGCGGACGGCGTAAA
>JAUYRZ010000069.1 GCA_030695565.1 Archangium sp.
CGCATCGAGCGCAGTCGAGATGCCACCTCGGCTCCTCGCGGGGGACCGGCGGTGTGGACTGTCCACCCCAGTGGAGCACTGGCGAGCCAGCACACCGGCCTCAAGCGAGCGGAATGCCAGCGGCTTTCCATGGTCCAGCCCTTGCGAAGAGGGTGGCCGTGCGAAGCGCGATCCCCATGTTCCTCCTGGCAGCAGGGTGCACCGGCATCGTCTCGGGGCCGGCCAGCTTCAGCCTGAGCGCGAACGACGCCGACCAGGTCGCCACCTCGGGCTTGCGCCGGCTCTCCCGGGTGGAGCTCGACGCCACGGTGCGCGAGCTGCTCGCCGACGATCAAGGGCGCGCGCGCCGACTGCTTCCGGCCGACTCCACCGATCCGTTCGACAACGACTACCGGCTGCAGACCGCTTCAGGCGCGTTGGTCGAAGCGGCCGAAGCGCTCGCCGTCGAGCTCTCTGACGTCGCGCTGACCGACGTCCAACAGCGCGCCCGCCTGCTGCCTTGCCAGCCGACCGGGCCCTCCGATGCGGGCTGTTTGCGCGTGTTCATCGAGACCTTCGGCCGCCGCGCCTTCCGCCGCCCGCTGCTGCAGGAAGAGGTCGACCAGTTCATGACCCTGCAGCCCTCCGCGGTCGAAGCGGCTGACTTCGACTTCGGCGTGAAGCTCGTCATCCGCGCGATGTTGCAGCACCCCGCGTTCCTCTACCGCGTCGAGCTGGGAGAGCCCGTCACTGGACAACCGGGCCTCTTCAAGCTCACCCGCTACGAGCTGGCCACGCGGCTGTCTTACTTCCTGGTGGGCACCACGCCTGCCGACTGGCTGCTCGATGCAGCGGCGGCCGGCGGGCTCGACACGAAAGAAGGCGTGGCGCTGGTGGCGAGGCGGCTGCTCGCCGAGCCCCTCGCGCGTGAGCAGATCGAACGGTTCCACGCGTTGTGGCTGGGGTACCACCGGCTGCCGCACCCGCTGCCGCTCACCCAGGCCATGCAACAGGAGAGCGACGCGCTGGTGGACCGCGTGGTCTTCACCGAAGGCACCGACTACTTCACGCTGTTCACCTCGAGCGACTCGTTCGTGAACGCCACCCTCGCCACGCAGTACGGCATCACGAACTTCAGCGGCGGCACGGGCTTTCAGTGGACGCCTTATGGCAACAGGCCACGCAAAGGGCTGCTCTCGCATGGCTCGGTGCTCTCGCAGGGCGCGAAGTTCGCCGACACCAGCCCCACGCAGCGCGGCATCTTCGTGCGCAACCGGTTGCTGTGTCAGGAGATCCCGCCGCCGCCTCCGGGCGTGAACGCGGATCAGCCGCCCACCTCGACCTCGCCCTGCAAGAAGGATCGGTACTCAGCGCACGCCAGTGGCGGCGGCTGCAAGGGCTGTCACGACAGCATCGATCCCATCGGCTTCGGGCTGGAGCGTTTCGATCGAGAAGGCCGCTACCGCCTCACCGATGACGGGCTGCCCAATTGCCCCATCGAAGGCGCCGGCAGCGTGATGGGTGCGCCCGCGGGCGATCTCTCGTTCTCCGGGCCCGATGGGCTGGCCGATGCGTTGATCGCCAGCGGCGCCTTCGAGCGCTGCGTGGTGACCCAGGTCTTCCGCTTCTCGCAGGGCCGCCGCGAAGAAGGGCTCGACGTGCCGGCGATCCTCGAGCGCACCGAGAAGTTCAAGGCAGGGCAGCGCAACTTCCAGGCGCTCCTGATCGACGTGGTCAGTGACGAGACGTTCTTCCGGCGCGAAGAGGAGGTGCGGTGATGGGTACGCGACTGAGCCGGCGGCATCTCCTGCGGGGGCTGGGTGGGGCTGCGGTGAGCCTGCCACTGCTGGAGATCATGTTGGATGGCAAGGCGTTCGGCCAGGCCGCTCCGGTGCCGCCGAAACGCTACCTCGTCTTCTTCGACGGCCAGTCGATGGGCGCCGACGGAGATCCACTCGACGACGACTTCGTGCCCAACACGGTGGGCCGCAACTACGATCTCAAGTCGGCCATCGCACCGCTGGGCGCGCTCAAGAGTGAAGTGTCGGTGATCTCCGGGCTCAAGATTCCCTGGGCGGCCGAGAACGGCGGCGCGATCCCCGCGGGTGGCCGGCGTGATGGGTTTCACGTCTCGACGTTGTCCCCCTTACTGGCCGGCGTGCGTTCACCTTCAGGCACCACCTCGGGCGGCCCCACGTCTGATCAGCTGGTGGCCAACGCGATCGCAGGGAGCACCGCGTTTCCGGCGCTCACCTACCGCGTGCAGGCCGATTGGTACCTCTCGGTCTCGGCTGCGTACGGCCGCGACATGATCTCGTACAAGACCGACTCGAGCGGGCGCGTGGTGGCGGTGCCCCCGCAGACGAGCCCCCGTCAAGCGTGGCAGGCGCTCTTCTCGAACTTCACGCCCTCGGGTCTCGATGATGCGGCGCGCCGCAAGCTCGACCTCGAGCTGCGCAGCCGGCGCAGCGTGCTCGACCTGGTGCGGGGCGACACCGAGCGGCTGGTGCCGAAGCTGGGCACCATGGATCGGCAACGGCTGCAGCGGCACCTCGATGAGCTGCGTGATCTCGAGCGGCGGGTGGCCACCATCGCGCCCCCGCAGACGTCGGCGTGCATGCGGCCCGCCGATCCCGGCGCCGATCCCGCGGTGGGCACGCCTCAGGGGAACAACGGCACCGACAACACCTACGCGCAGAACCTCGGGTACTCCGATGAAGAGGCGCGCGCGAACCTGTTCGTCGATCTGATTCACCTGGCGATGGTGTGCGATCTCACCCGCGTCGCGTCGCTGCAGATGACCATGTTCCAGTCACACCTCAACATGTACGCGCTCACCGGCCAGGCCACGGATTGCCACGAGCTGGGTCATGGCGGTGTTCCCGGTGGCACCCTGGCGCTGTCGAAGGGCATCGCGTGGCACGTGAAGCACTTCACGCGGCTGGTGCAGAAGTTCAAGGACACCCCCGAGGGCAATGGCACCATGCTCGACCACAGCGCGATGCTGTTCCTGCTCGAAGGCGGGCACGGGTGGGATCCTGAAGGCGTGCGCGACGACAGCTCACACTCCACGGAGAACATGGCGTGCCTGCTGGCGGGGAGAGCGGGCGGGTTGTCTCCGGGGCAGCACGTGGTGGCCGCGGGCAAACACCCGGCGAACGTGATCGTGACGGCCATGAAGGCGGTCGGGGTGAGCACTGACCAGCTGGGTGAGGTGAGCGGCGACATTCCCGCGCTTCGAGGGGCGTAGCGCGGCGACTGCCCTCTCCCCCTCGGGGAGAGGGAGACCTGGTCACGGTCACTTCAGTTGAACACTCGGCGTCTTCTGGGCTCCGTCCACGACGACGTCGGTGCCGCTGATCCAGCTCGCGCGCGGTGACAGCAAGAACGTCACGACGTCGGCCACCTCATCGAGCGTGCCCATGCGCCCCCAGGGAAACTCGCGGGCGACGAAGTCAGCGATGCGCTCGGGCATCTCCTTCACGCGCTTCGCCCATGAGCCACCCTCGAACAGAATGCTGCCGGGGCTCACCGTGTTGACGCGAATCTTCAGGCTCGCGAGCTCACGGCCCAGCGACGCTGCGAGCGCGATCTCGGCGGCCTTCGACGCGCCGTACTGCGGGCGAGGCCCCACGCGTGAGCCGGAGATCGACGCGATGATCACCGCGCTGCCTCCACCACTGGCTTGAAGATGTGGAGCCCCTGCGCGGATGAGGCGGGCCGCGTGAACCAGATTGACCTCCAGCGTCTTCACCCAGTCTTCAGCGCTGGTCTCCATGAAGTTGCCACCGAAGGTGCCGCCCACGTTCGCCACCAGACCATCGACGCGGCCCAGCGCCTTTGCCGAGGCCTCCACGAACTGTTCGACGCCACCGGCCGACAGCACGTCGACCTGCTCGCCGTGCACCTCGCCCCCGAGTGCCCTGAGTGCCGCCACGGCCGCCTCGAGCGTCTCCTTCGTGCGGCCACAGATGCCGACGTTCGCGCCTTCTTCGGCCGCGCGACGAGCGATGGCGTGACCGATGCCCCGCGTACCGCCGGTGACCAGGATGACTTTGTCTTTGAGCTTCAGGTCCATGGGCTTCGGGCCCTAATACAAGTCGACACAAAGAAACGGAGGGCCGTATTCAGGCCCTCCGCTCGTTGCCTGCGAGAACTGACCCGACCGACTACGGCTTTCGGCCCGGCTTACCCGGCGTGCCACCGGTCTCGTCATTCGAAGGCTGGTTGTGGTTCGAGTTGCCCGGGTCACACCCCTCGGCGCCGTTGCCGACACCCTGGTTGCACTTCGCCTTCTTCGGGGGCTTCACGTCACCAGGCCCGCCACCGATGATGCCGCCCACGCAGCCGACCATCGCCGCGCCGGTCAACGTCACGTCGGCCTTGGAAAAGGTGCGGCCTTCGAAGGTGCCCCGGGTCACGGTGTCAGCCGCGCCCGCGAAGAGGTTGCCGACGAAGTTCGAGTCGGTGAGCGTCGCGGCCTCGGCGACCCACCAGCTCACGTTGCAGGCGCTCCCGCCGTTGGCCATCTGCACGTTGAAGCTGGTGCCGGTCAGGGCGCCCGTGCCCAGCGTGCCGACCTTGAACAACCACGAGGCCGTCGAAGGGCCGTCGAGCGTCAGCGTTCCCGTCAGGGTCGCGGCAGCGGTGAAGCAGTACGTGCCGGGAGCCAGAATCACCCCGGCCAGCGTGCCCGTGAGGTAGCGATCGCACGGCTGCGCCTCGAGCGCGTCGTACGCCGTGAGGAAGCTCGCGTAGGCGGCGCGCGAAGCCAACGTGCCGACTTCGACCGCGCCAATGACCGGACAGTTGGTCTGCGTGACCGAGCCCGTGGGCGTCGCCTGATTGGTACCGACGCTGCCGATGATGCTGGCGTCAGTGCAGGTCACGGCCTGGTTCGCGAGCACCGCGAAGCTCGAGGCCGCTCCGAGGGTCGGCAAAGCAGAGAGCGCCTGCTCAGCGCGGCTGACGCCGTCGACATCCATCTCAGTGCCTCCAGCGCAGCCAGCGGTGGCGAGAGTGCAGAAGGCAGCGAAAGACATCAGCGTGGGTCGAATGAACGGGGACATGGTTTCCTTTGGAAGGGGGCAGCGAATTGAGCCAGCGCCGCTTGAGCACGTTCGGGGCCATGCAATCGCCGCGAGCAAATTCAGCAGCCTGAGCCGCGTCACGGCCTCTTCAGTCGATCTTCCACATCACAATGATGGGCCTGCCATCAGTTCGACGAGGTGCCTCACCAGCAACACCGTTCGTCGAACCGCCTCCCCTCCCTGAATCGCTCGGAGCGCCCGTATCTATCCCCAGCCGACCTGTCATTCAGTCGAGCGGGCGCAGGGCGACGGCGATCGGGGCGAACGATGAGACGACGCAGAACTGAACGTGAGGGCTCCGTCGCATTCAGGGTGGGCCAGATGCGTACGGGCATTGCCGGCTTCGATGGGTTGCTGGGGGGAGGGCTCCCTCGGGATCGCACCACGCTGGTGGTCGGAGGCCCGGGCTGCGGCAAGAGCCTCTTCGCGCTCGAATCGCTGGTGAACGGCGCGCGGAAGTTCGCCGAGCCCGGCATCTTCGTGGCCTTCGAAGAGAGCGGGAAGCACGTCATCGCCAACTCGGCGTCCTTCGGTTGGGACCTGCCTCGGCTGATGAAGAAAGACCTCGCCTTCGTCGACGCGCGCTTGCCTCACGCCGTCGTTCACGGAGGCGACTTCGATCTGCTCGGGTTGCTCGCCATCGTCGACGCGAAACGCAAAGAGCTCGGCGCCCGGCGGGTCGTCCTCGATGGGGTCGACATCCTCCTGGGCTTCTTGAACGACCCGATCGCCGAGCGGCGCGAGATGTATCGCCTCAGCGAGTGGCTCTCCGACCAGAAGCTGACGAGCATCATCACCTGCAAGAGCGACGAGAACGGGCGGCTCATGGCGCGGGAGGGCTACATGCAGTTCCTCTCGGACTGCGTGGTGGTGCTCCAGCACAAGGTCGTCGGCTCGCTGCCGCTGCGACTCATGCGGGTCACCAAGTGCCGTGGTCTGGCCCACGTCACCGGTGAGGTCCCCTTTGCGATCACCACGAGCGGCTTGAAGGTCGTCAGCTCGGGCGTCACCGAAGCCCAGCCGGTCTCGAACCAGAAGGTCTCCTCGGGCATCGGGCGCTTCGACAGCATGTTGTCGGGCGGGTACTTCCGCGGCGCCTCGGTGCTCATCTCGGGCTCGTCGGGAACGGCCAAGTCGACCCTCGCGGGCGGCTTCATCGAAGCGGCGGCCGCGCGCGGTGAGCCTTGCCTGTATGCGACGTTCGACGAGTCGGCGGGCCAGGTGGTTCGCAACATGGCCTCGGTGGGCATTCACCTCGCGAAGCACCTCGAGTCGGGGGTGTTGCAGATCATGTCGGAGCGGAAGGTCGAGAAGAGCCCGGTCGAGCACGTCGCCCGGCTCATGGAGATGGTCGAGCGGCACAAGGTGCGCTGCCTGGTCGTCGACCCCGTCTCGGCGCTCACGGCTTCTGGAGCGGGCCCGATCACCGAAGAGCTCGTCGTTCGGCTCCTCGACTATGCCAGAGCCCGTGGGGTCACCCTGCTGTGCACTTCGTTGCTGACGGGCGCAGGTGATCACCTCGAGGAGACCGCCTCGGGTGTCTCCACCATGGCCGACACGTGGATTCACGTCTCCTACGTGGTCAAGAACGGCGAGCGCAATCGCGCGTTGACCATCGTGAAGTCGCGCGGCGTCGGACACTCCAATCAGGTGCGCGAGCTGGTGCTCAGCAACGAGGGCGTGACGCTCGCCGACGTCTACTCGGCTGGTGGCGACGTTCTGATGGGCACCATGCGTTGGCAGAAAGAGAGCGAAGGCAGGCAGGCGCGCTCACTCAAGAAGCGCGACGCCGAGCGCAAGGGCCGCGAGGCGCAGTTGGCTGTGGCCGAGACGAACGCGCACATCGCGACGTTGCGGCATGAGCTCGCCGGGCGCGAGGCTGCGGTGCTCGAGTTCTCCGCGGACGCCACCAAGGCGGCCGCCGAGGTTCAAGACAGAGGCGCCGACGAACGCCGGCTGCGTCGTGGTGACGCAGAGTCTCCTTCAGCAAGGAAGCGGTCCTCGTGACCCCCGCTCGACGAGCGTCTCCAGGCCCGCGCGCGGGTCGAACGAAACGTGTGGGTCGGAAGCTCGTGCTGCGGCTCTACGTCGCGGGCTCATCGCCCAATTCCGTGGCCGCGGTGGCCAACCTGACAGCGCTGCTCGCCAGCGCAGTCGCCGATCGCTACGAACTGGAGATCATCGACGTGCTTCGACACCCCGACCGCGCCTTGTCTGACGCCGTGCTCGTCACCCCCATGCTCCACAAGCGCTTGCCAGGCCCTGCTTGCCGAATCTTCGGCAACCTGAGTGACGGGGCCCTGGTGCTTCGTGCGCTCGGTTTGACGGCGGTGGCCGAATGAAGAAGGTGGCGCGCGTGCGAGCGCGACCGCGAAACGGTGCGATGGAGCATCTGCGCAGTCAGCTCGCCGAGTCGCGGGCCGCGTTCGCCGCGCTCGCGTCGGGTCAGGTCGATTCGATCACCGACGCGACCGGGCCCGTGCTGCTCAAGCTGGCCCAGGAGGCATTGCGGCGTTCCGCGGAGAACTTCCGCACGCTGATCGAGCAGCTTCCAGATCAGGTCTGGGTTCACCGGGGCGGTCACCTCGTCTACGTGAACGAAGAGGTGGTGCGCGCGCTGGGCTACGAACGCGAGGAGCTGGTGGGCCGCGGCCTGATCGAGTTCGTGCTGCCGGAGGATCGGCCCTCGATGGAAGCGAGGCTTCGAAAACCCATCCCCAACGGTCAGCGCGCAGCGCAGTACGAAGCCCGGCTCAGCCATCGCAATGGCAGCGTGGTGGTCATCGAGGTCACCCCGCAGGGCCTGCACTTCGACGGGGCGCATGCGACGCTGGAGGCCGCCCACGACATCACCGAGCGCAAGCGGCTGGAGGCCCGACTTCACGTGGCCAACCGCATGGCCACCATCGGCATGCTCGCGGCCGGCGTCGCCCACGAGATCAACAACCCGCTGTCCTTCGTGATCGCCAACCTCGGCTTCGTGGGGGAAGAGCTGGGCAACCTCAGGGCGAAGTGGCCCGAAGATGACGGGTCTTTCGATGAGAGCGCGGTGGCGCTCAAAGATGCGCTCGAAGGCACCGAGCGGGTCAAGACCATCGTTCGAGACCTGAAGCTGTTCTCCCGGTCGGAAGACGGCGCGCGGGGCCCGGTCGACGTTCAGCTCATGCTGGACACGACCGGCAAGCTGGCGTGGAACGAGGTCCGTCATCGGGCGCGCCTGGTGAAGGACTATTCGGCCGCGCGGCTGATCGTCGAAGGAAACGAGTCGCACCTCTCTCAGGTGTTCCTCAACCTGATCGTCAACGCGGCCCACGCCATCAAGGAGGGGGCCGCTGAGCAGAACGAGATCCGGCTGTCGGCATCGACCGACGGGGCGGGGCGCGTCGTCATCGAGGTGCGCGACTCCGGCGCGGGCATGTCGGCCGAGGTGCAGCGCCAGCTCTTCACCCCGTTTTTCACCACCAAGCCGCGCGGGGAAGGCACCGGGCTGGGGCTGTCGATCTGCCAGAAGATCGTCTCGTCGCACGGAGGCGAGATCCACGTCGTCAGCGAACTGGGCGTGGGCACGACCTTCAGGGTCTCCCTGCGGCCGTACGCTCAACCTGTCATCGCGATGGCCGAACCGGTCGCGCCGAAGCGGGCAGGCCCTCGAGGGCGCGTGCTGGTGATCGATGACGAGGCGATGTTGGGCAACACCCTGAGGCGCGTGCTCAAGGCCCACCACGACGTCGAGCTGGAGACCAGTGGGCGGAGCGCCTTGCAGCGGCTCTCGGCAGACCGCGATTTCGACGTGATCTTCTGTGACCTGATGATGCCTGACCTGGCAGGGCCTGCGGTGTTCGAGCTCATCGCCGGCCAGCACCCGGAGCTGGCAGATCGGGTCGTCTTCCTCACCGGCGGGGCGTTCTCCGACGCGGCGCAGGCGTTCCTCGCGCGAACTCCCAACCTGAAGATCGACAAACCCTTCACGAGGGATCAGATCCTCGAGGTGGTCTCCCGCTTCGTCACGAGCGCTCGTGCTTCGACCGGTTCGCCTCGTTCGATTTGAAGAGTGCTCAGTCAGAGTGATGGAGCACGTTTCGCAAGCGCGCGCATTCAGGCGATTCAGTCGCGGCGCGAGAGTTGCTGATGGCGATGGTCTTCCCCGTCCAGGAGCCACATTGAGAGAGCCTGCCCTGAAGGTGTTTGTGTTGAGCGCATCGATCTTCGTCCCGTTCTTCCTCGCGGGCTGCGCGCCCGAGTGCGTCGACGTCTTTGACTGTGACCCTCAGTTCACCTGCGTGAACGGCGCGTGCACGGCGGGCAGCCCCTTCCCGGATGCGGGTTCCGGCGGGATGGGCGGCGGGAGCGCGACCGGCGGCGGCTCGGGCGGTGGTGCAACCGGCGGTGGTTCCGCGGTCGGCGGTGGCGGTGGTTCCGCGGTCGGTGGTGGCGGTGGTGGTGCGACCGGTGGTGGCGGTGGTGCTGCGACCGGCGGCGGCGGCGGCGCCATCGGCGGTGGTGGTGGCGCAACCGGCGGTGGTGGCGGTGGGGTTGCCAACGCGCCCTCCGTCGTCTCGAACACGCCCCTGCACACCGCGACGCAGGTCTCGGTCGGCGAGGTGCCCAGCGCGACCTTCAGTGAGCCGATGAACGCCTCGACGATCACCACGAGCAGCTTCACGCTGACCCGCGGTGCGTCGGTCGTCGTGCCGGGCACGGTGAGCTACGCCAACGCGCGCGCTCAGTACCAACCGACCTCGTTGTTGCCGGCCAGCACGATCTTCACGGCGACCGTCACCACGAGCGCCTTGAGCGCAGCCGGAGTGCCGCTCTCGTCGAACCACACGTGGACCTTCACCACCGGCTATCCCCGGGCGTTGCCGGTCAATCTGGGCTCGTCGATCAACTACGTGATCCTCGCCAAGACCGGCATCTCGTCGGTGCCGGCGTCGGTCGTCACCGGGAACATCGCCGTCAGCCCGGCGGCTGCGACCTCCATCACGGGGTTCAACCTCGCTGCTCCGCCGACGGTCTCGACGACCTCGCCCCAGGTGACGGGCCTGGTCTACGCGGCCAACTTCGACCCGCCGACGCCTGACAACCTGACCACCGCGGTCGCCGACATGTTGACCGGCTTCACCGACGCAGCGGGCCGCGCGGCCGACGTGACCGGGTTGGGCGCAGGCGACATCGGCGGCATGACGCTCGCTTCGGGCGTCTACCGATGGGGCACGGGCCTGCTCATCCCCACCGACATCACGCTCACGGGCAGCGCGACCGACGTCTGGATCTTCCAGATCGCGCAGAACCTCACGGTCGCCAACGGCGTGAACATCACGTTGGCGGGCGGAGCGCTGCCCAAGAACATCTTCTGGCAGGTCTCCGGGGCGGCCAACTTCGGCACGACGGTTCACTTCGAGGGCGTGGTGCTCTCGCAGACGGCCATCACCATGAACACCGGCGCTTCGATCAACGGCCGGTTGTTGGCCCAGTCGGCCGTC
>JAUYRZ010000028.1 GCA_030695565.1 Archangium sp.
TTTCCGGTGACTATGTCGGAGGGGTCACACCCGTTCCCATCTCGAACACGGAAGTTAAGCCCTCCAGAGCCGATGGTACTCCGCGGGAAACCGCGCGGGAGAGTAGGTCGTTGCCGGATGTTATGCCCCCACCTCGTGAAAACGAGGCTGGGGGCTTTTTTTTTGCCCTTTTTGCCCGCCTCCGTTCGAGGCGTTGAGAGCCGCTTCATGATCCTCAATGTGCTGAACGACGCAACCGAGAAGCCCACGGACACCCAGGTGAAGGCGGCGCTGGGGCCGGTGTGGGAGCACTTCGAGGCGTTGCAGCAGCTCGCCGCCTCGTGCGAGCGGGAGTGGCGGCACTACGGCAAGAAGTACGGCTGGAAGCTGAAGGTGCACGCCGACGACAAGGTGCTCTTCGAGATCACCGTGGCCGAGGCGCTCTTCATGGTGGCCCTGTCTCTTCGGGAGCAGGAACGCCAGGAGCTCAAGGCCGACACGGCGAACGAATGGGCGACCCGTTCACCCGATGGCTACGTGAAGCTCGAGGTGCGCGACGCGGCCTCGAGGGAACGTGCCGTCGCGTTGATTCGCTTCCTGATGGCCCAGCGCGAGTTGGCTTGAGTCAGTTCGCGATCTCGACCTGCGCGCCTGGGAGCTGGGAGAGCTGATCCACGGTCCAGTCGGTGGGGCGGGTCGACTCGAACTGCGCAGGGTCGAGGTCGGCGAGCACGAAGGTCACCGAGGTGCGGCGCGCGAAGCGGTTGATTCCGCTGCGGGTGCCCAGCTCGGCCAGGGTGCGCGCGGTCTCTCCGTCGTGAAGGCGCCCCCCATCGGTGAAGGTGACTCCGCTGGAGTAGTGCTTGGAGGTCCACGTCATCGTGCGGTGATCGACCCGGAACATCTCGCACACGGGATCGGAGAAGCCTTCGGGCCAGACGATGGCGATGGCGCACTCGACGGTGTTTTCGCAGTCCATGGGCGGCGCCAGGACGGAGGCCCGGGCGATTCATTCACCGCCGGCGGCCGGCCGGCCGTGGGTCACCAGCGCACCGCACGCCACAACGACGAGTGGTCGTCAGTCCACAGCGGCACGTCGGACGGCGGATTCTCATCGGTCACCGCCAGGCCCGCCCAGGACTCGCTGTTCCGCGCCAGCAGCAGCCACCGCGCCGGCAACGCCCAGTTGCTCTTCGCCTGGCTGAGGATCACCGCGGGCACCAGCCCCACTTCTTTCCCCACCCGCGAAGCGACCGGCACCAGCTCGAGCGAGCGATTCGACAGGTGCAGCGCCAGCACCCCGCCCGGGGCGAGGTGCGAGGCGTACAGCCTCATCGCCTCCCTGGTGAGCAGGTGCACGGGCACCGAGTCACTCGAGAACGCGTCGAGCACGAGCACGTCGAAGGCCTGCGGTGACTCCCGCTCGAGCGTGGTGCGCGCGTCGCCCAGCGCGACCTCGACCTTCGCCTTCGAGCCCGAGAGAAACGTGAACGAGTCGCTCTGCGCGTAGTCGATCACCGCGGGGCTGATCTCGTAGAACCGGTACACATCGCCGGGCCGCCCGTAGGCCGCGAGCGTGCCGATGCCCAGGCCGATCACGCCCACCCTGCGCGGCGTGGCGCGCTCGAGTGAGAGCAACTGCCCCACGCCACTCTCCGGCGCGTAATAGGTCGTGGGCAGCTCGCGATGAAAACGCTGCTGCGCGCCGTGCACCGTGCGCCCATGCATCAGCAGGTTCGTCTCATCATCGCCGTCACCCGAGAGCGCGATGCGCACCACTCCGAAGAAGTCGCGCCGTGAAGCGAGCACACCGACCTGGTTGTTCACCGTGCCGATCAGCAACAACATCGCCACCACGGCAATCAGCGGCCACGCGGCCCGAATCACGTTGCGCGAAGACTGCCGCAGCGCGATCGCGCCGAGCACGAACACGATGCCCAGCTCGAACTCGTAGAAGCCCGAGAACAGCGTCGGCGCGAGGAGGCCCGCGAAGACGCCGCCCATCGCGCCACCCAACGCCATCGCCGCGTAGAAGCCCGTGAGCTGCGACTCGGGTGGTTTCGTCCGGGCGAGCTCCCCATGTGACGCGACACACGCGGCGAACAAGAACAACACGAACACCGCGATGCGAAGGAGCAGGGGAAGATCGATGTCCTGACTGCGCAGCCCCGCCACGCCCAGCGCCAGCACCGCGAGCACCGGCAAGACGATCGCGCGTCGGTACCAACGCTCGCTCTCGAAGGTGACGATGAAGCTCAGCAGGTAGGCGATCAACGGCAGCACCCAGAGAAACGGAATGGGCGCGACCTCCTGCGTCAGGTGATTCGTCACCGCGAGCAGCAGCACCACCGGCCCCGCAGACAACGCGAGCCAGCTCGCCAGCGGCCGGGGCGCCGTACTCCCCTCGCGTTTCGGCGCCGTCTCGCCACTCAGGCCGCGGCCCGCGAACGTCAGACCGACCCCCCACGCCACGAAACCCGCCGCCCACAACCAACCCTGTGCCCGCAGCGGAGCCGCCGGCTCCAATAAAAATGGATACGCCAGCAGCCCCAGCAACGAGCCCGCGTTCGACACGGCGTACAGCCGGTACACCGAACCGGTGCTCACGCCCGAGCTCGACGCCCACGCCTGCAGCAGCGGCCCCGTCGTCGCGAGCGCGAAGTACGGCAAGCCCACCGAGAGCAACAACGTCAGCAGCAACCGCGCGATCGGGTACGTGCTGTCGGGCGGCCGCAAGGTGGCGCCTGGAATGACCGGACCGCCCCACCACGCCGCGGTGAGCGCGAGCGACAGAGCCGAGACCACCACCAGCGTGAGCTGCGCCGTCACCTGGCGTCGAGGCGACAAACGCCCCACCAGGCCGTGTGTCCACGCGTAGCCGCCGAGCAGCAGCAGCTGAAAGAACAGCTGGCAGGTGGTCCACACGGCCGCTGAGCCACCGAACCACGGCAACAGCGCGCGCGCCGCCATGGGCTGCACCAGGAACAGAAGAATCGCCCCCAGGGAGACGGTGACGACGAAGCGAGTCATCTAAGTCTGCGTTCTCATGGCGTAGCGCGTACGTGCGGGCCTTCAGCACACTGTCGCACACCGCAACCGAAAGACGGATCAGACAGATGATGAAGGACGATGAAGATCAACCAACCCCGACCTTCTCTCCCCGTCTCGCAGCCCCGCAGCGCGCCGCAGCTTCCGGCCCGGCCTCCGCCGCGCGCTGCCAACGACGGTTTCGAGAAGAGCAGTCCGAGCCTGGTCTCTCTGGGCGCTGCTTCGGTGGAGAGCCCCGGGGAGCAGCTGATCGCCCTCGCCCGCAGCGTGATGGGCACCAAGGCGCACGACCTCAAGCTCGCCAACAACACCAAGCTCGGCGAAGCGATGCAGGACTGGGTGCCGGACACCGTGAACTGCGCGAACTTCGTCTCCGGGCTGCTCGAGGCTTCGGGCCAGATCGGCAAGGGAGGCGGCCACGCGGCGGTCACCACGCTGGTCTCCAAGCTCAAGCAGAACCCGAACTTCACCGAGGTCTCGCTGGAGAACGCGAAGCCCGGTGACGTGGTCGCCTTCGAGTACAACAAGAAGGACGGCACCAAGGGCCACCACGTCGTGGTCTTCGAAGGCCGCGATGCGAAGGGCAACCCGAAGTTCATCGGCTCAAACAACATCAACCAAGACGGCACGCAGTCGATCAGCTCGACCACCGGCTTCCCCAAGAGCTGGAAGCCGATGGCGGTGATGCACTACTCCGGGCCTCCGCCCGCGAATGTGCAGGTGCCCACCGGGCCTGCTTCGCCTTCTCCCTCCGCTCCGACGGCGCCTTCAGGTCCGGCCGCGCCTTCCGCGGGCACGGCGTCGAACGTCGACGGCATCACGGCTGATCAATCCACCTGGATGCGCAACGGCAAGACCGGCCCCGGCGTGGAGGATCTGCAGAAGAAGCTCGCCGCGGCTGGGTTCGATCCCGGCCCGCTCGATGGTGAGTTCGGCCCGAAGACGCAAGCGGCGGTGCGCGCGTATCAGCAGGCCCATGGTCTGCAGGTCGACGGCATCGTCGGGCCTGAGACGCGCGGCGCCCTGATGGGTCAGCCCACGGGCCCCACGCCGAGTGGTGGCGAGCCGCCTCCCACGCCGGTCGATCCCACGACTCCGGCCACGCCTTCAGGCAACACCGCGACCGCTCGCGAGCTCGAAGCGATGGCGCTCAAGAAGCACGGCCCCGAGTTCCTCCAGAAGGTGAAGGAGATGTCGACTCGCCTGGGCGTCAAGCCGGAGTGGGTGCTCGCCGTCATGAAGAACGAGAGCGGCATGAGCACCACGGCGAAGAACCCCAATGGCGGCGCGACTGGCTTGATTCAGTTCATGCCTGCCACGGCGCGGGGCCTCGGCACCACGACGGAGGCGCTCAGCAAGATGAGCGCGACCGAGCAGCTCAAGTACGTCGAGAAGTACTTCGCGCCCTTCAAGGGGAAGATCAAATCGGGCACCGACTTGTACATGGCCACGTTCTGGCCGGCCGGCGTGGGCAAACCCGACGGCTACAACATCGGCGGCGCCGAGGTCGCTCGCGTGAACAAGATCTTCGACCTGGATAGGAACGGGCAGATCACTGCCGGTGAGTTCAGGCGGTATTACGCGCAGAAGTTCCCTGAGTTGGCCGCGTAACGCGTTCCCCCTCGGGGAGAGGGCGCCTCCGGTTTCAGAGCGTGTCCACCAGCTTCAGGATCTGAGCGAAGTTCGACAACGTGTGCGTGGGGGCGAGCTGCTGTGCTCCCCCTTCGAACACGTGCGCTGCGTGACGCCGGGTGATCGCCGGCGAGCTGATGATGTCCAACCGCTCGCGGTACTCCAGGCTCACGTAGGTGCCGTACTCGGCCCACGCGTCGTGACAGCCCAGCAGCTGCGCGACCGCGACGTCTTTCTTCACCGAGTCGCCCACCACCAGCACCTCAGATGCCTTCATGTCGTACGTGGCGAGGATCTGCTCGAGCCCCGACGGGTTCGGCTTCTCCCAGTCGCGGGGCAGCTCGAATGACGGGCATGCCGCGCGGTACTCGCCCTTCACCTGCCGCTGCAGAATGTCCGGAGCGACCAGCGCCGCGCCATCGGGCCCTTCGGGAAAGGTGAAGCCGGGCATCGTGTAGAGCGCCGTGAGCCATTGATCGAGGCCCAGCCGCTTGACCCGCTGCTCCGCCGGGTTGCGCGGGGCATCGGTCAGCGCCACCACCACGAGGTTCTTCGCCTTGAGGGTCGCCAGCGTCTCCGCCACGCCCTTGTAGGGCTTCAAGTATTTGCGCCGCGCCTCGGAGAAGGCCATGCGCGCGGGCTCGATCACCAGCTTGTCGAAGCTGCCGAACTCGGGGAACTCCGCGAAGATCGAGCTCTCTTGCAGGGCGAACGGGTACTCGTTCGATTCGTACTTCGAATAGACCTGCTTGAGCGACTGCACGACCTTGATGCGCGGGAAGCCGGTCGCCAGTTGCACCGCGTCGACCATCGCCTCGACCGCCGGCACGATGTAGTCGATCCACGAGTACAGCGTGTTGTCCATGTCGGTCACGACGAGGCGGATGGCCATGGGCGCGGCGAATAGCACGAAGCTGTGGCATCGTTCGGCCTCGCGCATGTGGCAGCTCCTCATCAACGGCCCCGGCTATTTCGATACCGCGTACGACCTCCCCGAGGGCGTGACGCAGGTCGGCCGCGCTGACGAAAACGACGTCGTGCTCTCCGGCGATCTCGTCTCGCGCAAACACTGCCGCGTTCACGCCAAAGACGGCAGCGTGGTCTTCGAAGACCTGGGCAGCCGCAACGGCACCAAGCTCAACGGCAACCCGGTGGTGGGATCGGTCGATTTGAAATCGGGCGACGTGGTCGGCATCGGCGAGAACTCGCTGGCCCTGCGCAAGATGGCCAACTCCGAGGCCTTCGAGACCGACATGGTCGACACCGGCGGCGGCGGCAAGGTGAAGCGCTTCGGCCAGGGCGTCGACATCAACGAAGCGGTGATGCTCGCGCGCGACATCAAGGAGTCGAGCGTGCTCCGCGCGTTGGACAACTTCGCGCCGTTCGACATTGCGCCCCCGCCCATCGGGCCCGGCGCTTCCGACACCGACGAGAACGAAGGCGGTGCCGACGGCGCTGCGAGCAAGACAGCGCACCCCAGCGAGAGTGGCGAAGGCGGCGGCAAGGTGGCGGTGCAGTCGTTGGTGCTGCTCTACCGGGTGGCCGAGTGCCTCGCGCGGGCGCCCAGCCTGCAGGAGTTCCTCGACGAGACCTGCGACCTGGTGATGAAGCGCGTGAGCGCCACCACCGGCGTGGTGCTGCTCAAACACGCTTCGGGCGTGATGGTGCCTTCGGCCGTGCGCCACCAGCACAAGCTCGCGCGCGGTGAAGTGCCGGTGTCTGACGCCATCCTCGAGGCGGCGCTCTCCAAGGGGCAGGCCATCGCCGTGGCCAACGTGCTCGACGACAGCCGCTTCGCCGATCGCGACTCGGTGGTGCTCTACGGCATCGATCAGGTGCTCTGCATACCCATCGGCACCAGGGCGCCGTTCACCGGCGTGCTCTACCTGAACCGCACCCGCGCTGATCAAGAGCCGGTGGAAGCACTGCTCGACGTGTGCACCGCCATCACCCAACTGCTCGAGACCGGCGTCGCGAAGTTCCAGGAGTCACCGGGGAGCGCGCGCGTCGATCGGTTGAAGCTCGGCCTCGAGCGTCTCTACGCCCCCGAGGTGGCCGAGCGGCGCGCGGTCGAGCTGCGTGCGGCCGGCAAGGTGAGCCAGGTCTCGGAGATCAACGGCACCGTGCTCCATGCCGAGCTCTGTGGCCTGGCCGCGGCTGCCGCGAAGCTTCCCGCAGAGCGGCTGGCCGAGCTGGTCGCCGAGTGGCAACGCATCGCCGCCCAGCTGCTGATGAGCTTCGAAGGCGCCATCGACGTGGTGGCCGGAGACACCGTACGTGCCGTCTTCGGCGTGCCCTACCCGAAAGGGGATGACGCGATCCGCGCCGTGCGCGCCGCGATGACCCTGCGGTCGGAGTGGGAGCGACTCTCCCTCAAGCGGGGCGGCAAGGACCGTTTCAGCGTGCGCGCGGGGCTGACCACCGGTCGGGTGTTCGCCGGCGCGGTGGGCACCGAAGCCCGCCTCGACCCCGTGCTGCTCGGTGATCCCGTGGTGGTGGCTGGCCTGCTGTGTGCCAGCGGAGAGCCCGGGCAGGTGCTGCTCACCGGCAAGTCGCTCGCGCACGTGGGCGCCCGCTTCGACGTGACGCCCCTGGGCGAACGGTTACTGGTCGGCCAGAAGACCAAGGTGGCCGTCTTCGAAGTGCTCGATGAAGACTCTGATTCGGGCACGCTCTCCGGAATCCGGTAATCCATTTCGCGGTGGTCGCCAGCGTGGCGTGCGCTCGAGGGTGCGCACAGCGCGCGGCTGTGTTCAGAAGCCTGCATGACCATCGAGATCGGTAACCGAGTCCCTGACGTTGTTTTGTACGAGTCCACCGCCTTCGGTGAGGCGTGCCCGCTGTCGCCCGAGAAGGTGTCGGTCGTAGAAGGCACCAAGGGCAAGAAGGTCGTCATCTTCGGCCTGCCCGGCGCCTACACGCCCACCTGCTCCGCCAAACACGTGCCCGGTTATGTCGAGCAGCTCCCGGCGCTCAAGGCGAAGGGCGTCGACGAGGTGTGGTGCGTGTCGGTCAACGACGGCTTCGTGATGGCGGCCTGGGGCAAGGAGCTGGGCGCGTTCGGCAAGCTGCGCCTCATGGGTGATGGCAGCGCTGAGTTCGCGAAGAAGGTCGGCCTCGACACGGACCTCACTGCCTACGGCATGGGCGTGCGGATGAACCGGTTCTCGATGTTGGTCGAGGATGGCGTGGTCAAGCGCGTGAACGTCGAGGCGCCCGGCAAGTTCGAGGTCAGCGACGCGGCGACGATGTTGGGCCAGCTCGGGTAAGAAGTTTGGCCCTCACCAGTCGAGGAACTCAGAGCTGGGGTACGCCTTCATGCAGCGTTGCCGCGCGAGCCGCAGCTGGCTCGCGGTGGCGACCGTCTTGTAGTCGTGGATGACCGGCTTGAGCGCGCCGTTGTCGTTCCGCGCGCAGGTGGCGTGGATCAAGATGGCGAGCCCCTGCTCTCGCGCTGAAGGCGTCTGAAGTTTCGCGCGCAAGGTGCTGCGCGTCTCCCAGATGGTCTCCCACTTCTCGCCTTTCTCCAGAGCGCTGAGCGACTGCAGCAGCTCGAGCTCGGTGGCGGTGGGCGGCGCCTTCGGCTTCACCATGTCCGGCACTGCGGGCCCTGCATCGATCACCACGGCCACCGGGGGCGCCGCTCCGGCGTCGATCGCCTCGGCGACGGCTTCAGGCCCGGCGTCGAGCACCGGCACCGTCTTCACGCCCGCATCCATGTTGAAGGTGCCGTCGGCGAGCAGGGTGTAGCCCGCGTCGATCATCGCGGTGCGATAGGCCGATCGTTCGGTCCAGTTGTCGGTGCGCACCTTCACCACGATGGCCGAGATGACCGCCACCACGGCGATGATCCCGAAGATGAGCCGCTTGCCCGAGACGACCGGCGCGCGCTCGGCGGGGCCGGGCGGCAGGCTGGCCAGGGGCGTGGCCGGTCTCGAACCGCCCCCCCCACTGGGCGCGCGCGTCTCGCCCGAACCCATCGACGGCGTCACCGACATGCCCGGGGTGTACACGCCGCTGCTCTCGTCTTGCGCCACTTCGGCCAGCGCCTGACCGGTGAGCTCGAGCACGAAGGCGTCGATGTCCTGGGTGCGCCGCGCGCGCTCCTTTTCCAGCGCGTGCTCGACCGCCGCCGCCGCCTCGGCCGGAAGATCGGGCCGCACTGCCAGCAACGGGGTGTGTTTCTCGTACGCGATGCGGAAGACGACCTTCGCGATGTTGTCGGCGTTGAACGGCGCTTCACCGCTGAAGAGCTCGTAACAAATGCTGCCCAGCGAGAAGAGATCGCTCTGGTGCGTGACGTCGCGGTTCTGACCGAGCGCCTGCTCCGGCGACATGTAGAGCGGGGTGCCGATCAACACCGACTCGGTGGTCTGCACGGTGTTCGAGTCGGACAACTTGCTGATGCCGAAGTCGAGCACCTTGACCTGATCACCCACCGCGGTGGGGATGAGGAAGATGTTCTCGGGCTTGAGATCGCGGTGCACCACGCCCGCGCGATGGGCGGCCTGCAGCGCGGCGCCCACCTGCCGCATGATGCCCGCCACCTGGGGCACGTCGAGCGACTTGCCCCGCGCGCGCGCAGAGAGGCTCTGCCCCTTGAGGAACTCCATCACCAGGTACGGCTGGCCGGTGGGCAGGGTGTTGAAGTCGAGCACCTGCACGATGTTCGGGTGCTCCAGCCGCGCGGCGATCTCGGCTTCGCGTTTGAAGCGGGCCAACGCTTCCTGGGGCAGCTGGCGATCGACGTGCAGCACCTTGACCGCCACCTGCTTGCCCGCGAGGCGCCGGTGCCGGGCCAACCACACTTCGCCCATGCCGCCCCGGCCGAGCTGGCGCTCGATCTCATAGGTCTCGGCGATCACGAGGCCCGGCGAGAGTGGAGAGGTGACGTCGGTCATGGCCCTGGCACCTTACAACTCGACGCCCGGCTTTGGCGGCTGGAGTTCGGCCCTGCTTCGCAGCAGAGTCCGAAGTCCGAATGCTCACCACTCTCCTGATCGCAGTGACGCTGGCGCAGCCCAAACCCGAGCTCATCGACGCGGCCGCGTTTCGCGACAAGCTGCTGGTGCTGACCGATGGAAAGAACCACTACGTGGCCGTCGACCCCGACGCGCCGTACGGCGAGACCACCTTCACCAGCGGCGACGGCAAGGTGTTCACCCGCATTCCCGTCGCGGGCGGGGGCAAGAACGGCACCGAACAGTGGAGCGTCTCCGTGTGGGATCCACGCGTGCGTCACGGGGGGAACTCTCCGGCGAGCATCGAAATGCAGGACTCCGGCAAGAGCTACTCGGTGACCTGCGCGAAGAAGGTCACCCCGATGACCCGGGTGCCTGCCGAAGAGGCGAAGAAGCTGCTGGCCGCCGCGACCTTCAATGGCCCGACGTGGACGCGCATTCCCGAGAAGCTGCTGCGTGACGACACCGGCGTCTACTACCTGGTCGACAGGTTCCGTTCGCGCGACGAAACCGACCGCCGCGACTTCCGGGTGTTCGCCGGCCAGAAGGGCAACATGAAGCAGCTGCCCTTGAAGGACGTGGTCGACGACGCGCAGGGCATGATCCTCTCCACGAAGACCGGCAACCTGCGGCTCATCACCACCACCGACGGCAAGTTCGAGGGCAAGTGGATTCAGGGCAAGACCACCACGCTGCTCGTCGAGGTGCCGCTCGACGACTACAACACCGGCCGCATGGTCTACATGGACCTGGGGCCCTACTCGGGTCAGCGCCTGGGCACGCCCTGCGACGACCTCATGTGATCAAGACATCAACGCCTGCAGCGCGGCGACCTGGTTGAGCGTGCGCTCGACCATCGCCAGCGAGACGGGCTTGATGAGGCAGTCGTTCATACCCGCGCTGCGGCACCGTTCGAGCTCTTCGGGCATGGCCGAGGCGGTCAAGGCGATCACCGGCACCAGGGCCACGTCGCTGTCGAGGGCCCGAATGCGCTCGGTCGCCTCGTAGCCATCCATCACCGGCATGTGGCAATCCATCAGCACCAGGAAGACGGGCTGACTCTCCACCACCGCGAGCGCCTCCTGCCCGTTGGTGGCGGTCAGCGTGCGGTAGCCGGCTTTCTCCACCAACCCACAGGCCACCCGCAGGTTGATGGGGTTGTCGTCGACCACCAGCACCGGCAACACCTGGGCGGCGGGCCTGGGCACCGGCAGTGGCTCGGCTTCGATCAACGCCGCCAGGCCGGTCTGCAGGGGAATGGTGAAACGCAAGGTGGTGCCTTTGCCCGGCTCGCTGGCCACCTCGAGGGAGCCGCCCAGCAAGGCCACCAGCTCGCGGCTCAGCGCGAGGCCCAGACCGGTGCCGCCATAGCGCCGGGTGATGCCCGCTTCGGCCTGCGCGAAGGCCGAGAAGAGGCGGGGCAACACGTCTTTGGCGATGCCGATGCCGGTGTCGGTGACCCGAAACTCGAAGAGCCCTTCGGCGGCCTGTTTGACCGTGAGGGTGATGGACCCTTTGGGGGTGAACTTGATGGCGTTGTTGAGCAGGTTGTTGAGCACCTGCCGCAGGCGCAAGGCGTCACCGCGCATCGCCCTGGGGAGCGCGGGCACCTCGAGGCTCAAGCGCAGCCCGCGGCCCAGCGCCACCGGTTCGTGCAAGGCGCGCAGGTCTTCGAGTTGGCGGAGCAGATCGAAGTCGGTGGGGTCGAGCTCCATCTTTCCCGCTTCGACCTTCGACATGTCGAGCAGGTCGTTGAGGAGCACCACCAACGAGCGGCCGCTGCGTTGGAGCAGCTCGAGGTGTTCACGTTGTTCGAAGGTGAGCTCCGACTGCAGCAGCAGGTCGGTCAACCCGAGCACCCCGTTCATCGGCGTGCGCAGCTCGTGAGAGACGTTGGCCAGGAAGTTCGTCTTGGTCTGGGCCAGCCGCGCCGCTTCTTCGAGCCCGCTGCGGCGGGTGCGCTCGAACAACAACGCGAGCACCACGAACGCGAGCACCAGGCCCACGGCGCGCACCGCCATCATGGGGGCGCTGGGGTGCAGCCAGGGCGTGAAGTGGCCTGCCGACTTGAGCAGCTCGATGACGATCACCGCGGCCGCGTCGATGACCAACCAGGTCACCCCGGCGCGCATGCCCAGGCCCAGAATGGCGGTGGCGAAGACCACCCCGAACCAGGCCAGCGTGCCGGGCTGCAGGCCCACTTCACCGGCGACCGCCACGCACATCAGGGCGCTGGAGAGCGCGAAGAGCACGTGACCCGAGGCGTTGGGGGTCTTTCGCACCCGAAGCAGCACGAGGCTCAGCACGGGGCCGGCCAGGAAGAGCATGCCGGGGATGGCCCGGGTGACATGGCCGCTCAGCAGCGAGACCGCCACCTGCCCGAGCACCACCAGGAAGGCGAAGGCGGCGTTCGAGCCCATCACCAGCGCCTGCCGGCGCAGCTCGGGGGAGGCCCGAATCTCAGGGTGAAGCCACTGCTCCCAGCGGTTCTTGAACGACGCCATGAAGCTCAATTCTTCACCCCACCCCGACCAGTTCGTCGCTCTTTTCGCAGCGCATCGCGCTAACAATGGCATCCCCGAGGCGAGATGACAGAGAAGCTGATTTTTGCGCAGACCTTCGAGGGGTTACTCCGCTCGCTCACGGGAAAACTGACCCCCCGGCTGGCCACGGGCCTGCGCGAACGGGGCTTCGACCCGGGGGCCCCGCTGCTGCCGGCGTACCCCCAGGCGGTCTTCATCGAGGTGGTGTCCTTTTTGTCCCGGGAGCTGTACCCGGGGTTGGATTCTGAAGCGGCCGTCTGCGCCGTCGGCCGGAGCTTCATGGACGGGTACGGCGAGACCATGGTGGGCCGGGCGATGATGGCCATGATGCGGCTGATCGGCCCGAGGCGAACGCTGGAGCGGGTGTCGCGCCAGTTCCGCACCGGCAACAACTTCTCCGAGACGAAGCTCACCCCGATAGGAGCGACGGAGTACCACCTGTGGGTCAACGAGGTCCGCCTTCCGGGCTGGTACATCGGGCTGCTGTCGAGGGGCCTGGAGCTGGCCGGGGGCCAAGACGTGAAGGTCGAGGTGATCCAATGCGATCAGGCGGGCGGCCACTTCAGAGTGCGATGGACGGTTTGAATCTGATCACGCAACGGAAGGGCGCCGCTGGCCGACAACCTTGGTTGGTGCGATGCGAGGCCTTTACGTGTTGAATCAGCGCACTTTTCAACCCATGAGTCAGGGGCAGACCAGCCAGCGATTGAGGCCGTTCAAGCCGCTCCGGTTCGGGCGGTACACCCTCTTGATGCCCATCAGCACGGGCGGCATGGGGGAGATCTTCCTGGCCCGGCTCGAGGGCTCGCACGGCTTCGACAAGTTGTGCGTCATCAAGAAGATCCTCCCGCACCTCGCGCAGGACCAGGACTTCGTCGCGCGTTTCGTCGACGAGGCGCGCATCCTGGTCAAGCTCTCGCACGGCAACATCGCCCAGGTGCTCGACATGGGCGTGCACGAGGGCGAGCCGTACATCGCGCTCGAGTTCGTCGACGGCAAAGACCTGCGCCGGGTGCTCTCGCGCATGCGCGATCGCCAGCTGCCCCTGCCGCTGTCCTTCGTGCTCTCGGTGATGACCCGGGTGCTCGACGCGCTCGCCTACGCGCACCGCAAGCGGGGCGATGACGACAAGGAGCTCGAGCTGGTGCACCGCGACGTGAGCCCGCAGAACGTGCTCATCAGCTACGAGGGCGAGGTGAAGGTGATCGACTTCGGCCTCGCCAAGTCGGCCCTCTCGCTCTCCAAGACCAACCCCAGCATCGTGATGGGGAAGTTCATGTACATGGCGCCCGAGCAGGCGCGCCACAAGACGGTCGATCGCCGCAGCGATCTCTACGCGGTGGGCCTGTGCCTGTGGGAGCTGGTCACCGGCAAGAACCCCTTCGAAGACGTGCCGTCGGGTGAGCTGATGGGCAAGGTGGGCAACCCCTCCATCCCCGCGCTCAACACCATCGAGCCGCTGTGCCCGCAGGCGCTCTCCGACGCGGTGGGCAAGGCCCTCGCCCCGGATCCCGCGAACCGTTTTCAGAACGCCGAAGAGTTCCGCGGAAAGCTGCAGTCGATTCTCCAGGACATCGACCCGCTCTCGGGCGCGGAGACCACCTCGCGTTTCATGCGTGACGCCTTCTCCGCCGAGTACCAGGCCGAGCGGCGCATGCTCCACACGGTCAGGGAGCAGGCCAAGGCGTTGGGTGAGGTCGAGGCCAGCGACGAGACGGTGCCCGAAGCGCCGGCTGAAGAGACGATGCAGAACGCACCTTCGCCGTTCGCCACCCACCCCACGCCGCTGTCGATGCCGGCCATCAACGTGAAGCTGGGGCCCGCCGACGACGAGACGCCCGCGGCCAGCCGGTTGGGTTTGCAGCCCGAGGCGTTGTCCTTTCAACCGACGCGCAAGGCGGGTGGCAGCTCGTCGAAGTCGAACGAGGTGCACGAGAAGGAGACGATGCCTTCGATTCAGCTGAAGACGGAGCAGCAGGCGCCGCCGCCTTCAGCGCCGCAGCCGATCCGGGCGCGGCTGTTGGCGAAGTCATTCGACCAGGACGCCACCGAGGCTTCGACGCCGGCCATCGCCGAGCCCGAGCCGCTGCCTTCCATCGTGATCGACGGCATCCCTTCGGAGCCCATCAACACCGAACTGGAGATCCCCGCGCAGCAGCTGCCGCCGCCCCCTCGCGCCTCGAAGGCCAGCCTGCAGAAGCAGGAAGGCGCGAAGAAGACGGGCAAGAGCGCCAAGGTCGAGAAGCGCGCCGTGAAGGAGACCCGGGAGCTCAAGGAGGGCGCGCGGCCGGAGAAGCTGGGCGAGCGCCCCGTGCCCAGAGTGAAGATTTCTTCGCCCGTGCGCACCGATACGCAGGTGCTGCCGCAGGTGTCTGACCGCGCTTCGCCGGGCGTTCCCACCGCGAAGAAGGCCGGTACGCGCGCCATCTGGTTCGTGCTGCCGGCGCTCGCGGTCGCGGCGGTCGTCGGCACCATCGCGTGGGACATCTACAGCGATCGCGCCGAGCGTCAGCGGGTGGCCGACGAGCAGGAGACGCCTCAGGAGAACATCGTCGAGCCCGAGCCCGCTCCGAAGCGGGTCAAAGCGGCTCTTCCTGAGCCTGAGCCCGAAGCCGTCAAAGCAGAAGCCCCTCAAGAGGCCCCGAAAAGGAAGCAGGCCGTGGCCGCGCCGAAGGTCGCGAAAGTGTCGGCCACCCCTGGTGAAGGTGCCATGCGCGCGTTGCAGGGCGACTTCGATCGCCTGGTCGACGAAGCGGTGCAGCGCAAGTTCAGGCTGCAGATCAGCGCGCTGGAAGGCCAGGTGGACGACAAGGGCAGCGACCCGGCGTTCGTGAAGAAGGTCCAGGCACTGCACGAGCAGGTCAAGACGGCGCTCGCCAAACAGCAGTAAGGGAGCGGGCGGATGGCGCCGCTCCTCGAGATCGACTCTCTGTCTGCCGGGTATGGGGAGACCCCCGTGCTCTCAGGCGTCTCGTTGCGGCTGGAGCGCGGTCAAGCGTGGGTGGTGCTCGGGCCCAATGGCGCGGGCAAGTCGACCCTGGTGCGCGCGGTGATGGGGTTGATCGCGCCCTCGAGCGGCACGGTGAAGGTGTGTGGTCTGCCGGTGCCGGGCACTTCTTCGCGCGAGCTGTCGAAGGTGGCCGCGTGGGTGCCGCAGACGATGGATGACGCGACGGGCTTCACCGGTCTCGAGGTGGCGTTGATGGGGCGCGCGCCGCACTTGTCCGCGTGGGGGCTGCCCGGTGCGCGAGATGAAGAAGCGGCGCATGGGGTGATGAAGGAGCTCGGCGTCGATCATCTTTCGGCCCGGCCGCTGAGCGAGGTGTCGGGCGGTGAACGCAGGCGCGTGTGGCTGGCGCGGGCGTTGGTGCAGGTGCCGAAGCTTCTGGTGCTCGATGAGCCCACCGCGTTTCTCGACATCAGGCACCAGGTGGAGACCCTGCGGGCCGTGCAGCGCCGGTTGTCGGCGGGGCTCGGGGTGCTCGCGGTGCTGCATGACGTGAATCTGGCCATGCATGTGGCCACGCATGCGCTGCTGCTCAAGGACGGAACGTGTGTGGCGCAGGGGCCGGTGAAGGAGGTGCTCACCGCGGCGGCGCTCTCGGCGTTGTTCGAGATCCCCATGCACCCGGCCGCAGAGGCAGAGCAGGTGTTCGTGCCCCGGTGGGAGGGGACGTGAAGGCGTGGGTGCTGGCCGTGGGGCTTTCGCT
Source organism: Archangium sp. (assembly GCA_030695565.1). GTDB lineage: Bacteria > Myxococcota > Myxococcia > Myxococcales > Myxococcaceae > Archangium_A. The sequence goes on from JAUYRZ010000028.1 coordinate 15,874, forward strand.
CGGGCTGCACGGGGGGCTGGTTTTGATGTTTCGCGGGGAAGAAGTGGTGGTGGTGCCTGCGCAGTCTCGCGTGGGCGATGGCTTCGTGAACTTCACTCCGGTGGTGGCTCCTGCGGCTCCGGTGGCGGTGGCTCCCGTGGTTCCGAAGGTCGTGCGCGCCCGGCCTGGCGCTGACCTGGGCATGGCTCCGGTGGTGGCGGAGGAAGGCCCGGCAATCGCTCGCGGCCTCCTGCAAGAGCTCCCGCTCCCCCCTGGGGGAGAGGGTATTGAAGGCGTTGACGAGGTCTCCGAGGGCAATCCTGGCCCTCACCCCGACCCTCTCCCGAAGGGAGAGGGAGACGCGGTCGACGTGGTGGCGCTGGTGCACTCTCGCCTCGCGGCGATGGCAGAGGGGTGTTACCCGGCCGCGGCGCGCCGTTTTCAGCAGCGGGGCACCGTGCAGCTTTCGTTCTGCCTCGATGCCAGCGGCGGGGCGGCGTCGACTTCGATCACCCAATCCAGCGGGGCGGCGCTGCTCGATGCCGCGGCGCAGGGCTGCGTGGTGCAGAAGGCCGCACCGTTTCCACCCGAAGCGGCCTCACGCTGCTTCTCGGTGCCGGTTCGCTTCGGCGCTCGTTAATCTGGGGCAGGCACTTCCATGACAGAGACCCACCAGGTGAAACGCGAAACGCTGCCCGATGGGCTCCGGCTCACGGCGGGTGACTGCACCTTCGTCTACCGGCGTCTTCGTTCGGGCGCGCTGCTGGTGGTGATCAGCGGCGACGATCGAGGTCAGTTCGGCAACGAGAGCCTCGATGAGCTGCGCATGGAGTTGATGCGCCACAAGCCGCTCGAGCTGTTCGTCGATGCGCGCGCCGCCGTCGGCGTCGCCCTGAGCGTCAGCCAGGACTGGACGAAGTTCTTCTCGACCAACCGCGAGAACCTCAAGCGGGTCAGCGTGCTGGTGGGCTCGAAGGTGGTGACCCTGACCATCGAGATCGCCCAGCACCTCTCGCGCACCGGCAACCTGATTCAGATCTACTCGGACCCCGCCATGTTCGACGCGCGGGTGGGCGATCAGTAGACGTCGTACTTCTTGCGCATCTCTTCGTGCTCCGCCGCGTCGCGCGAGGGGTGCAGCTGCTTCTGCGCGTCGTGCAGGTAGTAGAGGAACTCGCTGGGCGTGGGCCGCAAGGCTGCCTCGAGTGACGAGTACGTCGGCGCTCCGATCGGCGTGGGCGGCAGGCCCTTCTTGCGGCGCGTGTTGTACGGATCGCCGTCGTCGCGCAGCTTCACCAGGAACGCGCTGCGATCATTCCACGACTTGAGCTCGTAGCGGCTGGTGGCATCCACGCCGAGGGGGAAACCCTTGTCGATGCGTTTCCACAAGATGCCGGCGACCAGCGGGCGATTGGAAGGCAGCGGCTCTTCACGCTCCAGCATCGAGGCCATGATGACCAGCTCGTGAAGCGAGCGTTTGTAGCCGCGCACTTCCATTTCCAGCGGGGTGAAGACGCGCGCCGTGAATTGGTCGAGCTGCTTCTGCACCAACACCCGCGGGTCGATGCGGCCCTTCGGCAGCAAATACGTCTCGGGGTAGAGGTAGCCCTCGAGCGTTCCTTCGGGGAGCGTGAACGGCGCGACGTAACCCTCGCGCGAAGAAGCGGCCTTCACGTAGGCGCCGGCATCGGCCCGGCCCGCGGCCACCAGCGCCTCATCGACGTCGCGAATGCGCCAGCCCTCGACCACCACGAAGGCCTCGTCTTCTGCGAGCGGCGGCTTCTCCAGCGCAGTGGCGAGCTCCATCGGCGAGAGCGCGCGCGAGAGCTTGAACTTGCCCGCCTTGAGCGCCAGCCCGCCGCGTTTCCACACCACGTAACGGAACACGAGGGTGTCTCCGATGAGACCGATCTTCTGGAGTTGCCCCCCGACGCTGCGTGCGTTGGCGCCTTTGGGCACTTCGAGCTCGAGCTCTTCGGTGCCGGCGCCCGGCGCCGTGGCCTGGCTGTTGAGCTGAAAGGCAAAACCACCCACGCCGAGAACGGCGACGAGCAGCAGGACGAACCCCACCAGGAGCAAGCGCTTCACGGCAGGGAAGTTTTCACGACCGGGCGCCGACTGCGAGCCCGCTTTGGTATGGAGGCGCGATGACCTTCGCGACCGGCCGACCTGTTCGACCAGTTCGAAGCCCGGTCACCGGCTCTACAGCGACGAAGACGGAATCCTGGTGTGCGCCGCGCGGCTCAATCCAGGGTGAGCTTCTCGTCGAGATCCGCCTCGGTGAGGATCGGCTGGGGCAGGGTGTCGAGCAGCGGTCGAAGCAGGTTGAGCGCGGGCGGCACGTAGCGCTCCACCTCGGCGCCCAGCTCCTTCACGTACACCCGGGTCACCTCGACGAGGTGCTGGTCTTTCGAGGGGAAGCTGCCCGCAGCGCGCGCCGACCACGCTTCGCGGCCATCACCACACCGCGCCAGCGTGCCGGAGAGCTCGGCTTCGAACCCATCGCCGACGGCCTTGAGCAGGGGCTTCAAGAAGAGCACGCCTTCGATGGCGTCTTCGCCGCCGCAGACCTCTTCGAGCTTCGGTGCGTCTGCCAGCACGACCTCCTTCTTCACCAGGAAGTCGCGTTTCTGGTTCACGTAGCGGCGCGCGATGAGGGCGAACGCTTCGCCGGCTTTCTGGCTTTGATCCGGCAGGGGCTGCACCACGATGGCCAGCCGCTTCACGGCCTTCTGATCCGCCGCGGCCCAGTCATCCCGCACCGTGGCTGACTTCACGATGGCGCAAGCCGGGAAGACCGCGAGGGCGAGCAGGAACAATCGCTTCATGGCGGCGCAATCTACGCACAATCGCATCGACGTCTCATCGCGCTCTTGCTGTGGTGCTCGCCATGCGGACTCCCTTCTCGCTGTTGGGCCTCTCCCTGCTGTCGGCGTGCACTTCTTCGAACACGGCGACCACCGCACCCCCCGCCGCCCAACCAGCGCCCGTGGTGGCCACCGCCGCGCCGCCTCCCCTGAAGGTCGAAGACCCGCACCTGTGGCTGGAAGAAGTGAACGGCGAGAAACAGATCGCCTGGGTGAAGGAGCGCAACGCCGTCTCGCAGAAAGAGCTGGAGAGCGCGCCCGGGTTCAGCGAGCTGCGCACGCGGCTCAAGGCGATCTACGACTCGAAAGACCGCATCCCCAAGGTCAACGCCCAGGGGAAGTTCCTCTACAACTTCTGGAAAGACGAAGCGCACCCGCGCGGGTTGTGGCGTCGCACGTCGCTTACCGAGTACCGCAAGCCCGCACCCAACTGGGAGCTGGTGCTCGACCTCGACGCGCTGGGCGCCGCGGAGAAGCAGAGCTGGGTGTGGCACGGCTCGCAGTGTCTGCCTCCGAAGTACGAGCGCTGCCTGGTCAGCCTCTCGCCGGGCGGTTCCGATGCCGAAGTGGTGCGCGAGTTCGACGTGGTGAAGAAGGCCTTCGTCGAAGGCGGCTTCACGCTGCCCGAGGCCAAGTCGCAGGTCGGCTGGAAGGATCTCGACACCCTCTACGTGGCCACTGACTTCGGCCCCGGCACGCTGACCACCTCGGGTTACCCGCGCATCGTCAAGGAGTGGAGACGCGGCACGCCGCTGAGCGACGCGAAGCTGCTGCTGGAAGGCGAAGCGGCTGACGTGTCCGTCTACGGCTACCGCGAGTTCGATCACGGCAAGACGCGCGACTGGGTCGGCCGCGCCAGGACCTTCTTCACCGAAGAGGTCTGGCTGCGCGAGGGTGAGAAGCTGGTGAAGATCGACAAGCCCGACGACGCGGCCGTTTCAGCGTGGGACGACCAGCTCCTCCTGCGGCTGCGCTCCGACTGGGTCATCAACGAAAAGATCTACAAGGCGGGCTCGCTGCTCGCGATTCCCCTCGAGGCGATGAAGGCGGGCAAACGTGACTTCGCCGTGCTGTTCGAGCCTTCGCCCACCACCTCGCTCGACGCGTTCGTGGGCACGAAGACGGCGATGATCATCACCGTGCTCGACGACGTGAAGAGCGTGGTGTTCGTCGCGACGCGCAGCAAGAAGGGGTGGGAGCAGAAGAAGCTCGAAACCCCGAAGGTGGGCACCTTCGCCGTCGACGCCTACGACAGGGATCTCAACGACGACTACTGGTTCTACGACGCGGGCTTCACCACGCCTTCGTCACTTTCACTGGGCTCGTTGAACAAGCCGAAGCGTGAGCTCATCAAGACCTCGCCCGCGTTCTTCAAGGCCGAGGGGCTCGAGGTCACCCAGCACTTCGCGGTCTCGAAAGATTCCACCAAGGTGCCCTACTTCCAGGTCGCGAAGGCCGGGCTCACGCTCGACGGCACGACGCCCACGCTGCTCGAAGGCTACGGCGGCTTCGAGGTCTCCCTCACGCCGTACTACGACGCGACGGTGGGAGCGGCCTGGCTCGAGCGCGGCGGCGTCTTCGCGTTGGCGAACATTCGGGGTGGTGGTGAGTACGGGCCGGCCTGGCATCGCGCGGCGCTCACGCACAACCGGCAACGCGCGTACGACGACTTCGCGGCGGTGGCGGAAGATCTGATCTCCCGCAAGGTCACCAGCAGCACGAAGCTCGGCATTCTCGGTGGCAGCAACGGCGGCCTGTTGATGGGCGTGATGCTGACGCAGCGCCCTGAGCTGTTCGGCGCCATCGTCTGCCAGGTGCCGCTGCTCGACATGAAGCGCTACCACCTGCTGCTCGCCGGCGCGTCGTGGATGGAGGAGTACGGAGACCCCGGCAAGCCCGATGACTGGCTCGCGCTCTCGCAGTTCTCGCCGTACCAGAACGTGAAGGCGGGCAAGAAATACCCGCGCACGCTCTTCACCACCTCCACCAAAGACGACCGGGTGCACCCGGGTCACGCGCGGAAGATGGTCGCGCGGCTGCTCGAGAACGGGGCCGACATTCTCTATTACGAGAACATCGAAGGGGGTCACGGCGGCGCGGCAGACAACGCGCAGAAGGCGCAGATGAACGCGCTGGCGTTCACCTTCCTCGCCAGACAGCTCGGTCTCCCGTGATTTCACGCAAGCGGGTGGTCCGGCTGCTGGCGCTCATCGTGGCGATCGCCACGATGCCGGCGCTGGCAGAGGGGTCGGGTCACGGCGATCCCGCGGCGCCCGTCATTCTCGCGCTCGCCGTCATCCTGGTGGCGGCGAAGCTCGGGGGCGATCTCGCCACGCGCCTCGAGCAGCCGGCCGTGCTCGGTGAGCTGATGGTGGGCGTGGTGCTGGGCAACGTCTCGTTGCTCGGCCTCACCGTGTTCGAGCCGATCGCCAGCAACGCCTTCATCGACATGTTCTCGCGCGTGGGGGTGATCATCCTGCTGTTCGAGGTGGGCCTCGAGAGCACCGTCAATCAGATGATGAAGGTCGGCGTCTCGGCCTTGCTGGTGGCCTGCATCGGCGTGGTGGTGCCGTTCGTGCTCGGCTACTTCGTCACCCGCGCGTTGCTCCCGGCGAGCTCTCCGTACGTGGCGCTCTTCATCGGCGCGACGTTGACCGCGACCTCGGTGGGCATCACCGCGCGCGTGCTCAAGGATCTCGAGAAGAGCCAGACGCAGGAAGCGCGCATCGTGTTGGGCGCGGCGGTGATCGACGACGTGCTCGGCCTGGTCATCCTGGCGGTGGTCACCGGGGTGATCTCCGCTGCCGACCAGGGCAAGGAGCTCGCGCTCAGCGAGGTGGTGATCACCTTGAGCAAGGCGGTCGGCTTCCTGGTCGGCTCGTTGGTGCTGGGGGTGTGGCTCTCGCCGCGTTTGTTCCGGCTCGCCTCGCTGCTGCGGGCGCGCATGGTGCTGCTCGCCTTCGGGCTGGGCTTCTGTTTCACGCTGGCCTGGTTGGCCGACTTCATCGGGCTGGCGCCCATCGTGGGCGCGTTCGCCGCTGGCCTCATCCTGGAAGACGTTCACTTCAAGGACTTCAAAGAGAAGGAGCCCCAGACCCTCGAAGAGCTGGTGCACCCGATCTCCTACTTCCTGGTGCCGGTGTTCTTCGTCTTGATGGGCATGCGCACCGATCTCCATTCGTTCGTGGCGCCGGGTGTGCTCTGGCTGGCCGCGGCGCTCTGCGTGGTGGCGGTGGCGGGCAAGCTGGTCGCCGGGCTCGGTGCGCGCGGCACGGGCCTCGATCGCCTGAGCATCGGCGTGGGCATGGTGCCCCGCGGTGAAGTGGGGCTCATCTTCGCCAGCATCGGCAGCCAGCTGACGGTGAAGGGAGAACGCGTGGTCGACGCGAACATCTTCTCCGCGGTGGTGGTGATGGTGATCGTCACCACGATGGTGACGCCGCCGGTGCTGAAGTGGTCGCTCAACCGAAGGTGACCCGGCTTACACCGCCTCCGACAGCTCCATCGTGGGCCGCTCGAGCTGCTTCTTGCGCTTGAGGCTCGAGGTGCGCTGCAAAATCTCCTGCACCTCTCCTGCCCCGTATTGCCGGGGACGCTGCGTGCGCTGTCGCGGCATGACGCGGCGTGCACCGGCCCCCGCCGTGACGCTTCAGTTCGCCGCGCTGAAGATGAAGGGCATAGTCACGGGCACCTCGTCTTCCGGGGAGAAGGGCAGCACCCACGCACGCATCAGGCCCGAGATGCACTGCTGCACCTGCGCGCTGCGCAGCGAGTCTTCTTCGAAGCCCACACCACTGACACGCCCGCGGCTGGTGATGGCGAACTTGATCACCAGGCGGCCCGCGAGCTTCGGGCTGCGCTTGAGTTCGCGCTCGTAGCAGCTCTGGATGGCGCCTTTCCGGCCGTTGAGCCACTGGGTGAGCGCGCGTTCATCGACCTCGGGCGTGTCGATCACGAGTTTCTCGGTCTGCATGCGCGAGGTGATGGGGTGGGCGGTCGCTTCGCGCAGCTCGACACGCTTCACACCCTGGGTGCCGAGCACCTCGATCTCCGAGGTGCCGCCGGTCTCGTCGCCTTTGCGCTGGCTGGCCGTCGCGTCTTCCACCGAAGCCACTGCGACACCGGGCTGGGTGCCCCGCAGCGCTTCGGAGATCTCCATCACGCCGGTGTCTTTCAAGATGTCTCCGAAGCCGCTCTGGCCATCACCGTGTGAGCCGATGACGCCCATCATTCCCATCGTGCGCACGCGCTTCTTGAGCGCCTCAGCCGTGAGCGGCGTGCTGGGCCTGGTGGGTTCGGTGTTCTTCGGCTTCGGCGCCTCGGCGACGGTGGGCCTCTCGGGCTCGCTCGACTTCGGCGGTCTGGGCAGCGGCATCAGCACGCTGGCCCACCGATCGACGTTCATCTCTTCGATGGTCAGGTCGTGCTCTTCGGGAACGGGCTGCGAGGAGAGATAGCCCGCGCCCGCGAAGTGCGCGCCGATCGACACGGCCAGAATCACGATGAAGGAACGATCGAGCTGCGCGACGAGACCGCGTGCACCCTTCGGAAGCTCGGCGGCCACCGGCGTCTTCGGCGGCTCGACGAACTGAAAGAGCAACGACACCTCGCCAATCGACACCCGGCCCTTCGCGTCTTCAGGCAGTGCCAACGAGAGCTTCGAGCCGTGCGCGGTGGCTCGGGCGACGTACGCGTGCAGCGGCGCATCGGCGCCCTCGAGGGAGACCCGGCCCTGGGTGTTGGCGTCGAAGAGCAGCGCCGTGCCCTGTTTGGTGAGATCGAACACCGCGGTGGTGACCGGCACCTCCGCCATGGGAACGAGGAAGGTGCTCTTCGCGTCGGTGCCGACGGTGATCTTCGCGCGCCCGGTAAAGGTGCGGTCTTCGACGATTCGGCCAGCTTGAATGAGCGCGACTCGGAGCGCGCGGCGGGTGCTCATGGCTCCATGGACACCGGCGCGGCAAATTGGTTCCAGCCTCAGCGTTCATGCATGATGGCTGCATGGCCCCTCGTCTCCTGGAGTCGAAGTCTCAGTTCCTGGACCGGCTCAGAGCGCACGCGAAGAGCCTGGGAACACAGCCCATGGGCTTCGGCGGCCATCACTTCTCCCACGCCGTGGTGCAGGAAGAGGGGGTGTTCCGGGTGCGCCAGCTGGTCCTTCCCCGGGACAAGTACGAAGCCTGGGTCAAAGAGCACCGGAGCTTCATGCCCGAGCACGCGGAGATGCTGAGCGAGCCTGTCGGGGCGATCGTGCTCGAAGCGCCGACCCTCGATGGGCTGATCAGCCAGCTGGAGGCCGGCCGCTGGCCGTACTGATTTGGCCGTGCACTTGCGCAGTCTGCCAGTGCCGTTGATCATCGCCGCGATGCTTCGTTTCCGCCTCGGACTGCTGTGTTTCGCCGCCCTCGTCGCGGCGTGCGGCAAGTCACAAACGGCGGAGTGCGACCCGGGGAAGATGTACTCCTGCTACAGCGGCCCCGCCGGGACCGACACCGTGGGCGTCTGCCGCAAGGGCTCGGCGCTCTGCATGGCGGCCGGCAAGCTCGGCGTCTGCGAAGGCGAGATCATCCCCGAGCGCGAGCTGTGCGACGGCGATGACAACAACTGCAACGGCCAGGTCGACGAAGGCGTCACCAACGCCTGCGGTGGTTGCACGCTGCTGGAGCACCAACCCGGAGAGCCCTGTGAACCCTGCGGCACGTACGCCTGTGCGGGCCGCGAGGTCATCAACTGCAGCGGAGGCCGGCTCAACAACTGCGGTCAGTGCAACACCCCCGACGTGACCGGCCTCAACGCCGCGTGCGTCGGTGAGAACGGGTGCCCCGGCGCGAACGCGTGTCCTGACGCGGGCAGCGACCCGGTGTGCGTGGCGGTGCAGAAGAACAACTGTGGTGCCTGCGGCGCGACGGCGGTGCCGGGCATCGGCGACATGTGCAACACCGGCGGCTGCGCGGGCACCCTGGCGTGCAACATGGCGGGCCTGGGCTCGGTGTGTGGAGGCCCCGCGCGCAACAACTGCAACGCGTGCGGCCTGCCGAACGTGGTGGGCCTCGGCCAACGCTGCACGTTGAGTGGACCGGGCTGCGGCATCAAGGGCTGCAACGCCGCGGGCAGCGACGTCGAGTGCGTGCCCAGCCAGGTGGATCCCGACTCCGATGGCGTGGCAGACCCGTGCGACACCTGCCCGATGGTGTCGAACCCCGCGCAGACCGATGGCGACGGAGACGGTTTCGGCGACGCGTGCGACAGCTGCCCTGCGGTGGTGAACCCGAATCAGCTCGACACGGATCGGGATGGGCGCGGCGACGCCTGTGACAACTGTCTCACCGCCGCCAATCCCACCCAGCTCGACGCCGACAACGACGGCATGGGCGACGCGTGCGACACCGACGCCGACAACGACGGCGTGCCCAATACGACCGACAACTGCCCCCTGCTCGCCAACGCGAACCAGCTCGATGGCGACGGTGATGGCAAGGGTGACGCGTGTGACAACTGCGCGCAGGTCGCCAACGCCAACCAGCTCGACGGTGACGGCGATGGCAAGGGCGACGCGTGCGACAACTGCGCGGCGATCGCCAACGCTTCGCAGGCCGACGGTGATGGCGATCAGAAGGGCGACGTCTGTGACAACTGCCCTTCCGTGAGCAACACCGCCCAGACGAATGACGACGGCGATGGCTGGGGAAACGCCTGCGACAACTGTCCTGGGATCTCCAGCACGAACCAGACTGACTTCGACTCGGATGGGCGCGGCGATGCGTGCGACCTGGTGATCTCCGAGGTGACCGCGGCGGGGCCGGGCGGGGCGGATGATGAGTTCGTCGAGCTCTTCAACCCGTCGAGCCAGGCGGTGTCGGTGGCGGGTTGGGTGCTGCAGTACCGCGCTGCGACGGGCGCGAACTGGTCGGCCACCACCTTGTTGCCGGCGGGCGCCTCGATTCCCGCGCGTGGGTTCTACCTGGTGACCTCGGTCGTCAGCTCGGTGGCCTACACCGGCAGCGCCACGCCCGACTACGTGGCCCGTTCGACTGCGGGCGCCGTGAAGATGCTCGCGTACGCAGCAGCTGGCGGCAACGTGCGGTTGGGCCTGCCCGGCGCCTCGACGACCCTGGCCAACACCGACCCATCGATCAGCGACACGGTCGCGTACGGTACCGGCATCAACGGAGAAGGCAGCGCGGCGCCAGTGGGTGCGTGGGGCGCGAGCGGGCCGTACACGGGCGCCTCGATCGAGCGAAAGGCCTCGGCGACCTCGACGTCCGCGACGATGTCGGGAACCGAAGCGACCGCTGGCAACGCGCGGGACACCAACGACAACGCCGCCGACTGGGTCACCCGGGCCGCCCGCGAGCCGCAGAACAGCAGCTCGGCCCCCGAACTCTGAATTCGCCTCGGGCAGTCTTCGGGTGAGGGCGCGGGCCGGGGCTTGCGCGCCTCGGGGCTTTGACGTCGAGTTGCGGGGTTGCTAGTAAGCAGGGTTGCTACTTAGCAATGTTGCTACTTAGCAAGCTTGCTAAGTCAGCGCCCCACTCCATGTTCTCCGCCAGCACGCCCACCTCGCCCGAAGGCTTCTTCAATCGTGCTCGCGAGTTGGCGCGCCTCGAAGATGCCGTCGACAAGTTGCAGCGAGGCGCGCCGAAGTGGCTGTGTCTCGTCGGCCCTCGCAAGGTGGGCAAGACCAGCCTGCTGCGCGAGGCCGAGCGCCGCACGCGCGCCAGGGCCCGGGCTCCCGGGTTCGTGGTGGTCGACGTCTTCGAGACGCTCCCGGTGTCGCTCGAGGTCTTCCGCCACCTCGCGGTTCAGGCGATCGAGGTGTTGCTCTCTCGCGACGCCGGCCGATCACTGGCCGCGGAGTTCGACGTGCCTGCGGCGTGGAGAGCCGCGCTGGTGCAGTCGAACCGGTTTCGCGGGCTGCCTTCGGCTCTCCAGACGACGCTGGGTGAGCTGCCCACCACGCCCCTCGAGGGCCCCGGGCTGACCGCCGTCCTCAACCTGCCCGAGCGGCTTGCCGAGGCGTTGGGCGCGCACCTGGTCGTCGCGCTCGACGAGTTCCAGGAACTCGCTGCGTTGTCGGGGGTGCGCGGAGGCCCCGACGTGATGTCGCTGCTGCGCAGTGTGTGGCAGCGGCACCGGCGCACCACCTACGTCGTGTCGGGTTCGGCGCGGAGCACGCTGCTCGAGCTGGCCACCTCGCAGGGGTCGCCGTTCTTTCAGCACTTCGAGGTCATGGAGGTCGAGGCCTTCGACGAGACCCACGCGGTCGAATTGCTCGTGCACGCCAGCCGTGACACCTCACAGCGCATCGACGAGGCGCTGGCCCGGCGCATCTTCAAGGTGGTGGGGGGCAGCCCGTTCTACCTCCAGATCATCGGAGAGGCGGTCACCGAGGAGCAGGGCACCGTCGACGCCCGGTTGCGGGGCGCTCTTCAGCGCGCGCTGTTCTCCGAGACGGGGCGGCTCTCGCTCTACTTCTTGAACGAGTTTCAGCGGCTGGTGGGCCGCGCCACCACCCTGGCCGCCACGCTCAATGCGCTGGCGCCGGGTCCACGCACGCTGACCGGGGTGGCGAAGAGCATCGGCGGCGCCTCTGCAGCAGCAGCCGGCTATCTCCAGCGGCTGGGCGACGCGGTCATGCGGAACGCGGAGGGCCAGTGGCAGCTCACCGATGCCACCTTCGCCTTGTGGCTGCAGTGGAGGCAACCGGGCGGCACCGTCTTGCCGATGAAGCTGGTGGGTGATGAAGCCGAGCTGGCCGTCGCCCAGGCGCTCGCGCACCTCGGCTTCGAGCTGGTCTACCAATCGCGCGGCTCGCGTGGGGCGTTCGACCTGCTGGCGACCCGCGGTGCGCGGATTCTCGCGGTGCAGGTCAAACGCAGCCCCTTGCCGCTGCGCTTCACCAAGGCGGCGTGGGGGCGCATGGAGGCCGACGCCGAGCGCTACGGCTGGCAATGGCTCATCGCGCAGGTCAGCCCCGACGGCGTGGTTCAGCTGCTCGACCCTTCGAAGGCCACGCGGCGTGCGGGGGTGAGCTTGAGTGAGGCCACCGTGATGGAGCGCCCTCTCGATTGGTTGGAGCGGCGTCAGAGCGCGACCAGGGCGAAGAAGACCCGGCGATGAAGCTCGAGCTGCGCAGTGATCGGCTGAGGTTGTTCGACGCGGTGGTGCGGCTGGGTGGTTTCTCGGCCGCCGCGCGGAACCTCGGCCTCACCCAGTCGTCGGTCAGCCAGACCATCGCGGCGCTCGAGGCCGACGTGGGGCAGCCGCTCTTCGATCGCTCGAGTCGGAAGCTGCGCCTCACTGAAGCGGGTGAGGCGCTCCGCAGCCATGCGACGACGGTGCTCGATGCGCTCGAGCAGACGCGCGCGGCGTTGCAGCAGCTCGATCAGGTGGTGACCGGAACGCTCGCGCTGGGCGCCACCGATACCCTGGCGACGCACTTGCTGCCGCCGGTGTTCGCTGCGTTCCGTCGTGCCCACCCGGGGGTGGAGCTGCACCTCGACAACCGCACTTCACCTGCCATCGCCGAGAAGGTGGCGGCCCGGGAGTTGGATCTCGGGGTGGTGTCGTTGCCCCTGCCCCGCGGCTCGACGGCGGTGGAGGCGCTCACTCAGGTGCCGCTCGTCGAGCAGCGTGACGTGGTGATCGTTCCCCGCGGGCATGTGCTGGAGAAGAAGAAGCAGGTGCGGTTGCAGGACCTGGCGAAGTTCCCGCTGGTGTTGCTCGATCGCACCACCGCGTCACGCGCCTGGCTCGAGCGGCACTTCGCGATGCTGAAGCTCAGCCCTCGCGTGGCCATGGAGATGAGCAGCCTGGAGGTGCTCAAACGATTGGTCGAGCTCGACTTCGGGATTTCCGTCGTGCCCGAGCTGGCGGTGAGTGGGGAGGTCGCGGCGAAGCGGCTGATCGCGTTGCCGCTGGCTGGAGCGGAGCGACGGATGGTCGGCCTGCTCTTGCCGAAGGTGCCGACGCGGGCGGCCAGCGCCTTCGCTGCGCTGACCCGAAAGGCCCTCACCCCGACCCTGTCCCGAAGGGAGAGGGAGCGCTACTGAGTGACGTAGATGCCGGCCACGCACATCTCGTCTTGCGTGCGCGCGCCCCAGTTTCGATTGCGGGGCACCACGCGCTGGCCGTTGATGACCGGCTGATTGGCCGCGGTGTTGTCCCACGTGCAGGACACCGAGAGCTCATCGCCGGGGTTGATCACGATCGGCTCCTTCAAGGTGTACGCGAGCTGCCAGTGGAAATCCCATCGGGGGATGTCGACCGCGCAGGTGGTGCTGCCGTCGGCGCGTTTGATCTCCAGCCTGGCGGACTGACCGAGTTGATGGAGGTGCATGGTGGTGGCGTAGAGCTTGAGGGGACGGCCATCGACGAAGTTCTGATTGATGATCGACGAGAACCGCGTGGGGTCGATGTCGAAGGTGTGGGTGACGTCTCTCTGATTCGCGGGGATCGCCATGGTGTCGGCGGTGATCCAGCGCGGGTCACTGACGGCCTGCACACCCGCGAAGCGCCGCACCTTGTCTTCCAGGCGCAGGTCGAGCACCGAGAGGTCGGGGCCGATCTCCGCGTTCAGCGTGTTGTAGTGAATCTGAAGGTAGATCTTCGCGCCGACCGGAACTTTCAGCCCGGTGCCTTCTGGAAAATCCACGCCGCGATTGCCGGGCACGAAGGTGCCGATCCAACCGCCTTCTTGCCCGAGGGGAATGTCGTAACACTCCCAACCAGGCCCGGGCTCGGCGGCATCGCGCGCTTCCCACGTCGGCACGTGACTGGGGTTCAAGAAGAAGATGTCGGCGTGGTGCACCAACGACTTGATGCCCGGCCTCAGCTCGTAGCCGGTGATGTACTTCGGCACGTCGAAGGGCCAGTCGATGAGGAAGCAGCGGTACTCGTCGGGTGACTGCGTGGGCGTGAAGGGCTCTTTGATCGGCAACGAGAGATCGACCCGGGTGAGCCGATCGACCGCGCCCGGCAGCGGAGCGAAATCAGCCGCCGCGCCCTCCAGCGATCCTTCGGCGATCCACTTTTCGATCACGTCGCGCTGATCCGCGCCCAACGACTGCGTGGGCGAATACTCAGCGCAGCTCTCCCTGCCGGGAAACGGAGGCATGCGCCCGGTGCGAATGGCATCGAGCGCCAACGGCTCGACCGCTTTCCAGTCAGCCAACGTCTTCAACGCGAAGGGCGCGATGTTGCCCGCTTCATGACAGCTGGCGCACTTGCGCTCGATGATCGGCGCGACGTCTTTGTGCCAGGTGAGCACCTGAGGTGCGGGCGCAGGCGTGCACGCGGCGATGGAGAACGACACCCCGAACAAGAAGGCTCGGTTCATGGCGCGCAGGCTCGACCAGGCGTCCGCTAATTTCAAGACCGAACGGTCATGTTTTCTAAACAATCTGCCATCGAGACCTTTGCGTTTCTGGCGGGTTAGCGTGTCCATTCCGCAGCCATTTCTGGAAGCCCGGATTCTCTCCCGCACGGAGGTCGCGTGTCACAACTCCCCTTGAGGTCACTCGTGGTGTTGGCGCTGTTTGCGTCAGCCAGCGCGTGGGCCAAACCGCCCGCCCCGGCGGCCTTCTGCGCCAAGTACCCCACCGCGCCCACCTGCGTCGGCACGGTGCCCGCGTGCACCTACTGTCACGTGGCCGCCCCGCAGCGGAACGTCTACGGCACGGCGCTCGAGACGTGGCTCTCTCCGGGCGCGACGAGGCCGTTGTCTGACGGCGACTTCACCTCGGCGTTGCCCGCTGCGCTGACCGCGGTGGAAGGCCTCGACAGCGACGGCGATGCGGTCACCGACCTCACCGAGATTCAGCGCGGCACGTTGCCGGGTGATCCGAACAGCTTCCCCACCGACATCCCGTGCGCGGGCGGGGTGAACCCTGAATACAAGGTCTGTCAGTACGACCTCAAATACGTCTACCGGAAGCTGCTGCTCGACTTCTGCGGCTTCTCGCCGACGTACGGAATGATCAAGACGTTCCAGGCGCTGGCCACCGACGACCTGAAGCGCACCTTTCTCGATCAAGAGCTCGACCGCTGCCTGGGCACTGACTTCTGGCGCGGCAAGAACGGCACGTTGTGGAAGCTGGCCCACCCGAAGATCCGCCCGGTGGGTTCGCTCAAGGCAGGTGTTGAAGACCAGGGCCAGATTCCGTTGGCCGACTACTACGACGACTACGCGCTCTTCACCTGGGCGCACACCGACGATCACGACGTGCGCAGCGTGCTCACCGCCGACTTCTTCGTGGCGCGTTCGGGCAGCAACCCCACCGTCTACACACCGGTCACTACCAAGAGCACGCAGCGCATCGATCAAGCGCACCGCGCCGGCAACATGACCTCTGCGTGGACCCTGACCTACTTCGTGATGTTCACCGCGCTCCCGCGCAACGCCGCCTCGCAGATGTACCGCGCGTATCTCGGCCTCGACATCGCCAAGCAGGAGGGTCTCTACAGCGTCGCGACCGAGCCGCGTGACTACGACGCCAAGGGCGTTCAGGCCCCTGCGTGCGCTGCCTGTCACGCGACGCTCGACCCGCTCTCCTATCCGTACCGGAACTACAACGGCCTCTCGGGCGGGCAGAACCTGTGGAACACCTACCAGCCCAACCGCCTCGAGACGTTCTTCGCCAACCAGGGCGCGACGCTCGCGATGACCCCGGAGAGCGGCGTCATCTTCAACCAGCCGGTCACCTCGCTCATGCAGTGGGCGCAGGTCGCGGCGAACTCAGACGCGTTTCTGCGCGCCACGGCCACCGATTACTGGAAGCTGCTGATGGGCCATGCACCCACCGCTGAAGAGAACGCCGAGTTCGTCGCGCTCTGGCAGGCGCTCAAGACCACCCACAACTATCGGGTCAAGCCCATGCTCCATCAGCTCATCCGCACGGAGGCCTACGGTGCGCCTTGAACATTTGACGTTGGTGCTGGCGATTGCGTTGACCGGTTGCCCCGGGAAGATCGTGGAAGACGCGGGCACGGGCGGCGGTGCAGGTGGCGGGCTGTCGACCGGCGGTGGCACTGCCACGGGCGGAGGCAGCGGCGGTGGCTCGGGATCCGACGCGGGGTACGCGAGGTCGGCCAAGGGCAACCTGCGCTTCAAGGGCAACGAGCGGCTCACCTTCGATTACGCGGTGGCGCTGGGCATTCCGTTCGATCAGCTCTGCAACGAGCTGGGCCAGTACCCCTGCACCTTCACCGTGCACACCGTGGCGCTCGGCGGCGTCGACCCCTACGGCAAGGGCTTGTTCGAGACGCCGCCGGTGACGGGCGCCACCACGGCCATCGTGGTGGAGCGCGTGGCGCTCGCCTCGTGCGTGAAGCGCGTGACGATGGATCTGGCCACGCCCGCGGCGGCGATCGTCTTCAAGTCGATCCCCGTGTCGGGCAGCAAGCTGACGAACCCGCAGGGCCCTGAAGTGCGCCTGGCCCTCACGGAGCTCGCCCAGCGCGGTTGGCTGCGAGATCCCACCGAAGCCGAGCTGCAGCAGCTCATTCAACTCAACACCGACATCGAAGCCACCAACGTGGCTGACCCCGCCACCACGTGGATGAAAGCGGCGTGTTTCGCCGTGCTCTCGTCGGCCGAAGCCGTCTTCTACTGAGGAAGAAACAGCCATGACGCTCAAGAAGAATGGTCGCCTCTCCCGCCGCGAAATCCTCCACGCGCTCTCGTTGTGCGCTGCTGGTTCCACCACGCTCGCGCCGTTTCTCAGCGGCTGCCGCAGTGCGCTCGACACGCCCGAATCACTCGAGAAGCGGGGCGGCCGCCGCGATGCGCTCGATGGCAAGCCGAAGTTCCTGGTGGTGATCTCCGCTGCCGGTGGCGCGAGCATCGTCGACAGCTTCCTGGCCGTGCGCGCCTCGGAGTCGAACAACGCGGCCAACATCAACTGCTTCCCGGACGCCTCCGTTCAGGCCGTGGCGAACAGCCCGTTTCGCGCGGTGAGGTACTCCGCGAGTTCGCTCGGCGCCATCCCCGCGAGTTTCGCCGCGGACCAGCTGGCCTTCGTGAACAAGTACAAGGACCAGATGTTGGTGGCCACCTCGGTGGGCACCTCGGTCAACCACGTCATCGCCCAGAAACGGTCGCTCACCGGCAACGGCGCGTGGCGTGGCCGCACCTTGCAGGAGGTCGTAGCGCTGCAGTTCGGCAGCGGCATGCCCTTGCCCAACATCAACATGGGCACCTCGGGCTACACCGAGCGCGGCACCGACGATTCGTTGCCGGCCTCGTGTTTCGGCGAAGTGGTGACCAGCCCCTCGCTCTGGCCACTGGGCCTCGACGGCACGCGGGGCATCGAAGGCGCGCCTCCTCGCAACGTGATGGAGCTCGCGCGCGCCACCCGCAATCGCCTCGACGCGGAGTCGGTGTTCGGCCAGACCTTCCAGGACGCCGACGCGATGGCCCGCTGGAACGAGCAGCGCAAGATCGGCCAGCCGCGCATCGAGACGCTCGATCTGATCACCAGGCTCAACGTGCTGCCCGACATGCCGCCGAGCATCCCGCTCACGCAGTACGGCCTCCAGACCTCGCCCGACGGCGCGCAGGTGCGATCGGCGTACCCCGACTTCTTCACCGACCCCATCCAGGGCCAGGCGGCCCTCGCGTTCTTGCTCTTCAAGCACCGCGTCTCGTCGTCCGTCACGCTGGGGCCCGACTTCAACGTGGTGCTCGGTGGGCCGAGCTTCCTCAAGAACCCGCCGCTCGCGTTCGACTACAGCCACAACGATCACCGCGGCGCGCAGGCCTTCATGTGGGCGCGCATCCTCTCCACCATCGACGCGTTGATCGGCCTGCTCAAGAACGAGCCCTTCGACACCACCACCGGTGAGACGTTGTGGGATCGCACGATGATCTACGTGGCCACCGACTTCGGCCGCACCCGCGTGCGCCCGCCCAACACCACCGTCTTCGGCACCGGCCACGATCTCAACAACGGCTTCCTGCTGATCTCCCCGATGGTGAAGGGCAACACCGTGCTCGGTGGCGTCGACCCGAACACCGCGCTCACCTACGGCTTCGATGCGCGGACGGGCGTCGCCATCCCCGGGAAGATGACCTCCAACGAGCCCGACATCTTCTCCGGCGTGTTGACCGCGATGGGCGCTGACCTCTCAGGCAGTGGCCTGCCCGACGCGAGCGCCTTCAAGAAGGCCTGAGGGTCGTGCGGCCGCTTTGGGTCCTCTGGGCGCTGGCCGTCACCGGCTGCGCTTCGGTGGGCGTATTTCAACAGCCCGAGACGCTGGGCAAAGGGCACTGGCAAGCCGCCGCGGAGCTCAGCTCCCAGGCGCAGGCCAGCACCGATTCGCTCTCGCTCTATCCCGCGTTCGGGGTCGCGTTTCGGTACGGCCTCACCGAGACGATCGACGTGGGCGCGAAGATCGGGCCATCCGGTCTCGAGGCGCAGGGCAAGTTCATGCTCACCCCGCGCGAAGGCGTGGTCATCTCACTCGCGCCGTTGCTGGGGGGCACCTTCAACATGCCTTCGGGGCTCCTCTTCGGCACCGCGCAGGCCGCCTTGCCGGTGCTCATCGGCGTGCCCTTGAGCAAACGCGTGCAGCTCGTCTTCGCGCCCCGCCTGCACGATGGGCTCATCGTGTTGTCGGCGGGCCAGGCGGGCGGCACGGTGAACACGTTCTCGCTGGGCGGCGCGGTGGGCGTGGCGGTGAAGGTGAAGCGGTTTCAGTTCATCCCCGACGTCGGTTTCCTCGCGCCCATCGCCACCACCACCTGGCGCTCCGACCTGCCTTCCGGAACCGTGTGGGGCCAGGGCCGATGGACCTTTCAAGCCAACGTGACGGTCACGCTGGGGAGTGTTCGATGAGATTCCTCTTCGTGGTGGTGCTCACCGGTTGTCTCGATCTGAATCCCCCCGCCGTCACCTGTGAGAACGGCGATGGCACCGCCTTACCGGGCGCCACCTGGAGCGCGCAGATTGCGCCGTTGATGGCCCGCAAGTGCATGTCCTGCCACCAGGCGGGTGGCAACGCGCCCATGAGCCTCGACACGTTCATGAGGGTGAAGGAGCTCCGCGCCCTGGTGCGCGACGCCGTGGAGACCCGCCGCATGCCGCCCTGGCCGCCTGCACCGTGTTGCGCCGAATACGAAAATCCGGCGCGGCTGACCGATGACGAACGCGCCTTGATGCTGGCGTGGATCGACGAGGGGCTTGCCGAAGGCACGCCCAGCCCGGCGCCCGTGATTCCCTCTCGGCCGCTGCTCGACGCCGACACCGTGTTGACCATGCCCGAGCCGTACACGCCGGTAGCGGTGAGCAACACCGAAGACACCCGCTGTTTCCTTCTCGAAACGGGCTTCACCCAGACCCGCTTCGTCACCGGCATCGACATCAAGCCGGGCGTGCGTGAGCAGATGCATCACTCGTTGGTGCTGACGGTCTCCGCCGGTGACGTCTCCAAGCTGAGCGCGCTCGACGCCGAGTCACCCGAGCCCGGGTGGAGTTGCCCCGGCGGCCTCCTGGGCTCCATCAAGAGCGGGCTGGGCGGCAGCTTCTTCGAGCCGCAACGCTTCGAAGGGCGCGGGTTTCAGGTGGATCCCGGCGATCGCGTGGTGCTCACCATGCACTACAGCCTGCCGGCCACCGGTGGTTTCGCGGCTGACCAGACTTCGGTGCAGCTGAAGACCCAGACCGAGCCGGTGACGCCCATCGTGACCTTGAGCGTCTACAACCCCGGCTGGCTGGTGGGCGGCCTGCACATCGAGGCCAACGCACCCAGCACGGTGTACGGCTGGGCAGACGCACCCGCGCGGCTGGCGGGAGGCGCCACCTTCGACCTGCACGCCGTCAACCTGCACATGCACGAGCGGGGAAAGCGGGGTGGGTTGTGGGTGATGCGGGAGGACGGCACGCGCGAATGCCTGCTCCAGATCGACCGCTGGGACCATGCCTGGCAAGGCGACTACCGGCTCTCGAAGCCGGTCACCTTGAACCCGCGCGATCGCCTGCTGGTGGAGTGTGAGTTCGACAACACCGCCGCCAAACAGCGGGTCATCAGCGGCGTGAAGCAGACGCCGCGCTGGCTCAACTGGGGCGAGGATCAGGAGATGTGCGTGGGCTTCGTCACCGCCACGCTGCGCGCAAAGTAGTCGCCTGCCGTCCGGCGTGCAGAGAGCGCGCACGTTCAGGCACGCGCGCTGCAAAAGCCGCTCGACATGCCGACGCGCGTGGATGACCGGACACAGGTTTTGTTGGTTTCGCTGAAGACCGAAGCACAGCTGCTCAAGGCGTGGATCGAACGCCGCGCCGAGGTGGCTCAGCGGCGGCAAGACGGGCCGGCCGAGGCGCTGCGGCACCGGGTGGGGTTGCTCGAACGCGAGGTGCCCCGGTTGGAGCGGGAGGTCGCCGGCCTGGAGGCGTCGCTGCTCGCCCACGCGAAGCCGCGCCCTCCAGTGAGCACGTGGTTGTCGGGTTTCCTGCGGGGCACGGGGCTGGTCATCGCCGCGTTGCTCTGGGTGGTGGGGGTGGTCTCGGCGACGCCTTCGGTGCGCCTGGATGATCCGGTCCGGCTCGCGTCGATGCTGGGCGTGGTCGCGGTCGTCGCGCTGTGCCGTCGCTGAGGAGATCGACGATGACCGCCGAGATCTCGCAGCTGCAGCAGGAAGTCGCCGAACTCTGGAACCGGTACCGCAAGGAGCAGCCGCGCTTCGTCGATGACGAGAGCCGCAGCAGGCTGGCGGAACAGAACCGCACGCTGGAGGCGAAGCGCCGTGGTTTGTCTGAACGCAGCGCGGTGTTGCGCACGCAGCTCGAGCGGCAACGTCAGCAGGCCTCTCAGCTCGCGCCGGTGGTGCGGGTGGCGGGTGGGGTGCTGGGTGGGCTGCTCACCGCGGCGGCGCTCTCCACCATGCTTGCGCAGCTGGCTGAGTTCTCCACGGAGCTCAGCCGGGGGCAGGGGCTGGTGGTGCTCAGCTGCGCGTTGCTGCTGGTGGCCATCTGCGTGTCGCGCGCCGAGCAGTGACTGAAAGAACCTCTCCCATCGAGCGGCGGAACGGATCAGCTGCTCGCCAGCAACCGCGCCCGCAGCTGCTCATCGCGCTTCAGGCCGCGTTCTTTCGCCTTCCGCTTCTCTTCGTCGCGATCGCGCGGAGGGCCGTGCACCTCGAGTGAATCGAACAACTCCGTGGTGGCCTTGATCACCTTCTCCACCGCCCGCTCGAACGCCTTCTCATTGACCTTCGACGGCTTCTGCACGCCCGAGAGCTTGCGAACGAACTGAATGGCCGACGCGCGGATCTCCTCGGGCGTGGCGGGCGGGTCGAAGTGATGAAGGGTGCGGATGTTGCGGCACATGGTGAAGCCTCCAGAAAAGTGTGGTTCCAGCATGACGTCTGTATCGGGGCACGTCATCAACAGCCCTGCCCAGCGGTGGAGGCCTGCGATTTTGGGTCTCTGGTCACTGGGTTCGTGGCTTGCACAAAGCCGCGCACCCTATGGAACGCCTCAGAATTCTGAGCCTGCTCGTGGTCTGCGGTCTCTCCGGCTGCCGTGAGAACCAGGTCTCCGCCACCGAAGGCGAGCTGCTCGTGCAGCCCGCGCGCGTCGACTTCGGTTCGGTCTGGCTGACCCATCGGGACACCGTGACGCTCGAGCTGCAGAACACGGCCCGAGCGGGCCTCGAGGTGACGTTCGAGCTGAGCGCCCCGTTCGATGCGCCCGCGTCCGTTCGCATCGGTGGTGGCTCGCGTGTCGAAGTGGAGCTCGGCGTCACTGCTGACCAGCTCGGCCCGATCGAAGGCGTGTTGCTGGTCAGCGCGAATGGAACGACGCAGCGGGTGCCCTTGCGCGCGACGGCGGTGGCGCCTCCCACGTGTGAAGCGCGCGAGTGCCGAACGCTGACCTTCAATCCGCTCACCGGTGACTGCGATGAAGTCATCGCCGCCGACGGCGTGAGCTGCGGAGCGACCAACCGGTGCATCAGCGCGGGCGTGTGCGCCGCAGGTGAGTGCATTGGCCAGGCGCGTGATTGCGACGACGCGAACGCGTGCACCTCCGATGCGTGCGAAGCCTCGACGGGTTGCGTGCATGAGACCGTCTCCTGTCCACGTTCACTGCGCGCGTGCGAAGTGCCGGTGTGTTCGCCTGCCACGGGCTGCGGGCTCGTCCCTGCGGTCGATGGCGTCTCGTGCGGAACCAACGACTGCCTCAACGCCGAGGTGTGCATCACCGGTCAGTGTGTGACGCGGCCTTCGCCCGACGGCTCGCAGTGCAAGGCCGCCACCTCCTGCCGCGGCCCGGGTATCTGCCGGCAGCAGACGTGTGAGCTGCCGGCGCCGACGCCGCTGAGCCCTTCGTGGCGCTACACGCCGCAGCCGGGCTTGACGCTCGCGTTCCTGGGTCACGTGGATGACTCCGGAAACCTCTACGCCACCGAGACGGGCCCCTTCGTGCGCAACGGTGGTTTCTCGGGTGCGCCCCCGGGGGAAGAAGGAGATCGGATCGTGGCCACGCCCACGTACCTCGTGTCGTTGAGCCCCACGGGCGCGGTGCGTTTCCGCGTGGAGGTGACCGCGGACTGCAGCGCCTGCACCTACGGCCTCTGGTATTCGATCGACTCGGCGGGCCATCGCCTGTTCTTCAACGCGAGGGGCATGACGCAGGCGCGCAGCACCGATGATGGTCGCTTGCTGTGGTCGACGGTGGCCAGCGCGGGTTTGCCGGCGTACGAGCTCCGGCCCGATGGGGGAACGTCGTTCTCCACCTCCACGCCGATGTTGGTGGGGTCCGATGCGGTGGGGGTGCCGATCATCGAAGGCATCTCGGATCATCACTCGTATGTGCAGGTCTTCGATCGCGCGACGGGCGCGTTTCGCTGGCAGTTTCATCGCAAGGGTCACCTCTACGGAGCGGGTGTCGCGCCGGGCGGTGAGCTGTGGACCTCGTCGGCCAATTGCTGGGCGGTCGCTGGCGAGATGGTGCGCCTCGATGGTGCGGGGCAGCAGCAGGCCGCTTCGTTCGTACAGTGGATGCCTTCCATCTACGGAGAGGGCGTGGCGATCGGTTCGGCGAATGGAAAGCTGCAGATGCTCAACGGTGCGATGGCCTTGACGGATCTCTCGACGATGACGGGCTCGAGCTCGTCGTCGACGCCGTTCATCACTGGGCAGCAGCTGGTGCTCTGGGATGGCAATGCCCAGGTGCTGCGATCGGTGAACCTGAGCAGCGGCGTTCGCGCGTTCGAGTACCGCGGTGTCACGGGCTCTTCGCCCGACTTCGAGTTGCTGCGTGATGGTGGCGTCGCGTGGACGGCGCAGCTCCCCGATGCGGGCTTGCTGGGCGCGGTCAATGCGCGTGGTGAAGAGGTGATGCACTGCCCGTTGTCGACGCCGGTCGACAGCTCGACCGCGATCATCCGCGGCCGGGCGTTCATGTTCTCGCACGGCGACATCGTGGCCTACGACGTGCCCGGCCTCGACGTGGAGCCGAGCGGTTGGGTCTCGCGGTTGGGCTCACTGCAGCGCGGCTTCGGCGCGCGCTGAGGGCTTCAGACCTTCTCGGCCTGCGCGCGCCCGAACAGACCCTCGGGGCGGAACAGCAACACGACGATCAAGAACCCGAAGGCCACCGCGTCACGCCAGCTCGAGGCCGTGTAACCGACGATGAACTCTTCGCAGAGGCCGAGCAACAGCCCGCCCACCACCGCGCCGGGGAGATTGCCGATGCCGCCGATCACCGCCGCCACGAAGGCCTTGAGCCCCACCATCACGCCCATCAGCGGCTGAATCGACTTGTCCTTGATGGCGTAGAGAATGCCGGCGCCCGCGGCGAGCGCGCTGCCCAGCATGAAGGTGCCCGCGATGATGCTGTCGACCGGAATGCCCAGCAGCCCGGCCACCTTGTGATCGTGCGAGACCGCGCGCATCGCCTTGCCGAAGCGGGTGCGGAACACGAGGTACTGGAGCCCGGCCATCAGCGCGATGGCGATCAGAAACGAGATCACCTGCCAGTTCCAGATGATGACGTCATTGTCGCCCAGCACCAGCCACTCCGAGGGCGTGATGATGGCGGGGAAGCGTCGTGAAGCTGCGCCCGGGAGCACCGTGACGTTCGTGCCGTTCAGCATGAACGAGAGGTCGAGCTGGAAGCCGTACGAGAGCGCGAAGCTGATGCCGATCGCCGTGATGAGCGAGGTGAGCCGGGGCTTGTCGCGCAGGGGCCGGTAGGCGAAGCGTTCGATGAAGAAGCCGAACGCCGCACAGGCGCTGAGCGAAACGGCGAAGACCAACAGCACGCCGGGCAGGGTGCCCAGGTACTCGCGCCCCATCAGGAAGGCGACCGCGTAGCCCACGTACACGCCCACCATCATCACGTCGCCGTGAGCGAAGTTGATGAGCTTGAGCACCCCGTAGACCATCGTGTAGCCGAGCGCGACGAGGGCGTAGATGGTGCCCGCAGCCAAGCCGTTGATCAGGTGCTGAATGAACTCGTACACGGCGCGATCAGGGCGAGATGGTGTCGACGTACTTGAACTTGCCGCCCTCGACCTTGAGCACCACCGCGGGCTTCACCGGGTTGCGCTTCTCGTCGAGGGTGATGTTGCCGGCCACCCCGGGGAAGTCCTTCGTCGCCGCGATCGCGTCACGCAGCGCGGGCCCGGAAGAATCGGTGGCGCGCTTGAGGCCGTCGATCACCACGCGGGCCGAGTCGTACCCGAGCGCCGCGAGCGAGTCGGGCACGGCGCCGAACTTCGCCTGGTACCGCTTGATGAAGTCCTGCACCCGGGGCGACGGATCGTCGGCGGAGTAGTGGTTCGACACGTAGCTGCCTTCGACCGCTGCGCCGCCGAGCTCGAACAACTTCTCGCTGTCCCACCCGTCGCCGCCCATCAGGGTCACCTTGAGGCCCAGCTCCCTGGCCTGCTCGGCGATCAACGCCACGTCCTGGTAGTAGCCGGGCACGTACACGCCTTCGGGCTTGAGCTTCTTCACGTTGGTCAGCTGCGAGCGGAAGTCGGTGTCGCCCTTCGAGTACGCGACCACGCCCACGATGGTGCCGCCCATCTCGGTGAACTTCTTCTGGAACACCTCGGTCAGGCCTTCGGAGTACGCGCTCTTCTTGTCGGTGAGGATCGCGACCTTGGAGAACTTGAGGTTGTCGTGCGCATAGCGCGCCATCACGAAGCCCTGGAAGGGATCGATGAAACAGACGCGGAAGATGTAGTCGCCGACCTCGGTCACCTTGGGGTTGGTGGAGGAGGGGGAGACCATCGGCACCTTGGCCTCCTGGGCCTTGGGCGCCATGGCCAGCGAGTTCGAAGAGGCGACCTCTCCGAGAATGGCGACCACCTTGTCCTGGGTGATCAAGCGCGTGGCGGCAGAGGCGGCTTCTTCCGGCTTGCTCTGGTCGTCGTACACGCGCACCGCGAGCTTCTTGCCCTTCACGCCGCCCGAAGCGTTCGCCTCTTCCAGCGCCAGCTCGATGCCGTTGCGCGTGGAGATGCCGAACGCCGCTTCGCTGCCCGTGAGCGACCCGACTTCACCCAGCAGGATGACGTCGCCTTCGGTGGGCTTCGCGTCAGCGACCGGTTTCGGATCAGCCGGCTTCGCATCGACGGGCTTCGGAGTCTCGGTCGGCTTCTTCTCGCAGCCGGTGCAGATCGTCAGGGCCGCAAGGGCCGCAAGCAAGGACACGCGCATGGCGCCTTGTAGGGCTATGAAGGGCCCATTCCAAGAGGGAAGGCTCATGAACGAACTTGAATTTCCGGTGCACAAGCCGGGGCGTACGTCGCTCACCGTGGTGGCCGTGTTGTTGATGCTCCTGTGCATCACGTTTCCCGCGGCGATCTATCTGCTGTTCCGCCTGGCGAAGATGCGCGTGAAGGTGACGCCCACGGGGCTCGAGGCGCGCGGCATCGTCACCGACGTGGTGAACTTCGACGACGTGGAACGGTTCGGCGTGCTGCACGTGCCGGTCGTCGCCGGCGGGCTGGGTGGCTACCTCGCGCGCATGAAGCTGAACCACATGAACGAGGGGCTCAACCTGGTGTTCCTGCTCAAGAACGGGAAGACCGTGAAGTTCCTCGCCAACCAGTACGAGCGGCATGACGAGCTGATCGAGCGCGTGGCGGCTGCGGTGCGCGCGCCCCGAGAGGAGATCACCATGGGCCTGCTCACCTGGAAGTGGCCCGAGAAGAATTAACGGACGATCGCGATCAACCCGAAGGCGAGCGGAGCGAACAGAATTCGCGCGCCTTCGATCGCCTTCGCCCACGACCTGCCTTCCACCAACGAGGGCAGCGACACCACGCTGAGCACCACCAGCGCGACCGCGGCGAGCTTCGAGGGAGCTGTCAACGCACCACCCCACAGCAGGAAGAAGAACACGCCGATCAGCACGATCACCCAATTGACCAGCGCGTAGCGCACCGTCGAGGGGCTGCCGCTCGGGTCGTACTTGCGTGAGAAGTCGCGCCGGGGTGCCTCGCCCATCCACGCCGGGCGCCAGGCGGGTGACTTGAAGAACACCTTGAGCGCGTCGAGCCTGGTGGGCGCCAGCCGCGCGAGGCGAATCAGGTCGGCGTAGAGCTCCACCTGCGCCCAGAGCGGGTTGTAGGAGTTCAGCGGCCGCGTGGTGCCATACACGCAGGGCTCGGTCTCGGGCTCGAAGGTGCCGAACATGCGGTCGAAAAACGAGAACGTCGCTGCGTGGTTCTTGTCGAGGTAGCGCGGGTTGATCGCGTGGTGCACCCGGTGCAACGCGGGCGTGTTGAAGAAACGCTCGAAGGCCCCCAGCGGCGGCACCAGCTCGGTGTGAATCCAGAATTGGTAGAGCGTGCTCAGGCCGAGAATGACCGCGAAGTGCAGCACCGGCACGCCGAGCAAGGCGAGCGGCAGGTAGAACGGCAGGGTGGTCATCCACGTGCTGACCGATTGCCGGAGCGCGACCGCGAGGTTGTAGTCCTCCGACTGGTGGTGAACGCCGTGCGCCGCCCAGAGCAGGTTCACTTCGTGCGATAGGCGGTGCCACCAGTAGTAGGCGAACTCCACGCCGAGGATCGCCGCGACCCAGGGCAACCAGACGGTGGGGAGCGTCCACAGCCGGTGTTCGGCGAGCCAGACGTAGGCGGTCGACAGCACCACGGTGGAGACGAAGAAGCTCACCAGCTGCTGCATGATGCCGCAGCCCATGTCGGCCATCGCGTCGCCGGGGCGGTACACCACGCGGCCCTGCTTCTTCGCCACGGCGAGCTCGAGGCCGATGCCGAGGAAGAAGAAGGGAATCGCCAGCGCGATGAGGTTGGGGCCCACGAGGGGTTTCTACTCCGCGTCGGGGGGCAGGGCGATGCTCTCACCCAGATCGAGCACGCCCCATTCGAGCTTCGGGTTCGCGTCGAGGAAGAGCTGCCTGGTGGCGTCGAGGTTGAGGCCGGGCATCAGGGCCAGGCCCCGCTCCCAGGGCTGGAAGAAGTTGTCGTAGTGCGTGGGGAGCACGCGGGTGGCTTTGCTCTCGCTCAGCAGGCCGTCGATCTTCGGGCGGGTCTGCTTTTCGCCGGTGACCCCGACGATGAGGGTCTTCGCCGGCAGGCCGTCGAGCTCGCCCGGTTCGTAGGTGCTGGTGGGGTGGAACCAGACCGTCGTGCCCGCTGCGCTGAGGCGGTAGGTGAGCGTTTCGTCGAGCGCGTAGTTCCAGAACCAGAGCGCGCCGGCGGTCGGCGAGATGAGGCCGCTCATCGGTTGGGAGACCAGGATGTCGGTGTGGCGCGAACCGCGCACGTCGATGGTGAAGGCGCCGATGGTGAGTTGATCCCCGGCGTGCACCACCCGGGTCTTCTCTCTGGCCACGCCTCGGCTGAGGGCGAAGTTCACCGTGTTCTGCGAGCCGACCACGAGGGCGCCGGTGCGCGCGGCGATCACCGCGGCGTCGAGCAGGTGATCGTAGTGGGAGTGGTTGATCAGGATGACGTCGGCGCGCGGGCAGACCTTTTCGCCAAGCGCGAGGTCGGGGTCGATGGGGCCGGTGATCAATGCGGTGGGATCAGGTCTCGTCGGCGTGGGATCCATCAGGACGGTGGTGGTGCCGTCGGTCAGCTCGAAGCCGCTGATGCCGAGCGACCTCAGCTCGAGTCCGTCGGTGCGGGGCTGCCGCCAGGTCTGCGGCGGCTGGTGCTGCTCGGGGACCTTCCACGGCACGTGCCGGGTGAAGAGGTACCAGGCGATGACCAGCAGTGCGGGGAGCAGCACCGGCAGGGAGAGCAGGATCTTCGAGCGACGGGAGAGGGCCACGGCGAGGTCGACTCTAGTCACGGCCTCGAGGGGCGTGGGCCATTCGGTGTCGTACGGTTTTGCCCGTCAACGGCTGGCCTCTCGACTTCGGGCTCCCGTACACCCCGGTTCATGGCTTCGTGATGGTCAGGTGCTTCTTCACGGCGTCGCTCCAGTCGGGGCGGCTCAGCGAGCGACTGGTCACGATGATATTCGTCCAGCCGGCGGCGGCGAGTCGACTGCGTTGCTGTGCGTCGCGTTCGAAGCGCTCCCGGTGGTGATGGTAGTGGTAGCTGTCGAAGTGCAGCGCCACCAAGGCGTCGAGCCACGCGAAGTCGACCTTCATGATGTAGCGCCCGTTCACGTAGACCGAGTGGCCCGCGGTCGGTGGCGGCAGACCGCGCTTGACGATCTCCTGGCTCAGTTCGACCTCCTTCGACGAATCGAGCGGGCTCATCCGCGACGCCAGCAGTTCCTCAAGCAGCCCCACACGTGGTCTTCGGTGGCCCAGCGTCGCCAGGTACTGCGTGAGTTCTTCGGGCAGCATCGGCTTCGACCTGCGCGCTGAGTCCAACGCGATCTCGAGCCGCTCGGGCTTCAAGAAACTGGCGAGATCCACCAACGTTCGCGGAAGCGACGTGATGATCAAACCCTGCACCCTTTCAGTGGGCACTTTCTCATCCCGCGTGCGGTGAAAACGAATGCCCGGTGCGACGCGCTGACCTGCCGCAGTCACGTCGATGATCGACGGTCTGACTTTCGTGAATCCATCGAGCTTGTGCAGAAAGGCGGCCGTTCCGTGCGAGAGCGCGCTTCCTTCGCCAGCGAGCAGCAGACCGCCCATCGCGTGTTGTGACCACGTGATGGTCGTTCCACGAAGGCGGTACACGCCCCTCAGAAACGGCTCCCACTCCCCGCTCGCCAACCGGCAGAGAACGCCCTTCCTGCTCAGCTCACGCGCAAGCGCCTGCGTGCGCGACACCAACCCGAACTGCTCCCGAGCCAACACACCCAAATTGTCCACGCCACCCACCCCCAACGCGTTCATAGCGAGGGGAGCTGACATGTGTGGCGCAGGTGCCCTCCCCAGGGCACCCAACTCACACGAGTCGTCACGACGCTGACCGAGTGCAGCGAAAGCCCGAAGCAGAGAGGCCAGTCAGGGTCGAGCACTGCACCAGGCCCCACCCAAACCACCACTCCATTCAGGCAAGTCCATCGCCAATACCGATGAGAGCCATCACGTCACATCAGCTATCCCGATGGCCACCGATCCGGCACATTGACGCCATGGTCATCATTCCCGGTCCGCCCGCGTTCAGCCCTGCCCGTCTCGCCAAGCGGCATGCCCGGCTGCAGCAGCAACACCCCGGTCTCACCGACGCGACGGCCGACTTCGTCCACGTGCTCGACGTGGAGCGCCCGCTGACCGAAGCCGAGCTGAGCACGGTGACGCAGCTGCTCACCTACGGTCCCCGGCAAGACCAACGAGTCATCACCGGCCAGACCTTCGTGGTGATTCCCCGACTGGGCACCCGTTCGCCCTGGTCATCGAAGGCGACGGACATCGCCACCAACTGCGGGCTCACCGCGGTGCGGCGCATCGAACGAGGCATCGTCTGGACGCTGGCAGGTGAACTCGGCGGACCACCCGCCCTGCACGATCGCATGACCGAATCGGTGCTCCCCGAAGTCGCGGCCGCAGCGCGGCTCTTCGAGCGTCACACGCCCCGGCCGCTCGCCACCGTGGCGGTGCTCGAACAAGGCCGAGCTGCGCTCGAGCAGGCCAACACCACCCTGGGCCTCGCGTTGGCGCCCGACGAGATCGACTACCTGGTCGACGCCTTCACGCAGCTCGAGCGCAACCCCACCGACGTGGAGCTCATGATGTTCGCGCAGGCGAACTCCGAGCACTGCCGGCACAAGATCTTCAACGCCGACTTCGTGATCGACGGCGTGACCCAGCCCGACTCGCTCTTCAAGATGATCCGCCGCTCGACGGAAGCGAGCCCTGCCGGCGTGTTGAGCGCGTACAAAGACAACGCCTCGGTCATCGAAGGTCACCGCGCTGGCCGCTTCTTCCCGAACCCCGACGGCGGCATCTACGGAACTCAGACCGAGCCGATGCACCTGCTGATGAAGGTGGAGACGCACAACCACCCGACCGCCGTCTCGCCCTTCGCAGGCGCCTCGACGGGCAGCGGCGGTGAGATCCGCGATGAAGGCGCGGTGGGGCGCGGCTCGAAGCCGAAGGCAGGCCTGGTGGGCTTCTCGGTCTCCAACTTGAAGCTGCCGGGTGCGGTTCGCCCGTGGGAAGTGGACCACGGCAAGCCCTCCCGCATCGCCTCGGCGCTCGACATCATGATCGACGGCCCACTCGGTGGAGCGGCCTTCAACAACGAGTTCGGCCGCCCGGCGCTGACCGGCTACTTCCGCACCTACGAGCAGGAATTCGACGGCCAGCTGCGCGGGTACCACAAGCCGATCATGATCGCCGGTGGCCTGGGCAACGTGCGCACCGAGCACGTGCAGAAGGGCTCGATCCCCGCCGGAGCGGCGTTGGTGGTGCTCGGAGGCCCGGCGATGTTGATCGGCCTGGGCGGCGGCGCAGCGTCCTCCGTGGCGTCAGGTGCCTCGAAGGAGGATCTCGATTTCGCCTCGGTGCAACGTGACAACGCCGAGATGGAGCGGCGCTGCCAGGAAGTGATCGACCGCTGCACCGCGCTGGGCGATCAGAACCCCATCGTCTCGATCCACGACGTGGGTGCAGGCGGCTTGTCGAACGCGCTCCCTGAGCTGGTGCACGAGAGCCGGCGTGGCGCGCGCTTCGAGCTGCGCAAGATCCCCAGTGACGAGCTCGGCATGTCGCCGCTCGAGCTCTGGTGCAACGAGAGCCAGGAGCGCTACGTGCTGGCGATCGACGCCGCTGCGCTCCCGCGTTTCGAGGCGTTCTGCAAGCGTGAGCGATGCCCCTTCGCCGTGCTCGGCCACGCGACCGACGATGGCCGGCTGCAGGTGACCGACTCACACTTCAACGTCACGCCCATCGACGTGCCGCTCGAGGTGATGCTGGGCAAACCCCCGAAGATGCGCCGCGACGTGAAGCGGGTGCGTTCTGTCGGCCGTGCGCTCCCCGCCATCGAGGTGAACGAAGCGATCGAACGCGTGCTGCTGCTGCCAGCGGTGGGCGACAAGTCGTTCCTGGTCACCATCGGAGATCGCTCGATCACGGGCCTGGTGGCGCGAGATCAGATGGTGGGCCGGCTGCAGGTACCGGTCGCCGACGTGGCGGTCACCATGACCAGCTACGACGTGCACACGGGTGAAGCGATGGCGATGGGTGAACGCACGCCGCTCGCGCTGCTCAACGCCGCCGCCTCCGCGCGCATGGCGGTCGGTGAAGCGCTCACCAACCTCGCGGCCGCGAACATCGAGAAGCTGAGCGACGTGAAATTGTCCGCGAACTGGATGGCCGCCGCTGGCTCGCCCGGAGAAGACGCACGGCTCTACGAAGCGGTGAAGGCGGTCGGCGTCGAGCTCTGCCCCGCGCTGGGCATCGCGATTCCCGTGGGCAAGGACTCCATGTCGATGCGCACGGTCTGGGATGGCAAGACCCTGACCGCGCCGCTCTCGTTGATCGTCAGCGCGTTTTCCCCGGTGAGCGACGTGCGCAAGACGCTCACGCCCGAGCTGCAGCTCGACGTCGGCCCGACTTCGTTGCTGCTCTTCGACCTGGGCCAGGGCCAGAACCGGCTCGGCGGCAGCGCGCTCGCGCAGGTGTTCAACGAAGTGGGTGAAGTGCCGCCCGACGTCGACTCACCCCAGGCACTCGCCGAGTTCTTCGCGCTCATTCAAGCGCTCAACGCCGAGGGCAAACTGCTCGCGTACCACGACCGCTCCGACGGCGGCCTCTTCGTCACCCTCGCAGAGCTGGCGTTCGCGAGCGGCTGCGGGCTGACCATCACGCCCTCTGAGCTCGCTGCGCTCTTCTCGGAAGAGCTGGGCGCCGTGGTGCAGGTGCGCGACGCCGACGTGGCCGCGATTCTGGCCCGGGCGAAGAACGCGAGCGTGGTCGCCACGCCGCGAACCGACGATGCGATCACCGTGGCCGGGCTCACCTTCCAGCGCACCGAACTGCGTGCGCTCTGGTCGGACACCACCTGGCGCATGCACCGCCTTCGTGACGACGCGAGCTGTGCCGATGAAGAGCACGCGCTGCGCACCGACGCGAAGTTCACCGGGCTCACCACCAAGCTCACCTTCGACGCTGCCGTGCGTGCGCCTGTGCGAGCGACCCGGCCCCGCGTGGCGATCCTTCGCGAGCAAGGCGTGAATGGTCAGATCGAAATGGCGCAGGCCTTCACGCGCGCGGGCTTCGAGGCCGTCGACGTGCACATGAGCGATCTGCTCGAGGGCCGCTTCGATTTGAGCTCCTTCCGCGGGCTGGCGGCGTGCGGCGGCTTCTCGTACGGCGACGTGCTCGGGGCAGGTGGCGGCTGGGCGAAGTCGGTGCTCTTCCACGCGCGCACCCGCGAGGTCTTCGAGACATTCTTCGAGCGGCCCGACACGTTCACCCTGGGCGTGTGCAACGGCTGCCAGATGATGTCGCAGCTCAAGGAGCTCATCCCGGGCGCTGCGGCCTGGCCTCGTTTCGTGCGCAACCGTTCGGAGCAGTTCGAAGCGCGCGTGGCGATGATGAAAGTCGAGTCGTCGCCTTCGCTGTTCTTCAAGGGCATGGAAGGCAGCGTGCTCCCCATCGCGGTCGCGCACGGTGAAGGCCTGGTGGAGAAGCAGGGTGACGCGCCGTTCCTGGTGGCGGGCCGGTTCGTCGACAGCCAGGGCGTGGCGACCGAGCGGTATCCGCTCAACCCGAACGGCTCGAAGGAGGGCGTCACCGCGCTCACCACCACGGACGGGCGGGCGACCATCCTCATGCCGCACCCTGAGCGTGTGATTCGCACCGCGCAGCTCTCGTGGCATCCAAAGGCGTGGGGCGACGACAGCCCGTGGCTTCGGTTCTTTGAGAACGCGCGTACGTGGGCAGAAGGCTGAGTGCAGAAGCCGAGAAAACCCTCACCCCAACCCTCTCCCCCGCGGGGAGAGGGAGAGCAGTGAGGTAGGGTCCTTGCCGTGAGGTACGTCGCGCCCGATGGAGGCTTCTGGGAGGTCACGCTCGTCGGCAAGGTCGTGCACGCGCGTTGGGGCAAGGGCAGCTCGGTCAAGACGCGTACTGCGCCGTTCAACAGCGTGGCGCTGGCCAAACACGAGCTCGCCGCGCTGGTGAAGAAGGTGAGCGCGCTGGGCTATCTGCCCGAAGAAAGGCCCACCACCATCGCCGACGTGCTGCGCGCGCACCCGGAAGACGACTCACCGCTCATCGTCTACGGCGACGAGCTGTTGTCTCAAGGCGATCTCCGCGGAGAAGTCGCCGCGCTGGTGAACCGCGGCAAGAAGGGTGAGCTCGGCCGCTTCCTGCTCGCCAACGCCCCCGCACTCTTCGGCGGTGCGGAGAACGACGTGCACCAGGGCCATGCAGGTGACCTCGTCTGGGCCCCCGGCTTCGTGAAAGAGGCGACGCTCTTCGCGCCCGACACCAGCGACGCGAACGAGCTGGTCGCGGTGACCAGGCGTTTCCTCACCGCACCCGTGGCCGAGTTCGTGCGCGAGCTGAACTTCGGCCTCTCCTGGGAAAACTGGGGCGACGCGGCGATGCAGGTGACGCGCGCGAAGCACCCCGAGCTGATCACCGCGCTGCGTTTCAACGCCTTCGATCCGCACGAGTTCGCGTTGGCCGACATCGACGCGGGTGACTTCAGCGAGGTCTGGGCGAGGCTGCCCGAGCTGCGCGAGTTCAGGGCCTGTGCGGGCGTGCTGGAGCCAGGTGAGCTGGTGCTCCCCGAGCTGCGCACCTTCTCTCGATTGGGCGGCTTCACCAGCCGCGAGGTGCGAGCCCTCACGCGCGCGAAGTGGCCGAAGCTGGAGCGGCTCGAGCTCGGCTTCGGCGACGAGGATCCCACCCTGTTGCTCGCGTGGTTCTTCACCAAGCCCCAGACCTTCACGCACCTGGCCCTGCGAGGGCTCGAGCTCTCCGCGGAGCTGGTGGAGGGCCTGCTCGACTCAGACCTGCTCAAGCAACTGCACACGCTCGATCTCTCCGACGTGGTGCTCGACGACGACGCGGCCGAGCTGCTGCAAGACGGCGCGGAGGAGATGGCCCACCTCGCGAAGATCGCCAGCCCCTGGTTCATGGACGAGCTGGGCGAGCCCACCACCCCGGTGCTCGATGATCTCGACAACCTGGTGGAGGACGCGTTCGAGGCTGGGTGAGCCGCCACCCCGCCACGAGTCTGCTTCGCCTCATTGCGCGAATTGCCTGAGGCGATGACGCTTCACTCATGATGATCAGCGGCCTGCAGGGAATCCAACGCGCCGAGCGTCAGTTCGAGCGCTCAGCGCAGCGGGTGGCGGAGGCGACGTCGGACTCGGTGACCATCTCGCCGGAAGCGCGCAGCGGTGGAGCGCCGGACCTCGTGGAGGAGACGGTCTCGACCATCAAGGCCGTGGCCGCCTACCGGGCGAACCTCAAAGTGCTCCAGACCGACCAGGAGAACTTCGCCACGCTCAACCAGCTCAAGTGACCGACTGACGCCACGTCATTCACTCCTTCACCACCGCCTCGATGCAGCCGAACGCGCGCTCGAGGTGCCCCTCGGAGTCCTGCTCCAGCGTCAGCGGCAGACCATATCTGCGGCACAACCACCGCGTGTACGTCACCGCGAAAAATTCGTGCTCGTTGCTCAATTGATATTGATCGAACGCGAACTCGGCTGACTTCGCGGTCCGCCACGCCGAGTGAATCTTCTGCTGCAGCGACTCGGGCAACACCTGGTGCACGAGGTGCGCGAACTCGTGAGCGAGCGTCCACCCCAGCTCCGAGGTGTCGAAGAGTTCTTCCACCCGAACACAGGCCAGGCCGTCACCCGCGAGGCCACCCAGGCCATCCCAGGCGCGGTGATCCCTCGCTTCCACCTGGCCCTTGAGCGCCTCGAAGTCGGGCAGGTCGGTCACGCGAACGTCGAGCGGGAGCACGCGCAACCGGCTGCCCTCGAGCGCCGGAAACCACCGGGCGAGCGGCCTGAGGCTGGCTTGCGCCACGCGCAGCTCGAGCATGGTGAGCTGCTCGAGGTCCGGCAGCACCGACGACAAACCCTTCACCTCGACGAGATCGGGCAGGGAACGGACCCGGGCGATCGCGCGCGCCTCCATCAACGAGCGGGCTGCACCCAATCCCGCCACCAGCGCGAAGTGCCGCGGCGCGACGTCGCGGCCCCGCTCGAACAACCCCGCTGCTTCCTCCAGTTCGCCCAGTCGCAACTTGGCCGAGCCGACCAACATGAGCCCGCCGGCATTCTTCTTCTCTGCCGCGAGCCGGTGGTCGCCTTCGCGAAGCTCCTGCGGCGCGGAGACCAGCGCGAGCCGGGTCGCCAGCACCGGGCTGTCTTTCATCAACGCCTTCGCGAGCAGCAGGTGATTGGCTCCAGAGAAAGGATCGAGCTCTCCGCGCATCATCAAGTCGACCGTCACGGCCTCAGCGCCTTCGAGGTGACTGAGCACCAGCTGGTGGGCGCTCAAGAGAAAAGCGTACTCCGGCGTGCCGCGCTGCTGCTTGAGCGCCCCGAAGCCGGCCTCGACCAGGTGCCAGGCCCGCTCCCACGCTTCCACTTGACTGAGCGCCTCGATGCCCGCTGCCAGCACCGGCCAGCTGCGCGACGAAAGCCCCGCGCGTTCCAGCAGTGAATGGGCCGCCTCGTGCTGGCCTCGTTCGAGCAACGTCGCAGAGAGCTGCAACACCCGCGCTTCCGCAGGCAGGACACGCGCGTTCGCTTCGGCCAGCAGGCGGTCGAGCTCGGGATCCGCGGGCGTGGCGTTCAACAACGCGTCGAAGGTGGAGCCACGATGCCCCAGCAGCGCCTGGCTGAGCTCCAGCCGGCCGGAGTCGAGCAGCCCCTCCGCCAGCTCATGCCGCAAGGCCGGATCGGTGCCGATGACCGCGCGTGCCCCTTCGACGTCGCCCGCATCGAGCAGGGCCTTCGCCTTGCGCCGCCGTTGCCACCGCTGCAGACCGTCGAAGAAGCCCACTTGAAGACTTTCTTGCACACCCGGGCGGCCGCGCGGGTCCCGCCGTGGTCACTTCCACCACTTCCCAAGGACTTTCCATGATCCGCTCGTTCCTGAAGGCCGCCGCGCTCGTCACCCTCGTCGCCTCGCCCGCCATCGCTGCCGACTACAAGTGCAACAGCGGCCGCGTCGAGAAGGGCGGCAGCACCAAGTACAACTACAAGGAGTCTTCGAGCGAGATCGTCATCGAGAAGGGCGGCTCGACCAAGGGCAAGGCCGTCAAGCGCGGCTCGAAGTGGTACGTCGAAGTGGGGGGCAGCACCCAGGCCACCATCGAGAACGGGAAGATCGAGAAGGGCGGCTCGAGCTGGGCGACGGCCAGCGACGCGCAGCGCACCTGGGACTGCCCTGCCGACGTGGCGGCCACCCTGTGGGTCCTGGCGGAGAAGGGCCAGCTCTAAGCCATTTGGTCATGAGGCCGTCGTCTTCGGCCTCACCAGGCTTTTGTTTTCACGCGTTGAGACGGGGCCTGCGCCGGTGTAGGAGCGGCGCTCCCCGTGAAGTCTCTCGCCCCGGTCGCCATCGCCATCGCGGTGCTCGCGTTGCTTCAGGTCCTCACGGCCAGCAGCGAGTACTTCGTCTACCTCTCGCTCCTGGTGGGCGTGAACGTGGTGTTGGCGGTCAGCCTGAACGTCATCAACGGCATGACGGGGCAATTCAGCATCGGGCACGCGGGCTTCATGGCGGTGGGCGCGTTCGCCTCGGCGCTGCTGTCCCAGGTGCTCAATCAGTACCGCCTGGGGTTCCTGCCGGAGCCCGTGGAGCACCAGCTCTTCTTCTTCATTTCCCTGGTGGTGGGGGGCGCTGCGGCAGGGATGTGCGGCTTCATCGTGGGCCTGCCCAGCTTGCGGCTGCGCGGTGACTACCTGGCCATCGTCACGCTGGGCTTCGGGGAAATCATCCTGGTGGTGGTGCGCAACACGCCGACGTTCGGTGGCGCGTTGGGCCTCTCGGGGACCCCGCAGTACACCAGCTTCTTTTCGGTGTGGTTCGCCGTCTTCATCGTGGTGCTCTTCGCGCGCCGGCTGCTGGCTTCCCCGCACGGTCGCAACCTGGTCGCCATTCGCGAAGACGAAGTGGCGGCCGAGGCGATGGGCGTGGACACCACCGGCTACAAGGTGCGCGCGTTCGTGGTCTCCAGCTTCTTCGCCGGCGTGGCGGGCGGTCTGTTCGCGCACTTCCAGAGCATCATCACCCCGGGTGACAGCTTCAGCTTCGTGAAGTCGATGGAGATCGTGGTGATGATCGTCGCCGGCGGCCTGGGCAGCACCACGGGCGCGGTGGTGGCGGCGGTGGTGCTCACCCTGCTCCCCGAGGCGATGCGCGCGGTGTTCATTCAGATCGGCGGCGGCAACGTCGCGCTGGCCCAGAGCATCGATCAGCTGCGCAAGCCCATCTTCGGGGTGTTGCTGGTGGTGATGATGCTCACCCGGCCGCAAGGCATCTTCGGCACGCACGAGGCGTGGGACCTGTTCAAACGCAAGAAGGGCGCGCGCGCGTGAGCGACGCACTGCTGCACGCGAAGAAGGTGTCGATTCGGTTCGGTGGCCTCAAGGCGCTCTCCGAGTTCGATCTGGAGATCCGCAAAGGCGACCTCAAGGGGCTCATCGGGCCCAATGGCGCGGGCAAGACCACCGCGTTCAACGTGCTCACCGGCGTGTATTTGCCGACCGAAGGCGAAGTGTTCGTCTGCGGCGAGAAGGTCAATGGCCGCAGGCCGCACCAGATCAACCGCCTGGGGCTCGCGCGTACGTTTCAGAACATCCGGCTCTTCAAGGAGCTGACGGTGCTCGACAACGTGCGCATCGCGGTGCTGGCCGAGCGCACACCGCTGTTCGATCGCACCCGCGTGGAGTCGCTGAAACGTGGTCCGTATCCGGGCCGCACCGTCGGCTCCGTGCTGGACGCGCTCGACAACTACCGCGACTGGTGGCGGGCGTTGCTGCGCACTCCGGGGTTTCTACGGGAAGAAGAAGGCATCGAGAAGCGCGCGAAGGAGCTGCTCGAGGTGATGGGCCTCAGTCACCGGGTCGACGAGCTCGCCCGCAACCTTCCGTACGGTGAACAGCGCCGGTTGGAGATCGCGCGTGCGTTGGGCACCCGGCCGAAGGTGTTGCTGCTCGACGAGCCCGCGGCGGGCATGAACACGCGCGAGAAGGCGGATCTGATGGTGTTGATCCGCGAGCTGCGCAGCCGCTTCGAGCTGGGCATTCTGGTCATCGAGCACGACATGAAGCTGGTGATGGGCATCTGCGAACACCTCACCGTGCTCGATCACGGAGAGACCATCGCGCGGGGTGAGCCGGCGGCGGTGCGTACGGACCCCAAGGTGGTCGAGGCGTATCTCGGGGAGGCGCCTGCTCATGTCTGAACCGCGCCGCCTGGGTGAACGTGCGCCGTCGGAGAAGCTGCTCGACGTGAAGGCGCTCGAGGTCGGCTACGGCGCGATCAAGGCGCTCAAGGGCATCGCGTTGTCGGTGGGGAAGGGCGAGGCCGTCGCGCTCATCGGCGCGAACGGCGCGGGCAAGACGAGCACTTTGCGCGCGATCTCGGGGATGCTCAAGCCGCAGGCCGGGGTGATCACCTTGCGCGGGGAAAACATCACCGGGCTCAAGTCGCACCAGATGGTGCCGCGTGGAATGGCGCATGCCCCTGAAGGGCGCGGCGTATTCCCGAACCTGACGGTGCAGGAGAACCTGGATCTCGGCGCGTACCTGCGACGTGACGCTGCGGGCATCGCGGACGACCTGAAGAAGTGTTTCGGCTACTTCCCGATTCTGAACGAGCGGAAGGCACAGCTGGCGGGCACGTTGTCGGGTGGTGAGCAGCAGATGCTCGCCATCTCGCGCGCGTTGATGTCGCGGCCGACGTTGTTGCTGCTCGATGAGCCGTCGCTGGGGCTGGCGCCGCAGGTGACGCAGACGATCTTCCGCATTCTTCGCGACGTGAACGCGGGCGGCATGTCGATTCTGCTGGTGGAACAGAACGCGCATCTCGCGCTGGGTCTCGCGCAGTGGGCGTACGTGCTGGAGACGGGTGAAGTGGCGATGGAGGGGACCGGTCAGGCCCTGCTCGCCAGCGAAGACATCCGGAAGGCCTACCTCGGCGAGTAAGGGGAGAAGCAACCGTTCCTCCCGAGGGGAGTCGAGGGTTCGAGCGGGTCATTCGAAGACATCACCACGCGGTAGAACAGGCCCGCGCGCTGGCCCCACCGCTTTGTCCATGGAGCGCGCTGAGCGCGCTTCGTGGGCATGGTTTAGACTCGGGTCATGAACACGCCAGCTCGCCGCCCCGGGCCCTACACCATTGCTGATTGGCTCGCGCAGCCCGAGGGCAGCCGACTCGAGCTCATCGATGGCAACCTGGTGGAAAAGGCGGCGCCGACGATTCAGCACGGGGTCGCGCAGCTCGGCACGGGCAGCTCCATCCGAGATGCCTTTCATCGAAGGGGCGGAGGCGCGGGCAAGCCCGGCGGTTGGTGGATCGCAACTGAGGTGGACCTCGTTCTCGACGAGCGTGGATACCGCCCCGACCTCGCTGGCTGGCGCCGCGAACGGATGCCCACCATGCCTCAGGAGCGACCCCTCACCGTGCGGCCCGATTGGCTGTGCGAGATCGTGAGCGAGTCGAATCGCGCCACTGACACCGTCACCAAGCTACGGCGGTACCACCAGGCCGGAGTGCCGCATTACTGGATCCTCGATCAGGTCGACCGCACCCTCACCGTCTACCGCCATCAGCCCGACGGGTACCTCGTCGCGCTTCGGGCAGAGGCCAGCGAGAAGGTCCGCCCTGAGCCCTTTGAGGCAGTGGAGTTCCACGTCGCTGAGTTCTTCGGCGATGACCCAGCTGACGATCCTCCGTGAGCCTGCGGTGAGGTGATTCGGAGGCGCTGCTCTCGGGTCGGGGTGAACGGGCTTTCACTGCTCAGGTTGCGGAGGAGCAACGAGCACGCCGGAGAACCGGCCGTACGTCACCGTGTACGTGGCCTCAGCCGAAAGCGTCGGCCACGGATTGAAGAGCACGTACTCGACGAACCGCCCGCTCGGCAGCCGCAGCGAATACCCCGAGCGCCGCGACTTGAGTGGCTTCGCCCCCGTCCCCACCAGCGCCTGACCCAGCACCACATCCGCCACGCCCAGGCCTGCCGCGCGCGCGACCGAGCCCGCTGCGATCGACAACAACAACGCGCCACTGCCCCGCGCGAGCAAAGGCCAGTGCCACTTCGCCCACGCGACCCAGGCGAGCCCCAGAAACACAGCCGAGAGCGACGACAGCAGCACCGCCTTCATCGCCAGCGCGAGCCGGAAGCGCGCCGAGATGGGCGTCATGAGTGCACGACCTCGGTGGGATCCTTCCCGGTGAACGTGTCGACCGACAGCCCACGCCGGAGCGCTTCATGCGCCGGAGTGCCCAACGTGCCGAGCAGCTCTTCAGGCCCGTGAACGAAGCGCCGGTTCATCGCATCGATCCGCGCGCGCGCCTCCAACACCCGCTCGCGGTTCACCTCGCCGCTCTCCACCGCCTTCACCAACGCCTCGATCGCCGCGCGCTGCACCGACGCGTGATGACACACGAGGAAACAATCGACGCCCGCCTTCACGCCTTCGACCACCGCGCGCTCGACGCTGAAGTGTTCGCTGATCGCCTTCATCTCGAGGTCGTCGCTGACCACCACGCCCTGAAAGCCGAGCTCCTTGCGCAGCAGGCCATCCATCACGCGCGCGCTCATGGTGGCCGGTACGCCGGGCTCGAGCGCATCGAAGATCACATGCGCGGTCATCACCGAAGCGAGGCCCGCCTTCGCGTACGCCGCGAACGGGAGCAGCTCCACCTGGCGCAGCCGCTCGAGGTCGTGCGGCAACGAGGGCAGATCGAGGTGCGAATCCTTCGCGGTGTCGCCGTGCCCGGGGAAGTGTTTCGCGCACGAGGCCACGCCGCCGGCCTCCATGCCGCGGGCGAGTGCGACACCCAGGCGCGCCACCTCGGCGGGATCTCGATGGAACGATCGATCGCCAATCACCGGGTTCGCGGGGTTGGTGTCGACGTCGAGCACCGGCGCGAAGTCGACGTCGAAACCGAGCGCCCGCACCTCGAGCGCCAGCAACCGCCCCGCGCGTTCGACCAGCGCCGCGTCACCGCTCAGTCCCAGTTGCCGCATGGGAGGCAGGGCCGTGAACGGAGCGCCGCGCAGCCGCGCCACCCGACCGCCTTCTTGATCGACCGAAGCCAGCAGCGGCCTGCCTGCGCGCGTCTTGAGCGCTTTCACCAGGCTCGCGACCTGCGCGGGCGAGTCGACGTTGCGCTTGAACAAGATGATGCCGCCCACGCCGTCATCGATCAGGCGTTCCACCTCGGCATCTGCAGAAAGACCCGGGAAGCCGACCACGAAGAGACCGGCACATTCACGGAAGAGACTCATGGGACGGAGCCGCCAACAGCGGAACGCGGTGCGAGACAGTCGGGAGCGAAGCGGACGGCTGGCCGAGGCGGAGTGACCATGAACATGAGCGAAGACTTACACGGCTGCGTTACATACGCCCCCGCCATGCGCATCCTCGTCCTTGCTTCGTTGGTCCTCCTCGCCTGCAAGAGCACTCCGGTCAGGCACGATGAACATGGTCACCGCTTCGACGACGCGGATGCCTGGGCCGCCCGATTCGAAGACCCCAGACGAGAGGCCTGGCAGAAGCCCTCCGAGGTGATCGCCGCGCTGGGGCTCGCGCCCGACGCGAAGATCGCCGACATCGGGTCTGCCACTGGCTACTTTCCGGTGCGCATCGCGAAGGCACTCCCGAAGAGCAGGGTGTACGGCCTCGACGTCGAGAGCTCGATGGTCGACTACCTGAACAAACGCGCCGAGCAGGAGCAGCTCTCCAACTTGAGCTCACACCTCGCGGAGTTCGCCGACGCAAAGATTCCCGAGCCGGTCGACCTCATCTTGATGGTGAACACCTACCACCACATCGAAGCGCGGCCGGACTACTTCAGGAAGCTGAAGAGCTCGCTCAAGCCCGGTGGGCGGCTGGCGATCATCGACTTCACGCGCGAATCGAAGATGGGCCCCGACTCAGCCGAGAAGATGCCGCCGGAGCAGGTGGAAGCCGAACTCAAGGACGCGGGCTTCAAGCTGCTCGAGAGTCAGTCCTTCCTGCCCGAACAATACTTCCTGATCTTCGGCCCTCAGTAAGGCGCGCCGAAACCGAGGACGATGCTCATCGAGCGGGTGCGACTGGTCGCCTTGTTGACAGCACCTACACTGTAGGTCTGGCGCGGAGCTGCTCCAGATTCACGAAGAAGTGTGGAGGTGGAGGCGCTGACCTGCCGCAGTCATTACCTTTCGGCGCTCCATGAGCACTGAGCCGACCGCTGAAGCCCCCACGAGCCTCAAAGACATCCCGGTTTTGTTATTCGTGCGAGGCATCACCCTGCTGACGGTGTTGAGCAGCTTGATCGTCGGGCTGCACTGGTACCTCGGCGCGCGCCTCATTCGCGATGCGGGCGTGCCCGAGCCGTTCGCCACCATCGCCTGGGTGATGGTGTGGATCTTCTTCGGGTCGATCTTCGCGGGCTTTCTGGGCGGCCGGCTGTTTCCGCGCCCCGCGGCGAAGATCTTTCAGTGGTTGGGCTTCGTGTGGATGGGCGCGTTCGGGTTGTTGCTGGTGGTCACCTCGCTCTCCGATCTCGCGCTGTTCATTGCCTCAAAGTTCACGGTGCTCGAGGCGTCGTGGCAGAGCGCCCGCGCGTTCGGGGTGGCAGCCGTCGTGCTGCCCGCGTTGGCCTGGGGTTTCTACGTCTCGAGGAGGCCCGTGACGAGGCGCGTGGAGATCGACATCGCCGGCCTCGATCCTTCCCTCGATGGGTTTCGCATCGTGCAGATCACCGACGTGCACATCGGCGAGACGCTGGGCCGTGACTTCGCAAAGCAGGTGGCTGATCACGTCAACTCGCTCAAGCCCGACATCGTCGCGGTGACGGGCGACATGATCGACGGCTCCGTCGCGCGGCTGCACGACGAGGTCGCGCCGCTGGGCGAAATGCGCGGCAAGTACGGCGTCTACTACGTGACGGGAAATCACGAGTACTACCACGGCGGCTCGAGCTGGGAGGCCGAGGGCCGCAAGCTCGGCTTCACCGTGCTGCACAACGAGCACCGGGTGATCGCCGACGGCAAGCTGGTCATTGGCGGCGTGACCGACGTGGAAGGCGCGCGGTTCTCAGAAGCCCACGCCCCCCGGGTCGACGTCGCGTTCGCGCAGGCGCCCGCGGGCGTGCCCCGTATTCTGCTCGCGCATCAGCCGCGGTTCGCGAAGTACGCGAAGGACGCGTCGATCTCGCTGATGCTCTCGGGCCACACGCACGGCGGGCAGATCTTCCCGTTCATGGTGTTCGTGCGCCTGCAGCAGCCGGTGGTGCGGGGCTTCGAGAAGCTGTACGGCGTGCCGACGTACACGAGCAACGGCACGGGCTACTGGGGCCCTCCGTT
Source organism: Archangium sp. (assembly GCA_030695565.1). Lineage (GTDB taxonomy): Bacteria > Myxococcota > Myxococcia > Myxococcales > Myxococcaceae > Archangium_A. The sequence goes on from JAUYRZ010000028.1 coordinate 59,615, forward strand.
CCGCATCGGGCCCCGCGGTGAAGTGACCGAGATCATCCTGCGCACGAAGTGACCTTCGCCGCGAAGGGGGACTCTCTTGACGCCTACACGCTGAGCCGCACACGCTGCGCGCTCGATGGACCCCACCACCTCGGAAAACACCATGCCGGCAGAGGCTCCGAGCCCTGCGCTCACCGCGGCCCGCAAGGAGCTGTGGCGCCACCTGCCCGCGTGGATGTTCTTCATCTACGGCGTGCTGCTGCTCAACACCGAGCTGACCAACTTCAGCCCCGCGCGTGGCGACCTCGCGCACACCATCGTCTTTCCGCTGCTGGTCTTCGTGATCTACCAGGTGGTGCGCTTCACCCACGGCACCGGCTCGCGCCGCATGCTGGTGACCAGCCTCGCGCTCACCTTCGGTCTGCCCACCATCGTCTTCTTCTGGCACACGCCCTCGCCGCTCTCGCCCGAGCTGCTGCTGCGCATCTACGAGTGGTCGAACTTCGCCTGGGCCGCGCTGCTGGTGTGGCACCTCTGGGTGCACGACCGCACGCACGTCGCGCTCTTCTTCGGGGTCGGCCTGCTCTACGGAGCGGTGCTCGAGAACGGCGGCATCGTGCTGGGCTTCTTCCACGAGACCAACCTGACCGACACGATGGTCAAGCCCTTCGTGGCGCCGGTGGCCACCATGATCGGCTGGAGCGTGGTGCTGGCCATGGCCACCTTCGTCACCTGGCAACTGCGCAAGCGGCTCTCGTGGTTGCGCAAGTCAGCGCTGCTCTCGGCGCTCGCGGTGGGCTCGTTCGCCACGCTGCTCGATCTGCAGATCGATCCCATCGCCACCGCGGTGGGCTGCTGGGTGTGGCACCACACGCTGCCGGGCTGGTTTCACGGCGTGCCGATGGTGAACTTCATCGCGTGGATGTGCGCGCTGGTGCCGTTCGGCTACGTGATGTTCCGGGTGCAGGAGCGCCGGGGGCTGGCCGACGGCGCCTCGTGGGACCGCCAGTCGCTCTTCGATTTGCTCAAGTGGTCCCCAGCCGGGCTGGTGATCGCCGCGCTCGCGTTCATCGGAGTCACCCTGGCGCTCGAAGGTGTCGGCGGCCCCAGCTGGACCCTGCTCAACGTGTTCACCGCCCGGGTGCTCACCGCCGTCGCCCTCTGAAGGTGTTGTTATCACTGGGGTGAAACTTCCATTCGGCAGGTTTCATCACCTGCTTGCGGCGGGCCGTGCACCTCCGCATTAGTTTCGCCCCGTTCACCCCCCTCGAAGGAGTTCACATGAAGCGCATTCTTTTGTCGCTCGCCGTCGCCACGTCGCTCATCGGTTCCACCGCCGCGCTGGCTTGTGAAGGTGATGGCAAACACCAGGCGAGCCTGGAGCCCGCGAAGGCCACCGTCGCAGACGTCGCCAGCTGGACCAAGGCGAAGGCCGTCACGCCCATCGACGCCAACGGCAAGGAGACCCGCTCCTCGCAGGGCGTCATCCCCGGCGCCGTGCTGCTGACCTCGAGCTCGAGCTACGCGGTCTCCGAGCTGCCGGCCGACAAGAACAGCAAGCTGGTGTTCTACTGCGCCAACACGATGTGCAGCGCGGGGCAGCAGGCCGCCAAGCGCGCCATGGAGAACGGCTACACCAACGTGGCCGTGCTCCCCGAAGGCATCGCGGGCTGGAAGCAGGCCGGTCAGCCGACCGCCAAGCCGCGCAGCTGAACCACCCAACTCCCTCTCCCCACACCGGGGAGAGGGTCGGGGCGAGAGGCCGTCATTGTTCACTACTTGAGAACAGTGACGTTCAAAGAATACGGATTCTCTTGATGCTGCCTGTGAGCCCACAGTGGGCTCCATGAACCGAGCCCTCTTCCTGACGCTGTTTTTCGCAGCAGCCTGTGGTCCCGAGCGCATCGCGCCAGAGCCCGAACAAACGCCCGCAGTCGAGCCACCACCCGCGATGACCACGGTGGATCCGCTGACCGGTTTCCCCTGCGACGTGCGGCAAGTGCTGCAGGCCAACTGCGCCAGCTGCCACGCGGGGGTGCAGTACGTGGTTCACTTCACCACCCGCGAAGACCTCAAGAATGCCGGCCACACCGTGCCGCACCTCGGCGAGGAGATCGCCGTGCGCATGCGCCCTGGCGCCACCAAGCCGATGCCCCCGTACGGCATGCCGCAGCAGCCGACCCTCGCCGAGCGTCAGCTGATCGACGGCTGGGTGCAGTCGGGCATGCCGGCGGGCGCCTGCGGCCCCCTCACGAAAGACTGAGCCACGGCGTCTGCACGTCTTCAGCCTCCGAAACTGACCCTCAGCTCCGAGCGCACATCGCAGCTGCTTCGAGGAGCGCAGAGGCCATGGGCGTGGGATCGGCGCGGTTCTTCCCGGCGATGTCGTAGGCGACGCCGTGATCAGGCGAGGTGCGCGGCACCGGAAGCCCCAGCGTCACGTTCACGGTTCGCTCGAAGTCGAGCGTCTTGGTGGCCACCAGGCCCTGGTCGTGGAACATCGCCAACGCGACGTCGTAGGGGAACCTCCGGGCGCCCGCGAAGAGGCCGTCAGCCGCGAACGGCCCGCTCACGTCGATGCCCCGGGCCTTCGCCTTCTTGATGGCAGGCGAGATGATCCGATCCTCTTCGCTGCCCAGGACTCCGCCGTCACCTGCGTGCGGATTGAGGCCACACACTGCGATGCGCGGGCGCCGGCCGAGTGCGGGGCGCAGGCCGCGATCGAGCAGCTCGAGCTGAGCCACCAGCTTCGGGGTCGAGAGCGCGTCGGCCACCAGGCGAAGCGGAAGATGATTGGTGGCGAGCGCGACTGAGAGCAGCGGGCCTTTCATCAGCATCATCACCTCGGCGCCGAACGCATCGGCGAGCAGCTCGGTGTGGCCTGAGAACGGAACGCCCGCCTTGGTGATGGCTTCTTTGGAGACCGGCGCGGTGCAGATGCCGTCGATCTCACCGAGCTTCGCCGCGGTGACGGCGGACTGGATGTACGCGAGCTGCGCGAGGCCGCCCGCGCGGGTCGGTTTTCCGGGGCGGCGATCGGCGGCGGCGAGCTGGCTGACCACGCGCAGCTCGAGGGCACCGGCTTTCACCGACGCGTCTCCGAAGAGCACGGGGATGAGCGCACGTTTCACTTTGGGCAACGCGAGCGCCTTCAACGTCACTTCGGTGCTGATGCCTGAAGGATCTCCGAGAGAAATTCCGATGCGGGGCCGCGACATGCGCGGACCTTAGCTACTCAGCAGAGGGTTCGCCGTGCTTGAGCACCTCGTCCGAGCAGAACCGGCCCAGCTCCGAAACCACGGCGGTGCGGCGGCCGGGGTACTCGGTGCTGAACCACTGCAACAATCCGATGACCTCGGCGTTGCGATCGAGGTGGCAAAGGCCAGCCATGCGCACCACCCAGGCCTCGTTGCTCCAGCGACCTGAAGGGCAATGACGCTGATACGCGCCGAGCAGGAAGAGCGACTCTTCTGCGCGATCCGCGTTGAGCAGGCGGCGTGCACTCAGCGCCGCCTTCATCTCCGTCTTCACGTCGCAAGTGGGGAAGTTCGCTTCGACCTCGAGCTCGTAAGCGGCCTCCGAGACTTCGGGCTCCGAAGGAGGTGAGGGCGGCGGCGGCAAGACGTCCTTCTCGGGCGCGGCGGCGGGCGCGGGTGCAGAGGTGAACTCGACGCGCGGGTTCGGAGGCGGCGGGGGGGCACGAAGTCGGGGCTGAACCGCAGCGGTTGCGATCTCCACTTCGGGCTCGGCAGTGACCTCTCGACTGCTCTCGGGGGGAGCGATGGGGGGGGCGGGAGCCGGGGAAACCGGGGCGATTTCGAGCTCAGCGGTGGCCCCTCGACTCCGCTCGGGGGGAACGGTGGGGGCGTCGATGGTGATTTCGATCTCCTGCGCCGCCACGGCCTGAGGCGCCGTCTTCACGGCCGTCACCGTGGAGACCGTCACGGCAGCCCCCACACCGACGGCCATCACGAACGCCACCGCCTTCGCGCCCAGGCCCAGCACGCCCATGCCACTCGACAGGCTCGCACCGGTCGCCGCGTGGGCAGAGGCGGCAGTGGTGGCGACGGCCACGGAAGCCGCCGGCACGACGACGCCCAGTGCACGTTCGAGATTGCGACGCACCCGCGCTTCGTCTGCCGTGGTGGGGTCAATGGCCTGCAGCGCGCTCAACGCGGCGCTCGCCTCTTTCGAGAGCGGTTTCATCGCAACTCCTCAGACTCGCGCTTCACGAGCTCTTCGAACTGCTGCCGCGCCGAACGGAGTCGCGTGTACAGCGTGTTCAGGTTGATACCGGTGGCGCTGGCGACCTCGGGCACCGAATAGCCCTCGAGATCGACCAGCAGCAACACCTCGCGCCGCTCTGGCTCCAACTTCGCCAGCAGCTGCTCGACCCGACGCCCGACTTCATTCGACGCGGCCATCGTCTCCGGCCCCGGCCCGCTCATCTGCAGCTCAGGGGAGACCTCTTCGGTCGGCCGCTGTTTGCGCCGCGTATCGCTGGCCACCCGGATGGCGATGCCCAGCAGCCAGGTGCGCGCGGTCGACCGGCCTTCGAAGTCATGCCACTTGCGCCAGGCGGTGACGAAGACCTCCTGAGTGGCGTCGTCCACCGAACCCGGGTGTACGCCCAGGCGCTGCAACGTGCGCCACACGGCCTTGAAGTGCTCGGCATAGAGCACTCCGAAGTCCGCGGTATCTGGCGGAGTTTGTACCTGGAGCACCCGAGCCGTCGCGTTCACACACTCACCCCGGGTGCATCAGTGGCGTGGGCCCACGGAATCCGTGGGGGATTCTCTCTAAATCTTCACGTCGACGACCGCGGCCGCCCGGAGCTCCTGAACGTACTGGTCAGTGTACTTCTCCAGCTGGCCGCGAAGCATCTTGTCGCGCAGCTGCTCCTTCACTTCGTCGAAAGGGGGCGCGGCGAGCACCTTGTGCTCTTCGACCTTGAGCACGTGCCAACCGAACTTGGTGCGGATGGGGTCGGAGATGCCGCCCACCGGCAGGGTGAAAGCCGCCTTCTCGAACTCCGCCACCATCACGCCGCGTTTGAAGAAGCCGAGGTCACCACCATCGGCGGCCGAAGGGCCTTCGCTCTTCTTCTTGGCCAACTCGGCGAAGTTGGTGCCGGGCTTGCGCGCTTCTTCCATCAGCATGGTCGCCTTCAGCCGGGCCACTTCGATTTGCTCTGCGGTGGCTTTGGGCGCGACCTGCACCAGCAGATGGCGGGCGTGCACTTCGAATTCGTTCGCCTCGTCGTGGGCCCAGCGCGCGTACTCAGCCTTCAGATCTTCGTCGGAGATCTTCACCTTGCTGCGCACCTTGAGGTTCACCAGCTTGAGGCGCGCGAGGTGTTTGCGCATGAAGGCCTTGTAGCTGCTCAGGGTGTAGCCCTCCTGGGCGAGCAGGCCTTCGAACTGTTCGGTGGTGATGTTGTTCTGCTTCTTCACGTCATCCATGCCCATCTCGATCTCGGAGTCGGCGACCTCGATGTTCAGCTCGCGCACCTGGCTCTCCATCAGCTTCTCGCCGATGAGCAGATCGACGCCGCGTTTGACCATGACCGTGCGGGCCTCGGCGCGTTTGGTGGCGTCGGGCTCGTTGCGCAGCCGCTGGGCGTCGGGGGCGATGCGGGTCTCCACCTCGGAGAGCGTGATGATGTCGTTGTTCACGACCGCCGCGACGCGGTCGATGAGCTCGGCCCGCGCGACGAGGGCGGAAAGGCAGAGGAGGGTGATCAGGAGGCGATTCACGGGTCGAGCCATACCATGGAAATGCTGTACGTCCGGCCCTCCTGCCATTGCCAAACCGTGAGGTTCGGCCAACGAATCCGCACGATTGGCGGGGGCGTTAACGGGGAGCAGAGTCGTGGTCTCCTGTGCCCTGCCCATGGCGCCCTCCGCCGCATTGCTCGACGAGCCCCGGGGCGCCTCCGCCAGCAGAGAACGGTCGCGCGCCGTGTGGGTGAGCTGGGTGGGGGCTGCACGGAAAGGCGATCACGAGGCGTTCAACGCGCTGCATGGGCACTTCGGCAAGCTGGTGCACGCGATCATGATTTCCCGCGTGCCGGCCTCCGACGCGTCGGACCTGGTGCAGGACGTGTTTCTGCTGGTCTTCCAGAAGCTGGGTTCGCTGGAAGATGATCAGGCCTTCCCCGGTTGGCTGACGCAGCTCGCGCGCAACCAGGCTTCCCGGCACCTGCGCGATGCGCACCCCAGTGAGTCGCTCGATGACGCGCACCACCAGGCGGCGCCCGATCGCAGCGGCGCGCCCGACGCGAAGAAGGTGCTGCTGGCGTTGCAGAAGATGCCCGAGGCCTACGCGGAGACGCTGGCCATGCGGCTCATCGAAGGCATGACCGGCCCGGAGATCGCCGAACGCACCGGGCTCACCCCTGGAAGCGTGCGGGTGAACCTGCACCGCGGCATGGCGCTGCTGCGCGAGAAGCTGGGCCTCGCTCCTTCGGAGGTCAGCTCGGATGAGTGACTATCTGTGGGACAAGTCGGGCCGGGATGCCGACGTCGAGGCCTTCGAGCGCTCGTTGTCGGGTCTCGCGTACGACCAGCCGGCCCCTGCGCTGCCGAAGAGTGACTACCTCTGGGAGAAGTCGGGCCGCGACGCCGAGGTGGAGTCGCTCGAGTTGTCGTTGTCGGGGCTCGCGTACGACGGAGACCCGCCGGTGTTGCCGTTGCGCCGGGTGCCCACGCCTTCACCGCCCCTGCGCGCGATGCGCCCGCCTGCCTACCGCGGCGCTCCGTGGACGCACGCGAAGGGCATGCCGCTCGCGCTCGCCGCCGGGATGATGCTGATGGGGTTTGCCGTCGCGTGGAGCGCGTTGATGAAGGAGCAGGCCGACGTGCGCCGCGGGTGGAACCTGGTGCCGGTGTTGGTGGCCACGGTCGATCTCTCCGAAGGCACCGTGGTCTCGATGGAGCACCTCTCGCAACGCAGCGTGCCCGAGCAGTTCGTCACCTCGTCGGTGGTGAAGCCGGATTCTGCGAACTACGTGGTGGGGCAGAAGGTGCAGGTGGCGGTGGCCGCGGGTGATCCGTTGCTGTGGAATCAGTTCGAGAGTTCACGCGCGGTGGAGCGCCTGGCCACCCGCATCATCAAGCGGGCGCGCGCGCTGGCCGTCGAGGTGAAAGGCACCACCGGCGTGGGCGGGTGGATGCGGCCCAATGATCACGTCGACATCATCGGCAGCTTCAAGGATCCGCTCACCAACGAGCAGGTGGCGGTGACCATGCTGCAGAACGTGATGGTGCTCGCCACGGGGAAGATCACCGGCACCACCAACGTGAACCTGCTGCTTCAGGCCGAACGCGCCTACGGGAATGTGTCGTTGATGCTGCTGCCGGAGGAGGCCGAGCTGCTGGTGCTCGCGCAGGAGCTCGGGGGCCTCACCTTCACGCTGCGCAATGAAGACGATCTCGACGTGCTCGAAGAACGCGGCCGCGCGACGATCAGCACGTTGATGTCGGGCGAACGCACGAAGGTGCTGCAGCAGAAACGTTTCAACACCATCCAGGTGATCCGCGGCGCGGCCGCTCCGAAGAAGAATGAATAGCCGTTAACGGTTTTCGCGAGGCCGGCTCCTGTCTCCATGCTCAAGGGAAAGACGCCGCTGATCATCGGAGTCGTGTTGGGCCTGGCTGCTTTCGTCATCGGCTGGTCGGGGCTTCAACGCGAGCGGGTCAACCTTCGCAAGGGCTACAACCTGGTGCCCGTGGTGGTCGCCACCGTCGACGTGTCCGAAGGCACGGTGATCACCATGGACATGGTCAGTCAGCGTTCGATCCCCGAGCAGTTCATCACTTCGTCGGTGGTCAAGCCCGACTCCGCCTCGTACGTGATCGGCCAGAAGGTGATGGTGTCGTTGCAGGCGGGCGACCCGTTGTTGTGGAGCCAGTTCGAGACCTCCCGCGCCGCTGAACGGCTCACCACCAAGGTGGTGAAGAAGATGCGGGCGGTGACGATTGATGCGCGCGCGTCTTCGGCCGTCGGCGGGTGGGTACGGCCGAATGATCACATCGACGTGATCGGCACGTTCAAGGATCCCGATACCAATCAGCAGGTGGCGCTCACCTTGCTTCAGAACGTGGTGGTGCTCGCGACCGGGAAGATCACCGGCAACACCAACATCAACTTGATGCCCGAGGGCGAGCGTACGTACGGAAACGTGACGTTGATGGTGGTGCCCGAGGAGGGCGAGATTCTCACGCTCGCTCAGGAGCTGGGCGCGTTGACCCTCGCGCTTCGCAATGAGGACGACCTCGATACCATCAACAACCGGTTGCCGACGTCGGTGCGGACTTTGTTCGACGGCGAACGGCGATCGATTCACGCGAACGAACGCCTGCGGATCATCGAGGTGCTTCGTGGAGGGAAGAAGGAGTGATCGCCGCGGCGTTGTTGGGCGTGTCGGTGATGTTGATCACCGTGGGGGTCTGGCCTTCGGATTCGATGCGGCCGGAGAAGTTCGAGGACTTCGATGTCCCTCGGACCTTGCACTGATTTCGGGCTCCCTCACCCTGGCCCGCTCCCGGAGGGAGAGGGGATTACGGCTCGACGGATTGGCCCGGGGCGGCGCGGCCGGAGACGAGTGAGAGTGACTCGTCGTTGATCACGATCGCTGCTTTGGCTCGTAAGGCGGCCACGTAGGCCCGCTGCGCGTCGCTGCGCAGCGACGAGAGCATGCGCTCCTCGATGAGCGACCGCACCTCACCCAGCTCACGCTTGCGGCCCGGCTTCTTCTCCAACACCCGGAAGAGATGAAAGCCGTACTCGGTCGACACCACTTCACTCGTGCCGCCCACGTTCAGCTTGAAGACCACCTCATCGAACGTCGGAGGCATGGTGCCGCGCGCGAAGAAGCCCAGGTCTCCACCCACGCGTGCATCGGGTGACAACGAGTAACGCCGCGCGAGGTCGGGGAACTTCTTTCCCTGCCAGAGCTGTTGCTGCACGCGTTTGGCTTCATCGAGGCCTTTGACCACGATCTGCTGGGCGTGCACCTGCTCGGGCTCGGTGAAGTCGGCCTGGTGCTCTTCGTAATAGAGCCGAATCTGATCTTCCGTCACGGCCACCCGCGAGTGCACCTCGGAGGTGAGCAGCTTCTCGATGGTGAGCTGCTCACGCGTGCTGCGCGTCAACGCGGCCCGTGAGGTCTGGCTCTTGGCCAGCGCCTCGTCGAACGTGCCCGCGGGGTACTCAGAGGAGAGCGCCAGCACCCGGCGATCCACTTCTTCCGTGGTCACCGTCACCCCAGCCGACGCGGCCGCCTGGAGCAACAACGCGCGGTCGATCAGCGTCTCCAGCAGGGCCTGCTTGTACGGCTCGACCTGCTCTGGCGTACGCGGGCCGTTGCCCTCCATCGCCTGCGCCTCGCGCGAGAGCAGCCGCTCGAAATCGACGCGCTTGAGCACCTCGCCGTTCACGGTGGCGACCACCGCGGGATCCTGGCGGGGCTTCTGCTGCTGGGTGCAGGCGCCCAGGATGAGCAGGCAGGCGAGGGCGGAGGTGCGAAGCATCTGGATCAATCGCGTAGCACCCGCGCCCTACTTCGTCGACGGCGGCGCAGGGATGAAGCCAGGTGCCGGCGTGCTGGGCGCGACCGCGGGCGCCTTCGGATCCACCACCATTGCAGCCAGGGATGATTCGTTGAGCTCGAGGTTCGCGTCTTTCTTGAGCTTGTCCATCAAGGCGCGGAAGCGCTCCTGCTTCGACTCGTTGGCCAGCAGCTGCTGAATGCTCGGCTTGGCCTGCTCCACCGAGAGGTTGAGCGCGAGCTGACGGCCCTGGAGCTTCACGATGTGCAGCGCCTTGGGCGTCTCGATGAGCGTCGGCGCGAGGTCTCCCACCCGCACCAGCGAAGCGGCCGCGGTGGCCAGCTCGGGGCCGTACTGGGTGCTGAGCTCCTCGTCTGACAGAAAGCGCAGGTCGCCATCGAGCTCACGGGTGCGCTCGTCGTTGCTGCGCTCCCGGGCCAGCTTGCCGAAACCCGCGGCGTCGAGCGGGGCGAGCGCTTTGGCCTGCGCGAAGATCTCTTCGGCGGCCGCGCGATCCTCTTTCTTGAAGGCGATGTGCGAGAGGCGGGTCATCGCCGGCTTCACGTAATCGGAGGTGTGCGCCTGGTAGTACGCGGCGACCTGCGCGTCGGTGACGCCGCCGTTGCCTTCGTCGAGCTCCTTCTTGAGCAGCTGCTGCACCATCACCCGGCGCGCGGCTTCGACCACTTCGGGATCGTTCTGCAGGTTGCGCCGCACCGCTTCTTGCGCGAGCAGCTCGAAACGCACGAGGCCCTCGACGTAATCGCGGCGCTGCTCCACGGTCTGGAAACGGGCGCGGGCGTACGGGTTCATCTCGGAAAAGCGCGCGGCGAGCTCGGCGTCGGTGATGTTCTGCGTGCCGAACTTCGCCACCCAGGTGCCGCCGGTGACCCCGACCGGGGGCGTGCGGCGGAAATCCATCTTCGCCACGCCGGCAGATTCGCAGGCACACAGCAGCGTGAGGAGGCTGAGCGAGAGACGTTTCATGACCCCGCTGCTACCGTTCCTCCCGAGCGGAGTCGAGGGCCGTGCGTCAGCTCAGCTCGACCATCAGCGCCTCGACCAACACCTGGGGCAGCTGGTGCCGCGAGCGGAAGCTGCTGAGCGCCCCACCCAGTCGGCTCCCCGAAGGGCGTGGTTCACCGGCGTGCGCTGCGAACGCAAAAGCGACCACCACCGCCTTCACCATCGGCCGCTCCGGCATCTGGGCAGGGAAGGCGTGGAGCGCCTCGATGAACTCGTCGGCTTCGGTGATGCCCAGCCGCTCGTGCACTTCGGCCAGCCTCGGCACTTCATGCGGCAGGCGGCCGGCGGCGAGCGCGCCCGTCACCATGGCGCGCGCGACGAGCGCCACCTGCGTGGCCTCTGCGGGGGAGGCGCCCAGCCTGCGCGAGAGCCCGCTCGACAACGCGACCAGCTGCTGCGCGTGCGTGCCCCGCAGCCCCTGCAGGCCGAGCAACGCGTCGATGATGCGCGGAGCAAGGTTCGAACCGCCCACCGCCGCGCTCGCCGGCTGCGACGAAGTCGGTTTTCCGTACAACCGCGCGCGCGCCACTGACAGCGCCCGGGTGCCGGCGCGAAACGCGATGAGACTGCGCGGACTGATCGCCGCCTTGAGCTGTTCGAGCGCCTGGGGATCCATCGGGTCGGCCATGGCCACCATCAGCTGGCTGCCGCTCTTGAGTCCGAGCGGCACGCTCTGCGTCGCCTGCGACAGCGCGATCGGCACCAGCGCCAACGCTTCTTTCGAAGGGACCGCCTCCGCCAGCTTCTTCATGCTGATCGACGGAGTGCGGGTGAGCTCAGCGGCGGCCGCCACCAGCGCGTCTTCGTCGACGCCGCTTTCGTCGATCAACAACGAACTCACGTCGCCGTCTTTGCCGACCGCCTCCAACGCCGCGCACAGCTGTGCACGGGAGAGCTTCCCCTGCTCGACGAGCAGGTTGGCGGCGCGCACCTGGAGGGACGCGTTGGTCGCTTCGGGCGCGGCGGTGTCAGCGCGTGCCACCGCGAGCATCTCTCGCGTCATCTTCCTGGTGGTGACGCGCGCGACCACGGCAGGGCCCGTCACCGCGGGCACACCGCCGGGCGGCGTCAACGGAACGAGGTGGAGCTCCTGCATGCCCGGGAGCTCGAATGGAGAAACGCGGCCCTGGCCCGCGCGCGCGAAGAGGGTGGCGATCTCTTGAGCCGTGGTGGCCCACTGGTTCTGCCGGACCGCTTGATCGAGAACGACGATCACCTCTTCCATCGAGGGCCGCGAGCGGGGCTCCACGGCGAGCATGGTGACCAGCAGGGTGAGCCAGGGTTCGGGCACCTGCTTCACCTTCTCGCGGGTCAGCCCGGCCCACGTGCTGGCGGCGTGACACAGGTGCGGCGCCGAAGGGCTGTTCCACAGCGGGCGGCCTACGGAGAGCTCGTACAACACCAGGCCCAGCCGAAAGACGTCGCTCTCGATGCTGGCGGGCCCGCTCACCTGCTCGGGCGCCAGCGCGTTGAGCTCGCTGCGGCAGGGACCCAGCTCGGCCTGCGCACTCGAGACTGCCGCGATGCCTCCGTCGTGGAGCTGCACTTCGCCGCGAGCGCTCAAGAAGATGGTCGCGGGGCACACGTCGCCGTGGGCGAGCCCCTGCTTGTGCAGCGCGTCGAGCGCTCGGGCCACCCGGGCCACCACGGCCAGACCTTCGTTGGGCGCGATGAACCCCGCGGCGCGCGCCAGGGTCGACATCACCCAGCGCAACGATTCACCTTCAGCGGCTTCGACCACCAGCCACAGCCCGTCGGCGCCGGTGCCCACCTCGAGCACGTTCGCCAGCGCGGGCCCGCGGATGAGGCGCAGGCTCTCCATCAACTTTTCGAGCGAAGGCGGGTGCACGAAGTGCTTGAGCAGCACCGGCTTGTCGGTCCCCACCTGCCGGCCCACATAGGTCTCGAGATAGCCCCCGGTGGGGATCACCTGACGAGCGATGCGGTAGGCGCCCAAAAACACAATCCTTCAGAAGTGACGACCGAGCCGTAAAAAACGTGCCGCCAGAGTCTAGAGCCTCGCGTGGAATCAGGCCATGCTTTGCTTCCCCGCCTGGCCGGTTCCCCCCCCAACTGAGGACAGAGATGACGAACGTGCGATCGGCAGTACTCGTGGTGTTGGCGTTGACGGCGTGTGGACCCGCCGAGATTCGCATCGACGAGACGAAGGGTGTTCCTTCGGTGAAGGGCGATACCGAGATCACCATCAGCGCCACCTTCACCTGCGGCGAAGCGATCCCGGCGGGCGATAAAATGGTGGCGACCCGGGTGGTGACGGGCGGCTGCGAGTTCACCTTCGACGACACGCTCCAGGTGCTCAGCGCGTCGGACTACGAGGTCATCGGCGATCTCAAGGTCACCTCGAACCTGGTGCAGCGCGTCGAGCTGACCATCAAGAAGCTCGCTTTCGTCGACGGGGCCACCGGTGCGGCGCTCGACATCAACACCCGGGTCACCTCAGTGGTGCTCTCGGTCAACGGCCAGAAGGTGGCCGACAAGGCCGCCATCACCTCGTTGCCCGCGGTGGTGAGCCTCGAAGGCGCTGCGCTCACCGCGCTCAAGGCGAAGGTCGATGCCCGGCAGCCCGCGTCGGTGGCGGTCAAGGCGGTGGCCGTGCTCCCCGACATGCCCCGGCCGCCGGAGCGGCTGAAGATTGACTACGAAGCGCAGCCCGCGCTGATCCTCGGGCCGGGCAAGATCTTCTGACTCGGCGCGTCGAAGTGACAACCTCTGACCTCCACTTTGCGAGAACCTTTTTGTGACTCTCTCCATCGGTTCCAGCGGCTCTTCAGTCCGTAACCTCCAGCAAAAACTGCAGTCAGCCGGTTTCAGCCCGGGCGGGGTCGACGGTGACTTCGGCTCGCGCACCGAGCGTGCGGTTCGCGCCTTCCAGCAGGCGAAGGGCATCGACGTCGACGGCAAGGTCGGCCCGCAGACCCTGCGCGCCCTCCAGGATGGTTTCGAACCGGCCCGTCCTTCCCGGCCCGGCACCACGCCGCGCCCCGTACCGACCGAAGCCGTCACCGCTCCTCGCGGCGCGTCGGGTGCCAACCGCACTGCGTCTTTCGATCGCGTTCGTGGGCCTGGTACCCGTTCGCAGATGGTCACCGGGAAGATCACGGTGAACGGCCGCTCCTACGACTTCCGCAGCGGCGGGTTCGGCAGGGGCAGCCTTCCTCCCGGCGCGTACACCGTCACCCCGCACCTCTGGAGCCGCAGCAACCGCAGCATGACGGTCGGCGGGGTCGGCTACAGCTTCGCGATGAGCAACAAGTTCGACTCGCGGGTCGGTGCGACGCGCAGCCTGCTCCGCATTCACCCCGATGGTGGCACGCCCGGCACCGAGGGCTGCGTGGGCATCATCGGCAACGCGTCGGTGCAGCGTCAGTTCCGCGAAGACATGCGCGCTGAGCTTGCTCGCAACGGTGGCCGCTTCACGCTGAACGTCGGCTGAGTTTCAGCTCGGTGGTGTTTCGAAGAAGCCCATGGCCGACGCCGTGGGCTTTTTTCGTTCAGCGCGGGAGCTTCGACGGCCCCTCTCCCCGCTTCGTCGCAGTCAGTGCACGGTCTGAATCATCTTCAGGATCGTCTCGGCATCCTGAGTGCGGCCGAGGTGATTGAGGCAGCGCACCTGCTGCAGCTGCACACCGCGCCGCATCTCCGCTTCATTTGCCGCGCCGGTGATGGGCTCGCTCAGCCAGCGATCTGCCAAGCGAAGCGCGTGATGACAATCATTGGCATCTGCCGTGAGCATGACGTTGCGAGCTGCCGCCGCGCGGCCCGTGGGTGAGGTGATCACCGTGCCCACTTCACGCAACTTGCGCTCGATGTTCTTGAGCGAGAAGCCGCGCTCGGCCGTGCTCATGCGCTTGTACGCCACCGGCGCCGGCGTGTTCTTCACGGGAGGACCGGCCCACTGCTCGTCAGCGGCGATGGGCGTGCGATCGGGCGGAGGGGCCTGGGTCAGGTCCTCTTCCTCCTGCACTTCTTCGGGAGGCGGCGGGCCGTCTTCCGGTTGCTCTTCGTCACCCAGCCGCGCGATCGAGTCGGGCTGACCTTCGGGCACCGGCTCCACGTTGGCCGTCTTCGGCGCGGCGGCGGGCGTCGGCTCCCAGGCGAGCTCGGTGAGCTGGCCGTTGCTCCAGCTGACGGCGTGATTGGCGGTGACCTCACGGCTGCCCGACGGCGTGTTGACCTGCACCTTGCCCTCTTCGACGGCCACCAGCGTGCGGTTCGCTTCACGCGAGACCAGGAAGCGGGTGCCGAGATCGACCACCTGCAGGTCGCCGGCGCGCACGGTCAGCACGCGATCTTCACGGTGCGGCACCACCATCGCCAGGCTGCCCCGGGTCAGCTCGAGGGTGAGCTGCTTCTCTTCGAGCGTGTGCAGCTTCACTTCAGACGTGGCCGTCAGCCCTGCGCGAGAACCATCGGGCAGCTTCATCCACACGCTGCCGCCTTTCTGCGTGGTGACGGTCGCACCTTCGGCGAGCACCTGGGCCTTCTTGGCGGTCGACTTGTTCGCGCTCGCCACGGTGGCGGACAACTTCTTCGCAGGGGCCCCGACGAGCGGAGCGGGCGCAGGAGCAGGCGAGGGCACCGGAAGCGCGATGGGCGCAGGGGGGATCGGTTGGGGCGTGGTGGAAGCGAGCAACCACGCAGCGGCGGTCACCAGCACCACCCCCATCGCGGCCGCGAGAATGAAGCGGGGCGTGAAGAGCGACGACCACCACGAGGTGAAGCTCTTCGCGGCCTGCGCATCAGCGGCTTCGGCGATCGACGCACCCACGCGGCGCGCCATCTGCTCCGGCATGGGAGGCGGCTCGGGCAACACGCTGAGCACCTGCTGCGCGAGCTGCACGTCTTCCAAGGCCACCCGGCAATCAGCACAACCGGCGAGGTGGGCTTGCGCGTTCTGCGCGGCGGCCGCGTCGAGCTCGGTGCGGGCCAGCGCCCAGAGGGTGTCGTGTTCGAGGTGGCTCATGCATCGCCTCGCTTCAGCTTCACGACGACCAACGTGAAATCCTGGCGGGCGCGGTTGAGGCGCGAGCGCACGGTGTTCACGGGGCAGTCGACCAGCTCGGAGATCTCCTCGGGCTTCATGCCCAGGAGCTCGTGGTACACGAAGACCGACGCCTTTTCCTCGCTCAGTTCCGACAGGGCCCGCTGCACCAGCACGGCGGCCTGCTTGACCTGGGCCGCCCGCTCGGGGTCATGGCGTTCGTCGGTGGCGTGCTCAGGCACTTCGTCGGTCGCCTCTTCTTTGCGGCGCCGTTTGCCCCGCAGGTGCATCAGCCCTACGTTGACGCACACCCGATGGAGGAACGTGGAGACCCGCGAATCACCCCGGTACGTCTTCAGCGCCCGCATCAGCTGGATGTAGGACTCCTGAACGAGGTCTTCCAGGTCGGGGCTCTGGCCCACCACCTTGTACAAAACCCGCCACGCCTGGTCCCGGGTGCGCTCGTAAAGCTGCGTAAAAGCAACACTTTCCCCGTCCCGCGCGGCCAGGGCGAGCGTACGAAGAGGGTCGGCCACCGCGGCGAGGTCGTTCGACATGTACCCGTGGGAGAAGGCGAGGGCCGTCATGGCACTCGTTGGTTGCCGGGGGCAAGACCGTTGATCCACACCTTATTACTGACCCTCCGCAGCGGCTGAGGGTGGGGGACTCATGAGAATCGTCGTGTTGATGGTGTCGTTGTGGGGTGCCTCGGTGGTGCGGGCTGAAACGCAGGCCTTCGACGCAGCAACCGCCGCGCGCTTCACCCGCCTCGCGCTGGCCTGCGTGCATCGCGAGTACCCCAACAAGCTCGCGCACGTGCTCAACGGCGTGAAAGACGTGAAGGCGCCGCGGCAGCTCACCCCGGCGTTCTACGGTTGTTACGACTGGCACTCGTCGGTGCACGGGCACTGGCTGCTGGCGCGGTTGGCGCGCACGTTTCCCGAGGCGCCGTGGGCGACTGACGCGAAGAAGGCGCTCGCGCAGAGCCTGACCGCGAAGAACCTGGCCACCGAGCTGAAGTACTTCGAGGGGCCCGGGCGGGTGAGCTTCGAGCGGCCGTATGGGCTGGCGTGGTTGCTCCAGCTGGCCGCGGAGCTGCGGCAATGGAAGACGCCCGAAGCGCAGCAGTGGGTCAAGGCGTTGGAGCCCCTCGAACGTGCGGCCGCGGCGCGGTTGTCGAAGTGGTTGCCGAAGTTGTCGAGGCCGATTCGGGTGGGTGAACACGACCAGACCGCGTTCGCGTTCGGGCTGGTGTTCGATTGGGCGCGTGTGGCGGGTGATGCGGCCCTGCTCGAGCTGCTGCAGGAGCGGGTGGAGGTGTTCTACGGAAAGGATCGCGATTGCCCGCTCGCGTACGAACCGGGCGGGCAGGACTTTCTCTCGCCGTGTCTCGCGGAGGCCGACCTGATGCGGCGGGTCCTGACGCCGGAAAAGTATGCGCCGTGGCTGCGCACGTTCTTGCCGTCGATTCCCGAGAGCGGGGCGAAGGGGTGGTTGGTGCCCGAGGTGGTGACGGATCGCTCGGATCCGAAGCTCGCGCATCTCGATGGTCTCAACCTGTCGCGCGCGTGGATGCTGGAGGGGATCGTCTCGGCGCTCCCGGCTGCGGATCCGCGGGTGGCGGCGTTGAAGGCGGCGGCGCTTTCGCATCGTACGGCTGGCCTCGAGTCAGTCACCGGTGAGCACTACGAAGGGGGTCACTGGCTGGGAAGTTTCGCCGTGTACCTCGTCACCCAACGCGGACTCTGAAGCCCCCTCTCCCTTCGGGAGCGGGTCGGGGTGAGGGAGGCTCAACCGGTCGAGCGTCGTGTGCAGCAGGCTGAGCAGCAGACGGCGCCTCGGGCCGCAGTATGTAATGGTCGCGCGCGTGCGGATCTGGGTTTCACTGTGCTTGATGTGTTCGTGTTCACGGCCGCCGCAGCCCGTGCGCGATCCCTCGCACCCGGATCTCCGCCTCGAACGCGTCGCGATCCGCTCGTGGTCGGCCGACACCCTTCGCGTGGTGACCACGGCCAACCGGCTCGACGTGTTTCGCGAAGTGGGAACGCCGGGCGACGTGGTGGTCTACGACGCGGGTGTGCTGCTCATCGCCGACGGCACGCGGCTGTCGGCGCCGCTGGTGACGGGCAATCTCTTCTCCGGGCAGTTCGAAGGCACAGGCGGGGTGACGATGGTGGGGCCCAACGAGCTGCGCGCGGCCACGCCCACCGTCGCTTTCGATCGCAGCGTGGGCGCAGCGGGTCAGGCCGCTTCCGACGCGGGCATCGTGCTCACCCGGCCCCGGTTGCGCATCGAGGCGACCGGCTTCACCTTCGACGTCGCGGAGCAACACGCCACGTTCGAGCAGGCGAAGAGCGACTTCACTCCCTGAGCGGCAGGTACTTGCGCAGCGTGGCGTAGAACGCAGCGACCTCGATCGGCTTCGAGAGGTACCCGTTCATTCCCGCGGCCAGGCACCGTTCGCGCTCTTCTTCCAACGCGTGCGCGGTGAGCGCGACGATCGGCGTCTTCTCGAACGCGGCCATCCGGCGCAGCGCCCTCGTGGTCTCCAGGCCGTCGAGCTCCGGCATCTGCACGTCCATCAAGATCACGTCGAAGTCGGTGGGCCCGCGTTCGAGCCGTTCGATGGCCAGCACGCCGTTCTCCGCCACCTCCGCGGTCGCGCCGGCTTTTCGCAGCAGGCTGGTGGCGAGCAGTTGGTTGACCTTGTTGTCCTCCACCACCAGCACGCGCAGCCGGGAGAGGTCGACCATCGACACAGGCGCCGTCACCGGGGCCTCGGGGTCCACCAGCGCCGCGGGCACCGTGCAGGTGAAGGTGCTGCCCTGGCCCGGAGCACTCTGGAGCGTCAGCTCGCCGCCCATCAACCGCGCGATCTGCCGGCTGAGCGCGAGCCCGAGACCTGCGCCGCCGTGACGTCTCGACGCGCTCTCGTCGACCTGGGTGAACGGCTCGAACAGCCGCTCCTGCTGCGAAGGGGAGAGCCCCACGCCGGTGTCCGTCACGCTCAAGGTCAAGACGCCGGCGTTCACCTTCGCGAGCACCTGCACGCTGCCCGCGTCGGTGAACTTGACTGCGTTCGACAGCAGGTTGGTGAGCACCTGCCCGAGGCGCCCGCGATCGCCCTTCACCGTCAGCCGGGTTTCGGGCTCGACGGTGACCGTGAGCGCGAGACCCTTACGCTGCGCCTGGGCCTGCACCAGCCCCACGCTCTGCTCGACCAGCGCGCGCACGTCGACGAGGCCCTCTTCGATGCGCAGCCGCCCGGCCTCGAGCCGCGAGACGTCGAGCAGATCGTTGGCGAGCGAAAGCAGCGTCTCACCCGCGCCCGCGACGATCGAGAAGAGATCCTTCGCGTCTTCGAGCGAGTGCGAGTCACGCCCCAGCTCCGCCACCCCCAGGATGGCCGCGAGCGGCGTGCGCACCTCGTGGGACATGTTCGCGAGGAACTGGCTCTTCAACCGGCTCGCAGCGCCCGCTTCCTCCGACGCCTTGCGCAGCGACTGCTCGAGCTTGCGCGTCTCCGAGATGTCCTGCCCGCTGGCGAAGAGTGCGTCGGAGCCATCGAGGCGCATCTTCGCCAACGTGATGCGCATGGGCACCAGGTGCCCATCGACGTGCCGGTGATCCCACTCGTGGCGATGCACGCCATCGCGCAATGCCTCTGCAATGTACGAATTGGCCAGCGCCTCCGATGACGACCCATCGGCTTGCTGGGGGGGCGAGATCTCCGCCTGCCGCAGCCCGACCATCTCCTGAATGGTCGCAAACCCCAGGGCGCGCGCCGCGGCGAGGTTGCAGTCGATGATGCGCCCGTCACGCAGCAGAAAGTTCGGATCAGGTGAACGCTCGAACAACGTGCGGAAGCGCGCTTCACTTTCCCGCGTGCGGCGATTGGAGCGCGCGATCACGCCCGCGCCGACGGCCAGCATGAGGGTCAGGGTGATCAACGAGACCAGGGCCACCGTCACCCAGCGCGGCATGGGCGTGGGCGCGGCGTAGAGAAAGCCGTCGAGGTTGATCGCGGGCGGCAGCAGCCCTGCCTCGGTGTACACCTCGGCGATGCTCCGCCAGCGCACCGCGCTCATGTAGCCAGGCTCGATCAGATCGAACTGGAGCAGCGGCTCCATCGCGTCGGCCTCGAAACGCAGCTGCGCGCGTGACTTGCGGTCGGAGCGCCGGAGCACCAGCTCGATCGCCGCCTCCGGGTCGGCCATCGCCTCGCGCCAGCCGCGCAGGCTCGCTTCGCGGAACGCCTTCACCACGTCGGGATGCGTGGCGAGGTAGCTCTCGGTGGTGAAGAGCGTGTCGCCGTAGAAATCGATGCCCGCATTGCGCGGTGAGTAGAGCGAATACGGCACGCCTCGTTTGGCGAGCGTCCACGGCTCGTCGGTCACGTAGATCGACATCGCCTCGACGCGTTTGTCGATCAGATCCGCGGGGTCGAACGAGTGCTCGACCTGTTGCAAAGCACCGGGCCCCAGCCCTTCGCGGCTCAAGAAGGCGGTGATCTCCGCGGAGTGCGGCTCCACCATCACCTTCTTGTCCTTGAGCGTGGTGAGCGACTTGCCCGCGTTCTCCAGCGTCATCAACGCGATGGGTGAGTGCTGGAAGATCGCCGCGAGCGCGACGACGGGTTGGCCCTCGTGCCGGTAGAGCAGGAGATCGGTCGTGCCGATGCCGAACTGCGCGCGTTCTCCGACCACTTCATCGATCGGCTTGAGACCCGGAGTGGCCTCCACGAAACGAACCTCGAGCCCTGCCTCGCGGTAGTACCCGCGCGCATCGGCCACGTAGTACCCGGCGAATTGAAACTGATGACGCCACTTGAGCTGCAGCGTGATGGGCGTGAGCTCAGCCGCCTGCGTCCAGGTCGCGAACAGCAGGCTGAGCACCACTGCGACGCGCCTCACGCTCGCCGCAACATAGCCCCAGCCGCGACCGGGTGCGTGTCACCGGGCGAAACGACGGCGGCGCAGCGCGAGGAGCAGCAGGCCGAACAGCGGGGCCATCGCGTCGCTCGAGGAACACCCGCAGCCCGACGAGTTGCCGATGATGTTGCCGCTGCCGCCATCGGGCATCACCTGCGAGCCGCCGTCAGCCGGGTTCATCCCTGCGTCGCTGTTGATCATTCCCGCATCCACCCCGGCGTCGGTCTCCACCATGCCGGCGTCGGTGCCCGCATCCACCACCAGGGGCATGCCCACCCGAATGCTCGCCGTGGCCGTCACGTTGCCCGAGGTCGCGGTGACCCCATCCAGGTAGTCACCCGGCATCGAGCCCGCGGTGAAGAGACCGCCCGCGCTGATGCTGCCGGCGTTCGCGTTCGCGCTCCAGGTGACCTGCGCGCCGACCGGGTTGCCGAACGCATCCTGGGCCACCGCGCTGAACTGCTGCAGGCCGCCGGGTTCCAGCGTCGCCGAGGTGGGCGTCAGCTCGAGCCGCGAGAGCGGGCCGGGTGACACGGTCACGGTGGCGAAGGCGGTCACGCCGTTCGACTCGGCGCGCACGGTGTTGGCGAAGGTGCCCGTCATGGTGCCCGCGCTGAACACGCCGGCGCTCGAGATGGTGCCGCCCCCTGCCACCACGCTCCACGTGGGCGTGACCACGAGGGTATTGCCGTTGCCATCGCGGCCGGTCGCCGTGAAGCCCACGGTGCCGCCAGCCTGCGTGGTGGCCACGGAAGGCGTGATGGTGAGCTGCGCGAGCGCGCCCGCGTTGATGCTCACGTTCGCGGTGCCGCTGATGCCGTTGACGGTGGCGGTGATCGCCGCGGGGTAGTTGCCCGAGCTGGTGCCCGCGGTGAACACGCCGCCTTGCGTGATGGCGCCCGATGAAGAGGTCGCCGCCCAGGTCACCGGCGCGGTCACCACGTTGTTGTTCGCATCCATCGCCTGCGCGGTGAAGGTGGTGGTGCCCGAAGGCGCGAGCGTCACGCTCATCGGCGCGATCACCACGCGCGTCACGGCGCCCGGCTGCACGATGACGGTGGCAAAGCCGCTCACGCCCGCGATGGTGGCCTGCACCGTGTTGGTGAAGGTGCCCGCCGTCGCGCCCGCGGTGAAGCTGCCGGTGCTCGCGTTGATGGTGCCGCCGCCTGCGACCACGCTCCAGGTGGGCGTGCCGGCGATCATGTTGCCCAGGCTGTCGACCGCGATGGCCATGAAGTTCATGGTGGCGCCAGTGCCGAGCGTCGCGTTGGAGGGCATCACGGTGACGGTGGCCACCGCGCCGCCGGTGATGGTGAGGTTCGCAGACGCCGAGCGCGTGATGGCCCCTTCACTCGCGCTCGCGGTGAGGCCGGCGGCGAAGGTGCCCGGTGTCGCTCCGGCGCTGAACAGCCCCGAGGTGTTCACGTTTCCACCCGGCACGGTGGTGGCGTAGCTGATGGTCGAGGTGAGCGGATTGCCGCAGCCGTCAGCCGCGCTGGAGGTGAACTGCCGTGTGCCGTTGACGGCGAGGGTCGCCGAGGTGGGGCTCACGCTCACGTTCGAGAGCAGACCGGGATCCACGGTGACCGACGCGCGGCCGGTGATGGCTCCGGCGGTGGCGACGATGGCCATGGGGAAAGCGCCGCGCGTGCAACCGGCGGTGTACTGACCGGAGGCGTCGATGATGCCCGCGCTGCCCGTGGCGACCCAGGTCACCGCGGGGCTGGCCACCGGATTGCCGCAGACGTCGAGGGCCATCACGCTGAACTGCTGGCCCTGCTGCGAGCGCACCGTGGCGTTGCCGGGGGTGACCACCAGGCTCGCGATGGGCGCGGTGTTGATGGTGACGTTCGCCGAACCCGAGCGGCCGTTGCTGGTGGCGGTGACGCCGTTGTTGATGCTGCCCGGGGTGCAGGAGGCCGTGAGCACGCCGCTGCTGTTCACCACGCCGGCGGCAGCGAGCGCAGACCAGGTGAAGGTGGCCGAAGGCACCGGGTTGTTCGAGGCGTCGTAAGCAGTGGCGGTGAAGGTGAAGGTGGCGCCCGCGGCGACGGTGGCGCTCGAGGGCGTCACCACCACGCGGTCCACCATGCCGGGCGCGAAGGGGAAGGCGCCCAGGTCGCTCGAGCTGGTGCCGGCCGAGCGCGCGGGCGAGGTGCTCTGCAGGCGGAAGTCGGCGCTCGCAGGCGCGACGAGGAGCGGATCGACGGTCAACGAGTTGCTGCCGACCGTGACGTTGGTGGTGCTCGAGCTGAACAGCAGGTTGTACGAGTTGGTGATCGAAGCGGCGGTGCTGCTTCGGTACATGCCGTAGCTGGAGTGGTTGCTGAAGATGGAGTTGAGCACCGAGAGGCTGCCCGTGCTCGAGGTCGAGTAGATGCCGTTGGTGTTGCCGTACAGCGTCGCGTGATCCACCGCGACCGCGCCGCCCTGGCCGTAGATGCCGTACGCGTTGGCGTCGAACACGCTGAAGTTCACCGTGGCCGTGCTGCCCGTGTTGCTCCGCAGGCCGTAGGTGCAGCCGTTGAGGCGCGAAGAACTCACCGTCGCGTTGGCGAAGAGATCGAGGCAGTACAAGCCGCGCTGAATGGTGGCCGAGGTGATGGTGGCCGTGCCGCCGGCCATCACCCGCACGCCCGTCCACGAACCCGCCGAGCCGCTCGAGGTGAGCACCACCGGGCTCGCCGCAGTGCCCGAGACCTGCAAGGTGCCCAGCACGATGAGCTCGGTGCGCGAGCTGTCGTTGCCCGCGATCATCAGGTCGCTCGAAGGCGCGGTGAGGGTGACACCGGGGGCGATGGTGACGGTCACTCCGGGGGCGATGGTGAGATCGCCTTGCAGCGTGGCGCTGGTGCCGAGGGTCACGCTCGTCCACAACGTGCCCACCAGGCCGGGCGTCGCATCGGAGAGATACGGGAAGGCGCCCATGTCGCCACCCAGCGAATCTGATTTGCGCGCAGGCGAGTTCGAGGTGAGCCGGAAGTTGCTGCCCGACGCGACGAAGAGCGGGTTGCTCGAGATGCTGCCCGTGCCCGCAGCGACGTTGACGTAGTCGCCCGAGCCGTTCTGCCAGACGTCGTTGTAGGTGTTGGTGATGTTGGCCGCGGTGCTGCTCTTGTACAGGCCGTAGCTGCTGTTGTTGGTGATGACCGAGTTGCTCACCGTCAGGCTGCCCGACGACGAGGTCGAATAGATCGCGTTGGTGTTCGAGACGAAGGTGGAGTGATCGATGCCGATCACGCCGCCTTGCCCGTAGACGGCGTAGGCGTTGCCGGTGAAGAGCGACCGCGCGGCGTTGGCGCTCGAGCCCGAGTTGATGCGCAAGCCGTAGGTGTTGCCGGTGAGGGCCGAGTCGTTCACCGTCACGTTGGCCCGCGCGTCGATTC
The DNA here is from genome assembly GCA_030695565.1 of Archangium sp. Classification (GTDB taxonomy): domain Bacteria; phylum Myxococcota; class Myxococcia; order Myxococcales; family Myxococcaceae; genus Archangium_A. The sequence continues at coordinate 83,490 of JAUYRZ010000028.1, forward strand.
CGTAGAGCGCCCGGCTGATGCTCACGCCGGTGAGGCTGGCCGCGGCGCCGCTCTCCACGCGAAGGCCCGTCCACGAACCAGCGCTGCTGCCGGTGGAGGTGAACACCGCGGGGCTGGAGGCAGCGTCGACGGTGAGGGTGCCGCGAACGATCAACTCGACCCGCGAGGTGTCGTTGCCGGCGATCATCAGATCCGACGCGCCCGCGGTCAGCGTGATGCCCGGCGCCACGGTGAGGGTGACGCCCGGCGCGACGGTGAGATCGCCCAGCAGGGTGGCGTTGGCCGTCAGCGTGGTGTCGACCCACAACGTGCCCACCAGGCCCGCGGTCGGATCACTGGTGTACGGAAACGCGCCCATGTCGCCGCCCACCGAATCGGAGCGCCGCGCCGGCGAGTTCGAGGTGAGCCGGTAGTTGCTGCCCGCTGCCACGAAGAGCGGGTTGCTCGAGATGCTGCCGGTGCCCGCCGAGACGTTCACGTAGTCGCCCGAGCCGTTCTGCCAGACGTCGTTGTACGAGTTGGTGACGTTCGCGGCGGTGCTGCTCTTGTACAGGCCGTAGCTGCTGTTGTTGGTGATGACCGAGTTGCTCACGGTGATGCTGCCCGACGGCGAGGTCGAATAGAGCGCGTTGGTGTTCGACACGAAGGTGCTGTGGTCGACGTTGATCACGCCGCCCTGGCCGTACCCGGCGTAGCTGTTGCCGGTGAAGAGCGTGCTGCCCACGGTGAGCGTCGAGCCCGCGTTCGCGCGAAGGCCGTAGGTGTTGCCGCGCACCGTGCTCGCGGTGACCGTCGCGGTGCCGAGGTTGTCGAGGCCGTAGAGCGCCTCCTCGACGGTGGTGTTGGTGAGATTGACGGTCGCGCCGCTCTCGACGCGAAGGCCCGTCCACGCGCCGGCGCTGCTGCCCGACGAGGTGAAGACGGCGCCCGTGGTGGTGAGCGTGCCGCGCACGATGAGCTCGGTGCGCGAGGTGTCGTTGCCGGCGATCATGATGTCCGACGACGGCGCGGTGAGCGTCACGCCGGGGCCGACGGTGAGGGTGACGCCCGCGGGCACGATCAGATCGCCGCCCAGGGTGGCGCTGTTGTTCACGGTCGTGCTCGTCCACAACGTGCCGTACAGGCCGGGCGTCGCATCGGAGACGTAGGGGAAGGCGCCGAGATCCTGGCCGGTCGAGTCGGACTTGCGCGCGGGCGAGTTCGAGGTGAGCCGGTAGTTGCTGCCCGAGGCCACGAAGAGCGGGTTGCTGGAGAAGCTACCCGTGCCCGCCGAGACGTTGACGTAGTCGCCCGAGCCGTTCTGCCACACGTCGTTGTAGCTGTTGGTGACCGACGCCGCGGTGCTGCTCTTGTAGAGGCCGTAGCTGCTGTTGTTGGTGATGACCGTGTTGGTGACGGTCAGGCTCCCGGACGAGGACGTCGAGTAGATGCCGTTGGTGTTCGACACCAACGTGCCGTGATCGACGGTGACCGCGCCGCCTTGCCCGTAGACCGCGTAGGCGTTGCCGGTGAAGAGCGAGGTGTTCACGGAAGCCGTGCCGCCGACCGCCCTCACGCCGTAGGTGTTGCCGCGCAGGGTGGAGCTGGTGACCGTGCTCGTGCCCAGGTTGTCCAGGCCGTAGAGCGCCTCTTCCACCACCAGCCCGCTCGCGGTGAGCGTGCCGCCCGACTCGATGCGCACGCCCGTCCACGAGCCCGCAGACGAACCCGACGAGGTGAAGGTGGTCACCATGCCGTTGAGGCCGGTGACGTTGAGCGTGCCTCGAACGATCAGCTCGACGCGCGAGGTGTCGTTGCCGGCGATGAGGGCGTCGCTGCTGGCGGCGGTGAGGGTGACGCCGGCGGGCACGGTGACGGTGACGCCCGAGGGGATCACCACGTCGCCGGTCATGGTGCCGCTGCTCAAGGTGACGTTGCTCCACAACGTGCCGACCAGGCCCGCCGTCGCGTCGGAGACGTACGGGAAGGCGCCCAGATCGCCGCCCACCGCGTCGGCGTTGCGCGCGGGCGAGTTCGAGGTGAGCCGGTAGTTGCTGCCCGCCGAGACGAAGAGCGGGTTGGTGGAGATGCTCCCGCCGCCGGCCGAGACGTTGACGTAGTTGCCCGAGCCGTTCTGCCAGACGTCGTTGTTGCTGTTGGTGACGTTGGCCGCGGTGCTGCTCTTGTAGAGGCCGTAGCTGCTGTTGTTGGTGATGATGGAGTTGTTCACCGTCAGGCTGCCCGACGGCGACGTCGAGTAGAGCGCGTTGGTGTTGGAGACCAGAGTCGAGTGATCGATCACCGCCGTGCCGCCCTGCCCGTACACCGCGTAGCTGTTTGCGGTGAACAGCGTGGTGGCCACGTTGGCGGTGCCGGCGAGCGCGCGCACCCCGTAGGTGTTGCCCCGGATGGTGCTGGTGGTGACGGTGACGTTGGCGTTCACGTCGAGCCCGTAAAGCGCCTCTTCGATGGTGGCGCCCACGAACGAAGCGGCGCCCGCGCTCTCCACCCGAATGCCCGTCCACGAACCGGCGGAGCTTCCGGCCGAGGTGAAGGTGCTCCCGTTGCCGACCAGGGTGCCGCGCACGATGAGCTCACCGCGCGCGCTGTCGTTGCCGGAGATCATCACGTCGCCGCTGGCCATGGTGAGGCTCACGCCGGGGTTCACCGTGAGCGTCACGCCCGGCGCCACCGTGAGATCGCCGGCCAGTGAAGTGCTGGCGCTCACCGTGGTGTTCACCCACAACGTGCCGTACAGGCCGGGCGTCGCGTCGGAGATCCAGGGGAAGGCGCCCAGGTCCATGCCGGCGCTGTCGGCCTTGCGGGCAGGGGAGTTCGAGGTGAGGCGGTAGTTGCTCCCCGATGCCACGAAGAGCGGGTTGGCCGAGATGCTCCCGCTGCCGCTGCTCACGTTGACGTAGTCGCCGCTGCCGTTCTGCCAGACGCAGTCGTTGCTGTTCGTGATGTTGGCGGCGGTGCTGCTCTTGTAGAGGCCGTAGCTGCTGTTGTTGGTGATGATCGAGTTGGTCACCGCCAGGCTGCCCGACGAGCTGGTCGAGTAGACGCCGTTGGTGTTCTGCACGAGCGTCGAGTGATCGACGGTGATCGAGCCGCCCTGGCCAGAGACCGCGTAGCTGTTGCCGGTGAACAACGAGGTGTTCACCGTCGCCGTGCCGCCCAGCGCCTGCACGCCGTAGGTGTTCGCGCGAAGGGTGGCGCCGCTCACCGTGACCGTGCCGCTGGCGGCGATGCCGCTGCTCGCTTCTTCGATGATCGCGCTGGTGGCGGTCAGGGTGCCGCCGGTCTCGATGCGCAGACCCGCCCAACCACCCGCCGTGCTGCCCGCCGAAGTGAACGTCGCGCCGTTCACGTTGAGCGTGCCCAGCACGATGATCTCGATGCGCGCGCTGTTGTTGCCCAGGTTCGCCGCGTCGCTGAGGTTGGCCGTGATGACCGCTCCGGCCGACACGGTGACCGTCACGCCGGGCTCGATGCGCACGTCGCGGTCGAGCGTCACCGCGCCTGACCAGGTGGTGTTGCTGCTGATGACCTGCGCCGACGCCGAAGTGCCGAGAAAGACAGCGATGAGAGGAAGGAGCCGGAGAGCGCGCATCATGGCCGGTGAACACCCCAGCCCGGTGGCGTGTGCAGAACTCCTCCGAGTTGGGTCGGGGAGAGGGCAAACATGTCAGAGTCGCGGCGCGTGAAGGGCACAACCTAAATGGCCAGCCTGGGACATGTCGCGATGGGCTTTGCCGTCGCAAGAGCACACGAACAACGCTTCAACTGGAGAGCCGCGGTCGCCTTCTCGACCTTCTCGTTGGTGCCCGATCTCGACGTGATCGCCTTCCGCTTCGGCATTCCGTACGCGGCGCAGTTCGGTCATCGCGGCGCCACACACTCGATCGCCTTCGCGCTGATGATGGGCGTGGCGGCCTTTCTGCTCACTCGGTCTTGGAAGAGCACCATCGCCCTGACGGTGGTGGTGCTCAGCCACCCGCTGCTCGACATGTTGACCGACGGAGGCCTGGGCGTGGCCCTCTTCTGGCCGTTCAGCGCCGAGCGCCATTTCTTCCCGTGGACGCCGCTGCCCGTGGCACCGCTCGGCACCGGAATGCTCTCGTGGCGCGGCCTTCGAGTGCTGCTCATCGAAGCGGTCGCGTTTCTTCCGCTCTGGATCTACGCGTTCACCAAACGCAAAGTGCCGGCATGACGTGCCCTGCGTGTGACCTCGCTCCCGCCCGAGTTCTCCTTCGCCGCGATGGCTTCCTGCTGCACGCGGTCAATCAGCCCACTCCGGTGAAGGGGTGGTTGGTGCTCACGAGCGAACGTCACGCGCGCGCCTGGTACGACCTCACGGCGGAAGAGTCGGCGGCGTTGGGCCCTTTCGCGCGACGGGTGATGCAGGCGCAGCTCTCGGTGTTGAAGGCCGAGCACGTCTACGCGTTCGCGATCGGCGACGTGCTGCAGCACTTTCACCTGCACCTGGTGCCGCGTTTCGCTTCGACGCCTTCGCATCACCGGGGCCGCGCTGCGTTCGATGCACCTGCTTCCGAGGCGCTCGACGCGCGCGAAGTCGAAGCCGCCGCGCTCGCCGTGAAGGGCGCCTTGTGAAGATCGGCGTGTTCGGAGCGGGCTCGATCGGCTGTTACGTCGGCGCGCGGCTCCTCGCGGCGAAGGCCGCAGAGGTGGTCTTCGTGGGGCGCCCGAAGCTGCGTGATCAGCTCCTCGCGAGCGGCCTTTCCGTGCAGGACTTCGACGGCCCGCGGGCCCTCGTTGCGCCCGATCGTTTCACCTTCGCCACCGAGGCGAGCGCGTTGGCCGATTGCGACGTGGTGTTGTGCTGCGTGAAGAGCCAGGCCAGCGCCGAAGCAGGGCGTGAGCTCGCTGCGGTGCTGCCGCCCGGTGTCACCGTGGTCAGCCTGCAGAACGGCGTGCGCAATCCGACGACGCTGCGTGAGCTGCTCCCTGCGCAACGCGTGCTCGCGTCGATCGTCACCTGGAACGTGATCGCCGTGGAGGGGACCTACCGTCGCGCGACGAGCGGTCCGTTGATCATCGAGACCGCACCACCCGCCTTGAAGACCGCGCTGCAGGCCGCGGGCATCCCGGTGCAAGAGCACGCCGACATCGCGGCAGAGCAGTGGACCAAGCTCATCGTGAACCTGAACAACGCGATCAGCGCGCTCTCCGACGCGTCGACCGGCACGTTGTTGCTCGACGCGGGGTATCGCAAGGCGATCGCCGCCGTCGTCGGAGAAGGCATCAGCGTGGTGCGCAGCGCAGGCGTGAAGCTCGCCCCGTGGAACGGCCTTCCGCTCGGCTTGATGCCGAAGATCCTCGGCCTGCCGACCTGGCTGGTGAAGCTGGTGACCCGCGCGCAGCTCAAGGTGGATCCCGCTGCTCGATCATCGATGTGGCAGGACCTCGATGCGCGTCGCAGCACCGAAGTCGACTTTCTCAACGGCGAGATCGTGCGCGTGGCGCAGCGCCGTGGGACGAAGGCGCCCCTCAACGCGCGCATCGTCGAGTTGATCCGCGCCGCCGAGACGAAGGGTGTTGGTTCACCGCGGCTGTCGCCCAATGAACTCTGGCGTCAGCTCACTTCAGTGACCTGAGAGCAGCGCCTTCAGGGTTCCGACCTCGGCGCGCCGCGGATCATCTGCGCACGCCTTCTCGAAATCCTGCGCGGCATTCTCGGCCTCCGTGAAGCGGCGCGCGCGCACCAGCTCGACCAACAACGCGAGCCGAACCTCCGGGTGCAGCACGCCTTCGGGGAACCGGCGCAGCGACTGTTGCCACGCCTCGACCGCGCGCTCCGAACGCCCGCTCTTCGCTTCGAGTACGCCCAGTTCGTACAGCGCCGCCTGCGCGTCGAGTGAGCCGTTGACCGCTTCGGCTTCGAGGCAGCTGCGCCGTTCACCTGCCGGGCTCGTGCTACAGCGCTCTTCGACGGGCGGCGTGTCGAGCAAGCGTGCGGGAATCTCGGGTGACGGCGGCCAAACCAGCGACTCGCCTGCACGAACGGTGCGGGTCACCGAGCCCGAGCGCAGCACCACCTCGCCCTCCTCGACGACGAGTGAGGTGCCCGAGCTGATCACCTCGGCGAGAAAACGGCTCTGATGCGCTTCGATCACCGCGTGCGGCGTCTCGATGCGGACTTCACCGGCGCGCACCATCGACAGCCGGCCCGCGCTCAACACCACCGTGCTCGGAGAAGTCTGCGTCCACTTCGTGGCTGCCGTGGCGACCAGCTGCAGGCCTGGTTGCGCGGGAGGAATCGGCGCAGGTCTCGAGAACAACATCACCACGCCCACGCCGGCCGCGACGGCCAGCATGAAGGCGGGAATCAGGCGGGCATCACGGGTGGGCCGCATCGCCGCGCGCGCGACGAGCTCATCCCACGATGCAGGATCGACGGGCCGCGGCGGCACGGAGGCGGCACGCGCGACGAGCTGCTCGGCCTCGGTGGCCGCGGTCTTCGAGAGCGGAGGAAAGTTCGTCATGGTTGGATCTCTCCGCGGGTCAGGCCGCTCGTACGCGCTTCCACCAACAGCTGGCGCTCGAGCGCTGCCAGCACTTCTTTTCGCGTCTGATGCAGCCGCGTCCACACCGTCTTCTCCGGAACGCCCAGCGCCTGCGCGACCTCGGCGCCGCTGAGCCCCTGCAGCTCGAACAACACGAAGGTCTCGCGCTTGGTGGCGGACAGGCTCTCGAGCGCCTTCGCGATGCGGCGTTGAGCGTCACGTTGTTCCAGGCTCCGTGAGCTCGAGTCAATCGAAGGCGTGGCGTCGGCCACTTCGAGACCGAAGAAGCGGCGGGCCCGTGCGGTGCGGCGGCGCGTGGTCGCGAGCTTGAGGGCGATGCCGTAGAGCCAGGCGCGCGGTGAGTCGACGGCCGACAGCTGCCCGGGATTGCGCAGCACAATGAGGAAGAGCTCTTGCAGCAGATCGTCTGCGTCGAGCTCGGGCGCCAGCCGGGCCATCGCCTGACGCAGCTCGGCCGCGTGCGCGAAGTAGACCCCTTTGATTTCGTCGAGGGTCACGGCCCGGTCCACCGCATCGAGCGCAAGGTACACTCCCTCGAAGTGCCGCCGCTCGTGGAGATCTTCACGGAAAGTGTGCGCTCGCATCCATCGGGAGTTCCACGGCTATTCGAAGCGGAAGAGGGCTCCGAGGGTGGCGCTGTAGGTCCATGGGTGGAGCACGAGGATTCGGCCCAGCGGCTCGACGTTCAAGCCGATGGGTGAGAGCCGCACCGCGACGGACGGGCGGAGGTGCAGGAAGAGCGGGCCGATGAGACGCCAGGAGAGTCCGGCGGAGAGCGCGGGACCTCCGTTGATCGCGACTCGATCGGTCGCGACGTCGACGCCGGCGGCGGTCGCTGGAACTCGCCAGCCGCGCGCGCCCAGGGCGAGATCGAGGGTGAGCGAGTCGAGCAGCTCGAAGGCCACGCGGAAGGAGATGGAGAGCCACTGCATCGTCGCGCTGACGCGAACGGGCGGCATTCTGGCGGCACGTTCACTCTCGAGGCCGGCTTCGAGCAAGACACCCCAGCGGCCGATGGAGAAGCCCGCGAGCACCGAGCCTGCGGCCGTGATGGGGTCGGTGGCCCCTGCGCTGATTCCGCCGAGTGCGGCCGCTTCGAAACGCAGCGAGGGCGAAGTCGGAGTGAAAACCCCAGCGTCAGCAACTTCGGCGATCACACCACCGTCACCGGCACCGTTCTGTCCGAGCGGAGTCGAGGAGGGACCTGCGTCCGGAAGATCCTGGATGATCGGTGGTGACCCCTCGACTTCGCTGGGGGTGATCGGTGGTGACCCCGCGACTTCGCTCGGGATGATCGGTGGTGACCCCGCGACCTCGCTCGGGGTGACCGGTGGTGACCCCGCGACTTCGCTCGGGGTGACCGGTGGTGACCCCTCGACTGCTCTCGGGGCGATCGCTGCTTTCTCCGTCGCCGCCCACGCCGTGATCAACGCCACCGTGACCCGCTCGACGGCCGCACAGTCATTCACCCCGGCAGGAACACGACGCTCGAATCGCCGCGCGCGCACCACCAACATGCGCCCCTCGCCCGCGAGCGTCACCGCCAACGCCTCGGGCTTCTCGACCACACTCAGCCCCGACGCACGCAGCTTGCGAACGAGCGCCGCCTCAGACACGCAGGGCGTGCCGGGCAACACCTCGACCGATACCTCAGCAGCCCCGATCGCAAGGGCCATCAGTCCCGCCAACCCGAGCATGACGGGCGCGTCTATTCGATAGGCGATAAGCGGTGGTCACATTTCGCGAAGGTCTCCTGCGGTCGCCGCACTGGAGGGGAAATGGCCGGCCGACAGGAGTTCGAAATGAAGCAGCTGATCGCAGTGCTGACGTTCGTGTTGCTCGGAGGCACCTCGTGCCTCCTTTCCGTTCAAGACCTTCCCCTCGGTTCCATCGACGGAGGCGCCACGGGTGGTGGCGCGACCGGTGGCGGCATGGCGGGCGGCGGTAACGGAGGCGGAGGCGGCGCTGCGCAAGGTGGCGGGCAGGGCGGAGGCGGCGGTGGCTCCGTGGTGGTCAACCCCGACGCCGGCCTCGTCACGCCGCTCGCGCGATTGCCCGAGCCGAGCTGCGGCCGGGTCGAGAGCCTGGGCGCGACGCCGTGCCCGCAGGATGCCGGCATCTGCATCTCGCTGCTGCGCAGCGGTCAAGCCGAAGTGAACGTGATGACCGAAGCCGACATCCCCGCGGTGAGCAACTTCGGATCGCTCCCCATCGCGCCCGCGGGCAATGGGTTCCTCTTCTCCGTGCGCACCACCACCGAGAGCTCGCTCTATTACGCGCGTGCTGGCGCAGCGCCGTACGTCCTCCAGACGGCCCCCCAGCTCGAGGTGCTGGCCGTCGCCGACTCTCCTTCCTACGGCTTCTGGTACATCGCTGAGCCCACCAGCCTCACGGGCCTTCACAGCCGCGACCTGATGTTGGTGACGGGGGCTACCAGCGGGGGCGCGGCCATCGGCGTCTTTCCGAATCTCCCCGAGGCGCCCACTTCGAATGCCGTGGCGGTCGGCTCGAACTACTTCGTGGCGTTCTCCGACGGGCTGCACTCCTTCTACCCTGCGGGCGGGGGCGTCATCTCGCCACTCACCAGCGTCACGGGTGAATCCGAGCGCATCCTGCACATCGCGGCGAACACGACCGACATCGTGTACCTGCAATGCACCATGTCTCCGGTGCGCTGCGCCGTGCGCCGCTTCGACCGGGCCACGAACCAGACCACCACCTTGTTGCGCGACCTGACGCGACTGATGGGCGGCGTGATGCCGGGCGCCTCAGTCGCCGTGACCGGAGGCCATGCGTACGTGCTGGGCGTGTTGCAGTTGCTCCGCGTGCCTCTGACCGGCGGCCCTGCCGAACTCATCTACGCAGGCGAAGACTTCCCTCAGTACACAGGCACGCTGCGTGGCAACAGCCTCGAGGCCATCGACGGCAAGGTCTACTTCGGGAGCGTGTGCCGCTACGACGCCGACGCGCCCACCTACGGCGCGGTGGAGATCGATCCCGCCACGCTGACCGCACGGTGGCTCGAGCTCGACCCGGACTATCCCTTCGTGCCTCACCTGCAGGATGGCGTGTTCAACAGGACCATCGCCTGGCGGGCTCCGGCAGGCGTCTTCGTCGCGCGCTGATCACGCCTTGAGGGGAATCGAGCCGGTCTGCTTCACGTCGGCTCGCCCATCGGGGTTCACCGTCACGTCGAACACCGGCAGGCCTGCCGCCAACTCACCGAGCGTGGCGAGCAGCTGCTGCTGGTGCAGCGTCTGCATCGCCTCGAAGAGCGCCGTGGCCGCGGGAGGCTGACCGCAGAGATCGCGCTGCTGCGAGAGCCAGCGCGCCATCTGCTTGCGCAGGAAGCTGGCCACGTGCGGGTGATTGACGAACATTTGCCGGCCTGAAATCGACGGCGCGACGAGCGGCACGAGCGAGAACGCGTCGAGCTCTTCCGATACGTGAATGTTCACCACCGCGCCTTCGGAGTGACCACCAGGCAGCGGGGTGATCTCCAGCTCCTGCGCACCTTGCCAGCGAAGGTTCAGCGCGGCGGCCAGCACGTCCCGGGTGAGCCCTTCCCGAATGCCCCAGCGCGCGGGGTGCTGCAGCGACAAGCGCAGGTGACCGCAGCCGACGTGCTCCGCGCGCCCCATGATGTCGGTGAGGCCCTCGCGGTACTGCTCCGGCGGCGAGGCGAAGAACTGGCGGAACGCGAGGGGGTCGCTCAACCCCGCCACGGCCGGTGCGGTGCGCGGGTCGGCACGAATGGCCGCGATCATGCGATCGCCTGCGTTCGTGTCGGTGTGAAACGCGAAGCGCCCGAACGCCTCGATGCGGCGGCGCAGCAGCTCGGCGATCACCTTCGGTGAGAGCGGCGCACCCAGCAGCTTCTCCATCGCACCGAACGCGAGCACCAGCTCACCCGCATCACCACCCGGGCTGCCGACCACGGCGACGTGATCGCGCCCGTCGACGCACGACATGCGGCCATGCAGCAAGAAGGCGGCGAGCTTGGTCCACCGCACCGAGCGCGGGTGCCCCACGTGTTCCACGATCTCTTCCAGGCTGAAGGCCTGCTTCGAATCCGTCGGCGCCCAGGAAGGCAGCGGCGAGAGCACGCCTTTGCGTTTGGGGAGCTCGGGATCACGCGCCACCGACAGGCCGCTCTCGCGCCACGCGCGCATGCCGCCGCGCATCGCCGCGACCAGCTCGAGGCCCGCTTCCTCCAACCAGCTGGCCAGGGTGAGCGAACGCGTGCCGTCTTCACACACCAGCACCAGCGGCTCGAACCGGTTCACCTTCGTGTGCAGCGTGCCGGCCTCGGAGAGCGGAACCCAGTCGCTGCCGGGCACGTGGCCCAGCGCACCGAGCAACGCCGCTTCGTCGCGCACGTCGACCACGCGCAGCGCCCGGCCCTGGCGTGCCACGTAGTCGGGCGTCACCTCGGGTCGCGCGCCGTCGGTGCGCTTGAGCGTGACGTACCAACCCACGCGGAAAGAACGTTCGCCTGCGGTGACCGAAGGATCCTTCTCACCCAGCGCCGGAGCTCGAATGGCCATGGGGCATTCCTAGCGCGGGTTCAGGGCGAGCGCTTTCATCACGCGTGTCCTCAGCTTCGCGGGAACACCGGCCTCCCGAGAAGAGCGCCTGAAAGTCGTCCGCCTCGGAAGGGCTCTTCAGTTTCGAGGCGAGAACCGGCTGAGCACGAGCGAGGTGTTGGTGCCTCCGAAGCCAAACGAGTTCGAGAGCGCATGCTCGAACTTCCGGGTCTGCGGCTCGTGCGGCACGAGGTTGAACCCCTCGGCCCCTTCCGGCGCATCCAGGTTGAGCGTGGGGGGCGCGACCTGATCGCGCAGGGCGAGCGCCGTGAAGATCGCCTCGACGGCCCCGGCTGCCCCCAGCAAATGTCCGATGGAAGACTTGGTCGACGAGACCGCCACCTCTTCGACGCTCGGACCCAGCAGCTTCCGCAGCGCCGTCAGCTCGACCGGATCACCCAGCGGCGTCGAGGTCGCGTGCGCGTTGATGTACCCCAGGTCGGAGGGCGCGAGCTTCGCGTGACCGAGCGCCGTACGCATCGCCCGGAACGCGCCCCCCCCTGCCGGATCCGGCGCGCTCGCATGGTACGCGTCGCCGGCGATGCCGTAGCCGACCAGCTCGCCGAGAATGTTCGCGCCGCGGGCCTGCGCATGCTCGAGCGACTCGAGCACCATCACGCCCGCGCCTTCAGACAGCACGAAGCCATCGCGCGCGGTGTCCCACGGGCGGCTCGCCTTGGTGGGGTCGGCGTTGTACCCGGTCGACAACGCGCGCATCGCCGCGAACCCGGCGATGGCCAGGCGGCCCGTGGCGGCTTCGGTACCACCGGCGACCATCACGTCGGCATCACCGAACTGAATCAACCGCGCGGCATCACCGATCGCGTTCGCGCCGGTCGCGCAGGCGGTGACCACCGAGTGGCAGGGACCCTTGAACCCGTAGCGCACGGACACCAGGCCCGACGCTTCATTGATGAGGGACATCGGCACGAAGAAGGGCGAGAGCTTCTTGGGCCCCTTCTCGTGCATCAGGATCGCGTTGTCAGCGATGCGCTGAAAGCCGCCGATGCCCGAGCCGATGAGCACGCCGGTGCGCTCCTTCTGCTCTTCGGTGGTGGGCGCCCAGCCGGCCATCTCCAGCGCTTCGTGCGCGGCGACGATGCCGTAGGTGATGAAGGTCTCGAAGCGGCGGCGCTCCTGCACGTCGAAGAACTTCTCGAGGTCGAGCTCGCCTGGCTGCGTGCCGCGGGGCACCTGGCCTGCGATCTGCGTGGGCAGGTCGGCCACGTCGACGCCGACGATCGGCCGCACGCCTGACTCGCGCGCGAGGATCCGCTTCCACACGTTCTCCAGCCCGATACCCAGGGGCGTGACGAGGCCCATGCCGGTGATCACCACGCGCTTCATCGGAGCGTTCATGGAGCGAGAAGTAGGCCCTGTCGCTGCTATGCGCATCCGTCAACACTGCATGTTAGCTATGCAGGAATGAATACCAGCCTGGACTGGGATGGACTGCGTGTCTTTCTCGCGGTGGCCGAGCGCCGCAGCTTTTCCGCGGGGGCGCGTTCGCTCAACATCAGTCAGCCGACTGCGGGCCGAAGGGTGGAAGCCCTCGAGAAGACGCTCGGGGTTCGCCTGTTGGTCAGGCAGAACCGGGGCGCGGTGCCCACGCCGGTCGGGGAGCAGGTGTTGGCGGAGGCCCGCCGCATGGCCGAAGGGGCAGGGGCGGCGTTGCGGCGCGCGAGTGGTGAGCAGTCGACCTCACCGATCGTCCGCGTGGCGGTGACGGAGGGGCTGGGTACGCACTGGCTGCCTTCCCGGCTGGCGGCCCAACGCATCGACGGCGTCAGGCTCGAGCTGCTGGTCGACAACGCCACCAGCGACTTCGGTGCGCGCGAGGCGGACATCGCGTTGCGGTTGTTCAAGCCCAAACAGCCCAGCCTGGTGACCCGGCGAGTGGCCACGCTGGGGTTCGGGCTCTTCGCTGCGCCGTCGTATCTGGCCAGCCGCGGTACGCCTCGAAGGTTGATCGAGTTGAGAAGGCACCAGCACGTGGGCGTGGTGGATCGAAGGCCCGCGGTCTCTCCGCCGCTGCAGTGGCATCGCAAGCTCGCGCCGAAGGAGCAGTTCGTGGTGTCGTCGTCGAGTCTGCTGTCGATGGTGGAGCTCGCGCGCGCGGGCTTCGGCATCACGGTGGCGACGTTGGCGCTCTACGCAGGCGATGAGGGGTTGACCCGCGTCTTGCCCGGAGCGAGGCCGCCGCGGCTCGACGTGTGGCTCACCACGCACGGCGATCTGCGTCGCGACTCGGCCGTGATGCGGGTCGCCGAAGTGCTCACCACCTTGTTCAAGACCGAGGCGGCCGCGTTGGCCGGCTGAAGGAAAACGAACTCCCTCTCCCGAAGGGAGAGGGGGCTACTCCTGGACGTTGCGCAAGAAGTCGGCGACCTCACTGAAGCGCGTATTCAAGTACCCGCGCACCGCACCCTCGATCTTCCGAACGTCCATCGCGCGGCCCATCGATCGCAGCCACGCATCCCTCAGCTCCACGCCGACCGGCACGCGCCCATGCCGCATGCGCAACCGCGGATGCCCGTGCTGCTCGGTGTAGTCCTGCGGTCCACCGAGCCAGCCGACGAGGAACAAACCAAACCGCTCCCTCGAGCGCCGGCTCACTTTCCCCGCGGGCTCCTGGTGATGCACGGCCGCCAGCGGCAGCTCGTGCACCTCCATGTCGTCATAGAAGGCCTCGGCGAGCGCCTGCACACCCTCACTGCCGCCGAGCCGATGCCACGGCGTGTCTTCCGGAGTGGGCGTGTAGTCGCCACCTGTACGAAGCGTCGTCACTTCGCGTCGAGCCACGCCTGGAAAGCCTCGAACGAATACGGCCGTCCGAGGAAGTCAGCCACCAGCGCGCCGGCTTCTTGACTGCCACCGGGCTCCAGCACCTTCTTGCGGTACTGCGTGGCGACTTCACTGTTGAGCATGCCCTTGGCCTTGAACTGGGTGAGCAGGTCCTTCGCGATGACGGTGCTCCACTGGTACGTGTAATAAATCGCCGAGTACCCATCGAGGTGGCCGAAGCCGAGCTCGAAGTGCGTGCCCTCCATCCACTCGCGGCGGAAGGGGAGGAACTTCTCCTGCACTTCCTTGAGCACCACGGTCGAGTCGAAGCCAGGCGCGCGATCGTGGAAGGCGAGGCTGACGGCCGAGAGGAAGAACTGGCGGCGCGTATCGGCGCCGACGCCGAACTCCTTGGCGCGCTTGAGCTGAGCGACCAGCGTGTCGGGGATCGGCTCGTTCGTCTTGTGGTGCTTGGCGAAGGTCTTGAGCGCGCCGGGATCGAGCGGCCACTCCTGCAGCAGCATGGAGGGCACCTCGACGAAGTCCCACTCGGTGCGGATGCCCGAGACGCCGGCGTACGGCTGACGGCCCGCGAAGATCTCGTGCAGCAGGTGACCGAACTCGTGGAAGTACGTCTCGACTTCCGAGTGCTGCATCAGCTCGCCCTCTTTGGGGAAGTTGCAGACCAGGGTGGCCTCGGGCAGCTCCTTGCCCAGGCGGCCGACGGTGAGCCCGAACGCGGCGGCGTGTTTGTACTTACCCTCGCGCGGGTGCATGTCGAGGTGGATGCGGCCGAGCAGCTGCTCGCCTTCGAAGATGTCGAAGGTCTCCACGTCGGGGTGCCAGACCTGGTTATCGGTCACCTTCACGTAGCGGATGCCGAAGAGCGTGGAGGTGATGTCCATCACGCCCTTCTTCACGTTGCCGTATTCGAAGTAGGTGCGCAGGGCCTGGCTGTCGAGGCCGTACGACTCCTGCTTCACGCGGTCTTCGAAGTACTGGTGCTCCCAGGGGTCGACGCTGGTCGCGCCGGGGAAGTCTTTCTTCTTCCGCTCGAGCAGCATGGCCATGTCGGCCTGTGCGCGGGAGAGGGTGGCGTTGCGGCCCCTCTCGATGAACTCGTTGGCGGCTTCGGCGCTCTTCACCATCTTCGTCTCGGTGATGTACGCGGCCCACGTCTTGTAACCGAGCAGGGTGGCCAGCTCGTGGCGTTTGGTCAGCAGTGACTTGAGCACCTCGACGTTCTGCGGGAACGCGCGCATGCGGTACGCAGTCCACAGCGCTTCGCGGGCCTTGCCGCTCTTCGCGTAGATCATCACCGGCAGGTAGTCGGGCGTGTTGGTGGTGACGGTCACCTTGCCGTCGGGGCCGGGCGCGTGAGCGGCGAGCCAGTCGGCGGGCAGGCCTTCGAGCTCCCTGGGGTCGAGCTTCACCGAGCGCACGTCGTCGCGGATGTTGCGGCCGAAGTTCTGGCCGATCTTCACCAGCTCTTCGCTCAGCGCCTTGACCTGGTTGCGGGTGGCCTCGTCACGATCGACGCCGCTGCGGCGGAACTCGCGCAGGGTCTTGAAGAGCCAGAATGCGCCGACGGGATCGAGCGACTTGGTCTCCACCTTCGAGAGCGCGTCGTAGAGGCCGCGATCGAGGGAGAGCTCGACGTTGAAGGCCTCGAGCTGCTGCTCACACTTCTCGCAGGCCTCGCGGAACTTCTCGTCGGGGTGCACTTCTTTGGCGAGACCCGAACGCGCGCCCATGTTGGACATCGCGGTGACCACTTCGTCGTAGAGCGCGATGACCTTCGCGTCACTGCCGGGCGGAAGCGCCTTGAGCTCGGCGACCTTCGCCTTGGCGCCGGTGAGCGTCTCGTCGCAGGTGGCGGTGAAGTTTGCCGCGGTACCGGCCAGCAGGCTCGAGGCCTTCGGAGTCGAAGTCAGCTTCATGGGTGTCGTTCCCTTCACGGAGGAAGTGGTGGCGCAGCCGAGCGCAAGCAGCAGAATCAAATAACGCATGGCCCGACACATACCTCAAAACCTGCGAACAAAAGCCCCCTCTCCCCGAGGGGCAGAGGACGGTCTCTAGTCCCTTCGGTACGTTGAGCGTCTTGGCAGTGGTCGCTCTGAGGTGCCTTCATTCAGCAGCAGACAGAAGCCAAACTTCTCGAGAGCGAGCAACTAAGGCATCTCTCTGAACGTGAGCGTCCGCCCGACCGCGGTCGAGCGAGCGTTGACGTCGGCGTGGCGGTAGTTCAGCGCGGCGGGCGCGCGCGAGCCCAGGCGGCCGGCATGAGCGCCGGGATGTCCTTGAGCCGGACGCGGCGCGAGAGACGGGGC
>JAUYRZ010000079.1 GCA_030695565.1 Archangium sp.
CGAGTACTTCGGTGTTCCGGCTGCTCTGTACACAGACCTGCTCTCAGCTCACTCCAAGGGCACGTTTGTCACCCGCTTTATCCGCGGCCACTTCCCGTTCCGTCGGCTGGGGCAGCCAAGCGATCTGACGTAGTAGTGCTAATACGTCTCCCCTGCGGGGAGAGGGTCAGGGTGAAGGGCCACTAGGTTCGAAAAGACCGAGGGTCGAGCCCGTACCGGTCCATCCACCGCTGAATCTGCATGCGCGCCTTGCCCATCGCCCGAGCCACGGCAGACACATTGCCCGCGTGCTGCGAAAGCAGCGCTACGAGCTCCGCCTTCCGAGCGCCCTCCACCTCGGCCGCAGGCTCCTTCCTTCTCATGGCCGGCTCCCGAAGCTCGGGCGGCAGATGCGAAAGCTCGATCACGCCCGATCCCGAAAGCACCAACGACGTCTCCAGCGCCTTCTCCAGCTCACGAACGTTGAGCGGCCAGTCGTAGGCGAAGATCGCCCGGGCCGCGGCGATGCCCAGCTGCACCGAGAACACCCGCTGCGGGGCGAGCCGCTGCAGCAGCGCCCCGATGAGCAACCCCAGATCCTCCCGGCGCGAGACGAGCGACGGCAACTCGAGCCGGTAGCCGGTCAGCCGCGCCCGCAAGTCATCGCGAAAGAGCCCCTGCTCACACAGCCGTTCGAGCGTGCGGTGCGTGGCCGAGATCACCCGCAGATCGACAGGCAAGGGCTTCGAGCCACCCACCGGCATCACCGCGCGTTCCTGCAGCACTCTCAACAACACCGGCTGCGCGTCGAGGGGCAGGTCACCCACTTCATCGAGCAGCAAGGTGCCGCCATGTGCAGTGCGCAGCAAGCCGGGGCGATCTTCCAGCGCACCGGAGAACGCGCCTTTGCGGTGGCCGAACAACTCCGACTCCACCAGCTCATCGGGCAACGCCCCGCAGTTCACCGCCACGAACGGCCCTGGCCGCGCGCTGAGCGCGTGCAGCGCGTTCGCCACCACTTCTTTGCCGCTCCCGGAAGGCCCACAGAGCGCGATGTTCACGCTCGACTTCGCCAGCTTCACCAGCTCGTCGAACTGAACGCTCAAGCTCGGTGACAACGTGGCCAGCCCAGGCGCCGCCGGCCTCAACGTTTCACTCTCGACGTCGGGCACACACGGCTGATCGAGCCTGAAGACGAAGAACGTCCGGCCCAGTTCGATCACGTCGCCGTCGGCGAGCTCAGCCCGCTGCACCTGCTCACCATTGCGGCGCACGCCGTTCTTCGACTTCGTGTCTTCCAGCACCCAGGCCCGCATCACCCGCGACAGCCGCGCGTGTTGGCCCGACATCCAGCGATCGGCGACGCCCAGCTTGAGGGTGCGTTTGCCTGCTTCCTCGACCCGGCTGGCGGAGCGGTCGTCGCTCCGGCCGAAGTTCACTTCGTCGACGGCTTCGAGCGAAAATCGGGCGGAGGGCGCGGCGGGGCGATCGGCGTCGAGCACCCGGTACAGGAAGGCTGACGTCTTCGCGCCCCTGGGGGCGCCGCTGAAGCCTTCGGTCAGCGTGCTGTGCACGTCAGCGGACTCCCTCGACGAGGAACAGCTCATCGAGCTGTTGGTTCACGGTGTAGACATAGTGCTTCCCGTCGGGGGTGAGCACGCTTTCCTTCAGGTGATGCATGCCCACCGGGTCAGGCGGGTCGAGCGCGCCGATGTGCACCGTCTTCGCCGTCACCAGATCGTACCGAAGCAGCTCCACGCCCACGCTGGAGCTGTTCGGCTTGGGGCTTCGAATCAGCCACAGTCCCTTGCCATCGGCCGTCCACTGGAGCGGAAAGTCGCCCATCGCCAGATCACGCAGCGCCTTCTCTTCGCCGCTCTGGGCGTCGATCAACATGCAGCGTTTGTCTTTGCCGCAACCGACCAGCCACTTCCCGTCAGGCGAAGGCGGCGCCGCGAGGAAGAGGGGCACTTCGGTCAGCCGCTCCGGTTTGCCGGCGATGCCGGTCTCTTCATCGGCCTGCACCACCGACTGCAGGTAGAGGTGCGATTGATTGTCGGGGCCGATCGCCGAGAAGGCGATGCGTTGCCCGTCGGCGAAGTAGCGCACCCGGGTGATCGCCTGAAACTCACCGGCCGGGAGATCCCGCTGTTCGCCGGCGCCGGTGGGAATGACCCGCAAGGTATTGAAGGGCGGGGTGGGGGTGATGATCGCCCAGCGTTTGTCGGGCGAGAGCGCGCGGCCCCAGCCCAACGCCAGCAACACCGGCGTGTCGTCGGGCGTGTCGAAGCGCCGCAGCCAGGTCTGCACTTCGGAGCCCGCCGGGCCATAGCCTTCGAGGAACAACATCACCTTGCCGTCGTTCGAGACATCGAGCGGCATCGAGCCGTCGAGCCAGCTGAGCGAGCGTTCTTTCGCCTCGCCGTTCACCTTGCCGAACATGCGCGAGCGCATGATGCCGTTGGTGGCCAGCAGCCGGCCCTTCGCGTCGATGTCCATCAAGCGCAGGCTGCCGGGTGCGCTGAAGACCCGGTGCTGACGGGCGTGAATCGACAACGAGTGGATCTGCCGCGAGACGTCGTCGTAGCCCGCGGAGAACCACACCTCGGCGCTGCCAGGCGCCCAGGCCAGGCCCTCCAGCGTCCACGCAGAGGTCGAGCTGGCGATGGGTTTCCCCACGCGGTCGACGATCTCCACCGTGCCGCGATCGTCGCCTCGCACGGGGTGCCGCTCGAAGGCGATGTACTCGAGGTCGGGCGAGAGCCGCGCGTTGGCCACCGGGTGATTGCTGGTGACCACCACGTTGCCCGGCGGGTACTCGATGAAGAACCGCGCATCGTGAAAACGAATCAGCACCAACGAGTCGTCGGTGCCGAAGTCGGCGGAGACCACGCCTTCATACAGCGGCCGGGGTGCCCCACCGGCGAGAGAGGCGCGCGCGAGCGTGCGCCCGTCCCACGAAGCCGACTCGTCCATCACGCCGGCCAGCGCGAGCTCATCTTTGCCGGAGAGATCGAACAGGAAGGTGCCGGGCTCACTCACGGGGCGAAGCTGAGCGCCATCGAGCACGCCTGCGTAGACGCGGGTGGGGGTGTTCTCGAACGAGCCGGTGTACGCCAGCCCGCGGCCATCGGCGGTGAAGCGCGCGTTGTAGATGCTGCCGCTGCGAAAGCTGACCCGCCGGCTGATCGCCGCTTTCGACTCGGGCGCGGGCGTGGCGAGCGCGACGTTCTCTTTCGGTGAGGGCCGCAGCACGAAGGCCAGGGCCACCAGGGTCATGCTCAACATGCCGAGCGCCGCCAGCCGTGTGGTGGTCGGGTTCGCCGCGGCGCCCAACGGCGGTTGCCCCGAGCCATCGGTGATCGCCTCGAGGGCGTAGACGAGATCGCGGGCGTGTTGAAAACGCTGCTCCGGGTTCTTGTCGAGGCAGCGGCGCATCACCCGCGCGAGCGCAGGCGGGGCGACCACCTGCACGGCGTCGAGCTCGTGGGGCTCCGCGTTGAGGATCGCGTAGCCACGTTCGACCGGGGTCTCGCCCGGAAAGGCCATCTGCCCGGTGAGGCACTCGTAGATGATCGCTCCGAGCGCGAAGAGATCGCTGCGGGCATCAGCCGGGCGGCCGCGCACCTGCTCCGGGGCCATGTAGCCCGCGGTACCCATCACCGCGCCCGACTGCGTCAGCGGCAACGTTCCCGTGGGCGGCGCCAGGCCTTCGGTGGTGCGCGCCACGCCGAAGTCGAGGATCTTGAGCTGACCATCGTGGGTGAGGAACAGGTTGTCGGGTTTGAGATCGCGATGAACGATGCCCTTTTCGTGCACCGCCGCGAGGCCCTGCGCGACGTGCATCGCCAGCTCAATCACCTTGCGAGGCGGCAACCGGCCTTCGTCGATCCGTTCGCGCAGGGTCTGCCCCTCGAGCAGCTCGGTGACCAGAAACGGCGTGTCGCCTTCGCGGCCCACGTCGAACACCGCGAGCACGTTGGGGTGGTTCAAGGCGGAAGCGGCGCGGGCTTCTTGCTCGAACCGGTGCAGCCTCGCCGGGTCGGCCAGGCTCGAAGGCGGCAGCGTCTTGATGGCCACGTCACGGCCCAGGCGGGGATCGCGGGCCCGGTACACCACGCCCATGCCGCCAGACCCGAGCGGGCCGACGATGTCATAGGGGCCGAAGCGCTCACCCGGCGTGGGACTGACGCTCACGTTTCACCAGGCTCGAAAAGGGGACTTCGGGGCCCGCACAACGCTCAGACCCCATCACCTATTTCCAACAGATTTTCTAACGACGCCGGCCGCCCTTACCGGGCTTCGCTTTCGGCGCTTCGTCAGCCGCCGGGGCTGCGCTGCTGCCGACGGCACTGTCTTGCCCTGCGGCGGCGTCCTGCTCCTGCTGGGCTTCGGGGGGCAGGCCCTTCTCGACCGGCACCACACCCGCTTCGTTGGGCTTCTCGTCGAGGGTGACGGGATTTTCTTCGGAGACCCCGCGCTGCACCTCGACTTCTTTGGGGGCGTTGGCGTCGGCCTTTCGCTTTTCTTCGGCGGCCTTGTCCTTCGCCTCCAGGTCCTTCACGAGTTCTTTGGTCTTCGCGTACTCAGAACGGTCTCGTTTGAGCGAGTCGCGGGCCCATTGTTTGGGGTCGACGCCGTTCTTTTCGAGCACCGCCTTGCTGGCGTTGGCGAGGTCCTGGTCCATCGCCTTGCGGTCTTCGCGGCTCAGCTCGGTCGGCTTCTTGTTGCCGTACTTCGCCGAGACCTCGGCCTGGGCCTTCTGCTCCTGCCGTTCGATCACCGCCGCCTTGTCAGGCGTGGTGGCTTCGTCGGCGACGAGGGCAAGACAGAGCGTGACGAGAGACAGCGACATGACGACCTCCGCGAACACGGCAACGCTAACACCGCGCGGGGCGCTGGCAGCTGCTGTTACTTCCGACAGGTCGAGCAGCCCTCGTTGAACTTGGCGCACTCTTCCTGGGCCGTGACGCAGCGCTTCTGGTACTCGGCGCGATCGGCGTTGCGGCCGGCGATTTCGCAGACGGTGTCCGACAGCTTGCAGACCTTCGACTTGAGGTCGCAGGTGTCGCTGCACTCGGTGCTCGTCTTGGTGCGGTACTCCTCGAGCTGCGCCGAGAGCATGTCCATCTTCTCGTCGTCGGAGCCGCCGAGGTTCGGGCCTCCGGTGTTCTTCGGGCACGCCAGGAGGAACAACGAGGCGGCGAGGGACGCGAGGAGAAGGCGGTTCATGAGCGGCGCGTGTAGACGCGTGAGTCGCTGGGAGCAACTTCGTTGTTCGACTTCGCACCGTTACGGAGGCGTGACGGGCGCGATCACCGGCCGCTTCTGGTGGGGCGGTAGCGGCTTGTTGGCCTCGCGCCAGTAGAAGAACGCGGTGAGGGCCAGCACCACCACGATGGCGATGCGGCGATACAGCTCGTCCCGATCGCGATCGGGCGAGGCGGCGTACTCGGCTGCGCTCTTCGCCAACCGCGCCCGCAGCTCTTCCCGGTGCGCGCTGAGCTGATCCCACAGTCTCCGGGCGGCGGCGCCTTCTCCGGTGGCCGCGCCTCCTTCGAGCATGGCGGTGACCTCGGCGGGTTCCCGGGCGTCGGGCACGCGCGCCTTCCCTCCGGAGCTCACGTCGAGCAGCGAGCGGAACACCAGGATCTGCGCGCGGGGCAGGTCGATGCCGTGCAGCGTCGCCAGCGCGGCGAGGTCCATTCCGGCGAGGCTCACCCGCTTGACGATCTCCGCCGAGCGGGGCGGGGCATCGGTGAGCAGGCGGAAGAGCGCGTCGACTTCAGACATTTGAGGGCCGCAGTCCTGCCAAATTCTTGAGCCGCTGTCGTGGGTTCGTACGCTGTCGGCCTATGCGGCTCCCCTTGCTCTTGGTCTGGCTCTCGTCGGCCGTCTTCGCCGCCGAGACGATGCGCATCGCGGTGGGGCCCGAGTCGTCGAAGGTAATGCTCGAGGGCGACGCCCTGCGCGTGGGGGCCGACGCGGACGACGCGGTGTTCGAAGCGTTCGCCACCCGGCGGGTCTCGTTCGCGCTCGTGGAGGGGAAGTTGATGGTCGAGGGCTCACCTTCGCCGGCGCGCGCGTTGCGGTTCCGCTCGGGTGAAGACGGCAGCGGCGTCATCGCGGTGAACGGCGTGCGGGTGAAGGGCGACGTGGTGGTGCTCTTCGGGAAGACGCAGCTGGCCGCGGTGAACGTGCTCGGGCTGGAGGACTACCTGGTCGGCGTCATCGGCAGCGAGATGCCCAAGTCGTTCCCCACCGAGGCGCTCAAGGCCCAGGCGATCGCCGCCCGTACCTACGCGCTCAACAAGAAGCTCGAGCAGTACAGCCAGCCGTACCACCTGGGCAGCTCGGTCATCAGCCAGGTCTACAAGGGGCTCGACGTCGAAGATCCGCGCACCCGCGACGCGGTGGAGTCCACCCGCGGCCTGGTGATGACCTGGCAGCTGCAGCCCATCGAGGCGTACTTTCACTCGAGCTGCGGCGGCCGTACCGAGTCGGGTGGTGACGCCCTGGGGCGCGATCTTCCGTACTTGAAAGCCGTCGATTGCCCGTGTGGCCACCTGCCCACCAGCCACTGGACGCTCAACCTGAAGCAGGCCGATCTGAAGGCGCTGGGCGGAACGAAGGCGGGCGCGCTCAAGGTGCAGGGCCGCTCGTCGACGGGCCGGGCGCGGCGGGTGGAGGTCGGTGCCCGCAGCCTCGACGCGGTCACCTTCAGGGAGCGCATCGGGTACATGAAGTTGAAGAGCCTGCACTTCGAGATCGAGAAGTCAGGAGACGGGTGGAAGGTCGAAGGCAGCGGCTTTGGCCACGGCGCGGGGCTCTGTCAGTGGGGCGCGCGCGTCTACGCCGAGAAGGGCTGGGATTACCGGAAGATCCTCCAGCACTATTATCCAGGCGTCGAGCTGCAGACTTTGTACGAATGAATCTGCACTGGGACCTCGCCTCGCATGAAGGCTTGCCGTACCGGTTTCTGCTGCCGGCTGGCTACGATCCGCATCAGCGGTATCCCCTCGTCGTCTACCTGCACGGCAGCGGCGAGCGGGGCGACGACACCGTCTCGCACCTGAAGAATGGCGTCGATACGTTGGGCCGCTGGCCGGTGATCGCGGTCGCGCCGCAGTGTCCTCGCGACGACACCTTCGGGGGCAGCTGGTACGGCGGCGAGTCGCGGACGCAACGCAAAGTGGTCAGCCTGGTGCGCGACCTGGCGGGCCGGAAATCGGTCGATGCGCAGCGCGTCTCGCTCATCGGGTATTCGATGGGGGCGATCGGTCTGTGGGATCTGATCGAGCGGCACCGCGCGCTCTTCGCCGCGGCCGTGCCGATCGCCGGCGACTTGAACCCGGAGTCAGCGCGCGCGCTGGTCGACTTTCCCATCTGGGCGTTTCACGGCGAGCTCGATCGCCTGGTGCGCAACGACGCGATCCGCCGGGTGGCGAGCTTGATGAGGCAGCTCGGTGGTGGCGTCTTCCGGTACTCCGAGTTGCCGGGCACAGGGCACGACTCGTGGCAAGGCGCGTTCGGAAACGCAGCGCTGCCGCCGTGGCTACTTGCTCAGCGTCGGTGAACCGGTCGAACCAATGGTGCGCAGGCGAGTCGGGCCCACGCGGTTCTCGATCTCCGCTTTCACTTCGGTGCGCAGGCCGAGGTTGAAGCCCACTTCGGCGGTCACGAACAACGGCCCCAGCAGCAGGCCGACCAGGTCGTCCACGAACGCGGGCTTCTTGCCCTCGTAGTAGTGGCCGATGAACTGAATCACCCAGCCCACGATGAACAGGCCTGCCGAGGCGATGAGCCAGACCATCGTGCTCTGGGCCGTGATGAACGACGAGATGAAGGCGCACAACACGAGCTGCGCGGTCATCACCAGGCCGTAGCGGAGGTCGAGGCGGAAGTAGAAGGCGGCCGCCGCGGGGATGACGAACCAGACCGGCGAGAGCATCAGGCCCATCAGCTCGAAGCCCGGCCGCGAGAGGAACGAGGTCACCGCGAGCACGATCATCGGCACGCCGATGTAGTGGGTCGAGATGTTGCGCGGATCACGGTGGTACGCCGCGTACTTGCTGAGCTGAGCGATCAAAGCAGTCGGGTTCACAGTGGCGGTCATATGCGAGACTCTGCCCTCGTTTCGAGCCGCCACACTGTCAGCCGCCCGACACTTCGCACCCATGCCCAAATCTGGTCGTGAATACAGGGAGTTGCTGTTGGCGGGGCGGTGGTTCCAGGGGCTGGCTCCCCTGTTTCAGCACCGGCTGCTGGAGGCTGGCGTGATGCGTCACGTGCCGGTGGAGGGGCGGTTGTTCTCGCGCGGTGACGCTCCGGATGGGCTCTACGCCGCGCTCGCCGGGAGCATTCGCATCGCGGGGCTGTCGGAGGCGGGGAAAGAAGCCGTGCTCGCGGTCGTTGAACCCCCGCAATGGTTCGGGGAGATCGCGGTGTTCGATCGCCTGGCACGCACGCACGATGCGATCGCCGCGGTCGAGTCGGTGGTGATGCACGTGCCGTCGGTTTCGCTCGACGCGATGTTGGCGGAGCAGCCGGCGTGGTGGCGCGATCTGGGGTTGTTGGTGACCGCCAAGCTTCGGCTCGCCTTCATGATGATGGAGGACATGGCGTTGTTGCCGCTGCTCCCTCGCGTGGCCCGGCGTCTGGTGTTGATGGCCGAGGGGTACGGCGAGTGGAGCGATCGTTCGGCGCGGGTGGTGAAAGTGAGCCAGGAGACGCTGGCGGCGATGGTGTCTTCGTCGAGGCAGTCGACCAACCAGGCGCTCAAGGAGCTCGAGGCGCGGGGGCTCATCAAAGTGGCGTACAGCGAGATCGAGATCGTCGAGCTGGGCGGGTTGCGTTCGGTCGCTGGCGGGGGGCAGTGAGGATGGAGAAGCAGCCATTCAGGTGAGCAGTAGGGGTGGGTTTGCATGGTGCTCGCCTCGAACAGGCCCTTCACGCGCGGCTTCGTGTTGCGCCATTGAACGAGCGTCGAGCTGAAGGCGAGTTCTCGTTTCCACCTGAGAGCAAGACAGCTGCCTCTCGCTGGCGTAGTTCACCGTCGCCGTGCACACCGACGACTTCGACTTCCAGCTGCCCCCTGAGCTGATCGCCCAGGCCCCCCTTGCCGAGCGTGACGCGAGCCGTTTGCTGCACGTGCGAAGGCCCAGTGGGCAGGTGCAACATCGGCAGTTCCGCCACCTGCCGTCGCTGCTGCGCGCAGGCGACTTGTTGGTGTTCAACGACTCCCGGGTGATCCCCGCGCGGCTCATCGGCAAGAAGAAGGGCACCGGCGGGCGCGCGGAGCTGCTGCTCGTGCGGCCTTCCACCGATGTCGACACCGAAGCGGCGCTCAAGGCCAACGCCGCCGGCTCGGTGTGGACGTGCCTGGGCCAGTCTTCGAAGGGCTTTCGCCCCGGCATGGAGCTGGAGTTCGACGCGGGCCTGACTGCCACCGTGCTCACGGCGCCGGGAGGAGGCGAGTACTCGGTGCAGTTCACTTCGCCGCTCGCCACGCTCGAGGAGGCCATCGAGCGGGCGGGGAAGTTGCCGTTGCCGCCGTACATCACGCGTGACGTCGAGCTGGCGGATGCGGAGCGGTATCAGACCGTGTTCGCCCGGAAGGTGGGGTCGGTCGCGGCTCCGACTGCCGGGCTGCACTTCAACGCGGCGACGTTTGCCGAGCTCGACGCGAAAGGCGTGCAGCGGTGCTTCGTGTCGCTCGAGGTGGGGCCGGGCACGTTCATGCCGGTGCGGGAGGGGCCGGTGGCGGAGCACAAGATGCACTCCGAGCGGGCTCATGTGAGTGCGGCGACCGCGGCGATGATTGCTTCCGCGAAGGATGAGAACAGACGTGTGATCGCGGTGGGGACCACGGTCGTGAGGACTTTGGAGTCGTTCGCGCTGGCCCCTCACCCCGACCCTCTCCCCGCTTCGCAGGGAGAGGGAGTTTCGTTTTCGACGTCCATCTTCATCACCCCGGGTTTTCGGTTTCAGACCGTCGACGCGATGGTGACCAACTTCCACCTGCCCAAGTCGACCCTGGTGATGCTGGTCAGCGCGTTCCTCGGCAGGGAAGCCACGCTGGCCGCGTACGCCGAGGCCGTTCGTGAGAAGTACCGCTTCTTCAGCTACGGCGACGCCATGTTCATCGAGTCCGACTCATGACCCTTCCTGTTCCAGAGCTTCGTGGTGACCAACGCGTCGCCCCTTCGCTGGTGAAGTTCGAGCTGCTCCACGTCTGCGCGCAGACCGGCGCCCGCCGCGGCAAGCTGCACACCCCGCACGGCGTCATCGACACGCCCGTCTTCATGCCCGTGGGGACCGCCGGCAGCGTGAAGGCCATTGCGCCCGACGACCTCCACACGCTCGGCGCGAAGATCATCCTCGGCAACACCTACCACCTGATGCTCCGCCCCGGAGAGCAGCTGATCGGCGACCTCGGCGGCCTGCACAAGTTCATCTCGTGGGATCGCGCGATGCTCACCGACTCGGGCGGCTTTCAGGTCTACAGCCTCTCCGAGAAGGTGAAGATCACCGAAGAAGGCGCTGCCTTCCAAAGCCACCTCGACGGCAGCAAACACATGCTCACGCCCGAGCGGAGCATCGAGATCCAGGAAGTGCTCGGCGCCGACATCATCATGGCCTTCGACGAGTGCCCGCCCGCCCTGTCGGAGCGCAGCTACATGGAAGCCTCCATGGCGCGCACTACCCGCTGGCTGCACCGCTGCGCCAGGGCGTGGAACCGGCAACGCTCCTCGCTCTTCGGCATCGTGCAGGGTGGGCTCGACGAAGGTTTGCGCAAGCGGCACGCCGAAGAGGTCTGCGCCATCGACCTGCCGGGCTACGCGCTGGGTGGTTTCGCGGTCGGGGAAGAGCCGGCGCAGATGCACGCGGGCGTGGCGTACTCCGCGCCGCTGCTGCCCAGAGACAAACCCCGCTACCTGATGGGCGTGGGCACGCCGCTCGACCTGGTCACCTGCGTGGGCTCAGGCATCGACATGTTCGATTGTGTGCTGCCCACCCGCAGCGCCCGCAACAGCCTGCTCTTCACCAGCGAAGGCAAGCTGGTGATCAAGAACGCCCGCTATGCCCGCGATGAACGGCCGCTCGACCCGAAGTGCAGCTGCTACACCTGCCGCAACTTCTCTCGCGCGTACCTGAGGCACCTCTTCGTGAGCCAGGAGCTGGTCGCGATGCGCCTCAACACGCTGCACAACCTGCACTTCTTCCTCTCCTTGATGGAGCAGGCCCGCGCAGCGATCGAGGTCGACCGCTACGGCGACTTCCTCAAGGAGTTCCACGCCCGCCCGGTCACGCCGGAGGCCTGACGCCTTACGGAACCGGCCGGCAGGCGCTCTTCGTGCCCGTCTGGTGGGTGAGCACGCACTCGAAGTTGATCCGGCAATCGGCGGCCACCTCGCAGGGGTTGCTGCAGAGCAGCTGGTCCGTGCCGAAGTTGGTGCAGATGGTGCCGGTGGGGCAATCGCGGGTCTGGCCGGGCTCGGTGCAACCGCGGGAGCAGAATCCACCCGGGGCTTTGAGGCAGTCCTGGCCGGGCTCACACTGGTCGCGGCGCTCGCAGGCAATGCCCACCGCGGTGGTATTGCACGCCGAGAGGGCGAGGGTCGCGACGCCAACAAGGAGCAGAAGTCGAGCAAGTCGATTCATGGGCGAGCGCGCCTAGCACAACTCCCGCATGAGTGCGCTTGCCGCGTACCCCCCCGAGGGCTATACGGCCCGCCTCTTGATCCCCATGACCCTTGCCTCACTCCCGACCGTGCTGGCGCAGGCCGCCTCTGGCAGCGGCAGCATGAACATCCTCTTCTTTGGGGCGCTGTTCGCGATCATGTACTTCGTGCTCATTCGCCCGCAGCAGAAGCAGGCCAAAGAGCAGCAGACGATGATCGCCGCGCTCAAGAAGGGCGACGACGTCATCACTTCGAGCGGCATCCTCGGCAAGGTCTTCGCGGTCGATGAGAAGGTCATCACCGTCGAGATCGCCCGAGACGTGAAGGTGCGGATGCTGAAGACCTCCGTGCAGGGAAAAGTCACCGTCGAGCCCCGAACCGAGAAGTCCGAAGGTTCAGAAGCCAAGAAAGAGGAGAAGTGAGCGATGGACCGCACCTGGTACACGCGACTCGGCATCATCATCGCCGTCACCCTGGGCACTTTGTGGATGCTGGTGCCCTCGTATTATTCGTTCTTCCGCCTCGAGCGGGCTGACCGGAACAACATCGCGAAGCTGCAGGAAGTGCTGCCGCCCTGGGCACCGCCCGCGAAGTACCGGCTCTCGCTCGGCCTCGACCTCCAGGGTGGCATTCACCTGGTGATGCACGTCGACATGAAGACGGCGCTCACCAAGCGCGCCGAGCGCCGCGCCTCGCAGATGGTCTCGTACGTCACCAGCAAGAAGCTGGGCGAGATCGAGATGCCCACCGTCGACCCCGAGAACAACCGGGTCACCGTGATGGTGAAAGACCCTGCGACCGCCGAGGCCATTCAGAACGGCCTGCTCGACATGTTCAAGGACTTCACCTTGAAGGGCCGCGACGGGGCGAAGATCGAGCTCGCGCTCGACGAGAGCTCGCTCGAAGGCATGAGCACCGAGGCCCTCGACATGGCGCTGCTGCGCATCCGCGAGCGCATCGACAAGTGGGGCGTCTCCGAAGTGCAGATCGCCAAGCTCGGCACCGATCAGATTCAGATCTCGCTGCCCGGTCAGTCTGACCCGGAGCAGGTCAAGCAGCTCATCGGCACCACCGCGCAGCTCGAGTTCCGCCTGGTGGCGAACGACTCGTCGATCTTTCAGAAGATCTACACCGAGACGCCCCCGGCCGACCCGGCGCTCATCCGTCTGGTGGAGCAGGGCACGGCGCCCGACAGCCCCGGCGGCCCGTTCATCGAGAGCGAGAACCGCGCTGAGCTCATCGCGTACATGGCCAACAAGGTGCCCGCGCCGCAGAAGGTGCTCACCCACTGCGTGCCCGAGGCGGGCCCCAAGCGGAAGTGCCTCAAGTACCAGACGTACCTGATGGATTCGCAGAACGTGCCCGGTGACCTGCTCAAGACGGCCTGGTTCCCCGGCTCGCCCAACACCCAGGGCCAGTACTACGTCGCGTTCGAGATGCAGCCCGAGGGCGCCAAGCAGATGGGCGAGCTGACGGGCAAGAACGTCAACCGCAAGATGGGCATCATCCTCGACGACAACGTGATGTCGGCTCCGAACATCCAGTCGGAGATCAGCGACAGCGGCACCATTACCTTCGGCCGCATGGGCCCCGAGGCGAAGGACTACGGCAAGCTGCTGGCCACCACGCTGCAGTCAGGCGCGCTGCCTGCGCCGGTCACCATCGGCGAGATTCGCCAGGTGGGCGCTTCGTTGGGCGACGAGCTCATCAAGAAGGGCACCCTCGCGGCGCTGCTCGGCCTCGCGCTCGTGGTGCTGTTCATGGCCTTCTACTACCGGGTCTCCGGCTTGGTGGCCGACGTGGCCCTCATCCTCAACGGCGGCCTCATCCTCGCGGGCCTGGCGGCGTTCGGCGCCACCCTGACGCTGCCTGGCATCGCCGGCTTCGTGCTCACCCTGGGCATCGCCGTCGACGCGAACGTGCTCATCAATGAGCGCGTCCGTGAAGAGCTGGCGGCAGGCAAGACGGCTCGTGCGGCCGTCGACGCCGGTTACGACCGCGCCTTCTGGACCATCTTCGACGCGCACGTCACCACGCTCATCGCAGGCTTCGTGCTGGCGTTCACCGGTACGGGCCCGGTGCGCGGCTTCGCGACGGCCCTCATCATCGGCATCATCGCCTCGCTCTTCACCTCCATCGTGGTGACGCGGCTCATCACCACCTACATCGTGCACGGTCGCAACGCGACGACCGTCTCGGTCTGACTCGAGATCGCCATGCAAATCATCAAGGGCAAGACGAACTTCGACTTCATCGGCAAGCGGAAGATCGCGCTGTTCATCAGCTCGGTCCTCAACATCGGCGTCATCGTGGGCATCGCCATCTTCGGCTTCAACTTCGGCGTCGACTTCGTCGGCGGCACGCTGGTCGAAGTGAAGTTCGCTGCGGCGACCACGGCCGAGCAGGTGCGTGAGGGTGCCGTCAAAGGCGGCCTCCAGGAGCCGCAGGTGCAGGGCATCGGCTCGGCGGATGACAACAACTTCATCCTCCGCATGGGTGGTGTCACGCAGCTGACGGCCGAGAACGAGCAGGCGGCCGAGGCCGCGGTGCGTGGGCTGGGCGAGGTCGTCTCGCTCACCAAGAACCTCGACACCGGCATCATCAACGTTCGTTTCAAGACGCCGATGGACCCCGAGAGCATCAAGGCGGCGGTCGTGGCGTCGGGTACGGGCGTGACCGAGGTCACCAAGCTGGGCGAGGCCGACTACCAGATCAAGGCCGAGGGCATGGCCGCCAAGGTCACCTCGGCGCTCAAGACGGGCCTCAACGGGGCTGACTTCGAGGTGCGCCGCACCGACTACGTCGGCCCGCAGGTCGGCAAGCAGCTGCGCAACAAGGGCATCATGGCGCTGCTCTGGGCGATGCTCTTCATCCTCATCTACGTGGCCTTCCGCTTCGATCTGAAGTTCGGCCCGGGCGCGCTGGTGGGCATGCTCCACGACGTGATGATGGTGGCGGGCTACTTCCTCATCACCCGTCGCGAGTTCAACCTCACTTCGATCGCCGTGTTGTTGACGGTGATCGGCTACTCCATCAACGACACCATCGTGGTCTACGATCGCATTCGCGAAGAGATGATCAAATACAAGGGCAAGCCGCTGCCTGAGATCATCAACATCGCCGTCAACGACACCCTGGCGCGCACGATTCTCACCTCAGGCGTGACGGCGCTCTCGCTCATCGGCCTGCTGGTGTACGGCGTGGGCGAGATCTTCGACTTCGCCGCAGCCATGCTCATCGGCATCGTCGCGGGGACGTACTCGTCGGTCTACATCGCCAGCCCGATGGTCATCTGGCTCGACGAGCGGGAGCACGAGAAGGAAGCTTCTGGTGGCGGTACGCCGATGAAGGCCAAGCCGGCCTGAGCTGAACCGAAGCTTCGAGCTTCAACGGCCGCCGGAGCCTTCGTGCTCCGGCGGCTTTTTCATGGCCACGGGCCCCTCACCCCGACCCTCTTTGCCCAGGGGCGCGGGGGGCACCAGGTGCAGCGTTCGGGTGGGGAAGGCGATGGAGGTGCCTGCCGCCTCGACGGTCGCCATGAAGCCCAGCAGCACCTCCTGGCGGATGCGCTTGAAGACGTCGAAGTCGGAGGTGATGAACCAGGCCGAGACTTCGATGTCGAGGGACGACTCTCCCAGCTTGGCGAAGTGAACGGTGACGCTGTCGGGCCAGAGCTCGGGGTGCGCCTTGAGGGCCTGGTGAAAGCCTTCGATCACCTCCTTGATTTGCGCGGCCGTCGTTCCGTACTCGAGACCGACCACCGTGAGCAGTCTCACGCGATCGCGAGCGGCGAAGGTCTCCAGCCGCATGTCGGACAGCTTGCCGTTGGGGATGCTGATCAACGTGCGATCGAGCGTGCGGATGCGGGTGCTGCGAAGGCCGATGGTCTCCACCGTGCCCACGAAGTCGTCGATGCGCACGAAGTCGCCTTCGCGGATGGGTTGATCGACCGCGAGCGCGAAGGCGCCGAACACGTTCTCGAGCGTCTTCTGCGCGCCGAGGGCGAGCGCGAGGCCTCCGATGCCGAGGCCAGCGAGCACGCTGGTGACCGAGTAGCCGACCTCGGCCAGCGCCGCGAGGATGGCGAAGCCCACCAGCGCGAAGCGCACCACGCGGGAGAACAAGCTCACCAGCGCGCGGCTGCCGGGGCGAGCCTGGGCGAAGGCGCTCGAGCCGAAGTTGTCGCTCCAGGCGCTGACCGCCCGCAGCGCGCCCCAGAAGAAGGCGACGACGAGGCCCACCCGGAAGACGTGTTGCCACGCGGCGTCGGTCTCCTTGGCGAAGCCCAGCAAGGGAAGGGAGAACCGGGCGAGCAGAGAGGCCCACCACAACTTGAGCGGACCGCCGAGCCGTTCACTGATGCGCTCCGCCGCCGCCTGGTCTTTTCGAACGCGGCGCACCACCGCCTCGGTCAGCTTGAGCAGCAGCCACGTCAGCAACACGATCGAGGCCGCGAGCACCGGCACCGCGAGCCACTGCCAACGCTGCAGGCCGAACGTCGACGGCGACCGCCACGAGGCGGGGAGCAGCTCGCGCAAACCGTCGCCCGCCTCGCCCACGGCCGCCTGCGCCTTGGTGACCGCGACGGGATCTTTCACGTCGAACATTCGGCTGACACCGCCGTCTTCATCGGCCTGCGCGGTCAGGGAACCCGCGATCACCAGCACCCAGAGGAACCTCATGGCGCGGCAATATGCCTGAAAGCACCCTCTGCGCATGGCTCTCGTATTGAGAGTGTGACGTTCACTTTGAGTGGCACTCTCACCCTGTTCACTCTGTATTGCGCCGTATTTCCAGAGGGTTATTGAGTGGCCGCTCGCTTGCTGAGTGTAGTCACCCGTAGGCTGACAACAACACCACCCAAGGAAACCCATGAACAAGCTGATCTTCTCTGCCGCGCTGACCCTCTCTTCGCTCTCGTTGGCCTCCACCTGGGAAATCGACACGGGCCACGCGGCCGCGAACTTTTCGATCAAGCACCTCACCATCTCGACCGTCAACGGCACCCTCGGTGACGTGACCGGCAAGGTCGAAGTCGACGACAAGGACGTGACCAAGTCGAAGATCGAGGCGTCCATCGACGTGAAGGGCATCAACACCAAGCAGAGCAAGCGTGACGATCACCTCCGCAGCCCCGACTTCTTCGACGTCGAGAAGTTCCCGGCGATGACCTTCAAGTCGACCAAGATCGAGAAGGGCGAAGGCAGCAAGCTGAAAGTCACCGGCGACCTGACCATGCACGGCGTGACCAAGCCGGTGGTGCTCGACGGCGAGCTGACGGCCGAAGTGGCCAACCCCTTCAGCGCGGCGAAGACCCGCGGCTTCTCGGCCACCACCACCCTCAACCGCAAGGACTTCGGCCTGGGCTGGAACAAGGCCCTCGAAGCCGGTGGCTTGCTGGTCGGCGAAGAAGTGAAGGTCTCGATCGAGGCCGAAGTGGTGAAGAAGGACGCGGCGCCGGCGGCCAAGGCGGCCCCGGCGAAGAAGTAATTCGCTTCCGCTGATCAGCTTCGAACGCCCGCTCCGGTCACTGATCGGGGCGGGCTTTTCTTTGTGCTCCGTCTCCCCGCTGGCGCAGGGAGAGGTCAGGAACTCAGCGGTTCTTCTTCTTCTTCTTCTTCGCGGTGGCCTGCGCCGCTGGCATCGCGAGCGCCGCAGCGCGACCACCCAGAATGAGCGGCTCAGGCTCTTCCGGCGCGACCGCATCGGAGGCGCTCCTGGTGAACACCCACCACACGCCAATGACGGCGAGCAACGCCGCCAGCGACATGGTCACGTACTGCTCGTCGAGCCAGTGCGACATCCACGAGAGCGGGCCCCAGTTCAGGTAGTGCGAGACCGCGCAGAGCGAGCAGAGCAACAACCCCACCTCGCGACGTTTCTCGTGCAGCACCGCCAGGCCCATCAAGAAGCAGTAGTAGTAGTTGGTCAGCTCTGCGCCGATGACGATGAAGCCCGCACCCATCGCCGCGCCCATCCACGGATCGGCTCCGGTGTGCCGCAAGGCAAACCACACCAACACCATCCCCGCGAGGAACGAGAGCCACATGAGCGGCTTGGCCTGATCCCAGTTGTCGAGGCGGGTCGACTTCCACAAGTACCAGGAGTCGATCAGCCCGGGCCGCACCGTCTTCTGCCCGATGGAGTCAGGGCGCCACGAGAGAATCGTGCGCAGGCCCATGTGGTTGGTGAGGGGCGTGCGCGAGTGCTTCACGGTGTTCTGGGCGAACCGTTGCCAGGTGGTGGGGCCTCCGAAGAACGCGAACGACGCGCCGACCAGCAACGCCGTGGCCACCACGCCGCCGGCCACGTAGCGCAAGAACCGTGGATCCATCTTCTTGTTCACGCGGAAGTACTCGAACGCGGCGACCGCCACGCCTGCCGCCGCGAGCCCGGGGAACAAGCGCAACAACACCGTGTACGCGAAGGCCGCGCCGGCGAGGGCAGGGCGGTTCTTCTTCAACAGCGCGATCGACGCGACGAAATAGAAGATCCAGTCGTGCCGGAGGAACGCCCCACCGGTCCAGTAATACCGATTGGGGAAATGGCAGCCGAGCACGATGGCGGCGATGGCGAAGGCGCGGGGCCCGAACGCCCACCAGATCATCACCAGGGTGAGCGCCAGATAGATGGGGTCGATCACGTTGAGGCGCGTGAGCTGCGCCATCGTCACCGGGCCACCCGAGTTGGTCAGCGCGTAACCCGCCAACGTCCACACCGGGGTGGCGTTGTACCCGTGGTCGAGGTGGATATCGCGCCACCGCGGCTCGCCCACGAAGCTGCGGAAGGCGGCGATGTCTTTCTTGAAGAGGTCCCACCGGGCCGGGCTGAACGATTCCTTGCAGCGCTCGGGGTGCGCGAGGATCTCGTCGGTCTTGATGATCACGTTGGTGCGCAGATCGGTGATGGTCTGCCGCACCACTTCATCGCGCCGGCCGTTCTCCACGTTCGCGACCGCCGCGCAGTCGTAGAGCTTCTCGTAGCCGAGCTCGGGGAAATACTTGGCCCCCATCACGTAGTGGTACGTGTCCCAGACGTGCACGAAGTTGCCGAAGTGCAGCCGCCCGAAGTTGAAGTACGCGAGGAAGCCGCACAAGCCGAGCACCAGCAGCGTGCGATCGCGCAGCAGCTGGCGTTCTTTGGGTCTTCCGGCCCACTGCAGCTTGAGGCCCCAGCCGATCACGAAGACCGCGCCCAACGAGATGGCGAACTGCACCCACTGCGCTGAGGTGTCGTTGTCGAGCGCGCTGAAGGGCCTCGACCAGCCCTGAAACGGTTGTTCGCCCACGAAGTAGCGCGCGGCGAGCAGGCACAGCGCCAGCACCCCCAAGGGAATTTGCCAGTCGAGATCCGTGTCGGGGACCTTCGTCGTTGGGGTCGGGGGAGTCGAAGCCATGAGCGGCGCGCAATGTAGGGAAAATCGACCCCGGCCGCGAGAACCCCGCGAAATTCCGCCCGGCTGAGAGGAATATGAGATCGTCTCCGCCCCCCGCCCGTTGGAGGCCCGATGACTCGATTGATTGTGCTGGCCGCAGTCCTTTCCGCGCCGCTCGCCTTCGCCCAGGGCATGTTGATTCCCACCGACGCCTCGATGGGGCCGCTGGGCATCAAGTACCAGCGCGTCTCGGCCGAGATCGTCGACGGCGCCGCGGTCACGAAGGTCGAGCAGGTCTTCGTCAACAGCAGCGCCCGCCAGCTCGAGGCGCACTACGTCTTCCCGCTCCCCAAAGGCGCCGCGCTGCAGGAGTTCTACCTGTGGATCAACGGCAAGCGCACCAAGGGCGAGATGCTGGAGAAGAAGAAGGCCACCGACATCTACGAGGGCATCGTGCGCCGCCTGCAGGATCCCGGGCTGCTGGAGTACGTCGACACCGACGCCTTCCGCGCGCGCGTCTTCCCCGTGCCGGCCAACGGTGAGCAGAAGATCGAGCTGACCTTCAGCCAGGTGCTCGACTTCAACGCGGGGCTCTTTCAGTACCACTACCCGCTGGGCGCCGGCACGCGGGGGGCCCCGAAGCTGACGGTCAAACAGGACTTCACGTTCTCCGCGACCATCAAGAGCAAGACGCCGCTGCGCAGCATCTACTCGCCGACCCACAAGCTGGGTGTCTCACGCAAGGGTGAGAACGAAGCGGTCACCGGGCTCGAGCTGGGCGCGGGCGCCGACATCTCGAAGGATCTCGATCTCTTCTACACGGTGTCCGACAAGTCGATCGGGCTCACCTTCATGTCGCACCGCCCAGACAACGAGCAGCCCGGCTTCTTCATGGCGCTCATCTCGCCGAAGACCGACGTGAAGGCCGACGAGGTGATCTCCAAGCGCGTCACCTTCGTCATCGACACCTCGGGTTCGATGATGGGCGATCGCATGAAGCTGGCCCGCGACAGCTTGAAATACTGCGTGCAGAAGGTGAACCCGCGCGACGAGTTCAACGTGGTGCGCTTCTCCACCGACGTCGAGGCGCTGTTCGAGAAGCCGCAGCTGGCCAGTGAAGCGAACATCAAGAAGGCGCTGGAGTTCGTCTCGGGTCTCGAGGCCATCGGCGGCACGGCGATCGACGAGGCGATGGTGCGCGCGCTCAAAGACGGCGCCAACCGCGGCGATCGGCCGCACATGGTGATGTTCATCACCGACGGTCACCCCACGGTCGGCGAGACCGATGAAGCGGCCATCGCCAAAGATGCGAAGGCGGCCAACCAGGGCAGCCGGGTGTTCACCTTCGGCGTGGGTGACGATCTCAACGCCCGCTTGCTCGACCGCATGGCGGAGGAGGGCAACGGCACCTCTGACTTCGCTCGTGACGGGCGGGACTTCGAGCTGAAGATCGGTGGCTTCTACGACAAGGTCGCCAACCCCGTGCTCGCGGATCTCGCGCTCGATCTGTCGGCCTTCGGGGCCTACGACGTGTACCCCAAGCGCCTGGGCGATCTGTTCAAGGGCGCGCAGCTGGTGGTGATGGGCCGCTACCGCACGCCCAAAGACGGCACCGTGGTGCTGACGGGCTCCTTCAACGGTAAAAAGCAGGTCTTCGAGTACCGCGGCGAAGCGACGAAGGAGAGCAAGCAGTTCGACTTCGTTCCCCGGCTCTGGGCGATCCGTAAGGTGGGCTACCTGCTCGAGGAGATCCGCCTGCGCGGCGAGAAGCCCGAGCTCAAGGAGGAGATCATCGCGCTGGGGAAGAAGTACGGCATCGTGACGCCGTACACCTCGTACCTGGTGGTCGAGGACACTCCGATGCCGGTGGCCCAGAACCGCCCGCCGCCTCCTCCGCGCATGGACCCGTGGCAGTTCCGGGGTGGTGGGGCAGAGGAAAAGGCGCTGGCTCCCAAGGGCTCGGCGAGCGGCTTTGGTGGGCTGGGCGGGCGGGGTGCTCCTTCGTCTCCGGCGGCTGTTGATGCGGCCCCGTCTGCAGAGAGCAGCGCCGACGACTTCAGCAGCGCGTTCGGCCGCGCAGGGCCGGGGAAGGCGGCGCCGAAGGAAGACGCGATGAAGAAGGCCGAGGGCAAAGACGGCATCGCGATGTCCAGGGCCGTTCGGAAGATGAAGGAAGAGAGCGAAGGCGAGCGCGTGAATGACCCCGTTCGCAGCGCTTCAGGCCGCACGTTCGTCTATCGGAACGGCGGGTGGATCGACACCGAGGCCCAGTCGGGGACGAGCAAGAGCCTCAAGGTGAAGTACCTGTCGGATGCGTACTTCGCGCTGCTCAAGGCCCGGCCTGACTTGAAGGCGGCGCTCGCTTTGTCGGACCGGTTGGTGATCGTGGTCGGCAAGGACAAGAGCGTGATCATCGAGCCGACTGCGGGTGAGACGAAGCCTGAGTCGATTGCCGCGTTCTTGAAATAGTGCGCTCCCGCTCCCCGCTCGCGCAGGGAGCGGGAAAACGTCAGGTCTTCATCACCAGCACATCGCAGGCCGCGTGCGTCATCGTCCACTCGGCGACGCTGCCGAGGATCAACTTCCGCACGCCGCTTCTTCCGTGCGTACCGACGATGATCAGCTCGGCCTTCCGCGCCTTCGCCTCCTCGCTGATCAACATGCGAGCGTCGCCGCCAATCACGCGCGGCTGAGCGGCCTTGAGCCCCGTCTTCGTCAGCAGCGCCTTCAACTCCTTCGTCGCGATTTTCAAGGCGTCTTCACGGAACTCTTCAGCTCGCTCGCCTGAAACCACCACGTAGTCCTCGTAGGCCACCGACGACGCGTGCAGCACCTCGACCTCACTGGCGTCTTCCAGCCAGGGCTTGGCGGTCTTGATGAGCCTGGCCGACGAGAGCGTGAGATCCACCGCGACCAGCACGCGCTGGTACGAGCTGGTGGCCGGGCTGCGCACCAGCAGCACCGGCACGTCACCCAGCTTCACCACCTTGCGCGAGGTCGAGCCGAGCCGCAGCTCGACGAACGACCGCCGCCCATGCCGGCCCATGCAGATGACGTCGGCCTCCACGGTATGCGCCCGTTTGATGATCTGCTGCGCGCTCTCGCCCTCCACCACGTCGGCCACGAACTGCCGCGGGGCCAGGCCGCGCGCGAGCGCCAACGGGTGAACCCGGGCCAGCGCCTTCTCCAGGCTGCGTTCGGCCTCGAGGATGGCGTCTTTGCGCAACGTGCCCGGAATGTCGTCGGGCACCACGTGAAGCAAGGTCACCTTCGATTTCGGCCCCAACGGAAGCCGGAGCGCCCGGGTGAGCGCCTGCTGCGACCCATCGGAGAAATCTGTCGGCACGACCACGCTGGAGAGCGGATTTCGTGAAGGCATAAGGGGTCTCGTAGCACTACAAGCGCGCGGGGGTGGTGTGTATGGTCCCCCACCATTGCGGCGCGTTGGCCGACGTCGCCAAAGGAATCACCTCGTCATGGCAACCCCGAAGTGGCTGGGCCTGGCTGCGCTCTGTGCGCTCTCAGCCTGTTTCAACCCGACACGTGAACCTGATTGCCTGCTGGCTGGCACCTGCGAGTGCAAGCTCAAGGCAGACTGCCGCCCCGGTTTCGAGTGCGTGGACGGAAAGTGTTTCGAGGTGGTCGACGCCGGCTTGCCCGGTGAGCTCGGCTGGCCCTGCACCCAGAACAGCGAATGCCTCTTCGGGCCCTGTCTTCCCACCGGCCCCGGCAATGGCCGGGTGTGCAGCGCGGTCTGCGCGGTCGACGGCGGGGTGGGCTGTGAGAAGGGCTGGGAGTGCAAGCAGGCGCCGGTCGGTCAGCAGGGGTTTCTCTGTGCGCCTCCGATTCGGGTGCAGTGCCTCGCGTGTGACGCAGACTCCGACTGCAACACCATCGGCGATCGCTGCACGCGCATCGGCGACGGCACCTTCTGCACCACTGACTGTTCCCTGACGGGCCAGTGCCCTCAGGGCAGCGTGTGCCGTTCGGTGAGCTCGGATGCGGGCTCGTTGCGCCAGTGCATTCCCCAGAGCAACACCTGCGAGTGCAGCGCCGTGTCTGCCGGCCTGACGCGCGCGTGCAAGCGCACCAACCCGCGCGCGACCTGCTTCGGCGTGGAGACCTGCCAGCCCAACGGCGCCTGGAACGGCTGTGACGCGCTCGAGGCGTCGGCCGAGATCTGCGACGGCATCGACAACGACTGCGACGGGCTGACCGATCAACCCGATCCCGATCTGATCACCACCGGGCTTCCCGGGTACCCGAGCTGCAGCAAGGGCCTGACCTGCAGAGGCCTGTGGAGCTGCCAGGGCCAGGGCGATGGAGGTTTCGCGTTCTCCTGCTCCGCGCCGGATCCGAAAGCCGAGCTGTGCAACGGCGCCGATGACGACTGCAACGGCCAGGTCGACGACGGGTTGATCGACGGCATGGGCGTGTACTTCAGCCCCCGCGCGTGCGGCACCTGCGCGACCGATTGCTTCAAGGTCCTCGAGAACCTCGCTGAAGACGGTGGCGTGGTGATCGACGGCGCGGCCACCTGTGACGTGCGCGGCGGTCAGCGCGAGTGCGTGCCCCGCATCTGCGCGAAGGGCTCGTACCTCACGCCGCCTGGAGCGCCGCAGGTCTGTGAACGCGCGGTCAGCTCGCAGT
This sequence comes from Archangium sp., assembly GCA_030695565.1. Lineage (GTDB taxonomy): Bacteria > Myxococcota > Myxococcia > Myxococcales > Myxococcaceae > Archangium_A. The sequence goes on from JAUYRZ010000079.1 coordinate 23,689, forward strand.
GCCGGCCGTGCACCACCTCGGGTGATTGCCGCGTGCCGGGTGACGAATGCGTGAACGTCGGCACCGACCCCGACACCTTCTGCGCGCAGAGCTGCGACGTCACCTCGGTGATGGAAGGCTGCACCGGCCGGGTGGGCGAGCAGGGCTGCTGCCCCACCGGCAACACCTGCCAGAGCGTCAACGCGAAGAAGTTGTGCGTGCCGAACGGGAACAGCTGCCAGTGCAACACCGATCAGGTGGGCTTCACGCGCTCGTGCTTCGTGACCGCGGGCGCGGCGACCTGCATCGGCAACCAGACCTGCAACGCGCAGGGCACCTACGGCACGTGCGACACCTCGATGACCTCGCTGGAGTTCTGCGACGGCCGCGACAACGACTGCGACACCACCATCGACGAAGGCTTCATCGACACGCGCGGCTCGGGCACCTACGACACCGACGCGCACTGCGGCGCCTGCAACAACAACTGCGGCGCGCGTTGGAGCCCCACCATTCAGCACGCCATCGGCGGGTGCAGCATCACCGCGCCTCCGCCGAAGTGTGTGATCGCCAGCTGCACCACCGAACGCGTGGGCGGCGGCGCGATCTGCCGCACCGACTCCGAATGCACCGGGGGCGCGGTCTGTCACCCGACGTACCGGCAATGCACGCGGGCCTGCACCACCACCGCGAATTGCCGCGGCGGTGAGCAGTGCACCAACAACTTCTGCACGCGCGGCTGCTCTGTGGCCAGCGACTGCACGGCGTCGTTCGGCCCCGACGCGATCTGCAGCAACGGGAGCTGCGGCATCACCTATCAATTCGTCAACGCTGACCTCGACGAGACCAACGGCTGCGAGTGCGCCTCGAACCCCTCGGTCACCGATGAGCCCGAGCGTTTCGCCACCTACCCGGCCGCGGGCCTGCCGTACGTCGATCGCAACTGCGATCAGGTCGACGGCGTCGCGGCGCGCTCACTCTTCGTGTGGGCGCAGTCACCCAGCAGCCTCGGTACGCGGGCCGCTCCTTTCCGCACCATCGCCGAAGCGATCACCGCGTTCCGCCCGGCGATGCACACCTCCATCCTGGTGGCCCAGGGCACCTATGCCGAGCAGGTGGTGCTCACCAACGGCGTGCAACTGCACGGCGGGTACTCCGCTGACTTCACGCGGCGCGACATCATCCTCTTCCCCACGTTCATCGAAGCGAGCGAACCCACCGGCGCTCAGCCGCGCGGCACCGTGAACGCAGAAGGGCTCTCGCAGTTGACCGTGCTCTCCGGCTTCACCATTCGCGGCTACGACGTGAACACCCGGCCCACGCCCGGCGTGCCTGCGAAGAACAGCTACGCGGTCTACGTGCGCGACTCAGCAGGCCTGGTGATTCAGAACAACCACGTGGTCGGTGGGCGCGGTGGTGATGGTTCACCTGCGCAACCCGGCCAGGCCGGCACGAACGGCGCTGCGGGTCAGAACGGCGTGCCCGCCCGCGAGTGCAACTCACCCGACTGCACCGGTGAGACCCAGACCGGAGGCGCTGCGGGCGTCAACGCTTCGTGCGCCGCACAGGGGCAACCCGGCGCGGGCACCGACTTGAACCTCGATCCGCAGGCGTACAACGGCGGCGGCTTGAACGGCACGGGCGGCTCGAACTCGAGGTACCAGCACTCCGATCCGTCGCAGACGTCGTTCTGCAAGTACGACTGCACCATTCTCGGTGGAGGTTCGGCCGGCGGCGCTGCGCAGAACGGAACCGACGGCACAGCGCAGGGCATGGGCCAGGGCTGCGCGGTCTCGCGTGGCTCGATCTCAGGCGGCGACTGGGTCACCAGCGTGGCGAGCATGGGCGCCAACGGCGCACCGGGACGAGGGGGCGGCGGCGGTGGTGGCGGCGGCTGCGTCAGCAACGGCAACCCCAACACCTGCACCATCGGGCGCCGCGTGGGCGATCTCGGCGGCACCGGTGGTGGTGGAGGCGCCGGTGGTTGTGGCGGCAGCGCGGGCCTCGCGGCAGCAGGCGGCGGCGCGTCATTCGGCATCTTCGTGATCGGCACCGCACCGTCGATCGACGGCAACCTGGTCGACTTCGGGTTCGGCGGCTTCGGCGGCAACGGTGGTGCAGGCGGCTACGGCGGTCTGGGCGGCCAGGGCGGCCGCGGCGGTCCCAACACGTCGGTCGCGTGGTGCGCGGGGCAGGGCGGCCCGGGTGGGCGCGGCGGCAACGGCGGCGCCGGCAGTGGTGGCGGCGGCGGTTGCGGCGGCAGCGTCTTCGGCATCGCAGGTCAGAGCATCACGGCGCAGGGCTATCCCGCCCGCAACACGTTCCCTCCTCCTCCGGTGCTCAGCGTGGGCTCGGGCGGCGTGGGCGGTGCGTCTCCGGCAGGCCCCGCTTTCAAAGGCGGCGATGGCGTGCCCGGCATTCTCTTCAGCGTGGAGAGCTTCTGATGAGCGCCCGACAAGTCGTCTTCACGTTGCTGGCGCTCGCTGCCCTGCTCTCTGCGTGCGGCCGCACCTTGTTCTACCCGCGCTCCGAGAAGTGCGTGTTCGACGCCGACTGCGAAGCCGGCCTGCGCTGCGTGAACCAGGAGTGCACCACCTTCGAGATTCCCGACGGTGGGTTGCGCAAGAAGCGGTTCGGTCAGCCGTGCGATGCGGGCGTGGAGTGCAACTCGAACTTCTGCGTACCGGGCCCTGCCGGCGCGTTCTGCACCGAGCCGTGTGGTGCGGGTGACGCAGGCGTGTGCCCCGATTCGTATGACTGCAAACGCACCGAAGTGCGGAGCGCTCCGGATGCGGGCGCCGTGCTGGCCAATCTCTGCGCGGTGCCACAGCCTCTGCTTTGCCAGGCCTGCACCGGAGATCTCGATTGCGGCGCGACGGGCGCCGACAAGTGCGTGACCACCGATGGTGGAACGTTCTGCGGCCGCGACTGCACCTTCGACGGCTGCCCTTCGCTCTATGCCTGTCAGGCGTTCCCCGACGGCTCGAAGCAATGTGTGCCCGAAGGCCGCACCTGCGATTGTGTGCCCGAGACGGTGGGCCTGCAGAAGTCGTGTCGGGGTCAGTCGAACGAGTTCGGCCGCTGCCTGGGCAATCAGATCTGCCAGCTCGATGGTGGCTTCACGCCCTGCATCGCGCCGCTCGCCCTGCAGGAGACCTGCAACGGCGCTGACGATGACTGCAACGGCTCCATCGACGACTTCACTGCGCCCGAGTGCACCCGCACCGTGGGCATGGTGACCTGCCGCGGGCCGCAGGTGTGTTTCGCGTCTGCAGGCCTGGTGTGCACCGCGCGCACGCCTGCCAACGAAGCGTGCAACTACGAAGACGACGACTGCGACGGGCAGATCGACGAAGACTTCCGCCTGACGCGCGGCCTCTATTCGACGCCCGCGCATTGCGGCGCCTGCAACAACGACTGCTCGAAGATCATCGCGCACGCGGTGACCACCAGCTGCGACCTGTCGAACGACTCGCCCACCTGCCGCGTCACGGCCTGTGCGCCCGGGTTCTTCCCCTTCGAAGACAACACCATGTGTCTGCAGCTGCCGGACACCTTGTGTTCGCCCTGTCAGCTCGACTCCGACTGCGTGGGGCCAGGCAGCCGCTGCCTCACCGTCGATGGCGCGAAGGTGTGCGGGCGCGATTGTGGCCCCGGCAGCGCGTACCCTCCGGGGTGCCCGGGTGGCTACACCTGCACGGCCAGCCCCGGTGGCGGCTCTCAGTGCGTGCCTTCGACGGGCACCTGCAGCTGCACCACCTCGACGATCAACTCGACGCGCGTCTGCTCGATCGTCAACGGCGGCAGCACCTGCTCTGGCTTCTCGACCTGCGCTGCGGGGGCGGGCGGAGCACGTTGGAGCACCTGCGACGTGAGCACCTTCAACCCGGAGATCTGCGACGCGCGCGACAACAACTGCGACCTGCGCGTGGACGAAGGGTTCTTGAACCAGGCCACCGGCCGCTACGAAGCCGCGCAGCACTGCGGCTTCTGCAACAACGACTGCACCAAGACGTTCTCGCCCACCATCCAGCACACCACCGGCGTGTGCGACCTCGCGCCCATGATGCCTCGGTGCACGATGGGGCCGTGTCTGACTGAGACCGTCGGCGGCACCACCTTCGAGTGGGTCAACGTGAACGCGCTGCCCGCCGATGGGTGCGAGTGCCGCCGGGTGCAGGGCAACCTCACCATCGACTTGCCCGACCGCGCTCCGGCCACGGGTGCAGGCGCGTCGTGGGTCGACGAGAACTGCGACGGCATCGATGGTGTGCTGGGCGACGCGATCTTCGTCTCGGCGAGCGCGAGCCCGGGCGGCAACGGCACCAGGACCTCGCCGCTGCAGACCATCACCGCGGGCGTGGCGGCGCAGCAGGCTCAGAACCGCCGCTACGTGCTGGTGGCCCAGGGCCTGTACCGGGAGAACGTGCGCTTGTTCGACGGCGCGCAGGTGTTCGGCGGCTACAGCCAGGACTTCTTGAAGCGCGATCCCCGGCTGTACATCACGACGTGGGTGGGCGTGGCGCCGACCGCGACGGCGATCGCTCCGGTGCACGGTGAGTCGTTGGGTGCGGCGGGCGCGGTTCGCGAGACGGTGGTGGCGGGCTTCGTCATCAACGGCTGGGACGCGACGGTGATGGCCGCGGCGAGCGCGAATGGCGAGGCGTCGATCGGCGTATTCCTGCGCGACGTGGGGCCTCGGTTCGTCTTGCAGAGCAACGACGTGATCGCCGGTCGCGGTGGTGCAGGTGGCCGCGGCGCCACGGGCACGCAGGGCTTCGGGCGGCAGGCCGGCACCACGCTCAACGGCCAGCGCGGCACCAACAGCAACTTCTTCGCGAACGGCATGTGCGCGGCGGTGAACCACCGGAACGGCGGTGTGGCGGGCACCAACGGGACCTGCACGGGCGCCAACGGAACGCCGGGCGGCAACGTGGTGTGTCCCGTGTACACGTTCGCAGGCAACCAGGGCGCGCAGCAGATGTACCAGTCTCCGATGCCCACGAGCCGCGATGGCGCGGGTGGTTTCGATTGGAGCTTCGACAACCTCTCTTCACCGGGTTGCAACCACGTCACCGAGTCGGGTTTCCCCACCAGCATCCAGCAGCACGATGGCGCTGACGGGAAGCAGGGGGGTGATGGTTCGGGTGGTGTTGGTGGGCCAGGGGCTGCGACGCGGGCTCGTTTCGGCAGCATCGGCAGTGGCCGCTGGGTGGCTGCGACGATCGCGGCGGCCGCGGGTCAGGCGGGGCTCACTGCACAAGGTGGCGGTGGTGGTGGTGCAGGTGGTGGCGTGGCGCGCTTCACGCCGGGCGGTTGCCAGGGCTGGGAGATCGGCGCGACCGGCGGCGGTGCAGGCGCCGGTGGGTGTGGTGGCACCGGCGGCAGCGCGGGTGGTGCAGGCGGCGCGTCGTTGGCGATCCTGATCACCTCGACGACGGCGAGCACGGTGTTGCCGAGCATCTTGAACAACCGCATTCAGCGCGGGGCGGGTGGCACCGGTGGTGATGGTGGTTTCGGCGGCGCGGGCGGGCTCGGCGGCGCGGGTGGTTTTGGCGGTACCGCGGCGCGCTGGAGCAGCTCGGTCGGCGGCAAGGGCGGAGAAGGCGGCAACGGCGGGCCGGGTGGTGGTGGTGGTGGTGGCTCGGGTGGGCCGTCGTTCGGGGTGATGACCTTCAACGTGGGGCTGGGCGGGTTCTCGCCGACCAATACGTTCCTCACGCCGACGTTCGTGGATACCGCGGGGTCGGGTGGGGCGGGTGGCAGCTCTCCGGGTTCGTCGACGAGCACGGGCACGCCGGGGGCGCGAGGTGCATCGGCGAACAGCACCGCGCTGGAGAGTTGTTCGTCACCGTGCGTGGGTGGCACGTGCGACAGCAACAACGTCTGCATTCCCAACTGACGTCGCACCCGCAGAATTTCGATTCAGCGACGGCGCTCGAAGGTAGGCTGCGGCTTCCCCGTGCCTGAGGTCGAATGAGAAACCGGCTGCTTGCTCTGTTCGTGTCGTCGTCGTTGTTGGCTGCCTGTTCTCCGTCGGCGGGGCCGCAGGGTGAGCCCGGACCACAGGGCCCCGCTGGCGTGACCGGACCTGCGGGGGCGACCGGCGCCGCCGGAGAGACCGGCGCTGCAGGGCCGGCCGGCGCCTCGGGCCTCAGCTGGCGCGGCACGTGGGACACGAACACCGCCTACGTCGCGCTCGACGGCGTCGCGTTCAACCGGTCGAGCTACATCGCGGTCATCGCCTCGACGGGTGAAGCACCGGGCACCGGCTCGGCGTGGATGCTGCTTGCAGGAGCGGGCGACGTCGGCCCTGCAGGCGCGATCGGGCCGGCCGGCCCGCAAGGCGTTGCCGGGCCGCAGGGTGATGCAGGGGTGCAGGGCCCGACGGGTCCGCAAGGGTCGACCGGTCCCGCGGGTCCGATCGGGCCCATCGGTCCGACGGGTTCGCCGGGCGTGCAGGGTCCCATCGGTCCGCAGGGTCCCATCGGTCCGAGTGGCATGACCGGCCCCACGGGGTTGACCGGCGCGACGGGTCCTCAAGGGGCGATCGGGCCGGTCGGTCCGACGGGTGCGACCGGCGCGACGGGCGCGCAGGGGCCCATCGGTCCGACGGGAGCCACGGGTGCGACGGGAGCCACGGGCGCAACCGGCGCCGTCGGTCCTGCGGGGGGCGCGAACGTCTACGACGCAGCCAACGTGCTGCTGGGCCGCGCGATCGCCGCCGATGACGAGAGCGTCACCGTCTTCACCAGCACAGGCCACCTCGTGACGCTGCGCTGGGACGGCACCTTCGAGAACTCGCCCATCCTCTTTTCCGGCGCGGGTTGTACCGGCGGCGTGTTCCTCAACTCGCGCGCCGGCGTGGCGCGGCGCACGTTCGTCAGGCGCGTGGTGTTCTCGAAGTTCTCGGGGCTCATCTACGTGCCGACGGCGACCGCCTCGACGGCGACCACCGGCGCCTCGGCGGACAACGACGGCACCTGCCGGGCCACGACGAGCGCCGCGCAGGCCTGGGCGCTCAGCCCCATCGCGCGCAGCACCATCAATCTTCCCGCCACCATCGCTGGCCCTCTGACGCTCCAGTGAAGATGCCCCCTCACTTCAGTCGCCGCGCGTTGTTGGCCGGCAGCACGGGCCTCGCCGCCGCGCCGTTGCTCGCCTGGGTGGCCCGCGAGCGTCTGCCGCTGCTCACGCACTCTCGAGGCGTGCCGGGCGCGTTCTTGAACTCCCTCATCGAGCGGCTCGAGGCGCGCTTCGCCGAAGCGGGCCGTCCGGTTCGGGTGGAGCCCCGGGTCGCCACGCAGCACCGGGATCTCGTTCGGCTCGCGCAGGGCTGCACGGGCGACGCGTTGCTCTTCGCGGGCGCGGGTTGGGCGCAGGCGTGGCGCCAGGCGTTGCCTTCGGCTGCGCGCCCCGTGCAGATGTCGCTGGGCGCGGAGCTCGACCCCACGCACGTCAGCGCTTCGACGTGGCAGGCGCTCGAGCTCGGCGGCCAGTGGAGCGCCCGTACGCTCGGCCCGCGCGCCGGCGTGCTCGTCGCGGTCGACCAGGCGGCCAGCGATCTCCCGCTCGCCTTCGAGCATGGCCTGGAGCGCGCAGGTGGCCGGGTCGTGCGTCGGGTCGTCGCGTTGCCCGGTCGCGCGGCCGATGCCTGGGCAGCGCTCGCTGGCGGGCACCTCGACGTGGTGGCCGTGCTCGCTTCGGGGGAGCAGGCCGCAGCGCTCTGGTCTCACGCACCCCAAGGCCTCGCCACGCTCACCCACGCCTGGTCCGGCGGAGAAGGCCGCAGCCACGTGGTGCACGAAGCGGGATCGGCGCTCGACACGCTCGCCACCCGCGTCGTCGCCCAGCTGCAGGGCCGTTCGTTGCCCCCGAGCCTGCTGCACCTCACCACCCCCACCGGTCTGGTCACCTCATTGGGCCCCGCCGACAGCGCGACGCTGGCGAACCAGGCGCACCTCTCGCTCCGCAACCGGAGCGCTTTCCCCTTCACCGGCTGCTGAAGCCCCGGAGCACACATGGACCCGTTCATTGGCGAAATCAGGATGTTGGGCTTCAACTTTCCGCCGCGCGGCTGGGCGACGTGTGATGGGCAGTTGTTGTCCATCGCGCAGAACTCGGCGCTCTTCTCGCTGCTGGGCACCTTCTACGGAGGCAACGGGCAGACCACCTTCGCGCTGCCTGATCTCCGCGGCCGTTTCCCAAATCATCAGGGCGCAGGGCCTGGCCTCCCCACGCGGACCCTGGGCGAGGTGGGGGGCGCGGCGAGCATGACCATCACCACCCCGCAGATGCCGGCGCACGTGCACCCGGTCACCCCGCTGGCCTCGAGCGGTCTGGCCACGCAGAGCGCACCGGGTGGAGCGGTGCTCGCGGCCGGGCTGGGCTCGAAGGAAGCGCGTTACGCGAACGAAGCGGGTGACGTCGCGATGACGTCGTTCAACTCGGGTCTCGCGGGCGGGGGCCAGCCGGTCTCGATCGTGAACCCGTTCCTCACCATCAGCTTCTGCATCGCGCTCGAAGGCATCTACCCATCACGCAACTGACGCTCCGGCGCGCGGTCGAGGCTGATCGCGCGTTTCTCACCGGGTTGTTCTTCGAGCGGAAGCGCGTCGAATTCGCGGGCGCGGGTTGGCCGGAGCCGGTGCTCACGGCGTTTCTCGAAGGTCAGGCCGCGATGCGCGAGCGAGCTCAGCAGGGCCTGGAGTCGTGGATCGCGCTCGAAGGTGCCGTACCTCTCGGGCACCTGGTGGTCGGCAGCGCTCCCGGGGTGCTCGAGCTCGTCGAGTTGGTGGTCTCAGCCACCGCGCGAGGGCGGGGCGTGGGCTCGGCGATGTTGAAGACGCTCCTGGCGCGGGCCGACTTCGAAGGCTGCGCCGTGCGGCTTCACGTCGAGCACGGCAACCCCGTGGTGCGGCTCTATCGGAGGCACGGCTTCGTCGACGATGGCCCCGCGGAAGCGCTGGGGCAGCGCCTGGTGCGCGCCGCTCAGGTGAAGACGGCTTCGTAGGTTCGGCCAGTCGAATCTTCGCTGATGGGTACCAGAAAGAGCAGCAGCTCACCCAGCGCCGGGTGGTTCAGCGCATGGAGCCGCTGTGGAAGGGCCGGTAGACGAGGCCCGACGAAGTGCAGTGAGAAGCCCGTGCGTGCGCCCGCGCGTGGGCGACCGGGGTGTGCTGCCCCCAGCACCAGACCGACGCCTTCTTCGGCGGTGAAGGTCTGCCCGAGGAAAGGCGAGAAGTCGGCCAACGTGCAGGTCGCGAGGTCCATGCGAGCGCAAGGTACCGTACGCTCCTCGCGTGTCGAGCCTCGACGTGGCGCAGCGCATCACCCGGTTCCTCGTGGAGTTCGGTATTCCGTGCAGCGCGGGCGTGGCGCGCGGGAGCACCTTCCTGCCCGGTGTGTGGATCGAGGCAGGCGGCGTGCGGTGGGATCCCCAGGTGCTCGCGTGGCCGGGGGATCTGCTCCATGAAGCCGGTCACCTCGCGACGTTGCCCCCCTCGATGCGAAAGGCGCAGTCGGGCACGCTGGTGGTCACCCCCGCCGACGAGATGGCAGCGATTGCCTGGTCGTGGGCGGCGCGCGCGAGACTGGGCCTCGAGCCGGGCCTTCTGTTTCACAGCGGCGGCTACAAAGGCGGCTCGGAATCGTTGCTCGCTTCGTTCGCGACGCGCCAACCGGTCGGCGTGCCGCTCCTCGCCTGGTACGGCATGACCACCGTCGAGCAGTTTCCGGTGATGACGACGTGGCTGCGCCCACACGAAGCGCCGACGGAGTGACGGAGTCGAGGTGCCTTCAGTTGATCTCGACCGGCGCACAGGTCGACACGCCCGCGCCGACGATCGTTCTGCTGGTGTCACCGACCGCGGCAGTCACCGCGCCCGTCGAACCATTCACGCGCCACACCTTCGTCGAGCTGTCCGTCGAGCGCTCGAGGAACACGAAAAAATCCCCGCCCCAGAACGCGAACGCCCACGCGCGCGGAACGCCGGCCAGTGCCTGCGCCTCGAACACCGACTCGATGGCGCCATTCACCTTCGACAACCGCGCGACCTTCGGCGGCGTGACGTTCGGCAAGAACGCCCACAACTTCGCATCACCGGTGCCGGTGAGCTCAGGCGCGCCATTCAACGTACCGGTGACGGACACCCTGTACGGAGGCGCCGTCATCAGCGTGCCGAACTTCGTGGTGCTCAGCGACGAGGCCAGATCGCTGCCCGAGATGAACAGCGTCTCTTCCTTCGAGCCAGGCTCGTTCGCCACGAAGCCCATGCCGAACTTCGCCACGTTCTGCTGCGGCATGAAGCCCGTCTTCACGCAGGTCAGCGGAATCGCCTTCACGTCGACGGTGAACAGCTCACCGCTGTCGTAGACGATCCACGCGGTCGCGTTGCGATCGACGGCCATGGAGAACGGTTCCGCGCCCGGCTCGGACGCGCAGGAGATCTGCCCGAGATCGATGAACGGCCCATTGGGCTGACCGATGAGCCGCGGGTTGAACGACGAGAGGGTGCGATCCTGATCGACCACGTAGATGAGCTTCGCTTCCGCGGAGCAATCATCGACGCCGCCATCCGCAGTGATGGTGAAGCCGCCGCCGCCACCCGCACCGCTCATGTCGATGCAGGCGCCCTGGGCGCAGACTTGTGGGTTCACGCACTGCGCGCAGCTGACGCCTTGCAGCCCGCACGCGTCGGTCTCATTGCCCACCAGACAGATGCCTTCAGCAGTGCGGCAACCGGTACAGGCGCGCTCGCTGACCCGCGTGGTGCTGGGCGCGCACGAGAGGATCAGCGCGGCGAGAACGGCGAAGTGAGACCGGTAAGGCACGCAGCAGACCTAACGCGTCAGCCTCGGGGACGGAAGCCCTCGACCCGGTCCCAGCGCTCAACCATCAGGAAGTAGGGCTGAACGCCGGTGCGCTCGAGCTCCATCAGACGGCGACGGGCGTGGGCCCGCAGGATCGAGTCGGAGCTGACCTCGAGCAACACCTCGACGAAGGCGCGCTGCATCAGCGGCTTCTTGAACAGCGAGTGCACCGTCATCGAGACGTCGCCGTACTCACAGACCGCGCTGCGGGTTCGCGCATCACGAGGCCAGGAGACCCAACCTGCCTTGTGGAGCTGCTCACACCGAATGCGCAGCAACTCGAGCGCGGGGCCCTGACCATAGATGCGCGCGCGCAGCAGCTGCTCGACGCGGCGCTCGTAGACCACGCGTTCGTTGCTCGACTTGAAGGCCGCCTGGCCGGAAGTAACCACGCCGTCATCGTCGATCGCGCTGACCTGGTGGAGCTCACCGAGCGCTTCGGCGACCGCCACGTTGGCGATCTCGGCGTCGGTCATTACGTCGTAGGGGGTCGCCGCGAGCGCCTGCTCCCGGTCGATGTGGGCGCACCCAAGTGCGGTGATGGACAGGAGCATTTTGAGCAGGTTCCGCATGGCAGGAGAGAGACCCAGCGGGTGCTTCTCGTGTGCAAAGAAAGCCCGCACCGCTCAGACTCAGGCGCATGAGACCGTTGGCAGTGGTGCTGCTGCTGAGTACGACGACCTGGGCGGTGCCGGTGGTGCTCGAGGGCGACCTGCCCGACGGCGGCCCGGACTTCGTGATGATTCCTTTCGAGGTGCCGGCGGGTACCGAGGAGATCTCCGTCACGCACCCGAAGCTGCAGCCAGAGAACATCCTCGACTACGGCGTGTTCGACCCGAACGGGTATCGCGGGTGGGGCGGCGGCAATGATGAGCCCGCGGTGATTGGCAGGCTGGCAGCCTCACGCAGCTACCTCACGGGGCCGATGCCGGCGGGGACCTGGAGTGTGCTCATCGGCAAAGCGAAGATCGTGGTGGCCCCGGCGCGGTACCGGTTGGAGATCGACGTGCGGCCGGTGGCGACGCTCGCTCCTCAGTTGGTGCGCGCGCCGTATGTGCCGAGCCGGCTCAGTGAAGAAGCGCGCTGGTACGCGGGCGATCTGCACGTGCACTCGCGGGAGAGTGGTGACGCACAGCCGACGATGGATGCAGTCGCCACGTTCGCGCGCAGCCGCGGGCTCGATTTCGTGGAGTACTCCGAGCACAACACCGTCTCGCAGCTCGAGTTCTTCAACGACGTGCAGTCACGGCATCCACAGCTGTTGTTGCTGCCGGGTGTGGAGTTCACCACCTACGCAGGTCACGCCAACGGCATCGGTTCGACGCGGTATGTGGATCATCGACTGGGCTTCGGATCGGTCACGCTGGAGACCGCGCTCGCTGAGTTCGCGTCGCAGGACGTGGTGCTGTCGATCAATCACCCGCTGCTCGATCTCGGCATGAGCTGCATCGGGTGTGCGTGGAAACACAAGATTCCCCGCGAGCAACTCGGCGCGGTGGAGATCGGCACCGGCGGCTTCGACAAGACCGGCCTCCTCTTCGGCAAGCAGACCATCGCGTGGTGGGAGCGGTTGTCAGTGCAGGGGCTGCACCTCGCGCCGATTGGTGGCAGCGATGATCACTCGGGCGGTACGGGCACCGGCATGTTCGACAGCTCGATCGGCAGCCCCACCACGATGGTGTTCGCGAACGGGCTCGACGCGGCGTCGATCGTCGAGGGCATTCGGAAGGGGCACACGGTGGTGAAGCTGCAGGGGCCGATGGATCCGATGGTGGATCTGCGGATTGGGGACGCGATGGTGGGCGATACGGTGGTCGCGCATTCGCCGGCGATGAAGGTGACGGTCACCGGCGGGGTGGGCTCGAAGTTGGTGGTGTTCAAGGACGGCGTTGAGCTCAGGTCGGTGGGGGTGACTGAGGATCCGTTCGAGCTGGTGGACCAGGTTTCTGGTGGGCGGTTCAGGGCGGAGGCGCAGATCGCTGGGCAGCCTCGTACGGTAACCGCGAATCTTTGGGTGGAGTCTCCGACTGCGCCGCCTCCGATCGGGTGCGGGTGCAGTGGTGGCGGTGAGTTGGTGCTGCTCGGGGTGGTGGGTGTGCTGCGGAGGAGAAGAAGGTAAGCCCTCTCCCCGACCCTCTCCCCCGCGGGGGAGAGGGAGGCACTTTTCGTTTGTCGTCTTGCGTTTGTCGCTCGCTACCTTGCGACGACGCCGTCGGGTGCGTCGCGGACTTCGAAGCGCATCTCGTCAGCGGTGGCGGTGATCTCCGGCGCGTACATCGCCTCGACTCGTGCAGGCAGTGCAGCGAAGCGGCCGGGCACTTCGGCGCGCAGCTCGTAGCTGAGCTTCGTCACCCCCACCGGGATCTGCGTGATGAACATCGCCACCCGATCCGTCCTCAGCTCGGCGTGCGCGCAGGCGTAGTTGCACACAGCCGGACCCGACTGCAGCATCACCGCCTCGAAGCCGGCCGGCTTGAGGTCCTCCACCATCACGAACTCCACCGCCTTGTTCGCGGTCAGCTCGACGTCGACACGCACGCGCACGCCCGACTCGACCGGCATGCCGTACTCCGCGCTGGTGGTGCTCGCGCGATCCGTGCTCGGCTTGCCTAAGACCGTGTACGTGCGCTTCACCTTCACGTCGCCGCCGATGCCCTTGATGAAGTCGTTCATGTTGAACACGTCAGCGATGGCCCCGAAGTACCCAGTGCCCGCACCGTCGTGCTTCACGGTGATGGTGTTCTTTCCCGACTTGAAGAGCGCATCGCCCAGCGTCACCGGCGCGGTCAGGTCGAGCCCACCCTTGGTGTACGGCACCCGCTTCACTTCTTTCCCGTTCACCATCACCACGAACACGCCGGTCTTGTCGGCCGCGCCTTCACGCCGCGCGAGGTCGGCCAGTGCGTAGACCGCGAAGGCGGTGTCACGGGTGTTACGCCAACGGCCACCATTGCGCCGCAGCACCAGGAAGTCCGTCAGCGGGGCGATCAGCGGCGACTTGAGGTCGTAGCGCGCGTACGCCATCAAGGTGAACGCGGTGGCTTCGATCGCCGCCGACGTGCTCCAGATGTCGTTCGCTTCACCGACCGCCGCATCAGGCCTCGACTGCGCCGCCTTCACCACGTCATCCAGGTTCTCCACCGCCACGCGGGCCCGCGGATCCTTCAGGTGCAGCAACGACAGCGCGAGCTGCGCCCGAGCGCGTGGGGTGAGCGAGGTGCGGCGCGAGTAGACGGTGTCGATCGACGCCTTCGGTACGCCGCCGGTGCTGGCGAGCGCGTAGACCATGTACGCGTGGGTCTCGGGCGAGTTGAGCCCTTCACCCAGGTGCCCCTTCAAGTACTCGCGGCCGCGCGCGATCACCTCGGCGCGCACGTCGAGCCCGGCCGACTTCGCCAGCGACAGTGACGACACCACGTACGAGGTCATCCACAAGTTGGTGGTGTCCGACTGCCACCAGCCCCAGCCGCCATCGCCGTGCTGGAAGTCGTAGAGCCGCTCGAGGCCCTTCTGCGTCATGTCGTCGAGGTTCGCCGGCACCCGCGTCGAAGGCAGGTTGAGATCCTTCACCGCGCGCCGCGCGATGGTGGCGGGCACGAAGCGCGAGAGGGTCTGCTCCACGCAGCCGTAGGGGTACTCGGCCAGGTAGGGCAGGGCGTCGAACATCACCGCCAGCAGCGTCGGAGAGAGGCTGACTTCGATCTTCGTCAGGCTCGCTTTGCGCTTCTCCGGCAGCTCGAACTCGAACGACTGCGTGTCCTTCACGCGGCCTGCGAAGAACTGGCGCTGAGCCGAGCCGTGCACGAAGGCGGGCAGCTTCCACTCCATGCCATCCGAGGTGCCGCCGCCCTTCACCGTCGCGCGAATGAGGCGCTCGCCGAGATCGACTACCTTGAACTTCGCGTCGACGCGCAGTACCTGCTCGGGCTCCACGCGCACCGTCTTCTTGCCCGGCGTGAGCTCCTTGAAGCCCGGCGCCGAGATGATCACCTCGACGTCGGTCGCCTTCGCGAGGTGACTCTCCACCACCGCCGAGAGCACCACCTCGTCGCCCTCGACGAAGAAACGCGGCGCCTGCAGACGCACCATCAACGCCTTGGCCGTGCGGATCTGCGTGCTGCCCTGACCGAGGTTGGGCCCCTCGGACACCACCGTGGCCACCGCCTTCCACGACGTGAGCGAGTCCTTCAGCTTGAGGTTCTGGCTCAGCGGAGCGCCCGACTTCGAGGCGATCGCCGCGTACCAACCCGCTGAAGTGCTGAAGTCGCTGCGCACCTTGATGGGCTCTTCCGCGTCGGCGCCGCTTTGCGGCTTTTCCTGCTTGGCCTCGCTCTCGCTGGAGGCTTCTTTCTTCGACTTCTCGGCGGAGCGGCTGCTCAGCCCTGCCACGGCGTCGTCCATCTCAGGTGCGGCAGCCCCGCGCGGAGCCGCCTCGACCGGGGAAGGGCCATCTTTTCGCTGCTCCTCATCGCGAGCCAATGACTTCCTGGGCGCATCGGGCGACTTGTCGTTCTGTTGCACCGGCGTCTTGGCCACCACCACCGGCCGCGCGCGGTGGTAGCGCTGGTTGTACGAGCTGTACGTGGTCACCCGCTGCTGCCGGTTGGTGCGCCCGAAGAACGAGAGGAAGTCCTTCCGCTCGGGAGCGATGGCGAACAACGACTCGTCCACCACGGTCAGCGCGGTCTCGAGGGCCAGACCCGCGGTAGCGCCCTTCGTCTTCACCATCGCAGTCACCGCGCTGCCCGGTTCAGCCGACGCCTTGCCGAAGTCGACCTCGACGCCGATCTCGACCTCGCTGCCCTTCACGCGGAAAGGCAACTGCCGCTGCTGCAGCTGCACGTCTTCGAAACGATACGCGTGCAGCCAGCCGTTGGGCGACACGTCGGCGGGGAGCTTGAACTCCACGAAACGCGCGCGGCCCTTGAGCTCGACCATCTGCACCGCGGCGATGACGTCGCTCTCCAGCGTCAGCAGCACGTGGCCACCGGCGCGGTTGCCGGCCACGAGCACGCGCAGGTTGTCGCCCACCTTGAGCGGCGCGCGATCGACGAACAGGTTGAAGCCGGGCCCCGGCACGATGGGCTTCGCGTCGCTGGTGAGCCAGAGATCGGTCGAGGCGATCACCACCTCGGAGGCAGCAGCACCATCGAGCACCTCGATGCGCACCTGGCCCACGGCGTCGGCGTCGAGCACCGCACGGCCCAGGCCCTTGCTCAACCGCGTGCGCGTCTCGGTGATGCGGGAGCTGCCCGTCGCAGTCAGCCGCATCAGCCGCAGCACCACGTCGGGATCTGCCGGGCGGCCGTTGGCGTCTTCCGCGCGCAGCCGCACCGCCACCCGCTCACCCGGGCGATACAGAAAATGATCGGTCTTCAGATCGACGAAGAAGGGCTGCGGGGAGAGCTTGATCGAACCGCCACCCTGAATTTCCCGCCGCGAGCTGTCGGTCACGAAGACCTGCACCGCGTACTCGAGCGCCTGACCGCCGCCTTCGAACGCGGGCGCTTCCACTTCAGCCGTGCCATCAGAGCCGGTCTTGAACTGCAGCGTGTGCTGCGCGAACTGGCCGTAATAGTTGTACCCGCGGCCGCGCTTGTACCGGTACCCACCTTCTTCGTCGTCGTAGCCGTAGCCCTGCTGCGCGTCTTGAACGGGATCATCAGGCCACGGCCCGAACTGATGCTGCCAGCCCTTCACGGTGACGAGCGCGCGGCCGTTGGCGTTGGTGACCGCTCCACCCGAGTAGTAGGCGGCCTTCACCTTGAACTTCACCTTGTCGCCGGGCTTCGGGTTGCCGAGCGCCTCGACGGACACGATGTATTCGGGCGGCTTGTACTCCTCGACGCGGAACTGCATCGAAGTCTGGGTGAAGTACTGGCCGTCGGTCTCCACGGTGATGTTGCACGCGCCCAGCGTGATCTTCTTGTCGAGCGCCAGGGTGAAGCTCGCGGTGCCGAACGCGTTGGTGGTGACGGTCTCGCGCACCAATTGCTTGCCGGTCGGGTCGGTCACGCGCACGTACGCCTTCATTCCGGAGATCGGCGTCGACGGCCCGCCTTCGCGGCTGCGGAGGAAGAGCTTGAGGCCCACCGTCTCGCCCGGCTTGTAGAGCGGGCGATCGGTCATCACGTACGCGAGGTGTTCGCGGTTGTAGTTCTGCCAGTACGAGCCGCCCGCGCTCGACCAGGCGATGTTCGAGCCCTTCTTCGTCCACACCACCATCGAGTCGTTGGTGTTCTCGGTCTTGAAGGTGGCGATGCCCGAGGCGTTGGTCTTGCCGGTGAGCTTCTGATGACCGCCGCTCCGATAGAGATAGAGCGCCACGTCGGTGTCGGGCTGCGCTTCGCCGGTCTCCACGTCGAAGGTCGCGACGACGACCTGGGTGCGATCGGTCTTGGCCACCACCACGTGCTGGCTGATGAGCGCCCAGGCCTGGCTGCGTTCACCATCGGCGGCGACCTCGATCACGTAGAGCCCGGGCTCGGAGGCCTCGAGCTCGAAGCTGGTGTTGCCCGGCGCGTACTTGCTGGGGGCGGTGAAGGTGGTGCTCCAGCTCTTCACGACGGGGCCGGTGAAGTTCTGCGGATCGGCCGGCCAGCTGCCGGCGGGGAGGGCGAGCGGGTCGGCGCGCTTGAGGGTCCACTTCGCGTTCTTCACGTTGCGGAAGTTCACTGAGACTTGCGGGCGCACGCCGGGCAGTTCGTTGTTCGAGACCCCCACAGACACGTTGGGCCGGCGGATGTTGGCGGCGCGGCTCTCGGCGTTGCTGCGCATGTTGCTGGTGGTGGGGGAGAAACGCTTGACGATCTCCTCGAAGAGCTCGAGCGCCTCGACGTACTTCGCCTCGTTCTCACGCCGTTCGGCCAACATGTACAAGGCGTCGTCGGCGACCTCGGTCTTCCCGTCGCCCAGGAAACGCAGCTCGGCTTCGGCCTCCTTCAACTTCTGGCTGTTGCTCATGCGCGCGCGGGCGCGGCGGAAGCGATAGGCGGCGGTGAGCTCGGCGTTCGAGTCGAGCGAGAGCCCCAGCTCGGTGAGCTTCTCGATGCGCTGCAGGTTCCAGCTGTTGTTGTCCATCTCGCGAACCAGCGCGCCTTCGAGCATCGCGCGCGCTTCGGTGCCGCGCCGGCCTGCTTCGCCCATCGCCTGCTTGAGCAGCGGTGCGGTGGCGTCGAAGGTCTGCTCACCCCGCTCGAGCAGGGTGTGCATGGCGACGGCGCGGGCGAAGTCCTTCTCGCCTTCGGTACCCAGCTTGCGCAGCTCTTCGTACGAGCCCTTGCCGGCGCGCACGCAGGCCGCGGCCTTCTTCGCCGAGGCTTCACGCGCGAGGGGATCAGCAGGGTTTGCTTTGACGAACGCGGTGAAGGCTTCGCAGGCGCGCGAGTAGGAGCGCTCCTGCAGGTACTTGTTGGCTGCGTCGAAGCTCTGGGCCAACGCGGGAAGTGAAGCGGCCAGCGTGGCCAAAACGATGAAACGTCGCATGAAAGATCCCCCTTCAGGAGCAGCGCGCATGACACCACGGAACGCGCGAACCCCCTCGGAGGATCTAAGTGCCGCTCCGTCAAAATGACTGCACGACGGATCATCCTGATGAAGCGCCGCCGCCAAGCGGCTGGAAGCACTGCTCATGCGTGGTGGATCGGAACTGGCACACCCACTCGGCATGAACACACGCAAACTTGGTACTGCGACGCTGCTGGCCGCGCTCACGCTGATGGTGGGCTGTGCGACGACCTCCGAAGAGTCGCAGCGCGCGGCGATCAACCACCAGTACAAGTCTGACCAGGCTGGTGCGAACGGACGCTTTGGCGTGGCCGCAGACGAGCAGGGCAAGGCCGCTGATGCGCATCACGACGCGGTCAAGAAGGCGATCGAAGAAGGCAAGGCGATCCCGCCGCAGCCTCAGCCCGGTGCGCCCAACCCTGACGGCGGCACTCCGTAATCAGTTCGAGAGCGAATCGAGCACTGCAACCAATCCCTCTGCAGTGAGCGCCAGCCGCCGGAAGTCGACCGTCGCAGGAACGTCGGTCGCCCGGTGGTAGTGCGGATTTCGAAACGGAGCCGTGTCGGTCACCATCAAGGCCCGATAGCCCTGCCGCCAGTACGGCCCGTGATCCGACCAGTCAGCCCCTTCGACGAACGCGGGAAGGGCGGCGCCTTCACTGGGCACCTTGGCCTTCTCGCGAAAGACCCGCACCGCCTCCCGCACCAACTCTCGCGAGTCGGTGTCACCCACGAACGCGATGAAGTTCCCCGTCGAGGGATAGGCGGCCGAGAACGGCCAGGGGTAGTGCTGCGAATCGGGCGCATCGGTGAAGCAGCCCATGGTCTCCAACGCGAGCATCGCCTTCACGTCATCGCCGCGTGCACGGCTCGCTTTCGCGTTGACCTCGCTGCCCATGCCCGCGGTGCGAAAGAACGGCGGCTCTTCATTGGTGAAGAACACGAAGCGCACCGTGCGCGCGGGCGTGCGCTTCATCGCGTACTCGGCCAACGCCAGGCCCACCGCCACGCCCGAGCCATTGTCGTCAGCGCCGGGTGTGCCGTGCGCGGTGTCGTAGTGCGCGCCGATCACGATCAACTCGGAGGTGAGCGTGGAGCCTGCTTTCTCCACGATGAGGTTCTTCACCGTGCGCTCACCGACGTCGAAGGCTTCTTCCTTCACCACGTAGCCCAGTGAAGTCAGGCGCTGCGTCAGCCACACCGCGCTGCGCTCGAGCGCTTCCGGCGCGTTGTACACGTTGCGTTCACCGAAGCCGGCGGCGAGTTGAGTGACATCTGCGCGCAGTTGCGCCTCGAGTCGGGCATCGGGTGTCGCAGCCGGCCCCTCGTAGGAGTGGCCCGGCATGGAGACCATTCTGGAGAAGCAGCCGAACAGCAGCCCCGTACTCAGCACCACCAGACCCATCAGCCCGCGTCGCATCGCACCGACCCTACACGTTCGAGTGAGCCGGTCGGCCCCGATGCTGCAAGTCCCCACTCGTGACGCGCGCGAGAATCAGGGAGTGGCTCATGGATTGTCGGCATCGGGTGATGTGGGCAGCTGTCCTGTTGTCGGGGCTGACGGCGTTCGCTGAGCAGCCGCCTGCACAGGGTCACGCCCCCGCCGAGTTCTTCGCCACGCCCGATGGCATCGGAGGCCCCACGCCGGGCGCCCGTTTCCTCGCCACCTTGCCGTTCGCCGCGCGCGAGACGTTGCGGAAAGAGGGCCGGGTGGTGCTCGATCACAAGAAGAGCAAAGCCAACGGTTTGGTGCGCGCGGTGATCCGCTTCGAGCGCCCCCGCGACGAGGTGTACGGCTTGATCACCCAGCCCTCCCAGCAGGCGCGCTACCTCACGCACGTGAAGGCGTCGAAGACGGTGGGCGGCCGCACCGCCGAGAGCGAGGTGGTCGACATGGAGGTCGCCGTGCTCTTCGTCAAGATGAACTACCGCATTCAGCACTGGTTCTATCCGGCGGAGTTCCGCATGGAGTGGGAGCTCGACCCCTCCATCAAGTGTGGGCTCAGTGAGCAGACCGGCTTCTTCCAGCTCTATGCGCTCGACGAAAACACGACGATCGCGGAGTACGGCGCGCGGGTGATCGCCAAGGACGGCTTCCTCGACTTCGTGCGCGGCCTGGGCGAACGGGGTGGCATCGCAGAGGCGTTGTCGGCCTTGCGGATTCACGTGGCGGCGCCGAGGTGAGCTGAGCGTGCAACGGCCTGCGCGATCTGTGCAGCCAGATGCACGCCTTGCCGGTCAGACCCGCCACCCTGGAGGAAAGTGTTGTGGCCCGGGGGGCCGGGTAATTGACTGGCGGCAATGAAGAAGAAAGCAGCCGCTCCGGCGAAGAAGAAGAAGGCCGCTTCCACTCGCGCGAAGAAGAAGCAGGCCGCCGTGAGCAAGGGGAAGGCGTTCAAGCTCTCCGACCAGGCGCGCCGTGAAGCGATGTTGCGCCGGGTCTCCTGGCGCACCAGGGCCGAGGGCAAGCTCACCTTCCCCGCCGTGCCGGGCCTGGTCGATCACTACGTCGACGTGCTCAGCACGATGTTCAAGGCGCTGGGCCGGCCGTTCGCCAAGGGGGGCGTCGAAGGCTGCCGGGCGATCCTGGCCGAGAAGATCGACTGGGCCTTCTCGCGTTCACACAACGCGTGGATCGAAGTGGAGTGGAAGAGCTCGAGCTACCCGCCGATGAGCGTCTCGTACACGGTGACCGGTTGGCAGAAGTCGATCGAAGACGCGTACGCAGAATGGGTGAAGGTGCGCGAGCCGCCTCTCTTCGGCAAGAACCCCGACGCGGTGGTGGTGGAGCTCGCGAAGACGCTGGGCCCTCCGGGTGAAGTGACGGTGCTCGACGCCGGTGCGGGTACGGGCCGCAATGCGCTGCCGCTGGCCCGCGCAGGGTACGTGGTCGACGCGCTCGAGCTGGCGCCCGCCCTGGTGGCTCAGACCGAGAAGGCCGCGCTGGAGACCCAGACCGATCTCCGCTCGGTGTGCGGGAGCTACTACGACCGCGCGCTCAAGCTGCCGCGCGAGCGCTACCGCATGGTGGTGCTGGCTGAGCTGTGCTCCCACTGGCGTGGTCAGAAGGATCTGCGCAACGTGCTCGAGCGCTTGAGCGAGCTGGTCGAGCCCGGCGGCGTGGGCGTCTTCAACATGTTCCTCGCGCTCGACGGTTACCGGCCCACCGACGCCGAGCGCGAGTTCTCTCAGATCGGTTGGTGCCCGCTATACACGCGCGCCGATCTCGCCCAGGCCTGCGCGGGGCTGCCGCTGAAGCTGGTCGACGACGTCTCAGGCGCCGAATACGAGAAGGCGCACGGGCCCCAGGGAGACTGGCCGCCGACCGGTTGGTTCGAACGATGGGCCAGCGGGTCTGAAGTGTTCGACCTGCCGCCAGGTCAGTCGCAGTTCGAGATGCGCTGGCTCACCTTCAAACGAACGTGAGCTTCACTCGGAGCGCGGCTCGAGAAAGGCGCCGTCGGGGCCGAGCACCAGGGCGTACTCATCGCGCTCCACCGCTTCGACGTAGTTCGCCAACCACTGCGGCACGGAGCCCGCCAGCAGCTTGAGGCACGGCGCGCTCTCGCCGCCTGCGAACACGCGCCCAGTGGTGGCGTTGACGATGACGCAGTCCTTGCCGCGTTTGGCGACCGGGAACCACTGGTCTGACTGCGCCTCGTCTGCGCTGAGCCCCGACTTCTTGAGCTGGTCGGGCTCAGCGCGAAACCGTTTGAGCAAAGCCACGGTCGCGGCCCGTTCGTTGAGCACCCACGCGATCGGCAGCAGCTGCAGCGTGCCGATGATGGCTTCATCGCCGCGGCGTTGCCCATCGTGCATCAACCACAGCGCCCTCAATCCCTTCGGCACGGTGAAGCCGAGCTTGTGCTCGAGCTTGGAGAGCTGAATCGGCTTGGCGCCCGGCGAGAGCGATTGCATCAGCACCGCCGCGTCGTGCTCCTTCAACCAGGCCGCGAGGCGGCGGAACGAGTCGACCAGCGAGACCTGGTCTCCCACGGGGCGCGGCGCTGGCGGCGTCTTGTCGGTCGGCATGACTGTCGCCTACTTCATTCCGTCACCGAATCACCACCCAACGCTTCATGCTGTGGGAGCTCGACGGCGCTGGCCTCACCGCGTGCAGCACGCCTGCCGCTGACTGTTGTCCCGGAAGGAAGCCCGCCGTTGTGCCAAAAGAAGCTTCGATGTCGCAGCCTTCAGACAAGCGGAAGCACGCTCGAATCGAATCGAGCCTCGTGTGCAACATCGCCACGGCGACCGGTGTGTTCGACGCGGTGGTGGCCAATCTCTCGAAGGGCGGGGCGGCGATCATCGCGGGCCTGGGCGTGGCGGAGGTGGGAGAGACCGTCACCTTGATGCTCGAGCGGGAGGAGGGGCTGGTCACCCTGTCGTTGACCGGCAACGTGGTGCGCAAAGAAGAGCAAGATCAACGAGGCCTCTACGGCGTGGAGTTCGAGCCGCTCCCGCCTGATGAAGAAGCCCAGCTCGGCATGTTGTTGCAGCTGCTGCTCACCGCGACGGGGCAGGGGCGGCGAGCGCATCCCCGCGTGGCCACCCGGGTCGAAGTCACCTGCCGCACCGAGAGCATCTTTCGGGGCTGGGTCAGCGATCTGTCGAAGGGTGGGCTGGCCATCAAGAGCGTGCGCGACGTGGTGGTGGGCAGCTCCATCGACGTGTCGTTCGGCGTGCGCGGCTTGAGAAGCCTGGTGGAGGTCTCTGGCCAGGTGGTGAGCAACCAGCAGGTGGAAGGGGGCTACCGCCTGGGGGTGAACTTCGTGCCGCTCACCGCGATGGAGCAGGCGCAGGTCGCGCGCACGTTGGACCTGCTGCTCGACATCGCCTTGCCTGATGGCGAGGTCGTCGAAGACGACGAGTGATCAGCAACCGGTGCACTGACCTGGCGCTCGATCCAAGGTAAGAGGCCGCCGATGGATGGCAGAGCGATCATCGAAGTGCTCGGCGTGCTGTTGGTGGCGTTCGTCGTCTGTGTCGTGGTTCCGCTCTTCTTGCTCTTTCTGTACATCAAGTACCGCGGCGGCAACGCCGAGATGCACGCGACGATCGCGGCGCTGAAGTCGGGAAAAGTCAGCGAGCTGCTTCCGTGGGAGAACACGTCGCTCGGTGAGTTGACCCGCGAGTGGGTCGGCCACGCGACCTACACCACGAGCATGTTCGGCCGCAGCGATCAGGCCGCCGGTCACGTGTCTTCGAGTCGCGCGCCTGCGGGCTGGTTGCTCGCCTTCAGCATCGAGACGAAGAACGACGGTGCAGACGGCAAGGTGCTCGCGATGACTTCGGCACATCGGCTGGAGGTGACGATCACCGGCGGTCTGTGCCACGCCACGCTCAACGGCGCGGTGCTGGGCACCTTCCGTATGGGTGAAGCCGCTTTTTCTGCGCCTGACGGCACGGCGCTGGGCACCTTCGGAGATCAGCTGGTCGTCCGCGGACGTACGGTGGCGACGATCGGTGCGCCGCGCGCGGGCACGCCGGCGCTCACGCCGCTCATCACCAACCTGCGCGCCGAGCGGACTCAAGAAGACGAGGCTTGGATGCTGGTGTTCGCCGTGTTCAAGCTCGCGCAAGCTTCAGTCGAGTAGGCGATACCTCGAGCACACGTTGCGCGCTGCGGGGCCGCGGCTGGCGTTCAGGTTGCAACGCGCACCTGCATGCTCGAAGAACTGGGTCGAACGGGTTGGAAGCAGGGACGTTGGGTGGGGCTGCTGGTGACGTTCTCCCTCGTCGCGTGCAAGTCCGACGCGCCTGCGCACGACATCGCGCACGAAGCGATTCCTCCAGAGGC
The DNA here is from genome assembly GCA_030695565.1 of Archangium sp. Classification (GTDB taxonomy): domain Bacteria; phylum Myxococcota; class Myxococcia; order Myxococcales; family Myxococcaceae; genus Archangium_A. Next base: position 47,846 of record JAUYRZ010000079.1, read on the forward strand.
GCCAGAAGCGGTGTCCTGGGAACCGGGAATGATGCGGTTGCCTCCGCCTCATCAGCGCGCACCCCGAACGCCACCGCAGCCGCAGCCCATCGAGCGGCGCGCCTTCCCCCTCGCAACGCCTGCGCTCGGCGGCTACTCGCTGGCTCCGGCTTTTGCGTTCGATGAAGTGATTCTCCCGAGCGCGGTGGACTGGCCTCGGGTGGCAGGCGCGCGACCCTTCGAGCTCGAGCGTTTCGGGCGCATCTATGAGCTCGGGACCAACGCGGCGCGAGAGGTGCTCGACTTCACCGATCTGGTGGCGATGCGTGGCGAGGCCGGTGCGCTGGGCATGGCGCTCCACCCCGACTTCGGTGACGGCACGGGCCCCAGGGCCTTCGTCTACGTCTGGTACAACGCGGCGGGAACACCGAGCCAGCAGCGGCTCGCCCGTTACACGTGGGATCCGGTGAGCCGCACGTTTTCGCCCGCCTCCGAGCTCAGGCTGATCGCACAGGTCGAGACGCGCCCGCTGCACAACGCCGGGCGCATGCAGTTCGGCCCCGACGGCTTTCTCTATTTTGGCAACGGAGACGACCTCAACACCGCCAACCACCAACGCATCGATCGCGCGCTCTTCGGCGGCATTTTCCGCATCGACGTCGACTCGCGTGGTGGCGCCATCAGCCATCCACCTCCGCGCCAGCCCACGGGAGCGACCACGCAGGGCTACTTCATCCCCAACGACAATCCCTTCGTCGGCGTGCCCAACGCGATGGAGGAGTACTTCGCGCTGGGACTGCGAAACCCCTATTCACTGTCGTTCGATCGGCAAACCGGTGCGCTGTGGGCAGGTGACGTGGGGGATACCTGGCGCGAAGAGGTCAACCTCGTCACCTCGGGCGGCAACTACGAGTGGCCGTATCGCGAGGGTGAGATCGTGCGCGCGATGACCGCCACCACCCTGGGCACCGCGCAGCCTCCGAAGTTCACCTACTCGCACGCCGAGATGGGTGACCTCACTTCGATCCTGGGCGGCTTCATCTACCGCGGCACCGCGCTGCCGGAGCTGGTGGGCCAGTACGTCTACACGGACTGGCCGTCGTGCCGCGTCTGGGCGCTCAGCGTCAACGGGGCTTCCGTCACGCGCACCACGCTGTTCGAGAACCACCTGTGCAACCCCACGGGGATCACCGAGGGCCCCGACGGCGAGCTGTATCTGATGTTCGTCGGAGGGCTCGCGAAGCTGGTGCGTGATCCTTCGATGAGCAGCGTGCCCCGCAAGTTGTCCGAGACGGTGCTCTTCGACGACGTGGCGGCGCTGAGTCCTGCGCCGGGGCTGGTGCCGTATGAGATCAACTCGCCGCTCTGGTCCGACGGCGCGCGCAAGCAGCGGTGGATCTCGGTGCCGCAGGGCCGCGAGGTGACGGTGGGCGATGCAGGCGTGTTGGCGTTCCCCGTGGGGAGCCTGCTGGTCAAACAGCTCGATCTCGGTGCGCGCCGGGTGGAGACGCGCGTGCTGGTGGTGGGCTCGGAGGACACCTACGGCGTGACCTACCGATGGAATCAGCAAGGCACTGATGCCGACCTGGTGCTCGAGCCTGCAGACGCGACCATCACCGCGGGCACCAGCTGGCACTTTCCCGGAGCAGGTCAGTGTTGGTCGTGTCACCGAGCGGAGAATCGGGTGCTCGGCTTCACGGGCGCGCAGCTTCGGCGCGATGATCAACTGCAGGCGCTCGCCAGCCGCGGCGTGTTCTCTCCAGCGACGGTGGCGAACATGCCGCCCGCGCTGCCGCAGCCCTCAGACACCACGGCGACGCTCGAGCAGCGCGCCACGGCGTACCTCGCGGCCAACTGCTCCGGCTGTCATCACGCGGGGGCGAGCTATCTGGGCGGCGGCGACACCTGGAACGCGAGCTACGGCGTGCCGCTTGAAGATCGGGGCCTGGTCGGCGCGCCACACCACAACGGCCCGATGGCGCGCGCGCTCAACCTGGGCTCCGCGCCGCTGATCGCTCCGGGAAACCCCGCGGGCTCACTGTTGCTGGCGCGCATGAAGAGCATCAACCCTGATCTGCGCATGCCTCCGCTGGCCCGGAACACGGTGGATGCCGAAGGCGTGGCGCTGATCGAAGCGTGGATTGCGTCGATGCCCGCCAGCCCCTGACGAGAGCGTGGTAGCGAGCGGCGCATGCGTTGGTCTTGGTGCTGCTTCATCCTCCTTTCTTGCGCCCACGCCCCGCGCGGCAGCTGTGAACTCAATGCCGCGCTGGAGTCGCTCGCTTCACGCCACCCCGTCACCGCGCCGCTTGTCGAGACGGGCGGTGAGCTCGACGTGTCGGTGGCCTCCGAGCCTTCACTCTCCGGTCACTACCGGGTCGGCCCGGGTGGAAAGATCGAGTTCCCCTTCTGCGGCCCGCTGACGGTGGCGGATCTCGATGCTGCACAGGCCTCTCGCGCCATCGCCGACTGCCTTCGTGCTGGGTACGTGCGCGACCCGGAGGTGACCGTGCGGATCGGCCGTCACACCGCTCATCGGATCAACGTGATCGGTCAAGTGCGTGCGCCCCGAAGCGTCGACTATGTCCGAGGCATGACGCTGTCTCAGGCGATCGTCGCCGCGGGCGGGCTGACCTGCAGCGCAAGCGAGTCTGTGGTGATCAAGCGTGAACCTGCTGATCGCAGCTCGCTGATTCGACTGCGCGCGCTGGCCTCGGGCGAGACGGTCGATGTCCCGCTCAGGCCCTCCGATGTGATCTTCGTCTCGGAGCTTCCATGAGCGCCCTGAGTCTCGTCGGTGTGCTCGTGCTGCTCGCGACGCCGGGCGATATCGATTCGTTGCTGCGTCAGCCGGCCTTGCCCGACGCAGAGCTGGTGCTTCGCGCCATCGAAGTTCGCCAACGTCTCCGCGCGATCGACGGGGCTCCCGATGCCGATCTCGAGCAACGTCTGCGCGAGCTGGAGGTCTCACTTGCCGGTGCACCGGTGGAGTTGATGAACGCGCCTCGGCTGAAACATCTGCTCCGCGCCAGGATGATGCAGGCCGAGGTTCAGGTGCTCACGTTGTCTAAAGACCTCGGTCCTCGTCACCCTGAGCTGCGCAAAGCCCAGGCCCTCGCCACGGAGTACCGGCGCCTGTTCGAGCTGCTGAAGGTCAGCACCGCGCTCGAGCAACTGCGTGAGTCGCCGGCGCAGCTGCTGGTGCGGCGTGAAGAACTCGAAGCCCGGGAGCGCGTGCAGGCCCGCCTCTACCTCGACAAACACCCGCGCCTCCTCGCCACGCGCGCAGCGCTCGTTTCGGTCACTCGGCAACTGGGTGAAGGCGTCTCTCGCACCGACTGCGAGCTCGCCGGGCACGCGTTCGATCGGCGCATCGAGTCGCTCCGTGCTTCCACCCGTGCGGTGGCCGATTCGCATGAAGCCCTCGAGGAAGACGCCGCGCTCGATGCGCTGCTGATTTCCCGAGCGCGTCTGAGCGTCGACGAGCCTCGCTGCACGCCGCTGCCTGAGGGCCAGCCCATCATCCTCGCTCCCGTGGTCGAGCTCGCGGGTGACGCGTATCTGCGGGCCCGGCTGTCGAACGGTGCCGTTCTCCAGCTCAATCGCAGCTGCGGAGAATTCGGTGGAGCAGGCGAGGGCGTGTTGACCCTGCGGTCCGGAAAGGTGGTCCGCTTCGGGGAGGGGCGCGCCGCCGAGCTGCCGGGCCAGGTGTTGATCGAGTCCAACGTGGAGGCGGTCAACGCGCCACCAGGCTCCGTCGTCTCTTCGCGCGGCACGGACGCCGCTCTCGCCTTCCGGGTGCTGGTCATCGAGCTGGCGGCCGGCAAGGTGCACGAGGCGCCATGGGACACGTTTGCTCCGGCGACGGCGGGGAAGAAGCGTTTCATCGGGCTCATCCGGGCGCGCGGGCCGAGGTCACCGATCACGGACCAGATCTGGGACGTACTGGTGTGGGAACTGGCGACGAACAAGACGCGCAAGGTGGGCTCGGGCAAGGGGCCCTTCACTTGGCGCGTGGCCGGCGACGAAGTGATCGCCCCGACCGATCAGCCCATCGCCATCAATGGTTCGACCGGCACAGTTCGTCCTGTCGCGAATGTCGAAGGTTCGCGACCCGGCGATGGGCTCACCTGGGTCGAGGCGCGTTCGAACCTCGGCTCCGAGTCGCCGCGTGAATGGCGAAGCTGCGACGGGCGGCCCGTGCGCATTCGCTACGCGACCGAAACGCTCAAGCCTGACGTTGCTCAGGGCTGCCCCACGCTCGGCCCGTACTGGGAATCGGGTCTGCTCTTCACCGATCGCGGCGTGTTCCGCTGGCCGGCAGACCTTCAGCTTTGTCGCTGAGGTCATGAAGGAGCACCACCATGCCGAAGGTCATCGCGCTCATGTCCATGTCCCTCGACGGCTTCGTCGCTGATCGCAACGGCGGCGTGGCCGAAGTGTAGGTCCGTGGGCGTTCACGGTGCGGACACCATTCAGCAGTTGCTGAACGCGGGCCTGCTCGACGAGCTCAACATCGACGTCGCCGCGGTGCTCAGGCGTTCGGCTGTTCGACCGCCTCGCCGGCACGCCGTCGGTGCTCGGCAACCCCACGGTGATCGCGAGCGTCGGTATGACGCACGTGCGCTACCCGGTGAATGTGGGAAGCTGAATCGTCATGGGGCACCGAGCCAACTTCGTCGTCATCGCGAAGCGAACCGCTCGGGTCTTCGTTGATCAGTGGGCCGCGCTGCAATGTTCGCTCGTGCTCCGAGAGGGGCCAGCGGCTTCGCGGAAGTGGGTGCAGGCGCTCGACGACGGGCTCCTGCACTCGGCCTTCGTCGAAGCGGGCTTCTTGCTCGACTTCGACAACGCGGTCCTGCTCGGATTCGGCGACGTCGGTGCCCGCGACGATCTGGATGAAGAAAGGGCGGAGTTGGCCGCGGCGCTGAATCGCAGCCCCGCCGACTTCCTGAAACGCATCGCCCACGTATGGCCCGGCTGGAAGCTCGTCTGGGACGAACGCGGGCTCTGGGCGTTCGCGAACCACCTCCGCAAACGCGAGATCGCGGGCGTCGACCTCGAGCACGTGGAGGCCGCCACACCCAACTACGCCGTCACCACCGTTTCGGTGAACGAGACCGGAGAAGTGACCTCGTCGAAGCGGCTGCGCAGCGCCCACCGGAAGCGCATTGACGCCGAAGCGAAGGAACCTCTTGCCGAGCCCGACGCCAATGATGACTGGGCCGGTGTGATGTACGCCCTGCCGGACGTCGGGTTCATGCGCCGTTCCGCGCTCGAACGTCGCCTCGCCAGGGGGCGCCCTCCGTGGGACGTCTCGCGCACGCGCGCGGTCTGCGAGCAGCTCCTCGCCGAAGAGGAACTCCTCGCCAGCGCCGACGGTCTGTCGCTTGCGCAAAACAACGGCCTGAACCGTGAGTTGCTCGCCAGGCCGGCACCGTCTTGACCCATCAGGCGGGTGGCAGGTGAGGGTGGTTCGCTCCGTGCTCTTGAACCGGAGAAAGGAGTCACACCATGAACGACAAACTCGAGTTGATGCTTCGCGACCCGGCGGGCCGCGTCGGTGTGCCGATTCTCCTGTGGTTGGGCGGCGTACCGCTGGGCCTGGTGCTGCTCGCCTGGTTCTTCTTCTTCCGCGGCTGAGCATTTCTGCCACGGTTCGCGCCTGGGTGAGGCGTCAGCGCTGTGAGCGGAGGTACTCGGCGAACTTGTCGAGTGTCTGGTAGCCCAGCTCAACCGCGCCGAAACCGATTCCCGCATCGCGCTGCGCCTTGATTCCAACCCTTCTCCTCCGATCTGGGCTTGTTCGCCCGCTGCCAACTCGCTGTGCTCTCACGCATGGCGGATCTTCGGATCACCTGGGTGCGCGGCGCGAAGCAGGTGGGACCTGAGGAGCTCATCGGCGTGCTCGAAGTCCACGCCGACGGCAGCTGCCGCGCGCTCTTTGCGGAGCGAACCGAGGTCGAGGGCCGCAGCCACATCCGGTTGGCGCGCACGGTGTGGCCCGGGAAGGACTCGCTCGAGACCCGGTGGTGGAGCCTGGTGCTCGACGCCCGATACAAGGTGGACATCGTTCGCAATGGCTCGTGCGGCGATCCACTCTTGACCGTGGATGTTCCCCGCATCACGCGCGCGCTGTTGGAGCTCGAGCTGATTGGCGCGAGCACCATGATCGCGGTGGATGACGGCCCGATCCGGCTGCTTCAGCCGTGACCGCCACGCACGATGCTCACTACGCCTGGCGCTGAGGCCGGTACTTGCGCTCGAAGAAGGGCTCCATCGCGGCCAGCAGGCCATCGACGTCGGCCAGCTCGGGCACCGAGACCCGGCAGATCTGAACGTTGTCCCGTTTTTGCGCCGCCTTCACCTCGGCCGTCAACGCGCCCTGCGTCGATTCCTGAGGGTTGATGACGTAGAAGACGTCGGGCTTCCCGTCGCCGGTCGACTGGCCATAGCTGACGCGGTTCTTCACCAGGGCCGGCGCCTGCTTCAGCAGCGAGTCGACGAACTCATCGACCAGGTCGGGGAAGGTCGTGGGCGCGGCGGGGAGGTAGAAAGACAAGAGCCCGCTCGCCATGCCCTCGGTCACCTGCTCCGGGGTGATCGCGTAGAGCGTGATCTCGTGACCCCGCCGGCGGAGCGCCGCGCGAAGGCCCTCGGCCAGCTTCATGGTGTGCTCGCTGATGGTGGCGAGCCGGGGTCGCAGATCACCGAGGGCCTCCAGCAAGTGCACCAGCTGCGCGGGCTTCGCGAAGGAGTCGGCGTCGCGACCCAGCACCCGCGCCCGGGCGACGATCTGCTGGGCCAGGGGCTCGTCTGCACAGGCCACCACCCCGAGCGTCGCTTTGCCCTTGGTGAAGTACTTGGAGCCGCTCTTCACCAGCAGGAAGGGCCAGTCGTGCGCCCACGCGCGGCTGAAGATCGCAAAGAGGGGCGCCAGCGTGGTGTCGACGATGACGGGAACGCGGCGCTTCGTCGTCTGCTCGTGGGAGCGCAGCGCCCGCATCAGCGCCTCGAAGTCGTGCGCCTGCAGCTCAGGGTTGGTCGGCGTCTCGAGGAAGACACAGGCAGGCGACGTACCGAGGCCTGCGAGGCCGGCGATCACGCGGTCGATTAACGTCACGGGCCTGCCGTCGACGCCTTGCCCCAGCACGGCCAGCGGCGCCGGCTTCACGCGCGTTCGCTTGAGCAAGTCGGTGATGAGCTGACCCGTGCCGCCGTAGCCGTTCTGCGCATAGAAGATCGTGACCGGCTCAGGACCGAGCACGTCGCCCAGCGCCTCGAACACCGCCGCTTCCGCCGCGAGGCCGGTGCAGAAGGTGAGGCTGTCGCGCATCTGGGGAAACAGCGCCTGCAGTCGCGCGTGGCAAGCCTCGTGGGTGGCCTCGGCGAAACGGGTCGGGGTCACGCCAGCGGCCAGCTCGAGCTCCGTGCGCGCATCCGACGCGATGAGCGCCGAGACGGTGCGCTTGCGAACGAGCTGAATGCCGGCGGACACGATGCGCGACGGGTCTCGCAGCAGCAGCACCCCACCGTGCATGACGGGAAAGCAGACGGCATCAGCGCCCAGACTCGACACGTCGCCGGTGAAGCGCTTCGCGGTGACGAAGACCGTCAGGACGTCAGCCGACGCGGCCGGCAGCGAGCCTTCCCAGCGCTCGTGGAGCTCGACGCCGTCGCCCCGCAGCGCCTTCTTCTTCTCGTCGGACACGGGGAGCACGTGATCTGCGTAGACCCTGACCTTCAAGGTTCGGAGCGGCGACTCGATGACGGCGAGCCACGGCTTGGTCACCGAGGCGAAAGAGAAGCAGCGCGCGGCGTTGGTGTGCGACTGCACCCAGAGTTCGAAGAGCGTGGAGAGTGGCTGCCCGAGGCGCGCGTAGTCGAACGGCAGACCGACGGTGATGAGGGCCTCACGGATCTGAGCGGGCGATGGCGCCGGCTCGACGACGAGTCGCGAGAGCACGGCGGCGAAGCGCGCAGCGAAGCCCTCATCGGAATCGAAGCGGGTCAGATCGTAGGTGGTGGCGCGAGGGTCCCAGTCGTCGGGCAGCGCGCCCGGCGCGAGCAGGCGCGGCAAGGCGAGCTCGAGCTGTTTCTTGAACTCGACACCGAGCACGATGCGGCCATCTGAACCGGGGGAAGTCGTCGCCATGCCTCGGATTGTGCCGGTGGAGGGTGGAGGGCGCCACTACTCCTCGGGCGTCTCCCACTCGCCGCCGAGCGGCGCGCCCCCATCGGGCTGGGAAGCGAACGAGAACTGAAGCGTCTTGCCGCGCGTCAGCTCACCGGCGTTCTTGCCCGTGCAGCGGATGAAGGCCTCCTGCCGGCAGGGGTCGACCATCAGGAGCGTGCAGTGGAGCTTCACCCGCTCGGCCTTCTGCCGCGCGGCGGCCTCCCGGATGCACTCGTTGTGCAGTCGCGCCGACTCCTTCTTGAACTCGCGCAGCTCTCGCACCTTCTGCGCCTCCGTCAGGCCGGGACCCAAGGCCATGTTGAGATCGTGCGAGCACTCACACTCGGGACAGTCGTCGCCTGATTCCTCCTCGAGAACGAGCATGGGGAGCGGCTGCTCCTCGAGCTCCTCTTTGCTCGGGGCATGCAGCTGAAAGGTCACGCCTGCCTGCTCCGAGTAACTGCCAGTGCACATCGCGCTCGCCCAGGAGCGCGGGCACACCCAGACCGGCGCCTCGCAACCGAGCGCCGCAGGAGCCGTCACCTTCAGACACTCGTCCCCTTTCAGGGCGAGCTTCATCGGGTGCCGCTCAGCGAAGCGCTTTCGCTGCGCGAGGGTCGGCGAGAGCGGCACGCCCGCGATCAGCACCAGCCCGGTCAGCAGCCAACGTGTCATTCCCGTTGGTCGTCCGACGCCCGAATTTGGGGTAGCGCCTCGCTTGGCTCCCTCGCCCTGCGGAGCGGGGAGAGGGTCGGGGAGAGGGGCCATCTGTGCACCCGAAGGCCCCCTGTCTGTGCGCCGTACTAGCGCCAGACCAGCGCGCGCTCAGTGGCCTCGATGTCGGCGTCGCCCTGGACACCGGCGGCGAGCCCACCCCGGGCGTTGTTGAGCTGGGCCTCAGCGACGTCGCCCCTGGCGTCGGCCCCGAAGACAGTCCGCTGGGTTCCGCCGGTGGGGAGCGTGAGCACCACGCCCATGCCTTTGAGCACCGCTTCTCCGGAGGGGACCCTCACGAGCGCCTTCAGCCTTCCGGTGTCCTCCACGGTGGCGATCTTCGCGTCCCTGGCGACGGGCTTGCCCTTCTCGAGAGCGGTGAGGGTGATCACGCCTGATGCGGGCGCGATGATGTCGGCCGACGCGATGAAGGACCTGGCGGAGGCGATGGCCTCTTTGGTTTCGGCGATCTTCTTCTCCAGCTCGCGTTGGGTGAGGCCGGTGCCGAGGGGCGGGGTGGCCCTCACCACCGCGGAGGCAGCCGTCTTCTGCTGCTTCTCGGCAGCGGTCAGCGCGGGCGTCTTCGTCCCGTTGGCGGCCTTGCGGGCCCTCTCGAGGGCGGCGTCGGCGGACTTGAGGGCCCTCAGCCATTGGACGAGCGCGGCCCTCGCCTTCCAGTCGGGCTTGCCTGGCTGCCGCTTCTCGAGCGTGGCGAGTTGTTGTTCGAGCACGGGGAGTTTTTCTTCGAGCGCCGCGACGTCGTACCTGGCGATGATCGCACCTCTGGTGACGAGCGCACCGCTCTGCGCGCTGACCTCTCCGATGACGCCGTCGTGCTGGGCGAGGAGGGTGAAGGTGCCCGCGGGCGTGAGCACGTAGGAACTCTTCACGGTATGAGGCAGGGGCACCGCGAGGAGCGCGCTCATGACGAGGATGAGGGCGAAGAGCGTGATGACGAGAGGACGCTTCGAGCGCTGAGTCTCACCGGTGGGCATCCGCCTTCAGTAAAAGGAGCGTCGAGTGATGAACCACCCGGTAGTGGTTGGATCAGTTGAAATCAGTGGGCCCACCAGGTTCGATTTCTAGCCGCGAGGGAACTCGTATGAGCCAGCGTGACCAAGTCCTTCGTCGTATCGAGAAGCTGAAGGCATCGATGCCGAGGGAACCACCGATGCGTGACAGCGTCGTCTCACAGTCGGGGAAGGAGCGAGCCGAGATCGCTTACCTCTACTTGAGCATCGGCGACGAGGAGTCGGCCGCCGGCATGTACGTCGAGGGCCCTCGTTGGTCCCATGCTTGCGGTGACGTCATGGGGGCGGTCGTGCTCGTGAAACAGTCGCTCAGGCTGCGACCGCGAAACGAACAGGCGCTGGAGCTGTATCGAACACTGTGGGCTCTCGCCGGCCTCGGCGACACCCCGGATCCGGTCCAATGACGACGCCGCCAGACGAACGAACCATCCCTGAACTCGTCGCAGTTGCATTGGCCGGCGACGAAGACGACCAAGACGCTTGGGACGCCATCCGGTCGCTTCACCTGCGAGGGGACGCGCCCACCTTCGACGCCGCGGCGGAGTTGATGCGCTCTCCGTCCGAGAAAAGGAGAGGCCGAGCCGTAGACATCTTGGCGCAACTGGGAACCCCAACGCCGAGCCCTGAACTTCGAGCGAAGTGTGCAGAGGCGATCATCGGCCTCCTGCTTGGTGAGCAGTCGCCTGCGGTTCTGAATTCCATTGGCGTTGCCTTGGGCCACCTCGGAGACCCCCGAGCTGTCAGCGCACTCCTTTCCCTCAAGGATCACCCTGATTCTGGGGTGCGCTTTGGAGTCGTGCGGGGCTTGTCATCGCACAGCGAGCCCTCAGCGATCGAGGGCCTCATCCAGTTGTCGAACGACTTTGACGACGACGTTCGGAACTGGGCGACCTTCGGTCTGGGAAGCATGACGGATGTTGATACGCCGGCCGTTCGACAAGCCTTGGTTGCCCGTCTTGGTGACAGCAATGACGAGATTCGAGGCGAAGCACTCGAAGGGCTCGCTCAGCGCAAGGACCAAAGGGTGTTGGATCCACTCCGGCGCGAACTGACCGGCCGGCCTGTGGGCGTTCTAGCGGTGGATGCCGCTGGTTCACTTGGAGATCCTTCGCTGCTGCCGCTTCTGCTGGAACTTCGACTCGCTGCCTCGCACGAAAACGCGGACGAGTACTTCAAGAGCGTCCTCAATGAGGCCATCGGCGCTCTCGAAAACGTGAGGGCAAGTCGGCCTGTCGCTGAAGCAGGCAAGACGACCTAGCGGCCCTAACCGCACAGGCTTCAGCTTGGGACTCGGAGAGCGCCAGCGCGGTCGCGCGAGAACTCCTGGGCCGACTGATCCCGCCAATCACTCATCGTTGGCTTTGCCCTACTACGTGCTGGGACTCGTCCTCGACGACGCCGTGGCGCTGCCTCTTCGGCTTGACCTCCTCGAGGACGCTGGCTCGGAGAGGATCTCGAGCATCCGCTTTGCCAGGACCATGGCCGAGCCGGGGTTCTGCCCGGTGACCAGATTTCGGTCTTCGACCATGTACGGCTTCCACATCTCGACGGAGCTGAAGTCGACGCCGATCTTCTCCTTGAGCTCGGTCTCGAGCAGCCACGGCGCGCTGGAGGCGAGACCGACGGCCTCCTCCTCCTTGTTGGTGAAGGCCGTGACCCGGTACCCCTTGAAGGGGGACACGCCGTGGATCCGGGTGGCCAGCAGAGCGGCCGGGGCGTGACACACGATGAAGAGAGGGTTTCCCGAGGTGAGCTGTGCGGTGAGCAGTCGTCCCACGTCGGCGTCGAACGCAAGGTCCGACATCGGCCCGTGACCGCCCGGCATGTACACGGCGTCGTAGTCCTCGAGCCGGACGTTCGAGAGCGCGAGTGGGCGCCGCATCACCTCTGCGGACCGGATGATGGCCTCGAGCTCGAGTGCAGCCTTCTCCCCGCCCACCATCGAAGGACGCAAGCTCATCATGTCGACGTTCGGGGTCACGGCGTTGGGCGTCGCAACCACGACCTCGTGCCCCGCATCCGTGAGGATCTTGTATGGGTTCGCAAACTCCTCGGCCCAGTAGCCGGTCGCGTACCTCGTACCGTCCTTCAGCACCCAGTACGTGGCTCCGCTCACGATGAAAAGTACCTTTGCCATGGCGACCTCCTCTGCCCTCGGAGGTTGTGTAACCACGTCTCCGATCGTTGCCATCCGTGGGTCGGCCCGTGCCCGGATGTCGCGCAGCAGGTTGCGCCGATGCTCGAAATGCAGAGCGGGCAAGACGAACAGGCGGGACGTTTTGAGTCGACAAGAGCACGCTGGCGACGCCGACGACCGTGGCCGCGACGATCGAGCTGACCGTCTCGTCAGAGGCGGAAGGCGCGCGCCATGGTCTGCCGGTGGTCCCACCGACGTCGCAACCCTCATCACGCGCAAAGTCCTACCGCGAGAATCATGAGCGCTGGCGCGCGGCTGAACTGAGTGGGCCCACCAGGATTCGAACCTGGAACCAAGCGGTTATGAGCCGCCAGCTCTACCGTTGAGCTATGAGCCCGTTCGCTTCCGGCTGACGAACGCGGGGCACCCTACCAGACGGACGCCGCGTGCCTACCAGAGCCCGAAAGAAGCGTGAGACGTATCACCACGGAGACCTCTCCAACGCGCTCGTGGCCGCCGCCCTCGAGGTGATCGCCAAGGAAGAGCAGCTCACGCTGCGCGAGGTGAGCCGCCGGGTGGGCGTCAACCACCGCGCCGTCTACCGCCACTTCGCAGACCTCACCTCGCTGCTCGCCGCGGTGGCCGAGCAGGGCTACCGCCAGCTGCTCATCGTGCTCCAGGAAGCGCTCGACTCGGCCAAACGCTCCGCCCCCGAGAAGCGCATGGAGGCGCTCGCCTGCGCCTACGTCGCCTTCGCGATCGATCACTCTGCGCACTACCGGATCATGTTCGGCCGCCGGCTCAACGAAGACGGCCAGTTCCCCATTCTCGAAGAACTCGTGCTCAAGGCCTTCGAGCTCATCGACGCCGAAGTGCTCGCCGGCATCGAGTCAGGCCGCTTCGTCGCGCGCCCCCGCCGTGAGCTGGTCTTCGCCTTCTGGAGCCTGGCCCACGGCTTCGCCAGCCTCGCCCTGGTGCGCCGCATCAAGGTGAAACGGGTGCTGGTCGACCCCTACGTGAAGCAGATCGTCGCGCCTTTCATCGCCGGCCTGCACGCGCTCTGACCTCGAGCTCCCCGCCCATCCTGCTGGCCGCATGAATGTCCCCGGGCTGGCTTGAAAAGGGGAACAGGGCTCCTTAATGTCTCCGCTGGAGACTTACCCATGAAAGACGCGATTCGCCTCACCGCCACCGATGGGTACTGCCTTTCCGGTTACGTGACGGGCACGATGAAACGGGGCCCGGTCATCCTGGTCAACGGCGCCACCGGCGTGCGCCAGCAGTACTACGCGAAGTTCGCGACCTGGGCGGCAGAGCAGGGTGCCACGGTGCTCACCTGGGATTACCGCGGCATCGGCGAATCACGGCCGCACCGCCTTCGCGGTTTTCCCGGCACCATGCGCGATTGGGGTCATCACGATCTCGAAGGCGTCATCCGCTTCGCTGCCAAGGAGTGGAGCGGCCGCCCCCTGGTCGCCGTCGGCCACAGCGTCGGAGGCCAGCTGCTGGGCCAACCCGCGAGCAACGCGTTGTTCTCCCGCGCGGTCACCGTGGGCAGCCAGTTCGGCTCGTGGCAGCTGTGGCCGGGCCCGCGGAAGTGGGCGATGGCGGGGCTCTGGTACGGCCTGATGCCCACCGTCACGCACGCGCTGGGCTATTTCCCCGGCTCGTTGGGCATCGGCGCGGATCTCCCCAAGGAGGTCGCGCTCGAGTGGGCCCGCTGGTGCCGCAGCCGCGACTTCTTCCTCGCTCACGGCGTGGCGCGTGAGGGCTACTCGCGCCTGAAGATCCCCGTGCTCGCCTACAGCTTCACCGACGACACCTACGCGCCGAAAGCCGCGGTCGACGCGCTGCACTCGCTCTACGTGAACGCGCAGGTCGAACGCCGTCACCTCGCGCCGCGCGACCTTGGCGTGAAGCAGATCGGTCACTTCGGGTTCTTCAAAGACACCTACCGGGCGACGTTGTGGGAGCGTCTGGGCGAGTTCGTGTTCGGGGCGCAGCCGCTCCCGGTGCACGCGCAGGAACGTCAGGAAGCCGCTGCCAGTTGAGCCGGGGCGTTGGCCCACTCGACGGCAGCGCTGTGCCCCACCTCAGCGAGGTGGGATGAGCGCTCGTGAAACGCGAACCCTGCCGCTCATCGATCGCACCAGCTTCACGCCTTCTTTGGCCAGGTGCCGCGCCTGCTCAGCCGCCACTTGAGGCGCGAGCGAGCCGTCACTGCGCAGCACCCGCCACCAGGGAATCCCCCCCAACTTGTGCAGCGCCTGCACCACCGCGCGGGCCGCGCCCGGTTTGCCCGACATCAACGCGACGCGCGCGTAGCTCGCCGTCTGCCCTTTCGGAATGCCCCGCACCGCGCGATCGACTGCGGTCAACCAAGGAGAGAGCGTCGTCGTCTTCTTCATGAAGGAACCGTGAAGGTGTCGTGAACCCGCCGTGGAGCCGCGAGGCGGAGAGGCATCGCATTGTTCCTCCCATGAACAAAGCGCTCCTGACCCTCCTCGCCGTCCTCTCCGCTGGCTGCGCGATGTCCCGGGCGGCCACGCCCACGCTGCAGCCGTACGCGCTCTCTGCACCCGCCCAGGTGCTCGAAGAGAATCACTTCAGCCGCGATCGCATGGGCGTGGGCGAAGCCGAGCTGCGGCAGATCCTCGCCGCGCCCATCTTCCTCGAGGAGCACGCGCGCATCGGCGTGTTGCCCGTGAGCACCGGCTACGCACCTGACGGCGCCGTTCCCGTCGAGACCGCCCCGGCCACGCTCACCGCGGCGCTCGAAGGCAGTGGCCTGTTCGATCTCGCCTCTGAGATCAGCGCCGACTGGCCGAGCACCTCAGGTACCGCCGGCCTGCGTGAGCTCGCCGCGCGCTACCGCACCGAATACGTGCTGCTCTACCGCCACCGCTTCGAAGACGCGACGCGCCCCAACGGCTTCGCGGCCGGCTTCATCACGCTCATCGGCGCGTTCGTCTTGCCCGGCACCACCATCGAGTCGGAAGGCGTGCTCGAGGCCACGCTCTTCGACGTCAAGACCGGCACCATTCTCTTCACGGTCAACGAGCGCGTGCGGCAGGAGAAGCTGTCGCTGCCGACCAACGTGCCTTCGAACCTCGCCGACATGCACCGCGCGATGATCTCCGACGCGGCCAGGAAGCTCTCAGACCAGGTACTTTTGCGCTGCCAGAGGCTGGTGGCCACCCGTCCCGCAAATGCTGCGCCGGTCGCCGAGCTCATCCCCAGCACTTGAGGGAGGTTGCACGGGGCATGTGGGATGCATTTCTTTCGCGCATGCGAACCTCTCTTCTTCTGGTCGCTGCTCTTGCACTCCCCGCGTTTGCCCAAGGCAGCATCTTCCCCGATCCCAACACCAAGAAGGCCTCCAAGCAGCTCGAGTGGGCCAACGTCTCTGAAGAGTCGAAGGCGTTCCTCAAGTCGAAGATGAAGCACCACGGCAAGGAGATGAAAGACCTCTCGCTCGCCGTGGCCACCGTGCGGTTGGCCGAGGTGCAGCGGCTGGCGCAAGACGTCGCCAACCAGCCGCGGCTCGACGCCACCTCGGGGCCGGCCATGAAGCTGCCGCCGATGTTCTTCGAGCTGCAGGACGACCTGCGGAAGAACGCTCAGGCGCTCTCGGATGCGGCGAAGGCGAAGGAGACCGACGTCCTTCACGCGCGGTTTTCAGCCGTGATGGAGAACTGCATGACGTGCCACGTGGCCTTCAAGAAGTAACAAGGCCGCCCCTCGTGACTGAGTGGCGGCCTCGAACTCCCTCACCCTGACCCTCTCCCGAAAGGCCCGAAAGGAGAGGGAAAGAGTTGGTTTACTGGCCTTCGACGAAGCTGCGCAGGCGCTTGCTGCGCGACGGGTGGCGCAGCTTGCGCAGCGCCTTCGCTTCGATCTGCCGAATGCGCTCGCGCGTCACCTCGAAGTCCTGACCCACTTCTTCCAACGTGTGGTCCGACTTCTCGCCGATGCCGAAGCGCATGCGGAGCACCTTCTCTTCACGCGGCGTGAGCGTGGCGAGCACCTTGCGGGTCTGCTCGGCCAGGTTCATGTTGATGACCGCCTCGTCGGGCTTCACGTGCGCCTTGTCTTCGATGAAGTCGCCCAGGTGAGAGTCTTCCTCTTCACCGATGGGCGTCTCCAGCGAGATGGGCTCCTTGGCGATCTTCAAGACCTTGCGGACCTTGTCGAGCGGGAGCTCCATCTTCTCGGCGATCTCTTCCGGCGTCGGCTCGCGGCCGATCTCCTGAACGAGGTACCGCGAGGTGCGGATGAGCTTGTTGATCGTCTCGATCATGTGCACCGGAATACGAATGGTGCGGGCCTGATCGGCGATGGCGCGGGTGATGGCCTGGCGGATCCACCACGTGGCGTACGTGGAGAACTTGTAGCCACGTTTGTACTCGAACTTATCCACGGCCTTCATCAGGCCGATGTTGCCTTCCTGGATCAGGTCGAGGAACTGTAGACCGCGGTTCGTGTACTTCTTGGCGATCGACACCACGAGGCGGAGGTTCGCTTCGACCAGCTCGCTCTTCGCGCGTTCGGCCCTTCGCTCACCGACCTGAATGGCCGCGAACTTCTCGCGCAGCAGGACGATCTCCATGCCCGCGTCTTCTTCGACCTTCTTGATCCGGCGCAGTGAGGTGCGCACGTCACGGTCGAGCGACTCCATGTGCTCTTCGGTGATGTTCAGGCGGCGCTGCAGCTTCTTGGCCGCGGGCGGGTTGCCCACGGCTTCTTTGAGCGCGACCTTCAGGTCGTTGAGCGGGATGCCGTACTGGCGCTGCAGGTCACGCAGCTCTTCTTCGGCGCGATCGACGGCGTCGATCATGCCCTTGACGTGCTCGGCGATGCGGTCGACGGCCTTCTTCGACAGGCGCATCTCCTCGACCTGCTCCATCATCTTTTCGCGGAGCTCTTTGTCTTCCTGCTTGAGCTCCTTCTTCTTCACCTCAGACAGCTTCTTGCGACCGTTCTGGTCTTCGAAGTTGTCCTCGACGTCCTTGTAGAGCTTCTTGAGCTTGTCGAGCTGCTTGCAGAGGTTCTCGATGCGGTTGGTCTCAGCCGCGTTGAGCTGGATCTCCTTCGCACCTTCGGCGTCGACCTCAGCCTCGGGCTCGAACTCGCTCTCTTCTTCTTCCTCGCGCTGCGGCTCTTCGGGCGCGTCCTTGAACACTTCGCGCACGCGGAGCTTGCCGGTCTTCAGGCGGGGCCCGATGTCGAGCATCTCGTTGACCGCGACCTTGCAGTCGAGCAACGCGCGCATCACGTCTTTCTCGCCATCCTCGATGCGCTTGGCGATCTCGACTTCGCCTTCACGGGTCAGGAGCGAGACGGAGCCCATCTTGCGCAGGTAGAGGCGAACGGGGTCGTTCGACTTGGTGCCGGCGTCGTCAGCAGACTTGGCGGCGGGGCGGCCGGGCACGGCCGAGGCGGCGGCGGCGGGCTTCTCCTCGTCGTCGTCGTCGTCATCCTCTTCTTCTTCGGCGGCGTCTTCTTCGGCGGCCACCGTGGGCTTGACCTCGACGGTGCCCTCCGACTGCTTCTGCGCGTCGACGACCTCGACGTCGTTGTCGCCGAACATCGACATCACGTCGTCGATCTGCTCGGGCGAGACCGCGTCACCGGGCAGCGCGTCGTTCACCTCGTCGAAGGTGACGAAGCCTTTCTGCTTACCGGCGGCAAGCAGGTCCTGGACCTCCTTGCGCTCGTGAACCGGATCTTCCTGGTCATCGTCTTTCTGGGCGTCGGCGTCGACTTCGGCGCCTCCCATCATCTCGATGGCCTTCTCTTCGACTTCGTCGTCGGAGACCTCGGTCGAGCCCTTGCCGCGCTTCTTGAGCTTCTCCTTGGCCAGCGCGGTCGCGTCGGCCGACTGCACCGCGTGAGCAGCAGCGATCGAGCGGGCTTCGCTCTTGCGCTTCTTCTCCTTGTCCTTGGCCTTGTCCTCAGCCTTTTTCTTCTTCTCCAGATCCTTCTTGGAACTCTTGGAGTTGGTCGACGCGTGCTTCGTGGCCATGAAAGGTGGTCTCCGACAGGAGGAACGAACGCTGCGGTACTGGTGAACCGGCCGCCCTTAGCTCAACTGCAGGGCTTCATACAATGAACCGGTGAGACTTCACTTTTGTGACAGCTGCCTTTTCAGGGCGAGCAATTCGCCCCGTTCGGTCAGGAGGTCACGGGAGTCCTGGGTGAGTTCCGAGGTTCCCCCGAGGGTGTTCGCCGTTTCGCGGGCGATGTAACCGAGCCGGTCGTCGATGGCCCGCAACTTGAGTCTTTTACACACCGAGACGAAGGCCTGTTCCAACGAGCTCTCGTCGGCGGGCAGCATGTCCCGGCTCTTGTTCAGCGCGTTTTTGGTGGCCTCCCCTGTCTCGTAGAGGGCGTCTTCCAGGTTGCCACCCGATTGCAGCGCCGCCACAAGGTGCCGTAATCCCATGTGTTTGAGCTCGTCGCGCACCCGGTGTTCATCGCGCGCCAGCAGCTTGCGGTCTTTGAGGATCATCGCCATCCAGCTCGCCTCGAGCTGATCAGGGGGCGGCCCATCGGGCACCCTGGGCGCGGCCGGTTTGGGCACCGCTTTGACCACCGGGGCCTTGTTCCTCAAGGCGGTCTCCAGCTCGGAGGCGGGCAGGGCGAAGTGTTTGGCCATCGCCCCGAACAACGCGCTGCGGGTCAGCCCCACCGGCACCTGGGCGGCGATCGGCCGAAAGCGGTCGAGGGCGGCCATTTTTTCTTCGAACTCGGCGTTGGGGCCCGCCGGCAGCAGGGTCATGAACAGGTGGGCGCTCAACGAAGGGGCCTCGCGCACCAGGTCTTGCACCGCTTCGGCGCCGGCTTTGCGGGCAAAGGTGTCGGGGTCTTCACCCTGGGGGAGCACGGCCACCCGGCAGTTCACCCCACCGGCGAACAGCGCCCCGGCCAGCCGCTCCACTGCGTTGCGGCCGGCGTCGTCGCCATCGAGCAGCAGCACCAGCTCCTTCGCTTCCAGGCGGCCCAGCAGCGCCAGGTGACCGGGCGTGAGCGCGGTCGAACACAGGGCCAGCGCGTTCTTCACGCCCGCCTGGTGCATGCCGATGGCGTCGAAGTAGCCCTCGCAGAGCACCGCCGACTTCTTCTTGCGGATCTCGTCGCGCGCCTGGTCGGTGGCGTAGAGGATGTCGGACTTGTTGTAGAGCCGGTTCTCCTTGGAGTTGAGGTACTTCGGCCCGTCGTCGCCTTCCAGCAGGCGCCCACCGAACGCGATGGTGCGGCCTTCAGGCGAACGGATGGGGATGATCACCCGGCCGCGGAACATGTCGTAGTAGCCGTCGCCCTTGGTGCGCGGCGAACACAGCCCGGCCTTTTCTCCGAAGGACAGCAGGCCCCGTTCACGCAGCTGATCAGCCAGCTCCGTCCAGGCAAGCGGCGCCCAGCCCAGGCCGAACGACTTGATCAGTTCATCGGTGAGCCCGCGGCTGTGCAGGTAATCGCGCGCGTGACGCCCCACGACGGGGTCCCACAGCCGCTCGGCGAAGTGGGTGGCCGCGAAGTCGGTGGCGTCTTTGACCTGCTGCTTCTCCTGCATGCCCGGGTCGACGGCCGCTTCGATGTCGACGCCGAGCTCCTTCGCGAGATCCCGAACCGTGTCGAGGAAGGTCTTGCCCATCAACCGCTGCACGAAGCTGATCGCGTCGCCGCCGGCCTGACAGCCGAAGCACTTGAAGCGCTTCTCTTCGGGCCACACGTAGAACGAAGGCGATTTCTCGCCGTGAAACGGAC
This sequence comes from Archangium sp., assembly GCA_030695565.1. Taxonomy (GTDB): domain Bacteria; phylum Myxococcota; class Myxococcia; order Myxococcales; family Myxococcaceae; genus Archangium_A. Next base: position 67,650 of record JAUYRZ010000079.1, read on the forward strand.
ACAGGCCCTTGTAGCTGCGACCCGATTTTTTCAGATCCACCCCATGGCGTTGAACCAGCGCGATCATGTCGACGCGCTCACGCACCTCCTGAATTTTGGAGTCGGGGATCACAGGAAGTTCAGCCCAGCTTACCGAGCTGCGCCTTCACTTCGTCGCTGATGGCCTTGCCTTCAGCCTGCCCTTTGAGGCGGGGAGTGACGATCTTCATCACGTTGCCCAGATCCTTCACCGACTTGGCGCCCGCTTCGGCGATCGCCTTGGCGATCTCGGCGGTGAGCTGCTCGGCGCTCAGCTGGGTCGGCAGGTAGTTCTGGAGAATGGCGATCTCCTTCTCTTCCTTCTCGGCGAGATCGGCGCGGTTCGCGGCCTTGTACTCGGCGGCGGCATCGCGGCGCTGCTTCACCTGCGTGACGATCACCTGGATGATCGCGGGCTCGTCGAGCACCTTGTTGGCCGCTTCGACTTCTTTGTACTTCACGGCACTCTTGATCGCGCGAATGGTGGTGAGCTTCATCTCGTCCTTCGCTCGCATCGCGTCTTTCAAGTCGGCGTCGAGTCGCTCTCGCAGGGTGGCCATGATCTTGATCCTTTCACAGGGCATGAAACGAAAAACGGAGGTTGGCAGTTGATGCCAACCTCCGTGTACTCCTGACGGCCTTCAGGCGGTCAGTAAGACCGGCGATTCTTCTTCACCGCGCGCTTCTTCGCCGCGATCGCCTTCTTCTTCTTCTTCACGGAGGGCTTCTCGTAGTGCTCGCGCTTACGGATCTCGGAAAGGATGCCGGCTTTCTCGGTGGCCTTCTTGAAACGCTTGAGGGCACCTTCGATGGACTCGCCGTCCTTCAGTTTGACTGTGGTCATTTGTCACCTCCTTCCGAGAGTTACAGCTTCAGGGCGGGGCGTGTTGCACAGCCCACGGGCCCCACGCAAGCAATCATCTCGAAGTGACGCGGAAGACCGTGCTGCCCAGGCGAACGCGCGTGCCCTCAGGCAGCTTCCGTTCACCGCTGGGAGGCAACATCGCAAACGTGCCCGCGCGCGCCGACTTGTCGACGATCTCGAGGGCATTTCCGGCAGGGCGCAGCTCGGCGTGCACGAGGGCGATCGCGTCGTCTTCGGGGAAACGCACCAGGGTGCCCTCCCGCCCGATGGTCACCACGCCTCGCAGCACCCAGGTACGGGCCGCCCGGCCGCCCACCAGCACGTGCTCCAACCGCCACGACGCCGCGGGCCGGGGCGCACCGTAAGGCCAGGGCTGTTCTGCGGGCGCGGTGTCGAGCGGGCCCAGGTACTTGAGGCGCTGCAGGCCCACCGAGAACGACTCGCCCGGCTGCAGGCGAACGGGCGCATCGATGCTCACCCAGGTGCCCGAAGCGCTGCCGCCATCGGAGATCCACAGCTCGCCGCCCCGCTGAAAGAACGAGGCGTGGGCCGACGACATGAAGAGGTCTTCTTCGACGTCGAGCACGCCCAGGCCCTTGCCGATCAACATCGGGCGTTTGCTCACCGGCAGGCTGGTGCCCACGTGGGGGCCGGTCAGCACCTCGAGCGACCAGCTCTTCGCCAGCGCAGCCCCTCGGGCCACCACGGGGGCGAGCGGCGGCGGCGTCGAGGTGGGGGTGTCCTCCACCACCAGGGCGAGGTGGCGGTCGGTGCGTTCTTCACGCTTCGAGGCGATCGCGCTGGGCGTCGAGACGAAGGGCAGATCGGTGCTTGGCAGCTCGTACGGCGCGCCCGTACCGGGAAGGGTGTTGCGGCGCATGAGACCCGGCGGCACGTCGCGCTGCAAGGCAGGCAGCGGCTCGAGGGGCGTGCTGGCGGGATCGACCGGGGCGACCCGCATCAGGCCGGGGGGAATCAGGGGCACCGTGGCGTTGGGCACCGGAGGCTGGGGCGCCAGGGCGCCTGGGCTGGTGGGCGCGCCGGCAGACTTCATGGCCTGCCGAGCACGCTCATGCGTGGGGTCGATGCGCAGCACCTGTGCGAGGAGATCCTCGGCACCGGCGCGATCACCTTGAACCATCAGCCAGATGGCTGCTTCGACCATCTGGTCGATGGACCGCGAACCCGTCACAGAAACGGGGATAGCACGAGCACAACTGAACTCCCTCTCCCTTTGGGAGCGGGTTGGGGTGAGGGCCCCACTTCAAGGCGCAAACGGCGGGTGATCGTACCCATTGCCATCGGCATCAATGAGGATCGGGTTCGTAAACGCGAACGGAGTCGCGGTCGTGCCACCGCCCGGGTACGGGTAGAGCAGGGGGCCGATCGACCGCGACCCATAAACCATCGCGACGACCCAGTTGTCCGTGGTCGGAGCGGGCAGCCGAAAGTTCACGACCTTTCGATATCGGTAAAACGAAAGAGCACCATCGGTGGTCACCAGCTCGCGATCGCCCGCGGTGAGCGTCACGGCCTGAGTCGCGCTGATGCTGGCCGCCGGCCAATTGGAATTCGTCACGCCGCCACACGACACCCGCGTGGTGCGAGCGCGAGGGCTCATCGGGTCGAGCGGGCACCGGGCATCATCGCCAGCCACGTGCAGGTAGAGCTCGACCTTCGTGATGTCGAGATACTCCGGCACCTGCACCTCGATCGTCACGCCGAGCTCACGCGAATCCGGAGGCACGACTCCACCAATACCCACCGGAGCCGTGACCATCGCGCCCGCTGCGTTCACCCGATACGCGCGCGCCGTGACGAAAGGCGCATTCGAGGTGACCGCCCGCATCGCGTTGAGCCGGGTGCTCAACAACGTCGGCTCGAGCAGCGAAGGCTGATCGACCCCGACCTCGACCCAGGTGCGCCAGCCGGTCGCGAGCAGCGCGTAGTGCGTGTCTGAGACGCCCGTACCCGCCACCAGCAGTCCGCGAGAGAGCAGGGTGAACCAGTCGTTGAACTTCCCGCGCGCGAGCGTGGTGGTGCCATCGAGGTTGTCGTCGCCCGGGTTCAAGATCTCCAGCGCATCGAAGTCCGAGCTGATCAGCTTCGTGTCTTGGGCCGTCGCGCCCGCCTGAGGCGCCATGCGCAAGAGCTCCGGGTTGACGTGCGTGGCCAAAGTATCGGTGTCGACCTGCAACGCCGAGAACCCGCCCAGCGATCCACGCGCGTGATTGACCTGAATGGTGCGAGCGCCGAGGCGCCGGCCTTCAGCGAAGATCTCGCCGACCGAGAGCGTCGGGCCCTCACCACCCGCCCAGTCGAGCGCGCCGCCATTCGTGCGATTGGTCGGATCGAAGGTGAGCGGAAAGAGATTGTAGTGGCCCCACTCCATCGGGCTGACCTCTTCGCCGATCACCGACGCGAGGAAAGGGCTGAGCCCGGTCTGCGCGATGATCGGCGCGAAGTCGGTGACCGAGTCGTGATCCGTGCTCACGATGATGTCGAGGCCATCACCTGCGAAGGTGAGCACGCGTTTCGCGTTGTCGACGATCGAGTCGGGGCTGTTCACGGCGTGAACGTGAAAGTCCGCGCTCATCCATCCCGTGGTGTCGATCACCCGCGCCAGCACGGCGTTGACCGTGACGTCGGTGGTCCGCACGTCGATCGCCTGGCCTGGGATCGTCGGATACGCGGGCGGATGCACGGAGTACTCCGGGCCGCGGCTCACCAGCACCGCGTATTGCCCCGCGGGAAGTTCGAAGGTCGCCGTGCCACCCGGGCCCACCCAGCCCACGTGCGCGATCTGATCAGGCAGCGGATCCTTGGTGACGTCCGAATAGAGAATGAGCGAGCGATTGGGGATCGCGCACGGCCCGTTGGCGCACAAGACGGTGACCTTCGCAGGGAGCGGCCCTCCGTTCGCTTCCCGCACGTTGACGGTCAGCCGCCGCACGGCCGCGAGGTCGAAGCTGAGGGTGGTGGGCGTGACCGACAACGGCACGTTCTGTTTCGCGCTGGGCGCGCGCCCTGCGATCCACGCCGAGGCCCGGTACGCGCCCGCGGGCAGCTTCCCCGAGAAGGTGCCGTCGGCCGCCGTGAAGAACACCGCCCGATCGACGCCTCCTTCGAACACCACCCGCGCACCGGCCACCGGCGTCGCGCCCGATCGCACCGTGCCGCTGAAGTCGCCGAGCACCGCCCCCGTGAGCGGAGCGCGACTCGACTCGATCAACGTGGAGACCGCGCCGAGATCTTTCGCCACCCAGAAATCACGCGCGAGCACGCCGAAACCACGCGGGGGAATGCGGAGCTCCCCATCACGGGGCTGCGCGCTCTCCTGCACCCACGATCCCAGGCCCAGCAGTCCGTTCGCGCCGACGATGGTGCCGGTGATGCCGGCCACCGAGAGCGTCGCGTTCTGCGGTTCGGCGATGAGCGCGCTGCCGCCCCGATACGGCGCGTAGCCGTACGCCACGCCGTCGCCCTGGTAGCCAAACCACGACATCTGATCGAGCGAGAAGCACAGCCCTCCGAAGCCGAACCCACTGGTGCATGCGCGCGGGTTGAAGAACTCGAGCACGTAGCCGGGATCGGTCAGGTCACCCACGGCCAGCGCGGTGATCTCTCGGTTGTCGGTGCTGCAGAAGCCGGTGATGAAACGAACGCGCTGCTCACCGGGGTTGAGCACGAAGTAGTTGGTGATGCGCAACGGCATGGCGACGTACGGATCGGCGTAGGGCACCCGGCCCAGCGACTCGTTCAACTTGTTGCGAATCGAGAGGTAGTCGTTGGCGGTGTCGTTGCCGCTGATCGCCACCACCACCGAGCCGCCATCGAGCCCGTCGCTCAGCAGCTCATACTGATCAGGCTTCACCGTGCGGCCGAAGTTGTAGAGCAGGCCCACTTCACCGAACTGATCATTGCCCGCGTTCGCACCGACCAGGTCCGCGTCGATGATCGTGCCGCCGTAGGGCAGGGGGCCGAAGGCACGTCCTTCGGCCTGCACCACCACCCTGATCTTCTCGTTCTCCAGCCGGAAGTCGCCCACCTTGCCGACCGCGTTGGGCCCACCGAGGAGCTGACTGGCCGTGTCGATCCGGCTGCCGCGCGCGGCGCCTGCTCCGTCGATGAAGCCCGAGAGCTCGACCTCGCACCGGCCACTCGGAGTGCCCGCATCGAACCCGGCGTCGACGCCTGAGTCAGGGCCCGCGTCGGGCTCGCCGCCGCCGTCGCAGGTACAGCCCGTGAGGAAGATCAACGAAAGCGCGGCAATGCGACGGAACACGTTCGTTACAGTAGCTGCTTCTTCGAAACGACGCGCCACGCCGCGATCCACAACGCGGCTTCTTTCCTGGTCAACTTGCCGCGCACCAGGGAGGCCATCATGTCGGACACCGCGTGCCGATCATCGGTGTCTGCCTGCAGAAAACCCGAGGCCGACATGCCCTTCTCCATCGACTCGCGCACCTGCCGCAGCGCCGCGTCATCGGCCAGCACCGGGCTGGGCGAATACACCACCCCGCGACGCGCCATCGCCAGCTCGTAGCCGTACACCACCACTGCTTGAGCGAGGTTCAAGGAAGGCTGCTCGTCGGCCGAAGGGATGAAGGACAAGGCGTGGCACTGCACGATGTCTTCGTTGATGAGCCCGTTGCGTTCGTCGCCGAAGACCAGCGCCCAGGTCTCGTCGGTGCGTTCACTGCCCGCTTCCGCCAGCTCGCGGGGCGTGAGGCGGCGTTTGCCGTCGATGAGCCGCATGGTGGTGCCCACCACCCAGCTGCAGTCGGCGATGGCTTCTTTGAAGGTGTCGACACGGCGCACCGATTCGAGCAGCTCACCAGATTTCACGGCGAGGCGGTTGAGCCCCGGGACCTCGAGCAGCAGCGGGTTGGGTGAGACGACCACCCAGTCCGTGAGGCCGAAGTTCTTCATCGCGCGGGCGATGGCCCCGAGGTTGTCGGCGTTGCGGGGGCGCAGAAAGACGAGGCGCGGCGGCTTCATGAGCGGTTGCTGTACCCGCTGCGGGCCATCAGCGGAATAGCGACTTCAGACGCTGGTCGTCGGACGTCGCGAGTTCGCGGGCGACATGCGCGAGTTACCACGGCCAGTCTTGAACCTTCGCGCTCACGCCGTCCTCCGACACACTCAGATCCGCGGGTCTTCCACCACGGTCGTGTTGGCGAACCTGTCGTGCAGGCGTCGATGCGGGGCGGTGACGAACATGCCCAGGTCGACCAAGCCGGGAATGCCGCAGGCACCGTACAGCAGGTAGGGGATCGCGTTCCGCATGAACAGGATCTGCAGCACGTTCGCGGTCAGCCCGTCGGACTGGAGGACCCGCAGCCCCAGGAGCCACTTGCCGAATGACCGGCCGAGCACGACCTGACAAGCGATCTGGGCAAGGCAGACAACCAGGAACGCCGCCATGAAGGCCAACCCCCCTTCGCTGAGCGGCACCTGGCTCACAGGTCTGCCGCGCGCCGCCAAAGCCATTCCAGCAAACTGCATCAACATCGGCGGCACGACGAGCACGGCACCATCCACGAGGTGAGCGAGGGCGCGGAGCGTCAACCGGGCCGGGGGACGGTTGGCCAGAGGGCAACTGGGGCAGAAGCCGCGCTGCGCGAACCAGGCCGCGCATGCCTCGCACTGCTCGGAACGGCACCGTGCGCAGGCCCGGGTCGACGGCGAATCAACGTGTCGGTCACAGAAAGCCATAAATCTCTCTAGCGCATGGCGCCGCCGCAGGGGTGGCCCGCGAGCTGAATCGGGGGCTATACGGCCACTCCGTGAGCACCGCCGCGCCGTCACTCGCCATCATTTCCCCCGTGAAGGACTTCCTCTTTTTCTTCGCGTCGGCTGGCGTGGTGCTGGTCGCCTGGTTCGCCTCATCCGTCCTTCACGTCGACGGCTACACCATCCTCGCCACCGTCGCGGTCGCCTCGAACGGCCCGCACCTCGTCTCGACCTGGACGCGCGTCTACTTCGACCCGAAAGAGTGGCGTTCACGCCCCCTCGCTACCGTGGGCATGCCGCTCTTCATCTTCGGGCTCGTCTTCCTCTTGAACTGGAAGCTCGAGGCCTACGGACCGCGCGTGTTGAACTCGACGATCCTCTACTGGGCCACCTGGCACTTCGTCGCTCAGAACTGGGGCATCCTCCGCATCTACCAGCGCAAGTCAGGCGAGCCAGTGACCTCGTGGGCGACGAAGCTTGAGCGTCCGCTGCTCATGCTCATCGTGCTCTTCTGCGTCTCGCACCGCCTCTACACCGGCCCGCGCATGCTCTTCGGAGTCGAGATCTTCTACCCGACGCTCCCCCGCGCGCTGGTGCTGGGCCTGCTCGCGCCGATCTTCTTCCTGCTCGGTTCTCTGCTCGTCGCGCGCATTCGGGAACGCCATCAGCCCTGGGCGAAAGCGTCGTGGCTGCGCCTGGCGTTCATCGGCTGTTCTTTTCTCGGCTTCTTCGTGCCGTTTCAGCTGATCACCTCTGACGACACTTCCGCGTTCGCCGCGGCCGCCTGCTGGCACGGCTTTCAGTACCTGGGGATGATGCGCCACTACAACCTCAACGCCTGGAAGGGCGGGGTGAGTGAAGACGCGAAGGTGATCTCCTGGCTCTCGCAGCCGGGGTGGACACGCGGCTTTCTCTACTGGGCGCTGCTGATGTCACTCGCGGGCGCCGTCTACGTGGTCGTCTTCGGGCTCTCGCTGGTGACCAGCTGGAGCTTCTTCACGTGGGCCGGGGTGATCTGGGTGAGCCTGACGCTCTCGCACTATTGGATCGACGGCGTGATCTGGAAGCTGCGCAGGCCTGAGCTCGCGGCCCGCGTGGGCATCACCTCACCTGCGTAGAAGACTTGTTGCTGGAAGAAGACGAACCAGCGGAATCCGATGGGACCGCGGCGTGCGTAGGTTGCGAGCGACCGCCGGAGCTGGGTTTCGATTCGCCCCCACTGTTCTTCTTCCCGAAGCGCGCCTCGGCGATCCCGGCGTGCAGCGAAGCGATGAGCAACACCACCTGTGAGATCCGCATGAGCGCCTCCCGCCACCACGATATTTCGTTTCGCAGGTTCGCTCTCGTGGTGGCGCTGTTGTCGGGCTTCGACGCACCTGCCGCAGACTCTGGTTCCATCATCAGGTACCTGGCGCTCGGAGACAGCTTCACCATCGGCACCGGCAGCCCGCCTGATCTGGCCTTTCCTTCTCAGCTCAAGCGCCTCCTCCTCAAGCGCGGAGTGGAAGTGCGGCTCGAGAACGTCGCAGTGAATGGCTACTCCACCAACGAGCTCATCGAGCGTGAGCTCGAGGCGCTGCCCCGCTTCAAGCCCGACACGGTCACGCTGGCGATCGGCGCCAACGATCTGGTGCGTGCTGACGACGCGAAGGCCTACCGCGCGAACCTGAAGGTGATCTTCAAGGCGATCGCGAAGGCGGGCGTGAAGCGCACCTTCGTCCTGCCGCAGCCCGACTGGTCTCAGTCACCCGTGGCCGCGGGCTTCGGCGATCCTGCTGAGCTGCGCGGGCGCATCGAGGCCTACAACACCATCCTCGCCGAAGAATCGAAGCTCGCCGGAGCGACGTACCTCGATCTCTTCCCCCAGTTCGTCGAGCAGGCGAAGCAGGGCTTCATCGCCCCCGACGGCCTGCACCCGTCACCGAAGGCCTACGCCGCATGGGCGGAGTCGCTCATCGGGAGCTTTCTGGCAAAGTGAGGCCGTGCCCGAGTATCCGGACCTGGAGCTCTATCTCTCCTCACTCGCCCCGCGGGTGATGGGGCAGCCGCTCGAACGGGTGCGGCTGGGCAGTCCCTTCGTGTTGCGCAGCGTCGAGCCGCCGCTCAGCAGCACCTTCGGCAAGAAGCTGGTCGCACTGCGCCGCCTGGGGAAACGCCTCATCTTCGAGCTCGAAGGTGAGCTGTTCATCGTCATTCACCTGATGATCGCCGGCCGCTTTCAGTGGAAGCCCGCGGGCTTCAAGCTCCCCGGGCGTGCGGGGCTCGCCGCCTTCGATTTTCCCTCGGGCACGCTGCTGCTGACCGAGGTCTCCACCAAGAAGCGCGCTTCGATTCACGTGGCCTCGGGTGAAGCGGCGCTGCGCAGCTTCGATCGCGGCGGCCTCGACCCGATGAAGGCGCACCTCGACGACTTCGCCAACCGCGCCCGGCTCGAGAACCACACCCTCAAACGCACCCTCACCGACCCGCGGCTCTTCGCGGGCATCGGCAACGCGTACTCCGATGAGATCCTCCACCGCGCCAAACTCTCGCCGGTGAAGCAGACCAAGACCCTCACCGGCGAAGAACTCTCCCGGCTCTACGAGGCGACCCGCAGCGTGCTCGCCGAGTGGCTGGAGCGCCTGAGGGCCGAAACCGGCGAAGACTGGCCCGAAAAGGTCACCGCTTTTCGCCCCGAAATGGCCGTGCATGGCAAACACAAGCAGCCATGCCCGGTGTGCGGCGCGCTGGTGCAGCGCATCGTTCACGCCGATAACGAGACGAATTACTGCGCGCGGTGCCAGACCGGTGGCAAGTTGCTCGCCGATCGATCGCTCTCGCGACTGCTCAAAGAAGACTGGCCGGCGACCCTCGAAGAGCTTGAGGAATATGTGGCCTCACGGGGACCCACACAGTAGAAGCTCCTGAGAAACCATGGACTTGCAGAAACCCTACGGCGTGGCACTGGTGTTGGCGCTGACCCTCGCGTTGGCCCCTTCGGCAGCGTTGGCTCAGAAGACGTTGTGGTTGGTTCGCCCGCTGTACCCGGGACAGGAAACGCTCGTCGATCGCACTGAAAAGGCGCTCGACAAGTTGATGCCCGGCGATGCCCGGAAAGACTCGGTCATCGGCCACCAGGAGCTCGCGGCCGCGCTCAAGGGGCAGACCGTCGCCGAGGTGCCGTGCTTCTCCGCTGACACCCGTTGTCCAGATCCGATCGACGTGTTCGTCGCGGGTCTCGGCTTCGAGCGCATCGTGATGATCCAGGGCGGTCAAGACGAGGCCGGCTTCAAGTACCGGGTGGCCGCCTACGACCCGAAGACCGGCAAGAGCAACCCGGCCGTCGCCACCAACTCGAACCTCGAGAAGGCGCTGCTGGGCGCGCTCGCCAAGGTCGTTCCCGCCGCCTCCACCCTCGACGTGCGCAGCACGCCCGCGGGCGCCACGGTCTTCATCGACGACGTGAAGGTCGGCGTCACGCCGCTCAACACCCAGGTGCTGCCGGGCGAGCGCGTGATTCGGTTCGATCTCAAGCTTCACCAGCCCGTCGAAGAGACCATTCTGATTCCGATTCGCGGCGCGGCCAGCCTCGAGAAGACGCTCGACAAGGTCGCCGCTCGTATCGTGATCAACGCGTTGCCCGTGGGCACCGAGATCTCCATCGACGGTGCGCCCATCGGCAAGGACAAGGTCGATCGCGGCATCGCGCCCGGCGAACACGTCATTCGCCTCAGCGCCGAGAACCACAAGTCGTTCGAGCAGACCATCTCGGTCAAGCCCGACCAGCAGTACTCCCTCGACAAGACGCTCGAGTCGAACCTGCCGGTGAAAGACCCGAACGGCAAAGCCGCGGTCGCGGGCAAGGGTGAACCCGCGCAGCCGGTCACGCCCCCTCCGCCTCCCAAGCCCGCCACCATCGAAGATCAGATCTACGAGCGCCGCTCGTACTTCCACGTCACCTTCGAGACGGCCACGCTCAACGGCAGCCGCCTGGTGGGCCGCCGCTTCGACACCGAAGGTTTTGGCCGCACCACCTCGTTCATCACGCCCAGCCGCACGCTGGTGGGTGCGAGCGCCGAGTTCGGCACCTTCGGCAAGTACTTCGGCATCACCGTGTTCGGCCTCTCCTGGCTGACCAACATCGACAACTGGCGCATGAACGTCGGGTACACGCCGGGCGAACGCTGCGAGGCCTCGCTGGGCACGTGCTTCGCCACCGCGCTCGACTCGGTGAAGACCAACCTCGTCGTCATTCGCGCGCTGCAGCCGCAGGTGCGCATCGCGTTGTGGCGCTTCCAACTCGCGCTGCAGCTCGGCCTCGAGTTCCGCACCGGCCAGATCATCGGCCTCGACGAAGGCATGACCACCACCCGCTACAAGGACGGCTTCGTGCCGCTCGACATGTTGCTGGCCGGCCGCTTCAACGTGCGCTTCTTCGTGGTCGACGGAATGTTCCTGCAGCTCTCGGCGAACTACACCAAGTACCTCATCGGCGAACGTTCGACCGACGACTCGGGCACCCTCTTCTCGTCGCCTGACAGCCTCGGCTTCAACGGAGGTCTCGGTTATGCGTTCTGAACTCCGCTGGTCTGCGCTCACGTTGGTGATCGCTTCGACGTCGTTCGCCCAGGCGCTGGTCGGCTCGGGCGTGGGCAACGCCGACACCTTCGTCTCCGAGGGCAGCAAGCTCTTCAACAAGAAGCAGTACGCCAAGGCCGCCGACTCGTTCTTGAAGGCCACCCGCGCCAACCCCGCGCTCCCGCAGACCTACGCGCAGCTCGCCCGCGCCCAGCTGCTCGCCAAAGAACTGCAGCGCGCCTGCTACGCCTACCGCGTCTATCTGAAGTCGGTGCCCGACAGCCCCGATCGCAAGAAGGCCGCCGCCGAGAGCGATCAGTGCGAGCGCCAGGTGAAGGGCCTGCGCAAGCCTCCCGAGGATCCCACCAGGGGGTTCGTCGATCAGCGCGCTGCGTTCTTCACGGCGCTCGACGCCAAGCAGCTGCTCGGTGCGGGCTCTGCTTCGGAGACCCTGCGCGCCCTGGTGAAAGAAGGCTTCCTCGGGCCCGAGCTGGGCGAGATGGCCACCAAGCTGGGCGCCGCTGCCACCGCTGAAGCCGAAGCCGTGCACAAGCAGGCGCTCGCGGGGGCTCAGCTGACCCCCGAAGTGCTGCGCAGCGCACGCCCGCTGTACCAGGTGGCGCAAGACGTGGGCTCCACCGCTGCCGATGCCCGCGGCCGCATGGCCTTCCTCGACGGTCTGGCAGAGCTCAACGAGAAGTCGTGGAAGAAGGCCGAAGCGCACTTCGTGGAGGCCGCCAGGAGCGACCCCGACAACAAGGAGTATGTCTTCTTCAAGGGCCTCGCCCTCGTTCAGGCAGGTGACCGCGCCGCCGCGCTCAAGGTGATGGAAACGCAGTTGAAAGACGACCCGCGGACGGCGGTGTTGCGTGCAGCGCTCGCGCTGGGCGATTCTCCCGTCTCCGGCGCCACGGAGCTCGAGAAGCTCCTCTTCAACACGCGCTATCCGCCGGAGAAGTAGTTCCGCGCGGCCAGAACGCAGCCGTCCCTGCGCGAGCAGGGCCAAGCAGCTGAAGCGCAGCGGAAGATGCGCCGAGGCGGAGTGACCGGGAAAATGGCTGTCTTCATTTGTCAGGGGTGTGGGGCGGAACACTCGAGCTGGGGTGGCAAGTGCCCCCAGTGCGGCACCTCTGAGACCATTCGCCTCGCGCCGGCGACCGATCGCATGGTCGACCGGGTGGTGAAGGGGAAGTTCAAGATCATCCGCAAGCTGGGGCAGGGCGGCATGGGCGCCGTCTACCTCGCGGAGCAGCTGGGCATCGGCCACCGGGTCGCCCTCAAGTTCCTCAAGTCGGAGTTCTCCTCCGACGCCGAGATCGCCCGCCGCTTCTTGAACGAAGCCAAGTCGTACGCGCGCGTGGCGCACCCCAACGCGGTGGCCCTGCATGACTTCGGGCAAGACGAAGAGGGCAACCTCTTCATCGCCATGGAGTACTGCGAAGGCGTCGACCTCAAGAAGGTGATCGCCGAGCAGGGCCGGCTGCCCCTCATCGAGGCGATCGAGATCGTGCTGCAGGTCGCCGACGTGTTGGCCAACGCCCATGAGAAGGGCGTCATTCACCGCGACCTGAAGCCTGAGAACATCATGATTCGCCGCGGCATCCGCGGGGTGCACGCCAAGGTGCTCGACTTCGGCATCGCGCGCTTGATGGATGCGGGCACCAAGCTCACCGTCGCGGGCGCCATCGCCGGCACGCCCCGCTACATGTCGCCCGAGCAGGTGGAGGGCAAAGAGGTCGACGCGCGCGCCGACGTCTACTCGCTGGGCATCGTGCTCTTCGAGTCGCTCACCGGCCGGCAGCCGTTCGATGGCACCACCATCTCCGAGATCCTCCGCCGCCAGGTGATGGATCCGCTCCCCCCGCTGGCCACCTACGCGCAAGATCTCGACTACCCCGATCTCGAGGCGGTGCTTCAACGCGCCTGCCAGAAGGGCATCGAGGGGCGTTGGCCCGACATGTTGTCCTTCGCCAGCGCGCTCTCGCAGGCGATCCCCACGCAGGCGCACCTGTCCGTGCCGCCCCTGCAGCGCAGCAACACCAACGTGCGCGCCGTGGTGCCGATGGCCACGCCCATTCCCCTGAACAACCTCTCAGGTATCGCCTCGCCCGGCGCGCTGGCCGATCACGACTCGACCGCGCACACCCTGATCAAGACGGGGGAAGCTTCGGCCGTCGAGAAGCGGCCCGCAGTGAAGTCGATCGGAGACATTCAGCTCGATGGCCGCCCCGGTGCCGCCACGCAGATGGGCGACGCGTCGACTCCGCCCACCGTGCAGAAATCGAAGGCGCCGCTGATCGCCGTCGCGGCGATCGGGGTGCTGGCGCTCGCAGGCATCGGCTACGCGGTCACCCGGCCCGACCCGGCCCAGCCGGTGGTGGTGGTGAAGAACGATCCGCCGCTGGTGAAGGAGCCCGAGACGCCGCGGGTCGACCCCGGCCTCGAGGCGATGAAGCTCTTGCGCGAGCAGGAGCTGCGCACCCGCGAAGAGAACGCGCGCGCCAGCCTCGGCAAGGGCAAGACCGAATTCGAGGTCGCCAAGCTCGATGAGGCCGAGACGTATTTGAAGTCGGTGGCTGCCGACTCCGAGGCCTCGGTCGAAGCGAAGGCGCTCCTCGGGAAGATCGACACCATCCGCGAGAAGTTGAAGGTCGCCGGTGGCCTGCGTTCGCGTGGCCAGTGCGATCAGGCGCTCCCTCTCTTCAAGGCCGTGCTCGACCTGAACGGCCGGGTGAAAGACGCGCTCGACGGCGCTGCCGACTGCCGCCGCAGCATGGTCAGCCCCACGATGGAATGAGCGCGCGCACTCTCGCACTGGCTGACCGAACGCCCAGTCAGCCGGGGCCCGCCTCTCGCCTTGCCACGCTGGCGGTGGGCACTGCGCTCCAGTTGTTGCGACGACTGCCCCGCGGCGCGCGCGAACGGTTCGCTTCTTTCGTGGGCTGGGCCGTCTGGGTTCTGCGCGTTCGCCGCCGCGTCGCGCTCGAGAACGTGCAGCTCGCATTCCCCGAGCTCACCCCGGTCGAGCACCGACGCATCGTGCGCGGGGCCTTCGCCTCGATGTCGCAGGCGATGCTCGAGTCGGTCACCTCGGATCTGCTGACCGATGCCGAGGTCGAACGCGCCGTCTCGGTGGCCGACTGGAAGGGCCTCGACGTGCTGCTCGCCACGCACCAGCCCGTGCTCATCGCGTCGGCCCACCTGGGCAGCTGGGAGCTCTTCGCCGAAGTGATGGCGCGCCGGGGCCACGTGTTCTCCGCGGTGGTGCGGCCGCTCACCGGCGCCTTCAACGAGTGGCTGGTGCGCAGCCGCGAGCGCGCGGGGGTCGAGCTCGTCCTCCAACGCGGCGCCTTGCGGAACATGCTCAAGGCGATGCGGCGGGGGCGGGCCGTGGTGCAGTTGATCGATCAGGCGCTGCCCGGGCCCGAAGCGCTCTGGGTGCCGTTCTTCGGGCGGCCCGCGTCGACCACGCCGGCGATCTCCATGGCCGCGCTGCGCTCAGGGGCGCCCGTCTACGTGGTGGTGGCCGTGCGTCACGAAGGCCGGCTTCAGATGCGGGTCGAGGGCCCGGTGCCGATGCCCGACAAGCCGACCCGCCGCGAGTCACTCGAGGCGCACACCGCCGCGCTCACCGCGGTCATCGAGACCTTCGTGCGCCAGCACCCCGAGCAGTGGCTCTGGCTGCACCGCCGCTGGAAGAGCGCTCCCTCCCCCCTCGGGAGAGGGTCGGGGTGAGGGGCTCGTTCGTCTACCGCCTAGATCGCCAGCCGCAACAACACGCCGGCCTGAACCAGGGGCGGGTACCGCAATGGGCTCAACGAGCTGCGAACCTGAGCACCTGACCCCGGCGTGCCGAGCTCCGAGATGTTCGCGATGTCGTTGATGGTCTGCGCCGAGAGCTTGAAGCGCAGCTGGCCACCGGGCTGCCCGTAGAACACCGAGCCGAACGCCTGCACGCTCAAGAAGTTGAGCACGCGGAAGATGACGTCGAGGCGGGTGATCGCCGCCGGATCATTCATGATGATCACGTTCGAGAGCGACACGGTGATCCAGTCGGCGCCGGGAAGGCCGGGCGCGGCGATGGTGACGCCCAGGTTGTGCTTGCCCTGGTAGAGCGCCACGCTCTGAATCGGGTCGAGCGTCTTGCCCAGCACCGCGGGCGCGAACGTCTGCACCTGGTAGCCGACCGGTGAGTCGTAGCCGACGGGGTTGTAGAAGTACTCCACCGCGACCACCGCGAAGTTCTTGTCGGTGTAGTTGAACTGAAAGCTCGCGCCGCCCGAGGCCTGCACCACCACACGAGGCGAGTCTTTGCTGGTGATGTTGCCCACGTTGGCCAGCAGGTTGTCTTCGGTCAGCCCGTCAGGGAACGAGAAGAGCGCGAAGTCCTGCCCGTCACGGAAGGCGGCCTCGGCGTAGATGTCGAACGGACCGACCGCGGTGCTCACGTCGAGCGCGTAGCGCTGGCGCCGACCTTCTTGCCACACGCCGCCGATGCCGATCTCTGCGGGGCCGATCACGAACTCCCCGCGCACCGCGCCGCCCAACTGGTTGAGCTTGAGCCCGCTGCTGCCCACGTTCACGCCCTCGAGCAGGCCGTAGGCGTAGAAGTTCCAGCCCAACGATTCGACCGGCACGTGCACCTTGACCGCGTTGACGCCGAGTCGAACGTCGAAGGGGTTGAACGCATCGCGGGGCCGCGAGTTGAGGAAGTCGGTGGGGTACCAGATGCGCGAGACACCCCAGCGGATCTTCTGGCGGCCGATGGTGAGGTACACCTTTCGTGCGATGTCGAAGCGCAGCCAGAGTTGATCGAGGAACACCGACGGGTTCGCGCGGGTGGCCGGCGTCAACCCCACGAAGGTGCCGGTGCCCTGGGCGGCGTTCATGTTGTTGGTGGCGCTCGCGCCATCGCCCGCCGGGAAAGTCGGGTCGAACTGCAGGCGGCCGTTCACGAACGCGCGCAGGCGATCGTTGGGGCGGCCATCGAGATACACGTCGAGGATCATCGGCGCCGAGAGCGCGCCGTCGAGGAAGGGCCGCGTCTCCTGGAAATAGCCCTGCGCGAACATCAGCAACGAGCCGCCGATCTTCAACGGATCGGAGACGGCCTCGGCCGTGTCGAACTTCGAGACCAGCGGGCCCGAGCCCAGCTGATCGCTGTCGCGATCGAGGCCGCCGTCGGGCTTCTCCACCACCGGCTCGTCGCCGAAGATCGACCCTTCATCGGGCCGCACCACGCCGGCGTCGGAGCCCGCAGGCGTCTCGGATGGATCGCCGAACATGTCTGCTTCGTTTGGGCGGGCTTCGGCCTGCGTCAACAGCAGCGCTGCGGCGACGAGAAGGGGGTTCATGGTGAGCTCGGGTTCAGCGGCTCTTCGATTCCAGCCACGCCTTGGTGAACATGTTCTGGTCGAGCTTCGAGAGATCGATGGTCTTCATCAGCACCAGCGTGGAGTTCGACTTCTCCACCTCGTCGAAGAAGCGCATCTCGCCGGGGAACCACACGTCGGCCTTCTTCGACTCCGAAAAGAGCTTCTGCCACTTCGGGTAATACGCGGTGCGCATCAGGCGGCCCGAGAGCGCGAACTCCTGCCGCTTGAGGATGTTGTGGTTGACCTTGTCGATCCACAGCTTCACCACCGGGTACGCCACGTCGACGCCGTCTTTGACCTTGAGCTCGAGCTTCACCGTCTCGAACTTGCCGAGTTTCTCTTCGCCCTCGAACTTCGGCTCGAACTCTTCGGCCAGGCGCGACTCGTCGAAGTCGCTGCGGCGCGAGTTGGTGCCGCCGATGCGTTCACGTTCGGTGGCGCGCTCCCACTTGCCGGTGCCCGGGTCGTAGCTCCACAGGTTCTTGTCGAGGCGCAGGTAGCCCTTGCCCTCTTCGCTCTTGGGCTTGGTGAAGAGCAGCATCAGCTTGTCGTCGCTGTCGCGGCGGAAGATCATCAGCTCGCGCACGACGTCGGCTTTGTCCTTCTCCTTCTGCTCCAGGTACGCCAGCGCCTTGTAGTCGCCGCCGTTGCGCTGGCGATCGTCGAGCTCGACGAGGAGCTTGTGCATCTCCTCCTTGGTCAGATCCGCCGCGAAGGCCGGGGCGGCAAGCGTGAGTGACAGCGTCAACAGGAGCGCGTTTCGCATGGTGGTTACCCGACGTGAGACATCGCCGTGATCGGCTTGAGCCGGGCGGCGAGGAAGGAGGGGATGATCGAGATGAGGGTGATGACCGCGGTGATGAAGCCCACCGAGAAGAGCACCCAGAAGAGAGTGGGCGAGATGACCAGCCGCTCGGAGAAGAAGACGAACTGCCAGCTGGTGGGCAACCCGATGTGCGCGCGGGTCAGCCCCACTGAGAGCAGCACGCCCAGCAGCCCGCCCAGCACGGTGCTCATCACGCCCAACAAGGTGCCTTCGGCCACGAACATGGCCAGCACCGCCTGCCGCTGCATGCCCACCGCGCGCAGGGTGCCGATCTCGCGGGTGCGTTCGCGAATGCTGATCCACATCACGTTCATGATCCCCACCCCGATGATCATCATCAACACGAAGATCACGATGGTGGCCAACGCGGTCAAGGCCGTGACGATCCACTGCACGAAGCTGGTCTCGTCTTCCCAGTTGGTGACGTCGAGCTTCTGCCCCGTCCAATTCTCGCGGTTCACCGAGTCGAACTTGGCGAAGTAGGGCCGGGGATCGGGGTCGAGCAGCTCGAAGCCCGAAGCGGCGAGCACCCGGCGCAGGCGTTCTTGCACTGGCTTCACCTGATCGATGTCCTTCAAGTACAGCTGGAGCGCCCCGGTCGACTCGTCGTTGAGCTGGTACAGCTGACGCAGCCCCTGGTCGTTCATGAAGGTGTTCCAGCTCGAGAGCATGCCGATGTCGGCGGCGATCGCGACCAGGATGACGTCGACCGTGTTGCTGGTGCCGCGGAACGTGGGCGCCACGATGGTCATGGTGTCGCCCACCTTCACGCCCAGCTTCCGGGCCTGCGCCTCGAAGATCAGCATGCCGTTGGGCTTGGTGAGATCGTCGAGCTTGCCCTCTTTGATCTGCACCACCTGGCGAAAGCCGGGCTCGTTGGTGATGTCGATGCCGCCGATGCCCACCTGCTGCGCGCCCGATTCACTGACCAGCTTGGCCCAGCCGCGGCCGCGCTGAACCACGTAGTCGAGCTCAGGCACCTCGGAGTCGATGATCGCGCGCACCTTCTTGTAGTTGGTCACCACCGGGGCGCCCGCGCTGGCCGAAGCCTTGTAGAAACCCGCCACGTTCACGTGACCACTCATCAGCGTGGTGGCCGAGAGCAGCAGGGTGCTGCGAATGCCCACGAAGGCGCCGGTGAGCGTCACCAACAGAGCGGTCACCCCGGCGATGGCGGCGCCCAGGATGAAGGTGCGCACCCGGTGCTGCAGCAGGCTGCGAAAGGCGATCACCCAGAGCATGGGGCTCAAGAACGTCATTCGTCGGCCTGCATCGCCCGCAGGGGGCTCACGCGCATGGCCATCAGCGCAGGGAGGAGGGTGGAGCCGACCGTCACCACCAGGATGATCACCAGCGCCACCACCAGCGGCCAGGTCGACAGCTGGGGGATCAACCGGGGCCCCGAGAAGAAGAAATACATCACGTCGTTCGGCGCTGCGATGCCCTGCGTGGCGATGAGCGAGATCGCGCCTGCACCGGCCAGCATGCCCAGCCCGCCGAAGAGGAGCCCCAGCACCAACGACTCGACCAACACCATCGAGAGAATGAGCCCGCGCTGAGCGCCGATCGCCCGCATGGTGCCGAACATCTGCGTGCGTTGGAGCGTGGCCATCAGCACCGAGAGGTACATGATCAACATCGCCGCGATGAAGATGATGCCCACCGCCACGAAGAGCAGCGCGCGGAACACGTTGATGATTTGCCCCAGCAGCCCCGACGCCTTCTGCCAGCTGACCACCTGAATGCCGAGGCCCTGTTCGTTCGAGACCTGGGTGATGCGCTCGATGGTCTCGTCCATGCGGGTGGGGTCTTCCAGCATGACCGCCGCGTGCAGCACCACCCCGTCGTCCAACTGCTGCTGCGTGTAGACCCGGCGAATCAGATCTTCTTCGCGCAGCTTGCGGCCCGTGCCCGCGAGCGCCGCGTCGGGGTCGATGATGCCCGGCGTCGCTTCGGCGATCACCTCAGCGCCGTCACCGAAGAGCTCGTCTTCCGCGTTCTCCCGGCTGACCGTCCTGGCGCCCGTGTTGCGTTGGATCTCCTTGAGCTCCTCGGCCTTGTCTGAGGTGAGGTAACCGAACAGCTCGCGGAAGCTCATCAGGTCCATCAGGCTGGTCGCTCCGGCGAGCGGCGACTTCTCCAGGCCCGTGAACGCAAAGGTGCCGTACACCCGCACGTTCACGTTCTGGATGTAGCCTGACTTGGTGAACGCCTTGATGGTGAGCATGTCGCCCACCTTCACCCGGTAGAGCTGCACCTGCGGCACCACCAACTCGTAGAACTGGGTGAAGCGCTGGTCGAAGTTCTCGTCGGTGGTGGCCAGCAGCTCGGAGAGCAGCGCGTCGATGGAGTCCTTCTTCGACGGCAACGCGTCTTGCAGCGTCTTGACCAGCGCGGCCGTCTTGATGCCGTCGAGCTGCAGCACCAGCTCACGCGTCTGGTGGGTGTTCTCCTTGACGAAGCGCTTGAGCTCATCGTCGGTGGCGATCAGCCGGCCGTTCGCGCGAGCGTCTTTGATCTTGTCGAGCCGGCGCGCGGTCTTCAGCTTCATCTGATCTTCGTGCATCAGATCGGCGATCAAGAACCCACGTTGGCCCTGCGGCACCGGCGAGCCCTTCACGATGCGCATGCGATCGAACGACTTCTGGAACTTGTCGAGGTCGGTGCCCACGTAGCGCAGGAAGACCAGCGACGTGTCGGTGACGATCGGCGCGATGCGGTTCTCGAGGAACTCGAGGTTCGTGTACGGGTCTTTCTCGAAGTCGGCCCAGAACGCGTCCTGCTCCACCCGCTGCAGCGCCTCGATGTTGCGCGGCTCGACCGACTTCGCGTTCATCATGTCGGCCATCGCCTTCTCCACGTCGCCGCGCAGCACCTTGATGATCTGCCGCACGTGGGCGATCTCACTGGCGATGCGCAGCGCGAGCTCTTCACGGGGTACCCCCTCGAGTTTGGGGTCGCCCGGTTGGCCATCGCGCGCCTTGTAGAGGTTGCGCAGTTTTTCCAGGGTGCCGTCGACGATGTTGCCCGAGGTGATGATCGCCGCCGAGATGCCCATGGGCACCACGACCTTGACGTTCTCCACCTTCGAGAGCGCCTCCTGGATCTTCGGGAAGTCGTTGATCGCCGGCAGCTCGGGGAAATTGCCCATCTGGCCGAACAGCGCCAGCTCGTCTTTCGACTTGGCCGAATAGATCTGCAGGTGCCCGGCGAGGCTGCCCACCACCGACTTCTGCATCGACTGGTTCAACGAGTCGAGCATGCCGCCCAGCAACACGAACACCATCGTCCCCAGCAGGATCAAACCGCCGATGAGCAGGTTGATCGGGCTCGCCAACAAGTTGCGGATGGCGATCCGAACCAGCAGGACGACCCGGTCCATCACGACGCGCGCACCTCGGTGCTCCTGGTGTCGAGGCCTTCCATCTCGTGGGCCACTGCGTCTTGCGGGCTCTCGCGGCCCGTCACCTTGCCGTCGGCGATGCGCACCACCGCGTTCGCGTAGCGCATCACCCGGTGATCGTGCGTCGAGAAGATGAAGGTGGTGCCCTTCTTCTGGTTGAGCGACTTCATCAGGTCGAGGATCGCCTGGCCCGTCTCGGAGTCGAGGTTGGCCGTCGGTTCGTCTGCGAGCACGATGAGCGGGTCGGTCACCAACGCGCGCGCGATCGCCACGCGCTGCCGCTGCCCCCCTGACAGCTCGTTGGGGCGGTGCTTCAGGTGCGTCTTGAGGCCGACCTGCTCCAGCAGCCCCTCCACGCGCTCCTTGCGGTCCTTCGCGCTGAGCTTGTTCTGCAGCAGCAGGGGAAACTCTACGTTTTGGAAGACCGTCAACACCGAGACCAGGTTGAAGGACTGGAAGATGAAGCCGATGGTGTTGAGGCGCAGGTTGGTCAGCTCGCGCTCTGACATCTTCGCGGTGTTCTGGCCCGCCACCTCGACCACCCCGCGCGTCGCGGTGTCGACGCAGCCGATGAGGTTGAGCAGCGTCGTCTTGCCGCTGCCCGAGGGGCCGGCGATGGAGATGAACTCGCCCTTGTCGACGGTCAGGTTCACGCCGCGCAAGGCCTGAACGACGGTCGCACCGAGGCTGTACTCCTTGACGACGTCCTGGATCGTGACGATGGCGCTCATGCGTGTACTGCTAGCTCAGCCCCCCAGCAGCCGCATGAAGAATGATGAAGCGCGTACATTCGTTGATGAAGCACAGTGATTCCTCTACCGTCCGCTGCTCTCCTCGGGAGGAGCCGAATGAACGAAGAACAGATCGCGGAAAAGCTCGCTGAGTTCGAACCGGCGTGGGCGGGCCGGCCGAACCTCTTCGACAAACAGATCGCCTCGAAAGACGTGAAGGCGCTCGTGGCGCGGCTCGATGATCAGCTGCCCGGCGTGCGCGCTGACGCCGCTGAAGCGCTGGGCCGGCTCAAAGAGCTCTCTGCCACCGCGCAGCTCAAGGCGCTCCTGCGTGATCCCGAACCGTCCGTCCGGCGATCGGCGGCGGTGGGCCTCGCTTCGCTGGGCGACGAAGGCATCAGCCAGGAGTTCGTCAAGGCCCTGCTCGACCCCTCCGCGAAGGTCGTCGCGGGTGCGGCCGAGGCGCTCGGCCTGTCTGGTTTCAAGGCGGCCGTGCCGTACCTGCTCAAGGCCTACCGCACCGATCACCCGCGCGTGGCCGCGGCCATCGCCGTCGCGCTGGGCCGGTTGAAAGATCGCCAGGCGGTGCCGTGGTTGCTCCAGGCCCTCAAGTCGGGGCTCGCGCCCGTCGAAGCCGCCATGGCGCTCGGTGAGCTGGGCGATGCGGGCGCCACCCGCGGGTTGTGTGAGGCGCTCGGTCACGACCTTCCCTCATTGCGTGCCGCGGCCGCCCGATCGCTCGGCCAGCTCGCCCGGGGGGGCAACTTCGACTTCATTCAGAAAGACACCGCCGTCAGCGCGCTTCACCGGCTGGTGAGCGACAGCGACCCCCGCGTCCAGTTCTGCGCGGCCCTGGGTCTGGCTGGTTTCGGAGATCCCGTCGGGAAACAAAAGCTCCAGCAGCACCTTTCTTCCACCTGAACCCCACAGCGAAAGTCCCCATGGCCACCGCGAAAAAAGAAAAAGCGCCGACCCCCGCCGAGCCGCAGGTTCTCCCCGAGCAGAGCTACCCCGTGCTCGAGGGCTTCGTCGAAAAAGCAACGTCAGATGACATTGGAGCCCTCTTCAAGGACTTGAAGACCCAATTGGGCGCGCTCAAGGGACCCAAGGCCGAGCAGGGCAAGAAGGTCGGCAAGGCCATCGAACGTACAGAGGAGCTGTTGTCCTACCTCCTGCAAGTTCGCGAAAAGCTTGAGGCTGACCGCAAGGGCAAGGGTGCCAAGCGCCGCTGAAAAATGATCCACCGGGCGTCACGCAACTCGCCTTCTCAGTGCGCGATAATCGAATCACAGGGCGCCTCCGACAAGGGTCGGGGGAACGGAACCCTGGAAACTTCCCGCTGTTTCCTCAAGGAGAATCACATGAGCAACATCAACGGTATCAACGGTGGCATGCCGAACCGCATCTCGATGAACGTCACGGTCGCCAAGCAGAGCCAGGGCGCCACGTTCGGTGAGAAGGTCAACGCCGGTCTCCACGCGGCCGGTTCGGCCATCGGCCAGGGCGCTTCGCTCCTCGGTGGCGCGCTCCCCGGTGGTTCGGTCATCTCGGCGGCGGTCTCGTCGGTCGGTAGCCTCGCTGGTGGCCCTGGTACCGCAGCGGCGGCCAGCTACGCCGCGACCGGCGTGGTGGGCTTCTCGGGCGGCGCCGGTGGCGCGGCCGTCGGTGGCAGCCCCATCTCGGTGGGCGCGGGCTCTGCCGCTGGCCCGAACCTCACCGCAGGCGCCGGCACCAACGGCATGGGCGCGTACAACAACGACATCGCCTCGATGTCGGCCCAGAACAGCCAGATGCTCCAGGTTCAGATGGCGATGCAGCGCGAGAACACGATGTTCTCCTCGATCTCGAACGTCCTGAAGACCAAGCACGACACGGCGAAGAACTCGGTCGGCAACATCCGCTGAGCTCGAACTAGAATACGCAGTCACGCGAGGGCGGCCCTGGTGGCCGCCCTTCGTGTTATTATCGCCTCGCGTTTCTCCCCACCTCTCTGAAGCCACGAAGAGCGGCTTCACTTGCAAGGACAAAGAGCCCCATGACGGAAGCGAAGTCGGACATCGCCGGCAGCCTCGTCCCGATGAGCAAGCAGCAAGCGATGCTCATGCTCGAAGCCGGCTACCTGTGGATGGATCTGGGCAAGTTCGACCACGCGCGCGAGCTGCTGTCGGGCGCGTCGTTGCTCATGCCCAAGAGCGAAGTGCCGCAGATCGCGTTGGGCAGCCTCGAGTTCAACCAGGGGCATTTCGACAAAGCGCTTCAGGTGTTCAGGCGGGCCCAGCAGTTGGCGCCCCGGGCCTCATTGCCACGCGCTCACTGCGGTGAGACGCTGCTGTTCATGGGCAAGGTGAACGAAGCCATGAAGGAGCTCAAGTCGGCACTCGAGCTCGAGCCCAAGAGTGACGGCGCCCGTTTCGCCGAAGCGCTCATCGCAGCCAAAGAGACCGGCGCGCTCCCGCCCCCGGCCAAGCAGCAGAAAGCGAAGTAACGAACCATGTCTGTTCGAGGAGTCGGTCGCGGAGGCAAAGCAGGCGGCGCCAGAGGAGCCTCTGGTGCTGGAGGTGCGTCGAAAGCCGGCGCAGCCAGCGGTGCCTTCGGGGCCAAGGTCGACAAAGCCGAGTCGTTGGTCGGGCCTTCGGGCGCGGCAGGCTCGTCGAACGTCGGCAACGTCGGCCCGACTGATCCCGTCACCGCGCAGGCGATGGACCTCGTTCGGCAGCTCCGTTCAGGCCAGCTGAAGAGCCGTGAAGAGGCGACCAAGAAGCTGGTGGCCGACATTCTGCGCGACAAGGTGCGCACGCAGTCGAAGAAGCTGACCGAGAAGATCTTCGAGCAGCTCAAGGACGATCCCCGTCTCAACCAGACCCTCGAGCGCTTGTGGGATCGCGCCGAGGAGCAGGAGTAATCGGCCGTGGCGCTCGGGGAAACGAAGCCGCAGATCCTCGAGAAGTACGGTCCGTACGTACGGTCTCTGGCTGCCCAGGTTCGCAAGCAGTTCAACTCGCAGTTCGAGATGGACGAGCTCGTCGCGTGGGGCCAGATCGGCCTGCTGGAAGCCGCGGAGCGTTTCGATGCCCGGGTGGGCGCCAACTTCCTCACCTTTGCCCACTACCGCATCAAGGGCGCCATCTACGACGGCCTGCGGAAGATGGGCGTGCTGAAGGGTGGGGCGGCGGCGTCAGAGCGCGCCAACGCCTACATGACGAACCTCTCCGATCGCGGGGGGGGTGGCACCTCCCTCGATGACGACGTCCGGGAAATCTCCGGCGCTGTAACGGGTCTTGCCATGGTCTTCGCGACCAGCCTGGAGGGGAGCGAAGGCCTTCAGGTCACCGACGAAGCCCTGCCGGCCGACGAGAAGATTCAGCTCGAGCAGATGCGCCGCCGGGTGCGCGCGGCCATCGAGAAGCTCCCGGAAAAAGAGCGGAAATTGCTCCAGGGCTACTACTTCCAGAACAAGACGCTGGAAGAGGCCGGGGCCGAAATTGGCCAGTCAAAAAGCTGGGCCAGCCGCCTGCACGCCCGCGCAGTTGAGACGCTGAAGCAACTTCTCGACGAAGACGACGACAACCCGTCAGACCACAACAGGAGCAATGACCATGGCCGGACCACTGGCAGGAATCTCGGCAGCGCAGATCGCCCAGCAGAAGCTCCCCGACCAGGCCGCACAGCAGGCTAAGGCCGGGCCGAGCAAGTTCGATCAGAGCCTCAAGGGCCAGGGCCCCGACGCCGCCGGCAAGGTCGGCCACGCTCAGCAGGTTCAGCAGGTTCAGAAGCTCGACCAGATCAAGCACGTCGACCAGGTCCAGAAGATGGACAAGGCGGGCCTCAACAAGCTCGACAAGAACGTCACCGGCAAGGGCATGGATCCCGTCGCCCAGAAGACCGAAGTCTCCAAGTCTTCTTCGATGATGTCCTCGATGATGGCCAACCTCGAGAAGGGTCAGGCCCACATCGACAAGCTCATCAACGGCGGCATCTCCAACGGCAAGTCGATGTCGAACCAGGAGCTGCTCTCGATGCAGGCCGGCATGTACAAGTACACGCAGGAGCTCGACCTCGTTTCGAAGGTCGTCGAGAAGGCCACCAGCGGCCTGAAAGACACGCTCAAGACCCAGGTCTGAACCTCGAGCCGGTTCCCAGTACTTCAAAGAGGCGGTCTCCTTCGCGGAGGCCGCCTTTTTTCGTTTCTTTGGTATGGTCTGCGCCCTCATGAGCCGTTTCGTGCGCTCCACTCTTTTCGTCGGTGTGATCCTCCTCGCTTCTGCGTGCACCCTCGAGGTGCAGCACGATCTGACGGAGGACGACGCGAACGACATCTACGTGCTGCTCCAGGGCGAAAACATCGACGCCACCAAGCACAAAGAAGGCGAAGGCAAAGAGGCCCGCTACAACATCTCGGTGCCCAAGGCCGACGTGGCCAACGCCGCCAAGCTGCTGCGCGAGTACTCGTTGCCCCGCCCGCGCTCCGACGGCCTGGCCATCTTCAAGATGACCAAGGGCATGATCCCCACGCAGACCGAAGAGCGCGCGATGTTCATCGAAGCGCTCGGCGGTGAGGTGAGCAACGCGCTCAACCGCATTCCCGGCGTGCTCGAGGCGAGGACCATCGTGATGCTGCCCGAGGTCAACGATCTCACCCAGCCCGAGAAGAAGCCGCTCCCGTCGGCCTCGGTGTTGATCAAGTACATGGTCAACAAAGACGACAAGGCACCGGTGGCCGTCGACGACGTGCAGAGCTTCGTGGCCAACGCCGTTCCCGAGCTGAAGAAAGAGAACGTCAAGGTGCTGATGACGGAGGCCAAGTTCGAGAAGACCACCGACACCACCGAGCGCACCGTGTTCATCCTCGGCGTGAAGGTAGAGAAGTCGAGCGCTGGCACCTTCAAGACCATCATCGGCGTGTTCGCGCTGCTGTTCATCTCGATGGCCGGCCTCACCGGCTTCATGGTGATCCGCAAGCCCGCGTCACGTCCGGCCCCCCGCAAGAACACTACGGAAGGCTGAGCGGCTCCCGGCCGGGGGCTGCCTCAGGTGGTGAGCTGTGGAGCAATTCTTCACGTCGCTGTCCAAGCGGCAGACGATGCTCCTGTTGACCTCTCTGGCCTTCGGCGGCTCGGAGGCCGTCGGGGCATACGAACATCTCGACCAGGGTGAAGAAGAGCTGCTCAAGCACCGCGCTGCCGGGGTGCTGCAGATCCCCCGCGAGAAGCGCGTCCCGCTCCTGGTGCAGGAGATCAAACGCCTGGTCACCCAGCGCCGCCGCCAGCTGGCCGCGGCCGACCCCAAACGCCTCGCCGTGCTGCTCAAGAAAGAACGCTCCACCGTGGTCGAGGTGGTGCTGGGTGCGTTGGCCTCTGATCTCGCCAACGCAGTGCGCGCCGAGATGGGCAACCCCGCGCCGGTGAAGCTGCTGCGCGACGTGAACCCCGAGGTGCTCTCGATCGTGCGCTGGAAGCTGGAAGACGCGATGCGCTCCAACGCGCCGCAGGTGGGCAGCTTCCGCTTCACCGATCTGTCGATGATGCAGCAGCGCGAGATCCTCGCGGTGGCCGATCGCATGGGCGCGCGGGTGTTGGCGACCGCGGTGGCCGGCCTGCCCGAAGAAGATCGCCAGGCCTTCTTCGGCAAGCTGCCGCCTGATCAGCGCGTGCTGGCGGCGCGGGCGGCCGAAGCGGGCGCCACCCGAAGGCTCACCGAAAAAGACGCCAAGCTCGTGCTCGAGATGCACGGCGCGCTGGAGAACCCCTCGCTGGGCATGCGCAGCGCCGGCATTCAGCGAATCATTCGCGCCTGCTACGCGCAGTCGCCCGAGTTCGCGCAGCGTTTCGCCGAGCGGCACCAGGGCGAGATCGGCAAGCTGCTCAACCGCTGGCTGCGCGAAGAGAAGGGCAAGCCCATCAAGGGTGACGGCGGCCGGCTCGACATCGTGGAGCAGATCGAGCGGCTCGCGCAGAAGGGCATCATCGATCGCCCGATGCGCCTGCCGCCCCCCATGAAGGCCCCGGCCGCGCCGCCCATGCTCCGCCCGCCGCCGGGCAGCGCCGCGCCTTCGAACCCGCAGAACCCGCAGTCGAAGGTGTTGGTGGCGCCGCCAGCTCGCCGTTCGACCGGGTCGGTGGCGCAGGCCCCGGCGTTGCCTTCCGCACCCCGCAGCCGGCCGATCGCCGCCGCGCCTGGCGCCCCGCCCCGGAGGGATCTGATGGCCGACCGGGAGGCCCGACGCGCGGGTGCTGCCGGCTCGGGTGTGGTGCCCAACTCGAAGCCCGGCGCTCGGCCCACCGACTCGCAAGTGCGAGCGCAACGTGTGCTGCGTGACGGCAAACCGTTGCCCAACGATCAGCTCGAGACGCGCCCACCCCAGCGCTCCCAGTCGTCGCCGGTGTCGGCGATCCCGAAACGACGTGAGCCGCCCGGGTCGGCCGGGAGCACCACCAACCCCCAGCGATCCCCGGTGCTCAAGGGTCCTGGTCGTGGACCGGCCGGTGGTTCGCGTTAGAGTAGGGGTCGATGGATGACGGGCCGCGCGACGAACGAAGACCTTCAGGTGGTGCACCCCGGGTGATCGGTAAGGTCATCAAGGGTGACAGTGGAGAGATCTCTCCGCTGGTTCCCGTTGCGCCCCCGAGCGGTGGTGGCGGTCCTCCGCCCCGCCGTGGCGTGGTGAACGCCGAGGAGTACGAGGCGAAGACGGTCGCCAAACAGATCATCGCCGACGCTCAAGCCAAGGCCGAAGAGATCAAGGCAGAGGCGCTGCGCTTCAAAGAAGAGGTCTTCGCCAAGGCGCGCGACGAGGCCAAGGCCGACGTGCAGGCCCGCCAGGCCGAAGAGCTGGCGCGCGCCAAGATGCAGGCCGGGCAGATCATCGCCGACAGCGAAAAAGACGTGCTGGAGCTCGCGCTCAAGGTGGCCGCGAAGATCATCAGCCGTGACCTCGAGCGTGATCCCGAGCTGGTGATGGAGATCGTGGCCAGCTGCACCGAGGCCGCTCGCAGCAGCAAGGCGATGATCATGAAGGTGCACCCCGAAGACGGGAAGCTCCTGCGTGAGAAGAAGCCGCGCCTCATCGAGCTCATCGGGCGCGCGGTGGACATCTCGATTCGCGACGACTCCGAGGTCGAACGCGGCGGCTGCATCATTCAGACGGAGTACGGCACCATCGACGGCCAGATCCGCACGCAGTTCGAGATGCTGCGCAACGTGCTGATGCCGGCAGACGCCAAAAGAGAAGTGAAGTGATGGCGATCGATCTCCGCCGCTACGCGGATCTCGTGAAGACCACCCAGACCGTGCGCGTGCGCGGCCGGGTGACCGAGCTGACGGGCCTGGTGATCAAAGCCGCGGTGCCCAACGTGCGCATCGGCGAGGTCTGTTTGATTCGCAGCGGCCGCTCTGAAGTGCGCGCCGAGGTGGTCGGTTTTCAGGGCGAGACGGTGATGCTCATGCCGCTGGGCGAGTTGTCCGGCATCGGCCCCGACTCTGAGGTCGTACCCACTGGCAGGCCGCTGATGGTCTGGGCGGGTGATGGGCTGCTCGGGCGCGTGCTCAACGGGCTGGGCGAGCCCATCGACGGCCGGCCGCTGCCCACCGAGACGATGGTGCCCTGGGCGGTGGACCGCGATTGTCCCGACCCGTTCAAGCGCCAGCGCATCACCCGGCCGCTCTCTCTGGGCGTGCGCTGCATCGACGGCCTGCTCACCGTGGGCGAAGGCCAGCGCATCGGGCTCTTCGCAGGCTCCGGCGTCGGTAAGTCGACGCTGATGGGTCAGATCGCAAGGCAGACGTCGGCTGAGCTCTCGGTCATCGCGCTCATCGGCGAACGCGGCCGCGAAGTGCTGGAGTTCATGGAAGACGCCTTGGGCGAAGAGGGCATGAAGCGCTCCGTGGTGGTCTGCGCGACCTCCGATCAGCCCGCGCTGGTGCGTCTGCGCGCAGGCTACGTGGCCACCGCCATCGCCGAATACTTCCGCGAACGCGGAGGCAACGTGCTCTTCATGCTCGACACGGTGACTCGTCTCGCGCGCGCCCAGCGTGACATTGGCCTCGCCATCGGTGAGCCGCCCGCCCGCCAGGGCTACCCGCCGTCGGTCTTCTCGATGTTGCCGCGCATGATGGAGCGCACGGGGAACTCGGAGAAGGGCAAGTGCACCGCCATCTACACCTGCCTGGTGGCCGGTGGAGACATGGAAGAGCCCATCGCCGACGAAGTGCGCGGCATTCTCGATGGTCACTTCATCTTGAACCGCGCCATCGGTGAACGAAACCAGTGGCCCGCGATGGACGTGCTGGCCTCGCTGTCCCGCGTGATGAGCCAGATCGTGTCGAAGGAGCACAAGAAAGCCGGCGGTAAGCTCCGCGAGACGCTGTCGACCTACGAGAAGCAGCGCGACCTGATTCTGCTGGGCGCCTACCAGTACGGCACCGACCCGCGCACCGACTACGCCATCGACAAGTACGACCAGATCATCGGCTTCTTGAAGCAGGACACGCACGAGAACTGCCCCTTCGAAGAGACGGTGCAGCGCCTGGTCGACATGTTCGCTGACGCGGCCGAGTGATGTAGGTGTCGGGCCTGCCTTGATGTCGCACCACGGCGGTGGGGCCGGTGTAAGCTGCGGCTCGCCATGCCTCCGTATCGACTGCAGGTCCTGCTCGACATCCGCACCAAGGCCGAAGAGGCCGCGAAAGATGCGTTCGCCGAGGCGCTCAAGGCGGCCGACAAGGAAAAGAAGCAGCTGGCCAGCATGAACCAGCAGCTCGAGCGCATGAAGGTCGAGCGCAAGGCCAAGGTGCAGGCCTTCCTTCAAGAGATGACGGCCAAGGGCGGCGGCATCACCGCCTTCCAGCAGATGGGCCGCTTCGAGCAGCGCCTGAAGGACGAAGAAGCCCAGTTCATGCTCGACATCGAGCGGCAGAAAGAGGTCGTCATTCAGGCCGACGCGCTGGTCGAACAGCGCCGCGCTGAGATGGCCGAGGCCGCCAAAGAGAAGAAGGCGATCGAGAAGAACAAAGAGAACTGGGCCAAAGAGGTCAAAAAAGAGCGCCAGACGAAGGAAGAAGCCAACCAGGAAGAGATCGGGGCCGTGCTTCACCTCGCTCGCACCCGCCGGGAAAACTCATGAGCCGCGTCGACGACGATCGAGATGCCGCCCGCGTCGCAGCCCGGCTCGCCGAGGCCAAGCGCACGCAGGAGGGCCAGAAGACCAAGAAGGCCGCCGAGAACAACGCCTTCTCCAAGCTGGTGGCGGGCCAGAAGCAGGAGACCCAGGTCAAGCAGGAGGGCAACCTCGCGCGCAGCGCCATCGCTCAGATGCTGGAGGCCGCTGAGTCAGGCCACGCTGACGAAGCCAAACACCTCGAGCAGGGCGCCCAGGGCACGCAGCAGGAGTCGGCCTTCAAGTCGAAGCTCGGCTCCAAGGGGCAGGAGCAGAAGGTTCAGCAGAACTCGCGCTCCGACGGCCAGCAGACCGCGCAGGTCAAAGAGCAGGGCGATCAAGGCCTCTCTCAGACCGCGAACAGCCGGCAGGCCGATCAGTCTGGCAACGCCAAAGCAGCGCAGGGCCGCAGCGGCGACGCGAAGGTGGGCCGGGAGCGGCTGGAGGAGCGCAAAGAAGCAGGCGGGAGCAGCGGCAGCTCGGGCGCGACGGGCGGGGTCTCCGCCAAGGGTGAGAAGGGCGACCTCAAGACCGACTCCGACAAGGGCGGCGGTCAGCAGGGCGGCGGGAGCAAAGACGGCAAAGACGGAGCGGCCGCGGCCAACCCCGGCTTCCGCTTCAACCCCGCGCTGATGGCCCCCATGTCGGTGGCCAAGCCCAAAGAAGCCACGGGCTCCGAGCGGCTGCGCAAGGTGGCCAACGAGCTGGCGCAGAAGATCGTCGAGAAGGTGCGCATCGGCACCAACGCGATGGGCAAGACCGAGTTCCAGATCGACTTGAAAGGCGACGTGCTGGCCGGTTTGTCCGTGAAGGTGTCGGCGAAAAACGGAAAGATCTCGGCGGTGTTCTCGGGCTCCGACAAAGACGTGCTCAAGCTCATCGAAGAGCAGGGTGAGGCGCTCAAGGCGGCCCTGGGTGCGCGTGGCCTGACCCTCGAAGACTTCAAGACCGAGGCGCGGTGAGTTCTCGGACGACGGGCAAGTCGCCCGAGCAGACGATGATGATCAAGGCACCCACGTTCTCCAAGTCGGGGCGAGCGTGGCGGCCCTTCGTCTTCAGCAACCTCGAGAAGGTCAGCAAGCGTCACGCGCAACTGGTGAAGAACCTCGAGTGGATGCTGCCCAACGTGCGCTCGACCGGTGAGGTGTCGAGCTCGGTGCGCAAGCGCCTGCAGGAGATGCTGGAAGAGCCCGTCTCGGTGCAAGCCGAGTACGTGCACGTGGTG
This sequence comes from Archangium sp., assembly GCA_030695565.1. Taxonomy (GTDB): domain Bacteria; phylum Myxococcota; class Myxococcia; order Myxococcales; family Myxococcaceae; genus Archangium_A. The sequence continues at coordinate 99,538 of JAUYRZ010000079.1, forward strand.
CCGATGTCGCAGCTGCAGCACTACATCGGCGAGACCACTTTTCTCGCGGTGCTCGCGCCCCAGCCCAACAAGACGCGAGGGCTGCTCGAGGTCGAGCTGGGCCTCGCGCACCACGCGATCGACATGCTGCTGGGCGGCGCAGGGGAAGCCGTGGCGTTGCGCCCGCTGACGGACATCGAAGAGGGCGTGATGACCTACGTCATCATCGAGACGCTCAAGGCGCTCTCGCCCGCGCTCGACCCCTCGTTGCCCAAGCTGCGCATCGAAGGCGTGGTGCGGGGCTTCGAAGAGATCCAGGGCCTGATTCCCGAGAACGAGAACCTGGCGGTGGTGCAGCTCAAGGCCGTCTTCGGGAATCACGCGGGCTACCTGCGGCTGGTGATCCCCGAAGAGGTGCTGGCGACGGCCAACCCGCCCGCCGACGCCGCGGTTCGCCGCGCGCGCCGGGCCTCTGACGCCGAGGCGCACCTCACTCGCCTTCGCCACGTGAAGACCTCGCTGCGCGCCGAGATCGGCAACGTCGAGATCACCGGTGGCGAGCTCTCCCAGCTGCGTGAACGCGACGTCGTGCTGGTCGACTCGCTCAGCTGCCGGCCCGATCAGGGAGAGGGCGGCACCGCGAAGCTCAGGGTGGGGCTCGGGCGGGCAGGGCACTTCGACGCGGAGATCGTGGTCGAGAAGGGCCGCTACAAGGCGAAGATCACGGGCGTGAGCATCGGTGGGCCGCCGCCGCCCGGGGGTGACCAACCTCTGCGCGAGGCGCCGGGCGAAGAAGAGTCAGCAGGTGATGACGAAGATGAATCGACCACACCTGGTTCAATTCGAGGGAGAAACGACGTGGACGACGCACAGGGCGCCGGTGGCGCCGACCTGATGAACGACATCCCCCTGCAGATCTCGATCGAGCTGGGCCGCGTGTCCACCACCGCCGAAGAGCTAGTGGCGCTCAAGGTGGGGCACGTGTTCGACTTGAACCGCGTCGCGGGAGAACCGCTCGATCTGTCCGTGAACAGCAAGGTCGTGGCGCGGGGAGAACTGGTCGAGATCGACGGGAACCTCGGCATCCGGATCCTCTCGTTGGCTGGGTGACCTTGCGCCACGCGTCAGGTACCGTGCGCCCGTGCTTCGGTTGCCGGTCTCCCTCCTTTTCGTTGCTCTGACGGCCGCCCCCGTGGCGTGGGCTGAAGAGACCGTGGCGGCGCCCCCCGTCGCAGCGCCCGCGCCCCCGAACGTGGCGCCCAGCCCCTTGCCTCGCGACGAAGCGAACCGCCTGGCCGAACCCGAGATCCCCCGGTCTGAACCGCCGGAGCTCGCGGTGGAAGACTTCAGCCTCGGGTGGACGCTCATTCGCACCATGATCGTGCTCGCGATCGTGGTGGCGCTCGCCTACCTGACGCTCAACATCGGCCTGCGCAGGTTGCTCGGCATACGGGCGCCGCTGGGCACCTCGGTGGTCACGGTGCTCGAGCGGGTGACCCTCGATCAGAAGCGCTCGTTGTTCGTGGTCGAAGCGGGCGGCGAGGTGCTGCTCATCGGCGGCGGTGACAGCGGCCTCTCCTTGATCTCCAAGCTCGACCGCACGGCGATCGACAAGGCGCGCAGCGCCCCGTCGTCATCGGCGGTGCAGCTGAGCCCGTTTCTTCGCAAGCTGCTGGGCCGCAAAGAGCCGGCAACTCTCCCGCCTGCGCCTGACCTGGACGGAAAATCGTGACGACTCGTCTCTCCACCCCCCTGCGCGCGAAGCTGTTCCTGTTCTCGGCCGCGCTCCTGCTCCAGCCCGCACTCGCCTTCGCGCAGAAGAAGGGCCGGGGCGCTGCGCCTTCGGCGGTCGACGTGGGCGACGTGCCGCTCTCGGGCGGCGACTCGTTTGCCAACAAGCCGCTGGTGCTGATGATGGCGCTGGCGGCGATGAGCCTCGCGCCGTTCGTGCTGTTGATGGTGACCAGCTTCGTGAAGATCTCGGTGGTGCTGTCCATCGTGCGCTCGGCGCTCGGTACGCAGCAGATTCCGCCCACCCAGGTGATCACCGGGCTGGCGACGATCCTCACCGTCTACATCATGTCGCCGGTGGGTCAGGCGATGTTCCGGGCAGCCGACGCGACGGGCGTCACCCAGGAAGGAGGGCTCATGAGCGCGAAGACCGTCGACACGCTCATCCAGGCGGCGAACCGCGCCAAGGAGCCCATGCGTGACTTTCTCTTGAAGAAGGTCACGCTCAAAGATCGCACGCTCTTCTATTCGCTGGCCCTCAAGCTGCGAAAACCGGAAGACCGCGTGGGCATCGGCGAGAAAGACTTCCTGGTGCTGGTGCCTTCGTTCGTGGTCTCCGAGCTCAAGGAGGCGTTCCAGATCGGGTTCATGTTGTTCCTCCCGTTCCTGGTGATCGACATGGTGGTCGCGAACATCTTGCTCGCCTTAGGCATGCAGATGCTCTCGCCGACGACCATCTCGATGCCCTTCAAATTATTACTCTTCGTGATGGTCGACGGTTGGTACCTGATCGCGAAGGGCCTCGTCATCGGATACCTCTGACATGCACCAGCTCAACAACGTCATTCAGCAGGCGCTGATCCTCGTGCTGGTGGTCTCCGGGCCGCCGATTCTCCTGTCGCTGGTGATCGGCTTCATGGTCTCGGTGTTCCAGGCGGCCACGCAGATCCAGGAGCAGACGCTCTCCTTCGCGCCCAAGCTGGTGGTGATCTTCGGGGTGCTGGCGCTGGCCGGCCCGTGGATGGGCTCGATGATCCTCCGCTACACCTTCAACATCTTCGATCGTTTCCCCGTGTTGATCGGGCACTGACGAGCCATGGGCGCTGCTGAAGCTCAAGAACTGGTCGCCGCGCTCCGGCACGAGCTGGGCATTCAGCTCGACTTCACCCAGATCCTCCTCGCGTTCGCGTTGTTGATGGCGCGCGTGCTGCCGGTGGTCATCCTCACCCCGTTCCTCGGCGGAGAGACCGTGCCGCAGGAAGTGAAGCTGGGTTTGGGCGTGATGATCGGCATGGTGCTGTACCCGGTGCTGATCGCCCAGGTGCGCGAGATACCGATCAGCGCGGTGTTGTTCATCGCCCTGATGCTCAAGGAGCTGTTCTTAGGGCTGACGCTCTCGTTCATCGTGGGGTTGGTGTTCGACGCAGCCAACTCGGCGGGCTCGCTCATCGACTCGATGTCAGGCACCAACCAGGCGCAGCTGATGGTGCCGCAGATGGGCCAGAACGCGTCGCTCTTCTCGAACCTGCAGCTGCAGATGACCACCGTGCTCTTCCTCACCCTGGGCGGCCATCACATCGTCTTCCAGGTGTTCGGCGAGAGCCTGACCCAGATCCCCCTCGATCAGTACCCGCGCTTCAGCCATGGCACCTGGGGCTTCTTCGAGACGATCTTGCGCATCTTCGGCGACATGATCCGCATCGCGCTGGCGCTCGCTTCACCGGTGTTGCTGGCGACCTTCATGGTCGACCTCGCGCTGGGCATGATCAACCGCGTCGCGCCGCAGGTGCAGGTCTTCTTCGTGGCGATGCAGATCAAGCCCGTGGTCAGCGTGCTCATCATGGTGACCGCCATTCACCTCATCACCGACCGCCTCATCGGAGAGTACGGGGTGATGTTCCGCTGGCTGCGCCGCGCCTTCGAGCTGCTCTCGTGAGGAGGCCTCGTGTCTGAAGGTGGCGACAAGACAGAGGAACCGTCTCAAAAGAAGATCGACGATGCCCGCAAGAAGGGCAACGTCTGGAAGAGCAAGGATCTGTCGGGCGTCTTCGCGCTCGCCGTCGCCATGAGCGTGGTGGGCGGCACCTGGGGCGCGTTCGAGACCCGCATCAAGGAGCTCTTCCTCTTCGGCGTCGATCACATCGCGCACCCCGATGATCTCGCGCTGGCCACCACCCAGCTGATCTATCTGTCGCTGCAGGCGCTCCTGCTCACCTGCATCCCCATCGCGTTCTCCGCGGCGATCGCCGGCGGCCTGATGGAGTTTCTCCAGGTCGGGGCGCTGCTCGCGCTCGACGCGGTGATGCCCAAGCTCGAGAAGCTCAACCCCATCGAGGGCCTGAAGAACCTGGTGGGCAAGAAGCAGCTGGTCGAGCTCTTCAAGTCGATGTTCAAGCTGAGCGTCACTGGCTACGTGGTGTGGGGCGTGGTGCACGACGCGATGGGCCTGGTGGTGGCCACCATTCACGGCGACGCGGCGATCACCATGATGGTGATGGGCGAGCTGGTCACCCGCATCTGCAAGAAGGTGATCTTGATGTTCGTGGGCTTCGCCATCTTCGACGTCTGGTGGCAGCACAAGAGCTACATGAAGGACCAGATGATGTCGAAGGACGACGTCAAGAAGGAATACAAGGAGTCGGAAGGCGACCCGCACCACAAGGCCAAGCGCAAGGAGCTCGCGCACGAGCTGCTGGAGAGCGCGCAGATGGACTCGGTCAAAGGCGCCGACGTGATCGTCACCAACCCCGATCACGTGGCCATCGCGCTCAAGTACGACAAGGCCAACGACGGCGCGCCGCGCATCATCGCCAAGGGCATCGAGCTGCGGGCCGAAGGCATTCGTGAGCTCGCGCGCAAGTACGACGTGCCCATGCTGCGCAACGTGCCGCTCGCGCACGCGCTGCTGCGCATCGACGTGAACCAGGAAGTGCCCGAGGAGCTCTACGACGCGGTCGCCGAGGTGCTCAACTTCGTCTACCAGTTGAAGAAGTCGGCTTGATCGACGCGCGCCCGCGCGACCACGATGACGGGATGAAGGTCGACGCAGCAATTCTGGACGAGGCGTGCGGCGTGTTGTCAGCCGGTGGCGTGCCGATGCTCGCGGTGCTCGAGCTCCACGAGCGCCTGGAGTCGGGTGCCGCCCGCGCTGTCTTCTCCCGCACTGAAGAGGGCCAGGCAGTGATGGTGGTCGACGATCGCGGCTCGTGGCGCCAGGTGGTGGCGGCAGGTGGCCCCGAATCGGCGTTGCTGGCCGGGCTTCACGAACTGAGAGGCACCTCCGAGGCCCTGGTGTGGGACGAGGACTGCGTGAAGATCGCCCCGGCCACGCTCGACGAGCTCGGCTTTCGGCTGCTGCTGCGCCAGGTCTTCACTCAGGAGCTCTCGCGGGTGCCGCTCGATCAACCCGAGCCCGCGGGCCTCGAAGTGTCGCTCCTGGGTGACACCTCGCTGGCCGAGTCGCGGGCCCTCTTCGCGCGCACGCACGCCGGCAGCGTCGAGGGGCTCTACGCCACCTTGCCGCACGCCCCCACCGACGCGCAGTGCGGGCTGGCCTTCGACGGGTATCTGAGCGGTGCGCTGGGCGTGCCCGTGCCGTCGGCCTGTGTGGTGATTCGCCACGAGGGCAGGGTGGGAGGGGTGATCTGCTGCGCGGCCTCCGAGGAGAAAGACACCGGCACGTTGCTGGGGTTGGCAGTCGACCCGACGGTGCGAGGCAAAGGGCTTTCGCGGGTGCTGGTGCGAAGGGCCCAGAAGGCGCTGCACGCCGCCGGCTTTGCGAAAATGTTGTTCCTCACCACCGATCGCAATGCGCCGGTGCACCGGCTCTTCACGCTCGAGGAGATCGTCAAGACCGAGACCTTTCCTACCCGGCTGTGGCTGCGGAGCAGGTAGCCCCCTTTTCGGGAAGAGCGTCTCGGGACACACTGCGGCCCCATGCCTGAAGATGCCGACATCGCCATCGCCCTCAAGTACGACCGCGAGAAGGACAACGCGCCGCGGGTCATCGCCAAGGGCATGCGGCTCAAGGCCGAGAAGATTCGCGAGATCGCCAAGCAGTACGGCGTGCCGTTCATGAAGAACACCACCCTCGCCGGCGCGCTGTACCGGGTGGACGTCGGCCAGGAAGTGCCCGAAGAGCTCTATGACGCGGTGGCCGAAGTGCTGAACTTCGTGAACGCGCTGCAGCAGCAGGCCAACAGCAAGAAGTGATGGAGGAGATTGACCATGGCGAAGATCGGACAACCGCAGACACGCGCTCCAGCCTGGCCGTGGGGTGGCCCCACCGGCGTACGCGAGAAGCTCGTCAACAAGGCGCAGCTCGACCGCAAGAACGTCCGCAAGAAGGGCGACCCCAAGAACCCCGCGCTCGCTTCGGCCGCGCTGCTCGATTCGATTGGCCCCGCGCGCTCGGCAGAAGAAATCCGCCTGCCCATGCCTCCCGGCCCCGCGGGTCACGACTCCGATCTCGAGGGCTACACCGATCGCGGGCCGCTCTTCTCGGTCGCCGAGCGCCTCGCCGAAGCGAACCAGGAGGCGATGCAGCGGGGCCTGGGCACCTTGCGCGCGCCGCCCGATCGCGTGGAGCGCCTCAAGTCGTTGCTGGCCCGTGAGTCGTCGATGCTCGAGCTGGTCGGCACGGTGAGCAACGACATGGCGGAGATCGAACGCCGCCGCCGCGAAGAGACGATGGAAGAGGGCTACTGAATGTCTGACGACGCGGCCCTCGCCCAGCGGCTCCAGAAGTGGGCCGACGGCAAGGCGACCCTCAAAGACGTGCGCGGCTACACCGATGAGGAGCTCTACTCAATCGCGCGCACGGGTTACTACTTCTACTACCAGGGCAAGGTGAACGAGGCCCGCACGGTCTTTCAGGGCCTCTACGCCATCAACCCGATGGATCCGTACTTCGCCAAGGCGCTGGGCGTGGTGGAGATGGCCGCGGGCAACCCTGCGGGTGCGGTCGCGGCTTACGACGTGGCGCTCAAGATCGCGCCGCAAGACGCCACGGCGTACCTGGGGCGGGCGGAAGTGAAGCTTCTCCAGGGTCAAAAGGCCCAGGCGATGGATGATTTGAAGCGCGCGCTTCAGTTCTCGAAGCCCGAATCGGCCGAAAACATGAAGGTTTCCGCGATGATGGCGGTTCTCTCAAAAAAATAGAAATGCTCACGAAACTGCGCGAGCAGGCCATGCGATAACTCTGCAACTGCCGGGGAATAACTCTCCGGCATCACACGAAAGAAGAGGCTCACAATGGGTGGTGCACTTAAGTCTATCGGCGGTGCTATCGGTGGCGTCATCAAGCAGGTTGCCCCGTCGGTCATCAAGGCGATCGCCCCTGCGGCGAGCAAGCTCCTCGGCGGCATCGCTGGCGACATCTTCCAGAAGGGCGCTGGCTTCATCAAGAACGCGCTCGCTGCTTCGCCCCTGCCCGGTCCCCTCAAGGCGATTGGTGAGAAGCTCCTCGGCACCGGCCTCGACAAGCTGACCCAGTTCGCTCAGGGCGGCATCGACAAGCTGATCCAGTCGCTCGGTGACATGGTCACCAAGCGCTTCGCCCCCGGCGCCGGCAACATCGCGCTGCCCGGCCTGCCCGGCCGCCAGGATGCCATCGCGAACAACAACCCGGCCGCTCCGTCCTCGTCGTCCAGCGCCGCCACCGGCTCGTCGTCGAGCGCCGCCACGGGCAGCACCGGCAGCTCGAACCCCTCGGGCGCCTCCTCCAGCAGCAACCTTCCTCCCAAGCCGCTGACCGGCGAAGAGGCGAAGGACGTTGGCAAGCAGAACGAGTACAACCAGAAGATGTTCGACTACCAGCAGGCGATGTCGAACATGAACAAGTTCTGGGAAATGATGTCGACCGTGCAGAAGTCGCACGACCAGACCCGCGGTTCGATGATCCAGAACCTCCGCTAAAAAGCGAAAGTTCGAAATTTTCAAGGCTGGGAACCTTCGGGTTCCCGGCCTTTTTTTTTGATGCCTCACGCGAACAGCTGTGGTGCAGTCCGCGCGCTTCGAATTCGAAATCACTCAGGGGAGACAGCACGATGAGCGAAAAGAAGAAGGAAGAGTCCACGGGCATCGCGAGCGCGATCCCGGGCATCGAAGTGGTCAAAGAAGCGACGCCCAACTGGGAGAAGCTCCTCTACACCCCCGAGCGCAAGGCTGCGTTCCAGAAGGGGGAGATGAACCTTCGCGACTACCACGCGATCAGCGGCCCCGAGATGCTGCAGATGGCGCTCATCGGCTTCCGTCTCTACGAGCAGGGCAAGTACAGCGAAGCGAAGACCATCTTCTCGGGTCTCATCTCGCTGGAGCCCACCGAGTCGTATTACCACACGGCGCTCGGCGCGGTGTTCCTGGCCGAAGAAGACCTGGAGATGGCGCGCGGTTACTTCGACGTGGCGATCGGGCTGAACCCGAAAGAGGTCGCCCCGTACGTCAACCGCGGTGAAGTGAACCTGCGCGACGGCAAGATCCTCGAGGCCGCCGAAGACTTCGCCAAGGCCGTCGAGCTCGATCCCAAGTTCGAAGATCCGCTCACCCAGCGTGCCCGCGTGCTCGCCGCCGCTGCGCTCGAGATGATCGAAGCGGCGACGAAGGACGAGCCCAAGAAGGACGCGAAGAAGAAGTGAAGTAGTCGATGACGCGCGGCTCCAAACCGGTCGAGATCGTCTACTACCCGAAGAAGGCGCGGGGCCCTGTGCCCAAGCGCATTCAGACGGTGGAGACCCTCATCACCGAGGAGCCGCCCGAAGTCGATCGCCGGCCCTCTCGCAAGGGCCGGAAGACGTTGACCGATGAGACCGTCGATCCGGCCGAACAGGCGTTCGTCGATCTCACCCGGTTGGGCCACGAAGCGTTCGAGGCGGGCCGCGCTGATGAAGCGCGGGTCATCTTCGAGTCGCTGGTGGCGTTGGGCCGGCGAGACCCTTTTGCCCACACCATGCTGGGCACCATCTTGTTGGGCGGCAACGCCCTCGACGGCGCGCTGGAGCAGTTCGAGGCCGCGCTCGCCATCGACCCGGACGATCTGGCTGCACTGGTCTACCGGGGGGAGATTCGCCTCTCGCGGCGTAAGGTCGCCCGGGCGGTGGAAGACCTGGAGCGCGCCGTTGCGTTGGGCCATGCGTCAGACCCGTTCGTTGCAAGAGCGCGGAAACTGCTGACGCTGGCACGCGCGAATCGCACGTCGTGAGTCGTTTGCGGTAACCTCCGCCGCCTCATGGCAGCCGGTCCAGCGGGTTCAGGCAAAGGTTTCATCAACAAGTACTCGGACGTCGTGCTCGCCATCGTCGTGATGTCGATCATCGGGATGTTGATCGTCCCGCTCCCGACGTTCCTGTTGGACATCCTCCTCACCATCAACATCAGCCTGTCGGTGATCATCCTGCTGATGTCGCTCTACATTCCGGGCGCATTGCAGTTCAGCGTGTTCCCCACGCTGCTGCTGATCACCACGATGTACCGGTTGGCGCTCACCGTCTCGACCACACGACTGATCTTGTCGGTCGGTGATGCAGGCGAGGTCGTCTACGCGTTCGGTAACTTCGTCGCGCGCGGCAACTTCGTGGTCGGTGGCATCGTCTTCGTGATCCTCGTGATCGTGAACTTCATCGTGATCGCCAAGGGTTCTGAGCGTGTCGCCGAAGTGGCCGCCCGCTTCACCCTCGACGCCATGCCCGGCAAGCAGATGTCGATCGACGCCGACCTGCGCGCAGGCTCGATCGAGATGGAAGACGGCAAGCGCAAGCGCCGCGATCTCGAGCGCGAATCACAGCTCTTCGGCGCGATGGACGGCGCCATGAAGTTCGTCAAGGGCGACGCCATCGCCGGCATCATCATCACGGTGGTGAACATCGTCGGCGGCCTGGCGATCGGCGTGGCGCAGAAGGGCATGACGGTGGGTGAGGCGGCCAAGAAGTACGCGCTGCTCACCATCGGTGACGGCCTGGTCGGCATGATCCCCGCCATCCTCATCTCCACCGCGGCAGGCATCATCGTGACGCGCGTGGGCGGCGAAGAAGAAGGCGCCCACCTCGGCAAGGACATCAGCTCGCAGCTGATCGCCTACCCGCGCGCCATCGGCATCGCCGGCGGCATGTTGATCGTGCTGGGCCTGGTGCCCGGCTTGCCCAAGGTACCGTTTCTCCTGCTGGGCTCGGCGGCCGCTGGTGGCGCGTACATGATGATCAAGCGCCAGAAGAAGATCGACAGCGGCGAGCTGGGCGCTGACGGCGAGGCGCCGGGAGCAGAAGGCGAAGACGAGAAGGCCCAGGCCACCGAGCCCGCCCCCAAAGAGCCGATCAACCCCGACTCCGAGCTCTTCATCCCCGTGGTCACGCCCATCGTGTTGGAGGTCTCCGACGCGTTGGTGCCCTTCGTCGACTCGCGGCAAGACGGCGGCAAGTTCCTCTTCGAGCTGGTGCCCTTCATGCGCGACGGTTTGTTCGTCGAGCTGGGCGTTCGGTTCCCCGGTGTGCGCGCGCGCGGAAACCCCGGCCTGCCGCCGGGCGCGTACCAGATTCAGATCAACGAAGTGCCCGTGGTCACCGGCCAGGCGACGCTGGGCCACATTCTGGTCAACGACACCGTCGATCGCCTGCGGCTGATGAACATCGAAGGTTTCGATGCGATCAACCCGGCCACCCGTCAGCCAGCGGCCTGGGTGCCCGAAGCGAACAAGGACATGCTGGAGGCCGCCGGCCTCACCACCTGGGACGTGCCCGGCTACATGATCCTCCACGTGGCCTCCGTGCTGCGCCGCCACGCGCGCGAGTTCGTCGGCGTGCAGGAAGTGCAGACGATGCTCGACCAACTCGAGAAGGCCTTCCCGGCCATCGTGAAGGAGGTCGTGCCGAAGGTCGTCACGGTGCTCAAGCTCACCGACATCCTCGGGCGCCTGGTCGAAGAAGAGATCTCCATTCGCGACCTGCGCGGCATTCTCCAGGCGCTGGCGGAGCAGGGCCAGATGGAGGCCGACAGCGTGATGCTCACCGAGCACGTGCGCAGCTCGCTCAAGCGCTACGTCTCGCACAAGTACGCCCGCGGCACGAACACCCTGGTGGTGTACCTGCTCGACCCGCAGATCGAAGACGCCATTCGCAGCTCGATCAAGCGCACCTCGGCCGGCACGCACCTCGCGCTCGAGCCCGACATCGCGCAGGAGATCGTGCAGGCGGTGAAGAACGAGTGTGGCCACCTCCCGCCCACCGCGCAGCGCCCGGTGATCCTCACCTCGATGGACATTCGACGGTACGTGCGCAAGTTGCTCGAGTACGAGTTCAACCCGCCGTTCTCGGTGGTGAGCTACCAGGAGCTTTCGCCTGAGCTGAACATTCAGCCCGTGGCTCGCATCAGCACCCGGTGAGTTGAGGAGATCCCCTCTCCCTCTGGGAGCGGGTGTTCGTTTCGGCTCAAAACCCTGCGACGAGCATGATGATCAACACCAACCCGACCAGCACCATCGCGCCGCCGACGCCGAGCGCGACGAGGTGCTGCTTGTTGCTGAAGTCGATGAGCTTGCCCGAGCCTTCTTCGGCAGGTGCTTCCTCGTCTTGAGGGGGCTCTTCGTCCTGGGGCGGCTCTTCTTCGGCCGGTGGATCGTCTTCGGTCTTCTGCGGCTCGTCTTCGACCGCGGGCTCTTCGACCGCCGGCTCTTCTTCAGCGGGCGGCGCCTCTTCTTCCTGCTTCACCTCGACCGACGGCGGATCGTCTTCGGGCTTGTTCGCGAGCGTGCCTTCTTCGTCGTCCTGGCTCGATGACATGACGACGGGATCTTCGCGGACCTCCGAAGGATCGATGAAGAGCAGCCTGACCCCACCGATCTCGAGTTCGTCGCGATCCTTGATGGTGGCCTTGCGGGTGCGCTTCTTGTTGAGCTTGATGCCGTTGCGGCTACCGAGGTCTTCGACGTGCGTGCCCGACCAGTCGCGGCGCACCTTCACGTGTTTGCGTGAGACCAGGTCATCGTTGAGCACGATGTCGGCGTCGGCAGCGTCACGGCCGAAGATGTATTCCTGGGCGTCGGCGATCTCGATGCGCTGACCCTCGGTCGCGCCGTTCATCACCCGGAAGTAGGCGTTCTCGCCGCCCGCGGCGAGGCCCTTCATCACGTCTTTGACGACCTTGCGCGAAAGGAAGCTGGTCTTGTTCGAGACGTCTTCGCTGCTGGCTTCGGCCACCCGATCGAAGGTGACGTCGAACTGCGCGATGGCGATCACGTCGCCGTTGCGCAGCAGCCGCTTCTCACCCTTGGGCAGCTTCTGCCCGTTGACCGAGGTGCCGAAGCTGGAGCCCAGGTCTTCCAGAAAGAAGAGGGTGCCATCGCGCGAGATGCGCGCGTGGTTACGGGAGACCGCCTGCTGGGCGAGCACGACCTGACAGGTCTGATCACGCCCGAAGGTGATGGTCTCCTCGTCGAGCAGTACCGTCTTTGTCTGATCGGCACCGCTCCCGCTCTTCATTTTGACTGTGAGTCGGACTCCCATCGAGCGCTTCGCTTCAGTCGCCGACGTACTGGCGGCACATGGCCACCTGGGTCTGAAAGTCTGATTCGCTGGCGAACTTCAGGAAGTTTTTGCAGGCCACCGACGCGTTCTTCTCGTCGCTGCGGTTCTTGAAGAGCTCGAACAGGCCGTAGTGGCACAACGCGTACTTCGCGTCGTACTTGAGGCAGCGTTTGTAGGCGCGCTCTTCGTCGTTCACGAGCCCCTTCTCCTTCGCCTGCACGGCCACCGAGTACTCGCTCTCGGGCGTCTTCGCTCCGGCGGCACGGGCCTTCACGTCGTCGAGCGCCTTGTCCTGCAGTTTGCACTTCTTCTCGGCCACGATGATGTTGTTGCGGCACTGGGGGAAGTTCTCGTCGACCTCGAGGCAGCTCGAGAAGGTGTCCTTGGCTTCGCAGGGTTTGCCGACCTCCATGAAGGCGTTGCCGAGCACCATCCAGGCGGCGGTGAACTTGGGGTCGAGCTGAGTGGACTTGGTGAGGTACTCGATGGCCGCTTCGTTCTCGCCTTCTTCTACGGCGATCTGACCCAGCTGCGCCCACGCGTCAGAGAGGTCGGGCCTCACGTGGAGCAGCGTGCGCAGCTCTTTCTTGGCCTTGTCGGGCTGATTGAGGGCCTTGAAGGCGAGGGCGAGGTTGTAGCGGGCCTCGAGGTAGTCGGGGTTCACGCGGAGCGCGCGCTGGAAGTTGTCGTGCGCTTTTCCGTAGGCCTGCTCCTTCATGTAGAGGTTGCCGAGGTTGTTGTAGGCCTGAGCTTGATCCTGGTTCAGGCGCAGCGCCTTGATCAGGTACTCCTTGGCCTTGGCGTCTTGCCCGCGGGAGTAGGCGATCACGCCCTTGTTGGCCCAGAGGTCTGCGTACTGCGGCGAGAACTGGATGCCGAGGTCGCACTGATCTTCTGCGGCCTGCAGGTTGCCCATGCCGATGTACTGGGCGCAGAGCTCATTGCATTCGAGGGCGCGGGGGTGGGGCGCAGGTACTGACATACAGCCCGCAGCCAGGAGGCCCGCGGCGAGAGCCAAACGGAGTCGATTCATCGGGCGTCGAGTGTAGAGAAGCCGCCCATCGGTCGCAATGACGCCGAACGTCGAAACGCGGCTGATTTCCTGATGTTGAGAGGTACGATGCGCCGCCATGGCCAAGAAGCTCTCGACGTGCGTGTTGGTGTTGGGTCTGCTCGCTGCCACTGAAGCGAATGCGCAGGCGGGGAGCTTCGCGAATCGAAGCCTCGGCCTGGGCGTGTCTGGCTTCGGCATTCTGGGCGCGGGCGAGTCGGTGGGCATCGACTGGGGCATCCCCATCACGCTCGAAGGCGCGTTCTACATCGAGAGCGGCTTCGAGGTGTTCCTGCGCATTCCGCTCATGTTCGCGCTGCAGAAGTTCGGCGTTCCGCCCACGGGCGGCGCGGGCATCGTGCTGGCCAGCGGCGGGCAGTTCGGCCTCAAGTACATGTTCCTGGAAGAATCGATTCGGCCGTACGCCACCATTCACCTGGCGGGCCTCTATTTCATCCGCGACCAGCAGACCGCGGCGCAGCTCAACAACTTCTTCATCGGGCCCGGCGTCGGTGTGGGCGTCGACTTCTTCGTGGCCGAGAGCGTCTCGTTGGGCGTGCGCGGGTACCTCGACATGTACGTGACGCTCAACGTGCCGCCGAACTTTGCGCTGGGCGCTGGCGCGGCCGTGACCACGTACTTCTAAGTCACCGCTGCAGGAACCTGCGGGCCGGGGCGGCCTGGCGCCTGGTGGCGTTCTTCGCCGCGAGCGCAGCCGTCACCAACAACACCAGCTTCTCATCGGAGAGGTGACCGGGCTTGGTGAAGCCGAGATCTTCTTCGAGCCTGCGGGCCAGGGTGGCGAAGAGGTTCAAGCGCGCCTCCATGCCCAGCTCTTCCCGGCGCAGCGCCGCCGAGAACAACACGGTCTCTTCTTCAGCGGAGAGTTTGGCCACGCGCGCGCGGAAGTCGGGGTCGGCCAGCAACGAGGTGTCGCCGTCGGGCCGCTCGAGCTGTGCGGGGATCTTGAGGCGGCGCTCGCGCACCACGATGGTGCCCGCGAGCAGATCGCCGAGTCGTTGCTGCGTGCCCGAGAACAGGGCCGCCACGCCGCCCACCAGGTAGAGAATCGGGAGCTTGTCGAGCGGCCTGACCAGGTTGCGCAGGAGTGATTGATAGACGCCGACGCGCACGCCGGTGTCCTGGATCACGCGCAGGCCCATCATCTTCTTGCCCACGGTCTGCCCGCTCCAGACCGTCTCGAGCAGCACCATGTAGCCCCAGTCGATCAGGAACCAGATGACGAACTGGGCGGCGACGCCCACGCCGAGCAGTTGCTCACCGACGCCTGCACCACCCACCGCCGCGCCACCCGCCGAGAGCAGCAGCGAGAAGAGCATCACCACGATGAACAGCGCGTAGGTGATGATCAGGCTCAAGACCGTGTCGACCAACAGGGCCAGAAAGCGGCTCATCAACCCCGCGAGCACGAAGTTGAACTCGACGTACTCGGGGGTGAGCACGGTGTGGGTGCCGTCGAGTCTCACCGGTGCATCCAGGGCGGTCGCCATGACGTGGTTTGAGTCTAGACTGCTTAAGACCATGGAACTCGCGGAGTTCGTCGAGCAGCGTCGGCCGAAGTGGAGCTCCCTCGAGCGGCTGCTCGACACCACCGAACGCGACGGCTTGTCGAAGCTGACCCTCGACGACGCGCGCATGCTCTCGCGGCTGTACCGCTCGACCTCGTCGGATCTGCTGTGGGTGCGGGCGCGGGCGGGGGCCGCTGATGTGAGCGGCTATCTGAACGATCTCGTCGGCCGCGCCTACGCCATCACCTACCCGGGCAAGCGGGTGCGAATGGGCGAAGTGGGCCGCTTTCTGACGATGGGTTTCCCCGACGTGATGGCGCGCGAGTGGCGCATGTTCGTGGCCGCCTTCCTGTTGTTCTGGGGCGGCTTCGGCTTCGGGTGGATCGGGATGATGTTCGACCCCGACGCAGCGCCGTACCTCGTGCCCGGCGATCACCTGAAGCTCGACCCGGAGAAACGTCAGCAAGAAGAAGCGAAGAACAAGGGCGCCGGCGCGGGTGAGCAGGCGATGTTCACCAGCTTCCTCTTCACCCACAACATCCAGGTGGCGTTCCTCGCCTTCGCGCTCGGGCTGACTGCGGGCCTGGGCACGGCGATCCTGATGTTCCTCAACGGGGTGATGCTGGGCTCACTCGCGTGGGTCTACACATCGAAGGGCATGGCCGGCTGGTTCTGGGCGTGGATTCTCCCGCACGGCATTCCAGAGATCTCCGCCATCGTGATCGCCGGCGCCGCAGGCTTCGTGCTCGCGCGTGCGTTGGTCGCCCCCAAAGGGTTGTCCCGACGCGCGGCGCTCAAACGCGAGGGCAAGACCGCGCTGCAACTGCTGCTGGGCACCCTCGCGCTCTTCGTGCTCGCCGGCTTCATCGAAGGCACCATCTCGCAGATCCACCCGCCGCGACTCTCCGTCGCGTTCAAGGTGTCTTTCGCGCTGATGATCGGCAGCGGGGTCTACGCGTATCTCTGGTCGGGCCTCGCCCGGAAGATGTTCAGCGGAACCTCGTGAGGGCGTTGATGATCAGGCTGCCGATGGTGAGCAGCAGGCTGGTGCTCCCCAGGATGATGCCGACCAGGGCGAACTCCTTGCCCTTCTGCTGACCGTTGGTCGCGTTGATCTGGTTCTGCGCCATCACGCCCGTGACGATCGCGCCGATCGACGCGAAGGGGATGCAGCACAAGATGCCCAGCACCAACGAGACGATGGCCAGCGTGTTGGTGCTGCCGCTCGAAAGCCCATTGGAGCTGCCGCCAAAGCCCATCGGCGGCGGACCCACGTAACCGGTGGGGAAGGGCGATGACGAGGGCGGAGGCGCGGTGACCACGGGCCTCGGCGGCGGCGCGATCACCTGGGGCGGCGGCGGTTGGCTGACCCCACCTTCGCGCGGCACCTCGAAGCTGGCCGTGCAGGCTTTGCAGGTGAGCCGGCCACCGGGCATGCCGTCGTTCTCAGTTCCGCAGTTGGGGCAGAAGACCTTCATGGTGTTTGGCTCCGTCTCACAATGTTCCCCGCGCTTTGATCTCGAGGTACTGGTTCACCGCGGCGAGTGACAGTTGATTCGCATCGACGTCGACCACCGTCACCCCGTCACGGCCCACCTTGCGCTTCATCGCTTCACGCTCGAGCAGCAACTCGCTTGCCACCGCGTGTTGATAGGCGACCTCTGCGTCGGGTGGTGAGGTCTCGAGCAACTGGGAGAGCGCGGCGTCTTTCACCGACAGGCACAGCGGCACGTGTCGTTTCGCGAGCCGGCGCATCGGGTCGACCATGGTCTGCGCCTGGTCTTCGTCGATGAAGTCGGTGAACACGCACAGCAGGCTGCGCTTGAGCAGCCGCACGTTGAGCTCCTTGAAGAGCGCGAGGTAGTCGACGTACGTGAGGTGCGGCTTGGCGGTGTAGAGCGCGTCGACGATCTTCCGGTACTGCAGGCGGCCGGCAGAAGGCGCGAGGTAGGTCTTGATGCCGTCGGCGAAGACCACCAGGCCCACGCGATCTCCGTTGCGCACGGCCACGAAGGCGAGAAACAGCGCGGCGTTCACCGCGTGATCGAGCTTGGTCAGGCCATCGACCCGCGCGGCCATCGAACGGCCTGCGTCGACGCCGATGAGCACGGTCTGGCTGCGCTCCGACTCCATCACGCGCGTCACGGGGCGGCCGCGGCGGGCGGTGGCCTTCCAGTCGACGTCGCGCACCGAGTCGCCCTGGGAGTAGTCGCGCAGGCGGGCGAACTCCGAGCCGCGGCCGTCACGGCGCAGCTGGCGCAGCCCCAAATTCACGAAGTCGAGCGCCGCATCGGAGAGCAGCAGGCGGCTGGCGCCTCGCATGTCGGGGAACACGCTGACCGCCACGCTCGCGGGCACCGTGCGCTCGTGCCACACGAAGCCGAACGGGCCCCGCACGCGCAGGTGAATCGCGCCGAACTCGAACTTGCCGCGTTTGCCCGGAGTGGTCGTGTAGTGCAGCTTGCCGCGGCTGCTCGCAGAGACCGTGAGCGAGAGCACGGCGGGCTTGCTGTCGAAGGCCTCGGGAGAATCGTCGCGCACGTCGAGCCGCAGGGGGCGATTGCCGGTGTTGATCAGGTGCAGCGTGACGGGGTTGGCCACACCGACCTGCAGGCGCACCGGCAGCTCACGCCAGATCTTGATGGGCGCCCTGCGGGCGAGGAAGAAGTCGGCGGCCGCGACGAGCAGGAGCATCACGTCGAGCAGCACGATGAGCGGCCCCAGGCCCGTGATGAAGCCCGCCGCCATGGTGGGCAGCGCGAGCAGACACACGATGAGCCAGAGCCGCCCGGAGGGGATCATAGAAACCTCGCCCTGCAAAGCGGGGAGAGGTCGGCCGAAGGCCGGGTGAGGGGCTTCACGTGCACCAGGAGGCCCCTCACCCCGACCCTCTCCCCGCTTCGCAAGGAGAGGGAGCGCATCAGCGGGGGACCTCGACCGAGGCGACCACTTCACGCAGCACGTCGGCCGGCGTCGCGCCGTCGAGCTCGGCATCGGGCGAAAGCAAGAGGCGGTGTTTGAGCACCGGGCCCGCGAGGTAGCGGATGTCGTCAGGCGTGACGAAGCTGCGGCCGCGCAACGCGGCGAGTGCCTTGCTCGCGAGGAGCAGATGCACCGCCGCGCGGGGACCCGCACCCAGGCGGATGCGCGGTGAACGGCGGGTGGCCGCCACCAGCTTGCGCACGTACGAGAGCACCGGCGGTTCGATGCGTACGTCGGCCATGGCCAGGCGCGCCTGCTTCACCTGATCCTGCGTGACCGCGGCCTGCACTCCGGCGCGCTGCAGATCGCCTGCATCGAAGCCCTTGTTCACCGCCGAGAGAATGGCCTCTTCTTCTTCGTCGCTCGGGTAGCCGACGTCGATCTTGAAGAGGAAACGATCGAGCTGCGCTTCCGGCAGCGGGTACGTGCCTTCCGACTCCACCGGGTTCTGCGTGGCGAACACGGTGAAGAGGGGTGAGAGCTGAATGTGTTTTCCCTCGAGCGAGACGGCGCGCTCCTGCATCGCCTCGAGCAGGGCCGACTGGGTCTTCGCTGGGGCGCGGTTGATCTCGTCGGTCAACAGCAGGTCCGTGAAGATCGGCCCGCGCACCAACACGAACGACTGCGATTTCAAGTCGAAGATGCTGGTGCCCAGGATGTCGGAGGGCATCAGGTCGGGCGTGAACTGAATGCGCTTGAACTCCGCGCTCACGCTTCGAGCGAGCGCCTTCGCCATCAGGGTCTTGGCGACGCCGGGCACGCCTTCGAGGAGCACGTGGCCACCCGCGATGAGGCCGCAGAGCATCAGCTCGAGCGCTTCGTCTTGCCCGACGACTGCCTTGCGCACTTCACGCAGGCTCGCTTCGCGCACGGTGGCCGCGATGGTCACCGCCGCTGATTGCGGCGCAGCGACTTCAGGCGGCAAGGCAATGGGTTCAGCAATCGGAGTCATGTTGCTTTCCTCTGGTGATGGTTCAGGGATTTTCGGGCGACGGCCGCGAGCGTGGCGACCCGTTCGACGTCGGCTTCAGTGCTGGTCGCCGCCACGGCGCGGGAGATGTCGAGCAGCGCGCTCGCGAGATCCTTGCGACCCTTTACCTCGAGGGCGGCGCCGATCTCCGCGGGCTCCAGCCGGCCGCTCACGCCTGCCTTCACGGCGAAGTCGGCGGCGAGGTGCCTCAAGATGCTCGAAGCGGCGTGGGCGTGATGCTTGCCTTCCCGGTAGAGCCGGCTGGTGGCGAAGAGCGCGTCGGTGCTGCCGACCCGCAGTTCTTCATCGGGTGCGCGCGGGCTGCCGAAGCGTTTGAGCGCCAGCGCCCAGAGCATCACGCCCAGCAGCAGCTGACCGACGGCGAAGTGCAGGCCGTAGCGCGCGGCGAACTCACCCATCGAACGTTCACCCGTGAAGCCGTGGTGGAACTCGTCGAAGGCGATGGGCCCGCTGCTGGCGACCGCGGAGAACAACGAGTGCCAGAACTGCGCGTTGTCAGCCACGCCGAGCGAGCGATTCATCGCGAGGTGAGGGGCGCCGATGATGATCACCCGGCCCTGGCCGTAAGGCAGCAGCGCGGCGACCGGCTTCTCGAACTTCTCGTCGATGAGCAGCGGTACGGCGCCCGGGGGCAGCTCGAGGAACGCGCGCACTTTGGTGACCACGCGCTCCACGCCCTGCACGTAGCGGCTGGGCTGCGCAGGCACGAGCGTGCGGACGGACAGGGATGAATCGGTGCGCTCGAGGGTGACGTCGAGATCCTCCAGCAGCCGCGCGTCGCGGTAGCTCGAGGGCACGTAGACGAGGGTGGCGCCGTTGCGCACGTGTTCGAGCAGCTTCTCGCTCTCGTCGTTGCTGATGGGCGGTGACTTGAGCGAGTTGACGCCACGCGATTTGAACTCGGCGTCGTTGGCCTCTTCGTCTTCGGGATCATCGACCCCTGCGTCGCTGCCGTCGAAGGCAGTCTTGTCGAAGCCCAGCTCGCGGGAGAAGCGCGTGCCCAGCAGCACCAGGTTCCGCTTCGGCGGGATGATGGTGAGATCCTGCTGGTGGCGGATGACGGGCAGCCCCGACTCCGAGAGCAACAGGTAGAGGGCGCGCGCGCCGTCGGGCTCGCTCTTGAAGGTGGAGAGCTGATCCGCAAAACCGCCGCGGCGTGCGCCTTGAAGCAGGAACCAGCCCAGCGCGCCGATCAGCATCACGCCGCCGACCATCAGCAGTGGAAATCGGTCACGCACGAGTCGTGCTTCCTTCCGCGGGCACCAGGAGCGGCTCTGCCACCTTGCGGAACATCGCGTAGGCCAGCGAGTCGACGCCGAGGTTGCCGTACCAGGCGAAGTCGAAACGGCGGGTCAGATCCTTGAACCCGGCCTTCAAGCTGGAGGCGCCCTTGAAGGCGAAGAGGTACTCCCAGTTGCTCAAGGTGGGGTCGTAGTCGATGACGCCGTCGCGGTGCAGGCGCGAGAGCAGGGCGAGGTAGAGATGGCGGATCGCCTCGCGGTACTCGCCTTTTGCCGCCAGCTCGTCGGCCAGTCCCGCCCAGGTCTCCGGCGGTTTCGACAACGCGCTCATGGTGTCGTGATCGAGCGGCTGCTGGGTGAGCCCGCCCGTTTCATCGAGCTCGGTCTGGCCGGGCTGCTTGCGCTTGAACGATCTGATCAAGATGAACAGCAGCACCGCCGCGACCAGCACGATCGCGCCGATCATCACGGCGTTCGCGCCCGCCATCGCTGGAGAAGCCGACACCTCGACCTCCGGAGGAGTCGGCCGATCGTCGTCGCGTTGTTTGTTGAGCCACTCCCAAAGCGCCTTGAAGAGCTTCGCCAGCCAGCCCGGTTCGTCGGGCGGCGGCTCTTCTTCGGCCGCTTTCTCCGGATCGTTCGAGGTCTGGAACTCGCGGCGCGAGAGGATTTTTTTGGCCGTGTCCTGCGCATCGAGCGGCGCGGGTTGCGCTTGCAGCTCGGCGTAGAGCCTCAAGCCCTCACGCAGGTCGGCCTCGGCCGCATCACAGTCATCGTCTTCGAACACCCGCCGCTCCACGCGGGAGATCAGCCGGGTGAGGGAAGACTGCTCGTCATCGGGAATGCCCTGGCGCTCGAGCGGCGCGAGATCCACCCGCATGGCGCACTCGTCGGTGAGCTTCGCGGCCCGCTCGACCAACGACGACTCGGCGCGCGCGGGCAGGGCGAAGCAGAGGGCCAGCGCGATGGCCAGCGCCACCCCTCTGGGCTTCTTGCGGCGGGGCAGTTGCTCGACCTGGGCGATCAGATCGAGCCCTTCTTGCCGCACCCGGCCGTCGATCAACATCAGGGTCGAGGTCGCCGCCCGCACCGGCTCGAACAAGGCGAAGGTGACCGCCGCCACCGTGGCCAGCCAGGTCGGGTTGTCGAGCGAGGTGAAACGCTCCACGAAGGTGACGTCGAAGCCGAACAATCCACGGCCCAGCGAGAGCACCATCTGGGTCATCAGGTGCACGTTGAGCGCGAGGATGAGCTGGCTGGCGCCGCACACGCGCACCCACGGAGCGATGTGCCGGGTGGGCCCCAGCAACTTGGAGCACGTGCCGTAGATGCCCAGCACGCTGCCCTGGCCACGCATGGTGGTCGCGTAGCCCGCGGCGTGCGCGCCGACGAAGAGAAAGCCGATGCCGAGGGTGAAGACCCAGAGGGCCAGGTTGATCACCGCCATCACGGTCGAGGCGACGATCAGCGCCGGAGCGCGTTTGATCGCCGCGAGCAGGCTGGCGCGTATCGAAGGCGCCGTGGTGCTCACCACCTGTTGATCGACGTAGTGACACGCGGCGCCCTGGCTGACCGCCCGCAGGATCCACGCGAAGGTCCACGCGGCGACGGGGAAAACGAGCGATTCATGCCGGGTGGTGGCTTCCACCAGGGAGAAGGCGGTGGCGACCAACAAGGCCCCGGTGGGCAACGTGATGGCCCACACCCCGGTGGTGGTGGCGCACAACCGCACCGCCGCATCGAAGAGCGCGACGGCGTTGCGGGGTCTGAGCTCGAGCGCGTCGACGGCCATTGTCTAAAGCCGCACGAGTGCAGCGAGTCCGTAGAAACCGCCGAAGAGCACGGCCACCGCCATCAACGCGAGCAGCACGCTCCCGACAGACCAGTCTTTGCGATCGACGAGAGTGCGGGCTTTCGCCAGCCGCGCGCCCAGGCACTGAGCGCACCGGTTGATGCCCTCGAACTGGGTCGTGCACTCGGTGCAGATGACATTCCTGCACTCGACGCAGATGCCCAGACCTGCGCGCTCTGGGTGGTAGTGGCAACGCCCTGATCCGAGTGCCATCGCGGGCGAAGCCTACCTCCAAAAGCTCAAAGCTCTTCGAGGAACTCGTCGTTGTAGGTGTACCGGCCGAGCCGCTTGAGCAGTGCTTCCATCGCCTCGACGGGCTTGACGGAGAAGAGCATGCCGCGCAGCTTCTTCACCTTCTCGTATTCCTTGTGCACGAAGAGCTTCTCTTCTTTGCGCGTACCGGACTGAGCGATGTTGATCGCCGGCCAGATGCGCTTCTCGCCGAGCAGGCGATCGAGGGTGACTTCCGAGTTACCGGTGCCCTTGAACTCCTCGAAGATCACCTCATCCATGCGGCTGCCGCTGTCGATGATGGCGGTGCCCACGATGGTGAGCGTGCCAGCCTCTTCCGTGGCGCGGGCTGCGCCGAAGAGACGCTTGGGGCGCTCGAGGGCACGGCTGTCGACGCCGCCTGACATGGTGCGGCCCGAGGAGTCGATCTCCTTGTTGTAAGCGCGCGCCAGGCGGGTGATCGAGTCGAGCAGCACCACGACGTCTTTACCGGCCTCGACCAGACGGCGGGCGCGCTCCATGGCGAGCTCGGCGACGCGCAGGTGATCGGCCGTCTTGTGATCGCTCGAAGAAGCGAACACCTCGGCCTTGATGTTGCGGCGCATGTCGGTGACTTCTTCAGGACGCTCGTCGATGAGCACCACCATCACGTGCATCTCGGGGTGGTTGGTCAGCAGCGACTGGGCGATGCGCTGGAGCATGATCGTCTTGCCGGTCTTGGGCGGCGCCACGATGAGCGAACGTTGACCCTTGCCCAGGGGGGCGATCAGGTCGAGCACGCGGCCGATGAACTCCTTGTGGCCGTTCTCGAGCTTGATGCGATCGATGGGATCGACCGAGGTGAGATCGGCGAAGTGGGGCAGGCGAGAGGCGACTTCGACCGGCATGCCGTCGACCGTCTCCACGCTGCTGATGGTGCCCTTGAGGCCCTTCATCTGCGCCTTGGCCACGATGTACTGGCCGGCGCGCAGGCGGAGCTTCTGCACCAGGTTCTTGGGGATCTCCGCGTCTTCCGGCGACGGGAGCAGGTTCTTCTTGAGGCTGCGCAGCCCCGCGTTCTGACCCTTCACGTCGAGGTCGAGCACGCCTTCCACGGTCTGCACCGGGACGGAGACGGGCAGACCTTGCGACTGGGCCACGCGCATCTGGGTCTGCTGCTGCGTCTGGGCCTGCTGCTGCGCCTGGCGCTGCTTGTACTGATCGAGCTCCTGCGCGGTGAGGAAGACGTTGACCACCTGGCCATCGGGCTGGATGACCTTCCGGAACGCCTGGCCGTCTTCCGCGAAGAAGACCGGGTTGCCCTTGCGACGGCGGCGCCTGCGCTTGCGGCGGCCTCCGGCCTGACCGGGTTGTCCTGGCTGACCGGGTTGGCCACCTTGCGCTGCGGGGCCACCTTCGTCGGGGCCTTCGTCACCACCGTCGTCGTCGCCGTCATCACCCTCATCACTGGGGGGCGGGGGCGCGTTCGTCGGGTCGTTCGGGTCAGGCAGATCCTGTTCACTCATGCGGCTTCACCAGCCTCGACTCCACGTGTTCGGAGTCAGGCTTCCTCTTCTCGCTGTGGGGCAGGGTGCTGACCGCGGGGTACGTCGACCAACCACGCGCGCCCTGAACCGACCCGGGGCCTCTTCACGAGGGGCCCGAACGAGCCGGCGGGGCTGTCGTAGCAGCCACTTACCCAGACTTCACCTGATTTTAAGCCAAAGAGACGGTCGGCCTTCACTTCACGTCGATGGTGTACTCGAGCCGCGCCTGAACCTTGGGAGACTCGAGCAGCCACGAGGCGCTGCCGAGCTGCTCCGCGAGTGACTGCAGACCGGGCGGCAGCTGTTGAGACGGCACGGACGCCTGGAGCAACGCATCAGGAGCCGCCGCGCCGATCAGCGCGCCGATGAGGCCCGGTGAGCTCTGGTAGATGTTGATGTCCAGCTCCCCGAGCACGCCCGACTTCACCTTCGCCAGCGCGATCGCATCCATCACGCCGCCGAGGTGATCGACCAGGCCACGCGCCTTCGCGTCTTCTCCGCTCCACACCCGCCCGCGCGCCACCTTGTCGACGGCCTCCTTGGGCATCTTCCGGCTGGAGGCGACCTCGGTGATGAAGGAGTCGTAGAAGTCATCGATCCACTTCTGCGCGGCGACCCGCTGATCCGGCGTCCACGGATCGAAGGTATCGGTGATGCCCGAGAGCTTGCCGCGCGAGAGGGTGATCTGCGTGGCGCCGAAGTCTTCCGCGAGCTTCTTGATCGCGGGCTTCGCGAAGAAGACGCCGATGCTCCCGGTGAGCGTGGTGGAAGACGCCACGATCTCATCAGCACCCATCGCCACGTAGTAGCCGCCCGACGCGGCCACGTCGCCCATCGAGGCGATCACCGGCTTGCGCTTCTTCGCCTCGAGCACCGCGCGGTACATCAGGTCGCTCGCCAGCCCATCACCACCGCCCGAGTCCACCCGGATCACGATGGCCGCGACGCTGGGGTCTTCCGTCGCTTCGTTGAGCGCCTCCATGAACGACTGCGCGCCCGCGACCAGGTCACCGGTCAGCGGCGTCGTCTGGTTCTTGCCGCCCGCGATGTTGCCGAGCACCGGGATCACCGCGATCGACTTCTTCTTGCCCCAGCGCTCGTCGCGCGTGTCGAACGGGCGGTAGTCACGCGACACGCGCGCGTTGGGCAGCTGCGCGCGGATGTGTTCCTCGAACTGCTGCGGCGTCATCACCGCGTCGAGCTGACGTAGCTCCACCGCGCGTTTGGCCGGCTTGAGCCCCTCGTCGAGCGCTGCCTGCCAGGCCTCAGGCTCGATGCCCCGTGCCTCTTTGATGCGGGCCGCGATCGTCTTCACGTTGGTGTCGAGGTACGCGTTGATCGTCTCGCGCTGCGCGTCGCTCATGTCCTGTCGGGTGAACTGCTCGGGGAACGTCTTGTAGTCACCGACGCGCGCCACATCGACGTCGATGCCAAACCGTTTGGCGGTGCCGCCGAAGAACGTGACGCTCGAGCGCAGGCCGTCGACCATCACCATCGCCTCAGGGGCGGCGTAGATGCCGTCACAACCCGAGACCATCAGGTACTCCGCGTCACCGGCGGAGAGCACGTAGGCGTAGACCTTCTTGCCCGCCGCGCGGAGCTTCGCGATCGCCGCCCGCACTTCATCGGCCCGCGCGAGGCCCACGCCCGCGCCTTCCACCTTGAGCACGAGGCCCGCGAGCTCTGAGTCTTTCGCCGCGTTCTCGAGGAAGCGCACGAAGCGCAGGTAGCGATCTTCGCTGGCCAGCCCGAGCAACGAGCCCACCGTGGTGCCTCCCGAGCCGGCGAGATCGTTGAGCGAGATGACCGCGATCTTCTGCTGCGGGATCACGCTCTGGTACTTGTCCATCGAGAAGCGGCCCGCGAACTGCCAGTTGAGCTCGCCCGACCCGTACGCGACGCCCTGCGTGTAGCCGACGTTCTCGAGATCGAGCCCGATGCCGCCATGGAAGTAGAGCGGGTCGACCGGGTTGAAGCTGTGGCTCACGCCCGCCAGCAACCGCACGCCGCCCAGCAGCTTCGCCTGCACGGTGTACTGCAGCCGGCTGCGGTTGGCGGGCAGCGTCTCGCCGACCACCCAGTCGACGCCGAGGGTGAGGTATTCGCCGAACGGACGCACGCCCACGCCCACCGTCCACTCGCGGGGGAAGAAGGTGCTCAACCCACTCAGGTTCGCCCGCGGGGCGTTCAAGTTGCGCACGAAGGCGCCCAACGACAACCAGCGCAGCGGCCGCGACTGCACGCCGACGTCGAGCGTGGTGACCCACTGCGTGTTCTGGCTGGAGAACCAGTTCACCGTGGTGCCGACCGAGAACGACTCGGGACCCGCTGAGAATGCCAGCGAGGTCTTCGCGCGCTCGATGCCCAACCCGGCGCCGGGGCGCAGCCATTGAAAGCTGACGCCCAGACCGACCATGTCCGCGATGCTGGTGGCGAACCAGAGGCCGTCGTTGTCCTGCGGGCGGATGTTGCTGCGCTCATGCACGTACCAGGCGTTGAGCCGGCCGACGCGCCCGAGGCCCGCTGGGTTGTAGACCATCGAGGTCGCTTCATCGCTCCACGCCGAAGAGCCCGGCAGCAGCGTGGTGCCCCGCGAGGGGTCGGTGCCGCTCAACACCGCGGTCTGGGCGAAGGCAGGGCAGGCGACGAGGGCGAAGACCAGCGACAGGCGCAAGCGCATCCGCGCCGTGTACTACGAGTCTCCCGCTGAAACGGAGCCACCTCGGCAACCACGCGAATCTTCGCAAAAGTGCGTCGGCCGCGAACTTGCTCTGCGAGGGCCCATGCCCTCCATCTCGCGCCTCGTATTCGCCGCTGTTCCCCTCGAGCCTGAAGTCGTGCCGCTGCCGGTCCGCAACTCGGTGGAAGCCTTTCCTTCGACTCCACGGACGGAAGACGAGGTGACGCTCGAGCGGGTGCTGCGCGCGAAGCCGTCGTTGGTCTTGCCCGATCATCTCTCCACAGCCGCCGCGAAGCTCCTCTACGTGGTGACGCACCGTGAACTCTCGCGCGGGCTGGCTCCGCTCTCGGTTCGCGTGGGGCTGACCGATCACGTTCGCCTGCAGACCGATGGGGGCTTGTCGCTCGCGTCTCCCGGCAAGCCGACGCTGCAGCTCCACAATCGCCACGGCGATCTCGCGAAGTTGCTCGAGGGCGCGCACGTGTACGAAGCGAGCTCGATCGAGGCGCTGCTTCAAGAAGCAGTGCACCGTTTCTATGTGGCTGGGCAGTTCGATGGTGGTGGCGCGGCGGCCAATGAACGCGGCGAACGCGCTTTCACCTTCTCCACCATTCAGCAGGTGCTCGTCTCACCCGACCCTTCACAGCCCGGCCTCGAGTGCCTCGCTTCCGCCGCGGTGCACCTGTGGAAGTCGGCGGGCCTGGTGCCGCCGGGGCTCAGCCGGGAAGAGTTCGAACATCGGTACACCGCGATCCACGGCGAGCGGGGTGGGGTGCGCCTGGGGCCCGAGTTCAACAAGACGCTGCGTGGTGGACGATCGGAGCGCCGCCTCGATGCCAACGCCACTGCCGCCTTCGCGAACGAGCTGCGTGCGGACGATTGGGCGAAGCTCACCGGCGCGGCGGGTGGCCGCTACTTCGTGCGCACGTTGCCCAGCATCGAAGCGGTGGTGAAACACTTCGATGGCGGCGGAGCCGGAGTGCGATCGACCTGGGCCGATGGCGGGCACTACTTCGTGCTCAGCGGCGCGAAGAAGGAGAACGGTGAGATCTTCGTGAACGAAGACGACTCACTGCGCTTCGCACCTGCTCGGCGGAAGAGTGATGGCGACGAGCCGTACCGGACGCCGTACGACGCGCGCCTTCACACGCGCTTCTGGACGCTCGATCGAAGCTGAGTGCGGCGAGTGGCCCCTCGACTGCTCTCGGGGCGAACGGTGGTCAGGGGCGACAGCTGGCGACGAGGTCGCCCGCGCTGCGCACTCCGAACCCGCTGGCGATCGTGTCGAACTCGCGATGGGTGCGGCCGTCGAGCATGGCACTGAGTGCCGCGAGCACGGTGGGCTCGAGGGGCGCACGTTTCAGCAAGTGCATGCCCATCGCGGTGAGCGCCGCCTTGTCGCGGTCGATCTTCTGATACTCGGTTGATTGGAGCGCGGGCTCGTCGACCGGTGAGCGCGCTGCGACGAGCAACCACTCCGAGGCTTTGGCCCAGCTCTCTGACTTGCCCTTCAGCTTGTCTGCAATGGACAGCGCCGGTCCGGGATCGCCTTGCTCCGCGAGTCTGATCGCGAGCGGGTGGCGGACCTCATCGGGCTCGTGGAATGCCTTGAAGTAGAGCGTCTTCGTCGCGTCGCGCGAACCCTCCTTCGAGAGGCGTTCGAATTCTTCGCGCGGGAAGGGGTCCTCTCCGATCCACTGAAAGCGCGCGCGGACGAAGCGTTCCTGAACCGTGGTCGCAGGCAGATGGGCAAGCAGCGGGCGCCACTCGGGTTCATTGGGGAGCGGGCTCGACTCAGCGACGTTCGGGTGCGTGCCGAGCACCTTCTGAGCGAAGGCCAGCGCGCGCGCGGAGTCGAGCTTCCTGGGGAGCGCGAACTTCGCTCGTTGGATGGTGCTGCTGACCTTCGCCTCGAGCAGCTCGAGCCGCCCGATGCGTTCCTGGTCCTGCTTTGAAAGAAACAGCATCCCTTCGCTGACTTTGCTCCCCGGCAGATGAGCGGAAGCTGCTGCTGCGGTCCCGTCTTCAGCGAGCTGGGCCACGAGCTCGCCGTGGCCTTCCAGTCGGCCGATCAGCGCGCGCGCGTTCGTGAGGGCTTTCTTGTCCAGGCTCTCGAGGGCGGTCTTCGTGTGCGACTCGATCGCTTCGAGCACGCTCGAGTGCAGCCAGGGGAGAGCCGCATCGATCGCGGTCAGCCGCGTCAGGGCATCAGGTGGCAGGGCCACCGGAAGTGCGGGTTTCATCGCAGCCGATCACCAGTCGTCGGTGCCGCTGGCGCTGTCGAGCGGGTCGCCGCCCTTCGACTTCTTCTCGCGGTTCACGTTCTTGCCGCCGCGATCTTCGCCCTGCCACTCCTCGGTGCCGCCCTTGTTGTCGAGCGGATCGGCGGAGCGGGTGACCTTGTCGCTGCCTTCGGAGTTCACCAGGTGGTTGACCATGCGCTCGACTTCACCGCGCAGTTGGCCGAACTCGTCACCCTGGAACGCGACGCGCTTGATGGCGATGCGCCTGCCGGTCTTCAAGTCGAAGTACGCCATGGTGAGCTCGGTCGATTCGCTGTTCGCTTCTTTGAGCACGCCGATCACCGCGCGCTCGAGCTTGAGCGAGTTCGCCACGCTGGTCATCGTGCCGCCGCCCTTGTCCTTGAGCGCTTCACCGGCGAGCCTGTCCATCAGCGCGTCGAAGGCCTTGTAGCCAGAGGTCGCGGTGAGCTCGCTGGTGATCTCCTGATCTTCCGGAGTGATCTCGACCATCAGGCCCAGCTGCTTGAAGCCGGGGCGTTCGATCTTCACCAGGTGTTTGCCGATGGGCAGCGTCTGCAGCGTGTGCGGCGAGTAGCCCTGCAGCTCGCCATTGAGGAACACGCGCGCGCCGGAAGGTTTGGTCTTCACCGTCACGCTGCCGCGCAGCTGCGCGTTGCGGCTGGTGGCCACCTGCGCCTTGAGCGCGAGGAAGTTCTGGGGGTAGCGCTTGCGATCGAGCTCGAAGGTGGGGCTGAGCGCGAGCAGATCGAGGATGGCGATCTTCGCTTCTTCCACGTCACCACGGGCCTGCAGCACCGAGCCGAACATGGCCACCGAGTCACACAGGTTGCCGCAGTTCTTCATCGCGCCGACGGCCTTGCCGTACTCCTTGATGGTCGCGCGCAGCTTGCGTTCGGCGTCTTCGTAGTTGCGCTCGTCGAAGGCGGCCTTGCTCTCCTTGAAGCCGGTCTCTGCACGCTTGAGCGAGGCGGCCGCTTCTTCGTCAGCGGCGACGCCGAAGAGGTCGTCGCTCGTGCGCACCTTGAAGCCCTGGTACTCGTTGAGCGCCTCGTTGGCGAACGACTCGATCTTGAGGGTGAGCGCCTCCGAGCCCTTGTCCATGGGGAGGATGAGCGCAGAGACGCGCTTCTCTGAAGGCGGCGCGGCCAACGCGTGCGTCGCGACGAGACAGGAGACGATCGGGATCAGCAGCGCGGACTTCATCGAACACACCTCAGGGAGTACCCAGCACGACGTTGAACGGACGCCCGCCCGAATTGTTCGCACCGGCGACGGCGCCCGCCGTGATGCCGCCCACTGCCACCACGCCCACCGCGGTCCAGAACCACCACTTCTTGTACACGGGGCCGCCCGCTGACGGTTCCTCAGAGGTGTCGGTGACTTCGGCCGCGGCGACCGCGGCGCTGCCCGGTTTCGAAATGAACGCGCCGATCTTCTTGGCGCTCTCGTTCACTTCTTGAGCGGAAAGAGACAGGCCGGCGAGGCGGTTGCCGGTCTCCACGTCCCAGACCTCGGCGATGGCGCCGTCACTGAGCACCAGGAAACGCGCCTTCACCACTTCGCCCAGCTTCTTCGCGCCGGGGGGCAGCGCGCCTTTGACGCCCACGCCCTGACCGACCACCGCGGTCGCCGCGTCGCGCACCTCGAGGTAACCGGGGGCCGCGGTGAGGGTGGGCTTGGCGCTGCCGCCTTCTTTGCTGACGTCGGCGTACGCGCCCGAAGGCTCGAAGCCGGGCTTGGAGAAGGTGAGCAGGTGGCGGCCGACCGGCACCGAAGGCGCTTCGGCGATGGGGGTCAAGCCCAGGTCCTTGCCGCGCAGGCTGACCATCGCGCCCGGGGGCGAGGAGTCGATCGCCAGCGGGCCCACACCCTTGGCGCTGATCTCGGTGAGCGCCTTGTCGAAGGCCTTCTTCACGTCGGCGCCGTACACCTGGGGGTCGCAGGTGAGGTCGGGGTTGTTGAGCAGCGCGCGCACGAACTCTTCGGTCGCTTTCTTCGCGTGCGACTTGCCGCCGTTCTGAATCGCCAGCGCGCCTACGAAGAAGTGCGCGTCGGCCAGCGTCTTCGCGTCGGCCAGATGCGGGTTCTTCACGAAGAACTCGAGCGCTTCGGTCCACTTGCTCGCGGCACCTTCGTAGTCGAGGTCGTCGTAGGCCTGCCGGGCGTCCTTCACCAGCTTGTCGCCGGCGTCGTCACGGGCCGCCAGGGGGAAACCAGCGGGCACGTCGACCAGGCCCACGCTCGCGTCTTCCAACGCCTTGGTCAGCTCGGCTTCCACTTTGGCGGCCCCTGCCTCATCGGGGGAAGAGACGAAGACGGCGGCCCTGGAAGGAAGGAGCGGCTTGGCAGGAGCGGCTGAGGCTTTAGGCGCAGCAAGCACGAGGAGAATGAGGGGGAGCACGGCGCAGAGCCTAGCCCACGCTTTTCAAAGATCACCTCCGTCGTATGACCGCAACGGGCAGGAGATCTGGAGGCATTCCGCGAGGTTGGCCTTCGGCTATTTCTTGCCGCCCGGGATCAGGCTGGTAAGGTCCGCGCGATCAGGCCTGTAGCACTCGCTTCATGGCCCGCAACGAACTGAAAGATCGAGGTATTTCGTGAGCGAAGCTGAACAGGTGAACAGCGGCAAAGGTGGCGGAAAGCGCGGTAAACCGCCTCCGGCCGGTGCAGGCGGTGGTGGCGGCGACCGCCCCATCAACCTCTCCGACGAAGCCCGCAAGCGCTACCTCGCGTACGCGATGTCGGTGATCACCTCGCGCGCGTTGCCCGACGTGCGTGACGGCCTCAAGCCCGTGCAGCGGCGAATTCTGTACGGCATGTGGAACGAAGGCGTCAGCTCCGACGCGAAGTACCGCAAGTGCGCGAACGTGGTCGGCGTGGTGATGGGCCAGTTCCATCCGCACGGCGACCAGTCGATCTACGACGCGCTGGTGCGCATGGCGCAAGACTTCTCGCTGCGCTACCCGCTGGTCGACGGTCACGGCAACTTCGGTTCCGTCGACGGCGATGCAGCAGCGGCCATGCGGTACACCGAGGCGCGCCTGCAGAAGCTCGCCGAAGAGATGTTGGGCGAGCTGCAGCAGAAGACGGTCGAGCTGAGGCCCAACTACGACGGCACGCGCAGTGAGCCGGTCGTGTTGCCCTCGAAGCTGCCCCAGCTGCTGATGAACGGCACCACCGGCATCGCGGTGGGCATGGCCACCAACATTCCGCCGCACCACCTGGGCGAGCTGGTCGAAGCGTGCCTCGAGCTCATCAAGGATCCGAAGCTCGAGACCAAGGATCTCTTGAAGGCCGTGCGCGGCCCCGATTTCCCCACGGGCGGGCAGATCCTCAACTCCAAGAAGGAGCTCAAGGAGATCTACGAGACGGGCCAGGGCGCGGTGCGTCTGCGCGGCGAGTGGAAGCTCGAGGAGCGCGCGCGGGGCGGGCAGAACATCATCGTCACCTCGATCCCCTACACGGTGAACAAGTCGACGCTGGTCTCGCGCATCGGCGAGATCATCACGGATCGCAAACTGCCGGCGCTGGTCGACGTGCGCGACGAGTCGACCAAAGAAGTGCGCATCGTGATGGAGCTCAAGCGCGACTCCGACGCTGAGCTGGTGATGTCGTACCTGTTCAAGCACACGCCGCTGCAGACCAACTTCAACGTCAACCTCACCTGCCTGGTGCCCGGTGAAGGCCCCGACGCGGGCATGTCGCCCAAGCGCCTCAACTTGAAGGAGATGCTCTGGCATTTCCTGGTCTTCCGCCTCGAGGTGGTGACCAAGCGGCTCACCTTCCAGCTCGAGCAGCTCAAGGCGCGGCTGCACATCCTCGAGGGCTTCGAGAAGGTCTACGACGCCCTCGACGAGATGATCAAAATCATCCGCAAGTCGGAAGGTAAAGCCGACGCCGCGGCCAAGTTGATCGCCCGCTTCAAGCTGTCCGAGGAGCAGGTCGAAGCGATCCTCGAGATGAAGCTCTACAAGCTGGCTCGCCTCGAGATCCTGGTCATCCAGAAGGAGCTCAAGGAGAAGCGGGCCGAAGCGAAGGAGCTCTCCGAGCTGCTCAAGCCGGACAACGCCGGCAAGAAGGCGCGCTGGAACCTGGTCAGAGACGAGCTCTCCGAGGTCGGCAAGACGTACCAGGACAAGCGCCGCACCAAGATCTCCGGGCCCATCGAAGAGGTCGAGTACAACGAAGAGGCCTTCATCGCCGACGAAGACTGCCAGGTGGTGGTCACGCGCGACGGCTGGGTGAAGCGGGTGCGTGAGCTGAAGGACCCCACCTCGACGCGCATGCGTGAAGGCGACGAGCTGATGGCGCTCATCGCGGGTTCGCTCAAGTCGAGCCTCATCTTCTTCTCCAGCGCGGGCGCGGCGTACACCACGCGCTTCAACGACGTGCCGCCCTCCACGGGCTACGGCGACCCGGTGCAGAAGCTGTTCAAGTTCGACGACAACGAACGCATCGTCGGCGCGGTCTCACTCGATCCGCGCCTGCCGATCCCCTCGATGATGGTGGCCGTCTCGAAGGACGGCTACGGGCTCCGGTTCTCGCTCGATGCCCACAAAGAAGTGTCGACCCGTTCGGGCCGCCGCTTCGCGCGGTGTGGCGAAGGCGACGAGATCATCGGCGTGCAGGGCTGCATCGAGAAGGATCTGCTCGGTGTGATCACCAAGAAGACCAACGCGCTGGTGTGCAAGGTCGATGAAGTCAACGTGCTCGCGGGCCCGGGGCGCGGCGTCACGGTGATCAAGACGGCCGATGACGACCAGGTGATGGCCTTCATCTGCACCACGAAGAAAGACACCGAGCTGCTCATCGAGACGGCGAAGGGCAAGAGCCTCAAGTTCTCGCTCGCCCGCTACGAAGTGACCGGCCGCGGCGGCAAGGGCCGCGAGATGTCGAAGAAGGACGAGATCAAGACCGTCTCGAAGGAGCCGGTGCACGTGCTGCTTCCCGAAGTGAAGACGGACAAGAGCGACAAGCCTGAGAAGAGGAGCTGACCCATGGCTGCCAAGAAATACGACGCGTCCGACATTCAGGTGCTCGAGGGGCTCGAGCCGGTGCGCATTCGCCCCGGCATGTACATCGGCGGCACGGGCGCCGACGGGTACCACCACCTCCTCTGGGAGATCGTCGACAACTCCGTCGACGAGGTGATGAACGGCCACGCCTCGCGCATCGAGGTGCGGCTGCACAAGAACGGCACCACCATGACGGTGGGCGACGACGGGCGCGGCATCCCCGTCGACATGATGAAGAAGTACAACAAGTCGGCGCTCGAGGTGATCTTCACCACGCTGCACTCCGGCGGGAAGTTCGAGAAGAAGAACTACACCCACTCCGGCGGCCTGCACGGCGTCGGCTCGTCGGTGGTCAACGCGCTCTCGACCGAGCTGGTCGCTGAGATCAAACGCGACGGCAAACACCACGAGATGACCTTCAGCCGCGGCAAGGCGGTCTCGAAGCTCAAGACGATGGGCAACGCGCGCGGCACCGGCACCACCATCACCTTCACGCCCGACCCTGAGATCTTCGGCGCGAAGTTGAAGTTCGACGTGGAGCTGATCAAGGAGCGCCTGGAGTCGAAGAGCTACCTGCACAAGGGCCTGGAGATCGTCTTCGTCGACGAGACCGCCAGGCCCGCCACCGAGTCGAAGTTCCGGCACGACGGCGGCATCGCCGAGTACATCACCAAGCTCATCGCCGACCGCAGCAAGGCCATCGTGCCCCCGGCCTCGACGCCCTTCTACAAGTCGCACGAGAATGGCGTGAAGCTGGAGTTCGCGCTGGCGTGGAGCGAGGCCACCGACGAGCTGGTGAAGAGCTACGTCAACGGCATCCCCACCAAGAACGGTGGCACGCACGAGAACGGGCTCAAGTCGGGCCTGGTGAAGGCGGTGCGCAACTACATCGAGACGCACGAGCTGACGCCCAAGGGCGTGACGCTCACCGCCGAAGACATTCGTGAAGGCATGGTGTGCGTGCTCTCGGCCTACGTGGTCGAGCCGCAGTTCCAGGGGCAGACCAAGGAGCGCCTGAACAACCCGGAGACCCAGGCCCAGGTCGACAGCGTCATCCGCCCCGCGGTGGAGAAGTGGCTCAACGACAACAAGACCATCGCCGAAGCGGTGGTGGCCCGCATCATCCTGGCGGCGCGCGCGCGCGAGGCGTCACGGGCGGCCCAGGCGGTCACCCGCAAGTCGGCCATCAGCCACAAGCTCAACCTGCCGGGCAAGCTGGCCGACTGCTCGTCGACCGATCCGGAAGACAGTGAGCTGTTCATCGTGGAAGGTGACTCCGCAGGTGGCTCGGCCAAGCAGGGCCGCGATCGCCACACGCAGGCGATTCTTCCGCTGCGCGGCAAGGTGCTCAACGCCGAGCAGGCCAGCACCGACAAGGTGGCGGGCAACAAGGAGCTGCAAGACATCGCCAGCGCGCTGGGCTGCGGGCTGGGCGCCGACGTCGATCTCACCCGGCTGCGCTACGGGAAGATCTTCTTGTTGATGGACGCCGATGCCGACGGGCTGCACATCTCGACGCTGCTGCTGACCTTCTTCTACCGGCACCTGCGGCCGCTGATCGTCAACGGGCACGTCTTCATCGCCCAGCCGCCGCTCTACAAGGTGGAGATCGGCAAAGAGGTCTACTGGGCGCTCGACGAGGCGCACCGCGACCAGATCATCAAGGACCACGGCCGGGTGAACAGCAAGCCCAACATCATGCGCTTCAAGGGCCTGGGTGAGATGACGCCCGACGAGCTCAAGATGACCACCCTCGATCGCAAGAAGCGCATCGCGCTCAAGGTGAGCATCGACAACGAGCTGGAGACCGACTCGACCATCAACGAGCTCTTCGGCAAGGACGTCGGGCCGCGTTTCCGGTTCATCATGGAAGGCGCCGACAAGCTGAAGGAACTCGACGTGTGATTCTTGTCTCCCTCTCCCTGCGCGAGCGGGGAGAGGGCTGGGGTGAGGGGCCTTACTTGCTCAGGTCAGATTGGTCAGCGGGCCGCGGCAGAAGGCCGCTTCACCGTACGTGGTGAGGTTGCCCCCGTAGCCGTTGATGATCGAGACGAGCAGATCGTTGTGGTACGCGTTGGTCCACTTCACGAAGCGGCCCATGCGGAAACCGGCGCCGCCGCCCGCGAGCATGAAGGGCATGTCGTCGTGAGAGTGCACGTTGCCGCGCGACACGTCGCTGCCCCAGAACACGAGCGTGTGATCGAGCGCCTTGCTGCCATCCATCTCCTGGATGGAGTCGAGCTCTTGCAGCAGCGTGGCCAGCACGCCGGCCTGCCAGGTGTCGCGGGTGGCGACCTTGAGCCGCTCGGGATCGCCGTCGCCGTAGTGGGTGAGGTTGTGGATGTCGGAGGTGATGTTCAAGTGCGGCATCGCGACGTGGTTCATCGCGTCGCTGAACATCACGGTGGCCACCCGGGTCAGATCGCAGCGCAGGGCCAGGGTCAGCAGGTCCATCTGCAGGCGGGCGACGGTGGGAATCTCCGCCTCGCGCTCGAAGTCGACCATGCCGGGATCGGTGGGTGACTGGCAGGTGCCGGGGGGCAGGGCGGTGAGCCGGTTCTCCATCTCGCGCACCAGCGTGAGGTGCTGATCGAGGCGGGCCTGATCTGACTTGCTGACCGACTTCTTGAGCGCCGCCAGCTGCGTCTGCACCGCGTCGAGCACGGAGCGGCGGCGCACGCGCAGCTTCTCCATCTCGGTGGGCGGCATGCCCGAATCCATGAACAGGGTGCGGAAGGTGACGCGCGGATCGTTCTGCGCGAGCAGCGGCTGATTGGGCCCGCGGTAGCTCACCACGCCGGCGACGTTCGAGAGCAGCGCGTGCACGCCGAGCTGCAGGCTGGGCACCCGGGTACCCTGACCGATCATGCCCGCGATGGTCTGATCGACCGAAGGACCCAGCGCATAACCGGCCCGGCTGCCGTCGTTGCCGACGAAGGTGCCCGTATCGAGCTTGGCGCCGGTGAGGAACGCGCCGATGCCCCGCTGGTGTTGCTCGCCGGGGCCGGAGACGGCGACCTGCATGTCGACGCCGCTGGTGAAGAGCAGCTTCGACTTCCACGGGGCGAGCGACTGATGAATCGGCCCCAGCGTGAAGTTGTTCTCGTCGCCGGTGGGGAACCACTGCGGCGTGTACACGCCGTTGGGGTGGTAGATGCCGATGAAGCGTTTCTGCGGCATCGACTGCGCGAAGGCTTTGTGGGGGGCGAGCGCCTCGAGGAAAGGCAGGCCGACCACGATGCCGCCTGCGCCCCTGAGGATCTGGCGTCGGGACAACTTCATGGCGTCATCTCCGGGTTCGCGTTGCGCCGGAACGAGTCGGACTGAACGATGGCCAGCATCAGCTCCTTGAAGTTGCCGCCTGACTTCATGAATCGATCGCCCACCAGCGTGGTGGTGCAGGTGTCGGCCTGGGTAAGGGAGCGCCCCAGCGCGAAGCGGTAGACCTCCTTGGCCACGCAGTCGTGCACGTTGCGGCTGGTGGCCAGCTTCGCGCTCAGCTCGGCCACGCCGGTGACGTCACCTATCACCTGCGTGTCGCGGGAGATCTTCACCCCGCCCGTTGCGTCGATGGCCTCGCCATTCTCGGTGTCACGCCACAACCCCATGCCGTCGTAGTTCTCGAAGGTGAAGCCGACTGGGTCGATGAAGCGGTGGCAGCCGATGCACCCGTCGCTCTGGCTGTGGGCGGCGAAGCGCGCGCGGGTGGTGGTGCTGACCGAAGGTGCGGGCGGGGTGATGTTCGCGCCCGCAGGAGGAGGCGGCGGCACCTCACACATGAGCTGATCGAGCACGAAGATCCCGCGGCGCACCGGCGAGCTGCCATCGGGCATGGCCTTGAAGGCGAGGAAGCCGGGCTGGGTGAGCAGGCCCTTTCGCTGCGTGCCGGGCATCTCGTTGCGCACGAAGGCGGCCGACGGCGCAGCGGGCCCGTACATCGACATCGCGTCGTTCGTGTACATCACGTTCGAGGTGAGCAGCGCGCTCAAGGTGCCTTCGTGGGCGAGCACGTCTTTGACGAAGAGCTCCAACGAGGCCCGCCAGGCGGTGGCCAGCGCAGGGGAGAACTGCGGGTAGACCGCGGGGTTCTTCTCGGTGTTCTCCACGCCGTCGAGGTACAGCCACTGCGAGAAGAACCGCATCATGCCGTCGGCAGAGCGGCCATCGGCGAGCATGCGCCGGGCCTCACGCTCCAGGCCCTCCGGCGTATCGAGCGTTCCGTTGGCGGCCGCCTCGAGCAGCTGCTCGTCGGGCATGGTGCCCCACAGGAAATACGAGAGCCGGGAGGCGAGCTCGAAGCCGCCCAGGGTGACCACCGGCATGGGCACGGGCCCCAGCGCCTGCTCGTCGCGGTAGAGGAACTGCGGCGACTGGAGCATCGACTGCAGCGTCACCTCGATCGCCCCGTCGAACCCTTCGGTCGCGTTGATCGTGGTGAAGAGGGTGTTCAGGTTGGCCCGCTCTTCGGCGTTGAGGGGGCGGCGGAAGGCCTTCAAGCCGGTGGTGGCGATGAAGAGCTCACCGCAGGCCTGATCGGTGGTTCCGCAGGGCACCACGGCGGAGCGCCGGTTCACCAAAGTGTCTTTGGCGAGGAACTCGGCCGCCTCGAGGTAGCCAGCCACGTGGGCGCCGGTGACCTGGTTGAGCACCGCGTCGTTGTCGAGGCCGTGGGCCAGCGGTTCACGGGGAAAGTCGCGGGAGGGCCGGTTGGTCGCCCCCAGCAGGTCGCGCACGGTGAGATCGTACTCGGCGCGGGTGAGCAGGCGCAGCGGGGTGCCCGGGGTGACCGACGGCACACAGTCGACCCTGGGATCGTCGATGGGTGGATCGACGATCGGCGGCTGCCCACCGGGTTTGCAACCGGCCAGGAGGCCGAACACGAGAAGGGAGACCGTCGTTCGCACGCGGGGGCAGACTGCCAGCCGGGGTCCTTCGGGTCAAAGGCAGGGAATGAGGTCAGTGAAACGAGCCTTGCGCGTCACGATGGCATGGTCCAAAAGGCCACCACGAAGACGGGGCGTAGCGCAGTCTGGTAGCGCGTCTGCCTTGGGCGCAGAAGGTCGTCGGTTCGAATCCGGCCGCCCCGACTTTGAGTAGTTCGTCAGTGCCCATAGCTCAGCTGGATAGAGCACCGGCCTTCTAAGCCGGGGGTCGTGGGTTCGAGTCCCGCTGGGCGCGCTTCTCTTGAAGTCGATTGACGTACCGCGGCGCATTGGGTACTCCGCGCGCGCCTTTGTCTTTTTGCAACGTGTTGATGGCGGCTTTAGCTCAACTGGTTAGAGCGCAGGACTGTGACTCCTGAGGTTACCGGTTCGATCCCGGTAAGCCGCCCATCGCAAAGCACGAGCGCTCATAGCTCAGCTGGATAGAGCATTGGCCTTCGAAGCCAAGGGTCGGGGGTTCGAATCCCTCTGAGCGCGCTGTGATTCCCTACTTCGAGTTACCGGCGTTGAACCTGCCCTTCGGGCAACGCGTCGACATCTTCGGAGTGCTCTCGGCCGCGGGCGTGATGGTCGGTGCCTGGCTGGCGGCGCGTCAGGCGCGGCAGTACAGCCCGGGGAACGATCAGCCGCTGCGTGAGATGGTGCCGTGGGCGGTGCTCTTCGGCCTCTACGGCGGCCACTTCATGCACCTCTTCGCGTACCACCCGGAGCTGCTGACGATGGCAGACCCGCTGCTGGTGCTGCGCTTCTGGGAGGGCCTGTCTTCCATGGGCGGGGTGCTCGGTGCGCTGGTGGGCATCTTCATCTTCTTCCGCCGCATCAAGACGCCCATCGGGCCGTACCTCGACGCGTTGGCCCTGGGCACCGCGCCAGGGTGGATGGTGGCGCGCATCGGCTGCTTCTTCGTGCACGACCACCCCGGGGTGCACAGCGACTTCTTTCTCGCGGTGAACTTCCCCATGAGGACCTACGGAGGCCCGCGCCACGATCTCGGCCTGTACGACGCGCTGGTGCTGGGCGTGTTGTCCCTCGTGCTCTACGCGCTCAAGACCCGCCGGCCGGCCCAGGGGCGCCTGATGGGCGTGCTGGCGGTCGGGTACACAGTGCCCCGTTTCTTTCTCGATTTCCTGCGGGCGTCAGACCTGAGCTTTGTCGACCGTCGCTATGCGGGTCTGACGCCGGCGCAGTACGTGGTGGTGGGGTTGTTTGCCGCGGGCGTCTGGCTGCTGACGAGGCCCGCTCCTCCGATGCCGAAAGAAGTGGGTTGACAGGAACGGCCGAAAAACTTTATAGGCGGCCCCGCAACGAGTCGGAAGCGTAGCTCAATTGGTAGAGCAATGGACTCTTAATCCATAGGTTGAGGGTTCGATTCCCCCCGCTTTCACAGTACGACGGCCGGTGACCTGAGAGGGTCACCGGCCGTTTCTGTTTGGGGCAGATGGCGTAATTGGTAGCCGCGCCAGACTTAGGATCTGGTTCCGCAAGGAGTGGGGGTTCGAGTCCCCCTCTGCCCATGCTTCACCCCGAGGTCCAGAGAGTGGCGCTGCTTCGAGGGGAAGGTCTCAGCGACGGAGACGACGATGGCGATGAAGATCATGGGGTGCCTTCGATGCCAGCCCCCACCTCTCGGATTGGTACGGGCTCGCCTCGTGAAACCGTCTCTCGCGGTGAACGCGGCGTGATTAGGAAAGACGCATGTCGACCTTCACGTTGATCACCGGCGTCAGTCGCGGTCTGGGCAGGGGCGTGGCGCGTTCGCTGGCCGCCCAGGGCCGTTCGCTCATCCTCACGGCGCGTTCAGGGGCGGCAGCGGCTTCGCTCGCGACAGAGCTGGGGCCCACCCATCGTGCGTTCGAGCTCGACGTCACCAACACAGGACAGCGAACGGCGCTCGGCCACGTACTCCAGGGCACGCAGCTCTCCTGCGTCATTCACAACGCAGCCATCTACGAGCGCAGTGCTTCACCTGAAGCCGCCGCGCGCACGATGGAGACGAACGTGCTCTCGCCGATCCGGCTGCACGCGGTGCTGCTTCCTCTCCTGACTGAAGACGCGCGGCTGGTGCTGGTCTCGAGCGGCATGGGCGCACTGCATGGCTACTCGCAAGCCATCGTCGAGCGGCTGCAGAACACCACCACCACCGCGCAGGTCGAGCAGCTCGTTCGCGACTATCTGACCGCGACCTCGAGCGCGAAGGATGCCACCGGCAGCGCCGACGCCGCTGAACGTGCCGGCTTCTCGAGAGATCCGTACAGCGCGTCGAAGGCGTTCATCAACGCGTTGGCGCGCGCCTGGGCGCATGAGCTGCCGAGTCGTTCGGTGATCGCGGTCAGCCCCGGTTGGGTGCAGACCGACATGGGCGGTCCAGGTGCGCCGCGGCCCGCCGAAGAAGGCGTGGCTCGCATCGTGGAAGCCACGACCGCAGTGCAGGTGCGCAGCGGCTCGTACTTCGAGGGCTGATACAGTCCCCGGCGGTGCCGACCTCCCACCTGGTGCTCAACAAGTATCGGCTCGGGGCCCGCCTCGCGGTGGGCGGCATGGGTGAGGTGCATCTCGCGCAGACCCCCGAAGGAAAGACGGTGGTGATCAAGGCGCTGCTGCCTCACCTGGCCGCGGACAAACAAATGGTCGCGCAGTTTCTCGACGAGGCGAAGCTGGCCTCGAAGCTGCGCCACCCGAACCTGGTGCAGGTGCACGAATACGGTCCGTGGAACGACACCTGGGTGCTCGCGATGGAGCACATCGACGGGCTCGATCTCGGCCAGGTGCTCAAGCGCTGCGCCCGGCAAGGGCTGGTCATTCCCTGGCAGGTCACGGCGGCGATCGGCTGTGACGCGGCGCTGGGCCTTCAACACGCGCACGACCTGAGCGACGCGCGGGGCACGCGGCTCGATCTCATTCACCGCGACATCAGCCCGCAGAACATTCTCGTCGGCCGTGACGGCAGGGCGCGGGTGCTCGACTTCGGGATCGCCGCCAGCGTCGACAAGAGTACCCGCACGGCCACCGGCGTCTTGAAGGGCAAGCTCGCGTACATGGCGCCCGAGCAGGCCCGCAGCGAGACGCTCAGCTGGAGCGTCGATCAATTCGCGCTCGGCCTGGTGCTCTGGGAACTGTTGACGGGGAGGCGCGCGTTCGTGGGCGCCAGCGATCTCGCCCTCCTCAAGCTGGCCATCGAAGGTGAAGTGCCACCCCCTTCGAGCGTGAACATCTCCGTGCCGAAGTCGGTGGAGGCCGTGGTGATGCGCATGCTCGAGCCGCTGCCGGCCAAGCGCTACGCGAGCTGCCGCGACGTACAGCTCGCGCTTCGCGGCCTGCTCAATGGCGATCCCCAGGAGCTCACCCGCGCCTTCATCGCCAGGGTGCCGCCCGAAGAGGCGATCGCCACCTCCGAGTTTCGCAAGCCGAAGCAGGCCCCCGAGGACACCGCCACGGGCGAAATCACCCGGGGCAAGACCCCGATGCTCGACGCCTACCTCGCCAGCCTGCCGCAGGGCCTCGAGACTTCACCGCAGATGCAGCAGAAGGGGAGCATCGTGCACAGCTTCCTGGAGGGCGTGCCGATTCACTCGCACCTCTCTTCATTGCCGCCCGCGATCGCCGAGCTGGTGAAGCGCCCGCCATTGCCCAGCGCGTGGATCTCGGAAGTGAAGGCCTTCGGGCTCTTCCTCGCGTGCGCCGAGCTCTGCTTCCCCTCGCCCGAGGCGTACGTGGAGTTCGCCTACCGCGCGAACAAGAAGATCATCGAAGGCCCCCTCTACGCGATGTTGTTTCGCATGCTCGGCGTGAAGCGGATCGTGAAGGTGGTGGCCGGCCGGTGGGACCAATTCCACCGCGGCACTTCACTGTCGGTGGTGCACTTCGAAGGCAACGAAGGGCGCTTGCGGCTCGACAGCCCACCGCACGCCACGCCGTTGTTGATCGCGCAGTGCCATGGCACCGCCATGCGCGCGAGCATGGAGATCGTCGGCGCAAAGAACGTGAACGTCACCTGCACGCAGGCGAGCCCTTCGGTCTTCGACTTCGTGTGCCGTTGGACCGACTGAACCGCGTTCCATCCATGCGAGTGGAAAATCGCTTTCTGTGAAGAAGCGGAGTTCTCCAACCGACGCAAAGCGGATTACGGTCCACCCCCATGCACGGCACGGTGTTGGGCGATCTCACCATCGATGTGGAAGAGCCGACTCCAGACCGGATCGTTCTGCGGTGGAAGGGCGCCAGCAACACGCGCGATCCCGGCAGCGCGCTCAAGACCTTCTTCGACATCGTCTTCGCCGAGGCCGCGAGCCGGAAGGCCGTGGTCGAGCAGCACTTCGAAGAGCTCACCTTCTTCAACTCGTCGACGGTGTCCGCGCTGCTGCGCCTGGTGACGGAAGCGGGCCGCCTCGGCCTGCCGATGACGCTGCACTACGACGGCTCGTTGCGCTGGCAGGCCCACAACTTCGAGGGCATCGCGGCGTTGTCCGCCAGCCTGCCGTTCCTCAAGGTCCTCAGCATCGGGGAGTGGCCGGCCATCGAACGCGTGAGCCTCAAGTCGACGGCCAACCAACGCTCCTGATCGTTCGGGTGATGTGGCCGCAGGGTGTGGCGGTGATGCTCGGGGCCGCTTGCTGCCCTCTTCTGCCTCACAACCGTTGACCCACAGGGACCCGTCCTCTAAAGCCACCTCGTTCGTTTTCCCCCAGAAAACGCGCGAATTCACTACCGAGGATGGCCCATGAAGGTTCAGGTCGAAGACGTCTCCAGCATCGAGAAGCGCCTCTCCATCGAGGTTGATCCCTCCCTCGTCGAGAAGGAGCTCACCGCCGCGTACAGCAACCTCTCGCGCCAGGTGAAGGTGCCCGGTTTCCGCCCGGGTAAGATCCCGCGCCGCATCCTCGAGCAGAAGTTCAAGAGCGAGGTCGAAGCTGACGTGGTCAAGCGCGTGCAGCTGCTCGGCTTCATCGACGCGCTGAAGGAGACCAACGTCGCCGCGGTCGGCGATCCCTCGTTCTCCGGCGGCAAGATCGAAGCGCAGAAGCCCTTCAGCTACTCGGCGCGCGTCGAGGTCAAGCCGGTGGTCAGCGCCAAGGACTACAAGGGCCTCGAGCTGCCGAAGTTCGAGCTGGGCGTCACCGACGAGCGCGTCACCGAGCAGCTCGATCGCATGCTGGGCCAGCGCACCCAGGTGATCGCCGTCGAAGGCCGTGACGTGGTGCAGAAGGGTGACCTCGTGGTCATCGACTTCGACGCCACCAAAGAAGGCGCCGCGTTCCCCGGCAACACCGGCCGCGACGTGACCATCGAAGTGCTCGACGGCGAGCTCATCGAAGGCAACCTCCCTCAGTTGGAGGGCGCCAAGCTCGGCGGCACCAAGGAGCTCGATTACAAGTTCCCCGATGACTACCGGGTCGAGGAGATCAAGGGTCAGACCGCGCACTTCGTGGTGACGATCAAAGAGATCAAGCAGAAGAAGGTTCCGCCGCTCGACGACGCCTTCGCCAAGGAGATGGGCGAAGAGACCGCGGAGGCCCTCAAGGCGCGCATTCGCCGCGATCTGGAGAAGGCCGCGAAGAACCGCGTCGAGGTCGACGAGCGTGACGCGCTGTTCAAGGCGCTGATCGAGAAGAACCCCATCGAAGTGCCGACCGCCATGGTGAACCGCGGCGTCGACTTCATGCTGGAGAACGCCCTGGGCAGCCTGATGCGCTCGGGGATGGACCCCAACATGCTCCAGCTCGACTGGGGCAAGCTGCGTGAAGAGCTGCGCCCCAAGGCGACCCTGGAAGTGCGCGGGCAGCTGATCCTCGAGGCAGTGGCGAAAGAAGAGAAGCTCGAAGTGGCCGACGCTGAGGTCGATGCGCGGCTCGAGAAGCTGGCGACCGACTCAGGCGTGGGGCTCGACCTGGTGAAGAAGCAGTACCAGAGCGCCGAAGCCCGTGAATCTCTGAAAAACCGCACTAAAGAAGAGAAGGTCATCGCCTTCTTGAAGCAGCACGCCAAAGCCTGATTCCCCACCCGTAAAGCCGGAGCCTGCAATGCCCTATTGGCCGCCTACCGTCGTCGAGACCACCCACCGCGGCGAGCGCGTGTGGGATCTGTA
This sequence comes from Archangium sp., assembly GCA_030695565.1. Lineage (GTDB taxonomy): Bacteria > Myxococcota > Myxococcia > Myxococcales > Myxococcaceae > Archangium_A. The sequence continues at coordinate 144,146 of JAUYRZ010000079.1, forward strand.
CGCCCGCCTCCTGCGCGATCGCATCATCATGCTCGGCACCGAGATCGATGACGACGTGGCCAACGGAGTGACGGCGCAGCTCCTGTTCCTCGAGTCGGAGGATCCGGAGAAGGACATCACGATGTACATCAACAGCCCCGGTGGGTCGGTCACCGCGGGTTTGGCCATCTACGACACCATGCAGTACGTGCGGTGCAACGTGGCCACGGTGTGCACCGGGCAGGCGGCCTCGATGGGCGCCGTGCTGCTGGCTGCCGGCGTGAAGGGCAAACGTTCGGCGCTGCCCAACTCGCGCATCATGATCCACCAGCCGCTCGGCGGGGCTCGGGGTCAGGCGCGTGACATGAAGATCCAGGTGGCCGAGATGGCCCGCCTGGAGAAGGTGCTCTACGAGATCCTCGCGAAGGCGACGGGGCACTCGGTCGAGCGCATCGAGAAAGACTGCGACCGCGACAACTTCATGAGCGCGACCGAGGCCAAGCAGTACGGCCTGATCGACGACGTCACGGTGCGCAACAAGGCAGAGCCCAAGAAGTAACCAGGCTGGCCTTGTTTGGCGAGGTACAGGACTCAGGGTTAACGTCAGGAACGCATGGCCACGAAGAACGTCGGGCGAGAAGGCGGAAACCAGACCCTGTGCTGCTCCTTCTGCGGGAAATCGCAGAAGGAGGTCAAGAAGCTCATCGCGGGGCCGACGGTCTACATCTGCGACGAGTGCATCGGGCTGTGCAACGACATCATCGCCGAGGAGATCGATCGCGAAGAGTCGAAGGACACCAAGCTGCGCATTCCCAGGCCCTCTGAGATCAAGGCCATCCTCGATGAGTACGTGATTGGCCAGGACCGCGCGAAGAAGGTGCTGAGCGTCGCGGTTCACAATCACTACAAGCGCATCGAGTCGAAGGTGGCGCTCGACGACGTCGAGCTGCAGAAATCGAACATCCTGGTGCTCGGGCCCACCGGCTCGGGCAAGACGCTGCTGGCCCAGACGCTGGCGCGCATTCTCAACGTGCCCTTCACCATCGCCGACGCCACCTGCCTGACCGAGGCGGGGTACGTGGGCGAAGACGTGGAGAACATCATCGTCAACCTGCTCCAGGCCGCCGACGGCGACATCGAGCGGGCGCAGCGCGGCATCGTGTACGTCGACGAGATCGACAAGATCGCGCGCAAGTCGGAGAACCCCAGCATCACCCGCGACGTGAGCGGGGAAGGCGTGCAGCAGGCGCTGCTGAAGATCATCGAAGGTACGGTGGCCAACGTGCCCCCCAAGGGCGGCCGCAAGCACCCCCAGCAGGAGTTCCTGCAGATCGACACCACCAACATCCTCTTCATCTGCGGTGGCGCGTTCGGCGGCCTCGACAAGGTGATCGAGCGGCGCATGGGCGGCAAGTCGTTGGGCTTCGGCGCCGAGCTGAAGAAGAAGTCTGATCGGTCGCTCTCGGAGCTGCTCTCGAAGGTCGAGCCGGAAGACCTGCTCAAGTTCGGCATGATCCCCGAGTTCATCGGCCGCCTGCCGGTGGTCACCGCGCTGGAGGAGCTCGACGAGCCTGCGCTGATCGACATTCTGGTCAAGCCGCGCAACGCGCTGACCAAGCAGTACAAGAAGCTGCTCGATCTCGACGGGGTGACGCTCAAGTTCACCGACGGCGCGCTCAAGGCGATCTCGCAAGAAGCGATTCGCCGGAAGACCGGTGCTCGTGGTCTGCGTGCGATCCTCGAGTCGGTGATGCTCGAGCTGATGTACGAGATTCCGTCCAAGAAGACGGCGCGGGAAGTCGTCATCAACGAAGACGCGGTGATGAAGAAGAAGCAGCCGGTCGTGCTGCACGCGGAAGACAAGCCCAAGGCTGCCGAGTCGGCGGCTTAGAGTTCTTTTGCGCAGCCGAACTTGAGTGATTGCCTGATGAGGGCGATCACTCGGTCGGGCTCTTCGGTGACCTGCTTCCAGGTCAGCATCATCACTCGCCAGCCGCTCGAGACCAGCCGCGCTGCGCGCAGGCGATCGTTCTCGAAGGCCTCTCGCGTTCCGTGCGTCTCGTAGCCGTCGCACTCGATGGCCAGGCCGTGCTGCGGGAAGGCGAAGTCCACGTGGCCGGGTTGGCCGAAGTCGTCGCGGAACTCGTAGTGGGGGATGGGCTGGAGACCGTTGCGTTTCAGCAGTCGCCAGAGACGGACTTCGAGCGCGCTCTCCATCGGCACCTTGCGGCTTCGGCAGTCCGCGAGGATTTCGACGAGGGCTGGTCGGCGCACCTGTTTGCCGAGTTCCTTGAGACGCTGAGCAACCCAGTCTGGAGCTGCGATCTCCCGGCGCCAGGCCTCTTCGACGAGGATCGCCAGCTCGTCGCCATCGAACTCGCTTGCGAGGTCGATGATCGTGCGCGCACCTGTCGTGACGGGGATACCGCGAATGGTGCGGCGGTCGCGCTCGGTGAGGAGCTTGCTGCGATGCACGATCACGCCCTTCGCATCCGCGCTGAAGCGCGGCAGCGTCGTGACTTCGAGCTCGCCCTTCTTCAGGTCGAGGCCCAACAGCCTCGCCGCGGAGCGGTGGCTCACCACCGCACTGGAGCCCAGCCAGAGGCACACGGCAAAGAGGGCCTGCTCCTCGGTCTGCGACTTCGCTGCTTTGCGGAAGACGCGCGGCCTCACTTGTTCCCACGTGCCCGAGCGCATCAACCGCGAGAGCGTCATTCGGTTCAGCCCCGCCGAGAGCGCCTGGGCGTGAGTCACCAGCCCGTGCTGCTTCGAAGCCAGCGCCGAAAGCGCCTGCGAGTGCTTGTCGAACATGGGTCGCGCATTCTGCAGTGAGTCGCTGTGAAGGGAAGGGTGCTCGAACGGGGTCGTCGGTGCAGAGTCAGCAACAGGTGCTCATAGAAAGGCGCCTTGAAGCGCGGGGCTGCGGGTGGATCTGATTCGGGTGTCGTCGCGCGCAGGCCTCTCTGCTTCGAGCGCAGATCCTCAGCTGATGCCGGTGGCGCCTGTTACGGATACTTCATCGACTTATCGTTGATGGGGGGGCTTGCACGGGAATCCTGCATCGTAGCCTCATCTTGGCTTGTCGATGCAGAATCCGTAACACGAGAGTCAGATGAGCATCCTCGCTCGCAGCGAGAGGCCTGCTCGCGATGAGCGTGGAACCCGCAACCCTCGCCCACAGCCTTCCATGTCGGCCGCTTTCCGTTCGAGCGGAGCAGGCCTTCGACCGTTACCCTCCTAGACGCCTTTCCGACCCCCTGTTCTGGCTGACCTCCGAACGTGCAGGAGGTGTAAACGACTCCCGCCCATGCGCCGAATCCTCATCGCCCTCTTCGTCCTCGCCGCGGCTTGCGCCACCCCACAGACCGCGGTGATCGCCGAGGCGCCCAGGCCCGCCCCCGTTATCGAGGCACCGAAGAAGCCCATGCTCCCCGCGACCCGCACCGAAGCGATTCCTTCCGACCCGTACCGCTGGCTGGAAGACGAGAAGTCACCCGAGGTGCAGACGTGGATGAAGGTGCAAGACACCTTCACGCGTGAGCGCATCAACGATCTCCCCGCGCGCGCCAAGCTGCTCGCCCGGTACCGCGAGCTCTATTACCTCGACTCGATGAGCGCGCCGGTGAAGCGCGGCGGCCGGTACTTCTACGTGCGCACGCACAAGAACAAGGAGAAGGCGGTCGTCTATTGGAAGCAGGGCGCCACCGGCGAAGAGAAGGTGCTGCTCGACCCCAACACCTGGAGCACCGACAACACCATCAGCCTCGGCGTCTGGGTTCCCTCGTGGGACGGCAAGAAGGTCGTCTTCGCGCAGAAGCCCAACGCCGCCGACGAGTCGACGCTCTACGTGCTCGACGTCGAGAGCGGTACCCGCAGCGAGATCGACGTCATCCCCGGCGCCAAGTACGCGAGCCCCTCCTGGACTCCGGACTCCAAGGCCTTCATCTACGAGTGGCTGCCGATCGACTCGACCATCCCTGTCTCCGAGCGGCCCGGCTACTGCGAGGTGCGCCTGCACAAGCTGGGTGAAGCGAGCATCAAAGACGAGCAGCTCCACCCCCGCACGGGCGACCCGAAGACCTTCATCGGCGGCGGCATCTCGCGCGACGGCAAGTTCCAGTTCGTGGTGATCATGCGCGGCTGGAACGAGAACGACGTGTTCATCAAGCGCGTCGGCACGGACAAGACCTGGCAGCTGCTGGTCGCCGGCAAAGACGCCAAGTACTCGGTCGATTCGTGGAAGGGCCAGCTCTACGTCTTCACCGACGAGGGCGCCCCCAACAAGCGCGTGTTCAAGGTCGATCCCAACAAGCTCGATCGCAAGAGCTGGAAGGAGATCATCCCCGAGGACAAAGAGGCCTCGCGCGAGTCGATGGTGATCGTCGGCGGCCACTTCGCGATCGCATCGCTCAAGAAGGCGGTCTCCACCGTCGAGCTCTTCACCCTCGAAGGCAAGAAGGTGCGCGACGTCGAGCTGCCCGGCCTGGGCACCGCGTCGAATCTGTTCGGCGACGAAGAAGATGACGAAGCGTTCTTCAGCTTCAGCTCGTTGACCCAGCCCAACCAGGTCTTCCGCACCAGCGTGAAGAGCGGCAAGTCAGAGGTCTACAGCGCGGTCGAAGTGCCGGTGGACGCCTCGAAGTACGAGGTGCGCCAGGTGTTCTATCCCTCGAAGGATGGAACCCAGGTGAGCATGTTCATCGTGGCGAAGAAGGACGTGGTGCTCGACGGCAACAACCCCGTGCTGCTCTACGGCTACGGCGGCTTCGATGTCAGCCTGCGCAGCGCGTTCACCTCGTTCATCTACCCGTGGCTCGAGGCGGGCGGGGTGTACGCGATGCCCAACCTGCGCGGCGGCGGCGAGTACGGCAAGGCGTGGCACGACGCAGGGAAGGGCGCGAAGAAGCAGAACGTCTTCGACGACTTCCACGCGGCCGCCGAGTACCTGATCGCTCAGAAGTGGACCAACCCGAGGCGCCTGGCGATCCGCGGGGGCAGCAACGGCGGGTTGTTGGTCGGCGTGGCGATGACGCAGCGCCCCGAGCTCTTCCGCGCGGTGGTGTGCGCGGTGCCCCTGCTCGACATGGCGCGGTACCACCTGTACGGCTCGGGCAAGACGTGGATTCCTGAATACGGCGATCCGGAGAAGCCGGCCGAGCTCGAGACGCTCACCGCCTACTCCCCGTATGCCCACGTCAAACCGGGCACTTCGTACCCCTCGTTGCTGATGATGAGCGCCGACCACGACGATCGGGTCGACCCCTTCCACGCCCGCAAGTTCGTGGCCTGGGTGCAGGCGGCCTCACCTTCTTCGGTCAGCTGGCTGCGCATCGAGGCGAATGCGGGGCACGGCGGGGCGGATCAGGTCTCGAAGGCCATCGAAAGCTCCAGCGACCAGGTCGCCTTCCTGATGAACCAATTGGGTCTGTAAAGGTGACGGGTTGCGGGCACGGCGCTACAACCCGTCACAGTCATGTTCTTCAGCCGCGACGACAAGAAGGAGGCAGCCATGCTGCCAATGCTCCCCCTGCGGGACATCGTGCTTTTCCCGCATGAAGTTCGACCCCTCTACGTGGGCCGAGAGAAGTCGATCGCCGCGTTGAAAGACGCGATGGCGCGCAAAGGCGCCGATGGGAAGGCGTGGCTGCTGCTCGCCGCCCAGAAGAAGGCGAAGACCAACGACCCCGCGCCCGACGAGCTGTTCTCGTTCGCGACGCTCGGGCAGGTGGTGCAGCTGCTGCCCTTGCCCGATGGCACCGTGAAGGTGCTGGTCGAAGGCGTGGCGCGGGCGAAGATCAGCAAGTTCGCGCCGCACGAGCCGTTCTTCCTCTGCGAGTACGAACGCGTCACCGAGGAGATCCCCAAGGGCGTCGAGCTCGAGGCCCTCGTGCGCGCGGTGCAGGCCACCTTCAAAGCCTACGTCGAGCTCAACAAGCGCATCGCGCCCGAGCTGCAGCAGCAGGTGGGCACCATCGAAGACGCCTCGCGGCTGTCTGACACCATCGCCATACACTTGCCGTTCAAGTCGGTGGCCGACAAGCAGACGATGCTGGAGACGGAGTCACCAGTTCGCCGCCTGGAGAAGCTCTACGAGCTGATGCAGGGCGAGATCGAGATTCTCAAGGCCGAGAAGCGCATCAAGTCGCGCGTGAAGAAGCAGATGGAGCGCACGCAGCGCGAGTACTTCTTGAACGAGCAGATGCAGGCCATTCAGCGCGAGCTGGGCGACAAGGACGAGGGCAAGAGCGAGCTGCAGGAGCTCGACGACAAGCTCAAGGCCAAGAAGATGCCCAAGGAGGCGCAGGCCAAGGTCAAGAAGGAGATCAAGAAGCTCAAGATGATGGGCCCGATGTCGGCCGAGGCCACCGTCGTGCGCAACTACATCGACTGGGTGCTCTCGCTGCCCTGGGGCGATGAGACGAAGGACAAGCTCGACATCAACGAGGCCGAAGGCGTGCTGAACGCCGATCACTACGGCCTCAAGAAGGTCAAAGAGCGCATTTTGGAGTACCTCGCGGTGCAGCAGCTGGTGGGCAAGTTGAAGGGCCCGATCCTCTGCTTCGTGGGTCCCCCCGGCGTGGGCAAGACCTCGCTCGGCCGCAGCATCGCCAAGTCGCTGGGCCGCAAGTTCGTGCGCATCGCGCTGGGCGGCGTGCGGGACGAGGCGGAGATTCGGGGTCACCGGCGCACGTACATCGGCGCGATGCCCGGCAAGATCGTGCAGTCGCTCAAGAAGGCGGAGTCGAGCAACCCCGTCATCCTGCTCGACGAGATCGACAAGCTCTCCAGCGACTTCCGCGGCGATCCCTCGTCGGCGTTGCTCGAGGTGCTCGACCCCGAGCAGAACCACACCTTCAACGATCACTACCTCGACCTCGACTACGACCTGTCGAAGGTCATGTTCATCTGCACGGCCAACTCGATGCACAGCATCCCGCAGCCGCTGCAGGATCGCATGGAGGTCATCAGGCTCGCCGGGTACACCGAGGAAGAGAAGCTGGCGATCGCCAAGCGCTACCTGGTGCCCAAGCAGAAGGAAGCCAACGGTCTGGCGGATGTCGAGGTGAAGCTGACCGACTCGGCGATCCGCACCGTGATCCGCCGCTACACGCGGGAAGCCGGGGTCAGAAACCTCGAGCGTGAGCTGGCGGGCGTTTTCCGCAAGCTGGCGCGCGAGGCGCTCAAGAACGGCAAGCAGCCGTTCCTGGTCGACATGAAGAAGGTGATGAAGCTCCTGGGCATCCCCAAGGTGCCGCAAGACAAGAAGGAGAAGACCAACCAGATCGGCATCGTCAACGGCCTGGCCGTGACCGATGCGGGCGGCGAAGTGCTGGTGGCCGAAGCGACCACCATGCCTGGCAAGGGCAAGCTGATCGTCACCGGCATGTTGCGCGACATGATGAAGGAGTCGGGCCAGGCCGCGGTCACCTACGTGCGCAGCAAGGCGCAGCGCTTCGGCATCGACGACAAGTTCTTCGAGCACAACGACATGCACATCCACTTCCCGGGTGGCGTGCCGAAAGACGGCAACAGCGCCGGCGTCACCATGACCACCGCGCTGGTCTCGGCGATCACCCGCATTCCGGTGCGCTGCGACGTGGCGATGACGGGTGAGATCACCCTGCGTGGCCGGGTCGGCGCCATCGGTGGCCTCAAGGAGAAGTGCCTGGCCGCGCACCGCCTGGGCATGAAGACGGTGCTGGTGCCCCGCGAGAACCGCAAGGATCTGAAGGAGATCCCCAAGAAGGTTCGCAAGGCGCTGCGCATCGTGCTGGTCGATTACGTCGACGAGGTGCTGCGCGAGGCGCTGGTGCTGGAGAAGCCTTCGGAGTTCGCGCGGCTGCCGACTGAAGGCGGCGCTGCTCCGGCTGCGATGTGAGACCGCAGCAGCTGTTGATCTTCGCGCTGGTGGGCCTGTCGCTCGGGCTCTCCTGGTACTTCGCGAGGTCGGGCTCGGATACCGGGCCTCACCCGCGCGCCGAGTGCTTGACCCACGCGAGCTGCCAATCGTCGGAGCGCTGCGTGGTCGTACCCAAAGGTGATGGCTTTGCGACCATGGGACAGTGCGGAGAGCTCTGCACGAACGATGACGGCTGCCCCAATGGTTGGACCTGCCGCGCCTGGGTGGAAGAGAAGAGTTACCTGTTGCCCGAGCAGGGGCGGCCAGCTGAGCTGCCGCGGGTGATGGCCTGTGCGCACCACACGGTGCACTGAGAGCAAACACATGCGGTTCTTGTTCATTGGCGCGGTGATCCTTTCGGGCTGCGCGGCGTCGCAGGCGTCGCAGCGAGACGACGGCCCCACCCCGGTGGTGGCGAAGTTTCAGGACCGCGTCATTCGGCTCACGGAGGTCGACGCCAAGGTCGCCGACGAGCTGATCAAGCTGCAGGAGCAGATCTTCGAGCTGCGCTCAGAAGCGGCGGATCGCATCGCGATCGAAGCGTTGGTCTCGAAGGCCGCGAAGGCAGCGGGGCAGAGCGAAGATCAGTGGCTCGCGAAGAACATCGAGAGCGGGCTGACCGAGCCCAGCGACACCGAGATGCTGGCGCTGTTCGAGAAGGCGCGTGGGCGGTTGCCGCCCGAGGTGTCGTACGACGACGTGAAGCCGGAGATCCGCAAGGCGGTGCAGCGCGAAGAGCGGGCCAGGAAGGCGCGTGAGGTGTTCGGGAAGCTGAAGAAAGAGGCGGGCTTCGAGCTGGTGCTGGAGGGGCCGGTGAAGGCGCGCAAGCCGGTGGACGCGAAGGGCCCCAGCCGCGGCAATGCGTCGGCCAAGGTGGTGATCGTCGAGTTCGCCGACTTCGAGTGCGGCTTCTGCGCGAAGGCCCACGAGACGGTGATGGGCGTGATGAAGGCCTACGGCGACAAGGTGCGCCTGGTGTTCCGGCACTACCCGCTGTCGTTTCACGCGAAGGCGCCCAAGGCCGCCGAGGCCACGGCGTGCGCCGACGAGCAGGGGAAGTTCTGGGAGTTGCACGACGCGCTCTTCGAGTCGCAGGAGCTGGAGGTCGACGCGCTCAAGATGCAGGCGAAGCGCACCGGGCTCGATGAACAGAAGTTCAACAGCTGCCTCGACTCGGGCCGCACCGCGCCGTTGGTCAAGCGCGACATGATGGCCGGTCAGCAGGTGGGCGTGAGCGGCACGCCGGCGTTCTTCATCAACGGGTTCATGTTGTCGGGCGCGCAGCCGGAAGAGGCGTTTCGCAAGTTGATCGATGCGGAGCTGGCTCGGTTGGGCGAGTAGCGCCTCAGTCACACGCCAGCAGCACCTTGCCGATGTTCTTGCGCGCTTGAATGTACTCGTGCGCCTCGCCGGCCTGCTCGAGCGGGAACACCTTGTCGACGCGCGCGGTGAGCTTCCCGGCGGCGTTGAGCTCGAGCACCTTGTCGAGGTGATGCGCCATCAGCTCCACCTCGCCCCAGAGGTGACCCATGTTGGTGCCTGAGACCCCCCGGTTCGAATCCATCAGCTCCATCGGGCTGTACTTCTTGAGCCGGAGGAACTGGCTGACCACGGTGAAGAGGTTCCTCGTCTTGCCATCGACCATGTTCGCCCAGCCGAAGCAGTGCAGGTGGCCGCCCGGCTTGAGCAGCTTGAAGCCCTTCTCCCAGTCGGGCCCGCCGAGCGCGTCGAGCACCCGATCGACGCCGCGGTTCTTCGTGATCGCCATCACCTCCGTCGCGTAGTCCTTCGAGCGGTAGTCGATGCAGTGGTGCACGCCCTGTTCTTGGAGGAACGCGTGCTTGCCCGGCGACGAGGTGCCGATCACCGTGACGTTCGGGATCGTCTTGCACAGCTGAATCGCGAGCAGCCCCACGCCGCCGGCCGCCATGTGAATGAGCACCGTCATGCCCGGCTGAATCGGAGCGACCCAGAAGAGCATGTGGAACGCTGTCAATGCGTTGACCGGCAAGGCCGCCGCTTCATCGAAGCTCAGGTCGTCGCGGATCTTCCTCACCTGTGTGGCGGGGATGGCGACGAACTCGGCCTGCCCGCCGAAGCGGCACATGGAGACGACCCGGTCTCCCGTCGCGAACTGCGTCACGCCGCTGCCGAGTTGCTCGACGACGCCACTGACCTCGTAGCCCATCACCATGGGGAACTTCGGAGCGTCGGGGTACAGACCCACGCGCGCGGAGATGTCGGCGAAGTTGAGGCCTGCCCGTTTGACGCGGACCAACACCTGGCCGGCCTCGAGCACCGGGTCGGCGAGTTGTCGCACCTGAAGCACCTCTGGCCCACCTGCCTTGACGTTGACGAGCGCGCGCATGGCTGCTCCATAGCCCTCGATGAACGTTTATGCTCGCGCCGTGAAGACGCTCGCCCCCGGGTTCTTGATCGCTACGCCGCAGCTCCTCGATTCGAATTTCGAGAGGGCGGTCATCTTGTTGATCGAACACTCCAAGGCGGGCTCGATGGGGCTCGTCATCAACCGCACGGCGCCGCTGACATTCCGCGACCTCGCGCGAAGCCAGGAGCTGACGGTGGCCACCTCGCGGCGCGATCACGCGCTCCATCACGGTGGCCCGGTGGAGCCGTATCGCGGGTTCGTGCTGCACGACTCGCAGCGCATCGAAGAGCGCAGCGAGCTCTTCCCGGGTCTGTATCTCTCGGTCACCGGCGACGCGTTGTCGCCGCTGCTGCTCGACGAGTCGGCCAACATGCGCTTCTGCCTGGGCTACGCAGGGTGGGGCCCCGGCCAGCTGGAGCTGGAGCTGAAGCAGGGCAGCTGGCTGTTCACCGACGCCGACCCCCGGGTGGTGCTGCGTGAAGAACCCGCGCAGATCTGGGCGCACACGATTAAGAGCATGGGCATCGATCCCGGCTATCTGGTCGCCTCGGGCGGAGTGAACTGAAATGCCATTGAGTCCAGAGTGGATCCGCGAGCGGGTGTTGAGCGCGTTGCCCGATGCGCAGGTCGAGGTGGTCGACACCACCGGCACCAACGATCACTTCGAAGCGAAGGTGGTCAGCGAGAAGTTCGCGGGCATGCCGATGGTGCGCGCGCACCAGTTGGTCTACGCGCCGCTCAAAGACGTCCTGGCGACCGGCGAGCTGCACGCGCTGGCCCTCAAGACCTACACGCCCGAACAATGGGCCAAGGTACAAAAATGATCAGCGACACCCTCAAGTCCCGATTCGACGCAGAGATCAAGGCGCACCCGGTGGTGCTCTACATGAAGGGCAACCAGCTCTTCCCCCGCTGCGGGTTCTCCGCGCGTGCGCTCGAGCTGCTTAAACCTTTCGGCCCGGTGCACACGGTCGACGTGTTGAGCGACAACGAGGTGCGCGAAGGCATCAAGGAGTACTCCTCCTGGCCGACCATTCCCCAGGTCTACATTCGCGGGCAGTTCGTGGGCGGCAGCGACATCGTCAACGAGCTCGCCGCGCGTGGTGAGTTGGAAGCGCTCGTCAAAGGTTCCTGAAGTAAAAGGCGGAGCATGAGCGTCGACGCAGCAGAACTCGCCCCGTCCCCGCCGCCGCCCAAGAACGTCAGCGCCCGCTTCAAGGCGTTCAAGGAGCGGCACCACGTCGCCTTCGAGGTCAGCTTCTTCTTCGCTGGCTTCTTGTTCGACGTGGTCCTGCTCCATCGCATCGACAGCACGCCGCTGCTGATTCACCAGGGGCTCTACCTGGTGCTGAGCGCTGCGTTGATCTTCTGGGATCACCGGCTGAGCGTGTCGGGCAAGGAGCCCACGGGGTTCCTGGGCAAGGTCGCCAGCTACCGGCTCTGGGTGATGCACTTCTTCTTGGGCACGCTCTTGAACGCCTTCATGGTGTTCTACTTCCGCGCCTCGTCGGGGATCCTCGCGTTCCTCTTCTTGATTGGCCTCTCGGTGATCATCGTGGCCAACGAGCTGCCGCGTTTCCGCGCGCAGGGGCCGATCGTGCGGGTGATGCTGCTGTCGTTCTCGATGACCAGCTACCTCGCCTACCTGCTGCCGGTGCTCTGGGGGCGGTTGCACAGCTGGCAGTACGTGCTCTCGGTCGCGCTGGGCTGCGCGGGCACCTGGGGGCTGTGGCGCTTGTTCGTGCGCTTCACCAACGATCCCAACTGGACGCTCAAGCGCGCGGTGGTGCCGGGCCTGGTGATGCAGGCGGTCCTGCTCTCGATGTTCTTACTCGGCGCGATCCCCCCGGTGCCGCTCTCGCTCAAACACATCGGCATCTACGCGTCGGTCGCCTCGACGAAAGACGAGCACGGCCACAAACACTACGAGCTGACCTACCAGCCCGCGCCGGCCTGGGAGTTCTGGGGCCACCAGAACGACACCTTCGTCGGCCCGGTGGGCTCGAAGCCGTTCGTGTTCGTGCGCATCTTCGCGCCCACGCGCTTTCAAGATCAGGTGCGCTTCGCGTGGGACTACCACGACCCCGACAAGGGCTGGACGCAGCGAGGCAGCCCGTTCGCCACAGGGCTTTCAGGAGGCGGCGAAGAAGGCTTTCGCACCTACGCGAACTCCACCATGGGCAAGCCGGGCACCTACCGGGTGCGCGTGCTCACGATGGACGATCGGGAGATCGGCCGGAAGACCTTCACCTTCGAAGAAGGCGAAGCGCCGGTCACCGAGACGGAGATCGACTGACCGTCTTGATCCACTTCTCCACCGCGCTGGCTTCCGAAGGGATGTCCTTCGAGAGGTTCTGAAAGCCCTTCGGGGTGACCAGCAGGTCGTCTTCGATGCGCACGCCGATGCCGCGGTACTTCTTCGGCACGGTGAGATCGTCTTCCTGGAAGTAGAGCCCCGGCTCGACGGTGAGCACCATGCCCGGCTGCAGCGGGCCGTAGCGGTAGACCTCTTGCCGCGCCTTCGCGCAGTCGTGCACGTCGAGGCCCAGCATGTGGCTCACGTTGTGGAGCGAGTAGCGCTTGTAGAACTGCTTCTCGTCGGCGAGCGCCTCTTCAGCGGCCACCTTCAGAATGCCCAGCTTCACCAGGCCCTCGGCGAGCACACGCATCGCGCGGCGGTTGGGCTCCATGAAGTCGTTGCCCGGCTTCACGGCCGCGAAGGCAGCCTGCTGGGCGGCCCAGACGAGCTCGTAGATCTCGCGCTGCTCCTTCGAGAACTTCCCGCTGATGGGCAACGTGCGCGTGATGTCGGCCGTGTACAGCGCGTGGCCTTCGACCCCCGCATCGAGCAGCAGCAGGTCTTGCTTGCGCAGCGCTCCGTCGTTGTTGGTCCAGTGGAGGATGCAGGCGTGCGCGCCCGACGCGGCGATGGTGCCGTAGCCGACGTCGTTGCCCTCGAGGCGCGCGCGGAAACCGAAGTGCCCTTCGACTTCACGCTCGCTCTTCGCCTTGCCCATCGCGCGGATGACGTCTTCGAAGCCACGCTTCGTGGAGTCGATCACCTTCTTGAGCTCAGCCACTTCGATGGCGTCTTTGCAGAGGCGCAGCTCGCTCAAGGCGGCGGCGAGCTCTTTGTCGACGGGCCGTTCATGGGAGGGGCTGCGCAGCGCATCGACCGAAGCGGAGACGCCTCGCAGCACGCGGGAGAGCGGGTACTTCTCCAGGAACTTCGGCAGCTCGGGCAGGCCACGCGCGACCTCGACGTCGAAGTAGGCGCAGCTCTGCGTCACGCCGAAACGCGGGCCGACCCACAGCTCGCCCTTCTTGCGGTCGGTGTAGAACGTGTCGCTGCTGCGGCCGGGGTTGGGCTCGACGAACAGATGCGCGTCGTGACCACCCGCGCGCGGCACCATCACGAGCACACAGTCGGGCTCGAGGTTGCCGGTGAGCCAGAAGAAGTCGCTGCCCGCGCGGAAGCGGAAGTGCGTGTCGTTGGCGCGCACCTGCTCGTGGCCGGTGGGGATGATGAGCACCTCGCCGGGGAACTTCTTCGAGAGCGCCTCGCGCCGCGAACGGAATGCCTTCGCGTGACGATGCGCTTTCGGCAGCGCCTCCGACTGGGGCTTCCAGTCCTTCATCATGAAGGCCAGCAGCGCCGGCGGGTTCACGGAGTCCTGCTTCGGCTTCACGGGGGTCTTGGCGTCTTTGAGAAACGTCATGGCAACTTGCCTTGATAGCCCGTCAGCTGCCCGCGCGCACGGCTCCGAGGACTGCCGGAACGGCGACTTCTCCGCGCAGCACGCGGGGGCCCAGCGAGACCGGTTGGAACCCGTTCTGACGGAAGAGCTCGACCTCGAAGGGCACCCAGCCGCCGTCAGGGCCGATGGCCAGCACCACGTGGCTCGAGGAGGGCACCGGGCGAAGTGGGGTGGTGGTGTGCGGGTGGGGGATCAACCGCACCGAGTCGCGCGGCGCCCAGGTGGCCAGCTCGTCTTCCACGAAGGGCTTGAGGCGTTCGCGGATCTCCACGGTGGGGCGAATGGTGTCGCAGGCCTGCTCGAGGCCCAGCTCGATGAGCCCGTCGAGGAACTCGTTCGCGAGCACCTTGCTGTCGAAGTAGCTCTTCTCGACGCGCGCGGCGTTCACCATCACCACCCGATCGACACCGAGTGAAGCGATCGCGGGGATGACGCGCTTGAGGGCCTTGGGGCGGGGCACGGCGAGCACGAGCGACACGCCCGCACGCGGGGGCGGCGCTTCGGTGACCTTCACCTGGAGCACCAGGGCTTGTTCATCGAGGGAGAGCACCTCGGCGGTGCCCATCAAGCCGTCGAGTATTCCGACCTTCAGGGTCTGGCCGGCTTGCACGCGCAACACTTCGCGGGCGTGCTCGAGGCGACGGCCTGCGAGGCGGGCGATGCCGTGCTCGTCGACTTCGCCGGGTTGAAGCAGCAGCAGGTTCACAGCTGGGCCAGCCGATCTTTTGCGGGCGTGACGACGAGGGAAATCATGCGCCGGAGGTATAGCTCGAACGGCCCCTCACCCCGACCCTCTCCCCTCCCGAGGGGAGAGGGAGTACAGGGCGGCGCATGGAAGTCGCCGTCGCTGAGCACCGGGAAATCTGTCTGCGCTGTCGCCGCCCCCGCACCGTCTGCTGGTGCAGCGCGGTGACGCAGGTGCCCAACCAGACGCGCGTGGTGTTCATTCAGCACCCGCGCGAGGCGAAGGTTCCCATCAGCACGTGCCGCATGGCGCACCTGTCGCTGCCCAACTCCGAGCTGCACGTCGGCATCACCGCGGTCGGCAACAAGTCGCTCGAGGCGCTCTGCGCGAGGCCGGGTGTGGCGGTGCTCTTCCCCAGCGAATCGGCCGTCGACGTCGACGCGCTCACCGTGCCGCCCGAGACGCTGGTGGTGGTCGACGGCACCTGGTCGAACGCGAAGAAGGTGGTGGAGAAGTGCCCGCTGCTCTCCAGGCTGCCGCGCCTCAAGTTCTTCCCCGATCAGCCAGGCAACTACCGCATTCGCAAAGAGCCTGAAGCGCACTGCCTGGCCACCATCGAAGCGACCGCCTTCGTGCTCGGCCGGCTGGAGAAGGCGCCCGCGCGGTTCACGCCGATCCTCACCGCCTTCGACGCGATGGTGGAGAAGCAGCTCGACTACATCCGCGAGAACCCGGTCTCCACGCGTCACAAGAACCGCAAGCAGCGCAACACGGTGAAGCTCGATCCCACCGCGGTGCTGCGTGACCGCGAGCTGGTGGTCGTCTTCGGAGAAGCCAACGCCTGGCCCCTCTGCGATCCCCATCGGCCCCTGCCCGACGCTCCCGAACTGGTTCAGCTGGTGGCTGAGCGTGTCTCGACCGGTGAACGTTTCGAGCGGTTGCTCAAGCCGGTGCGCCCCCTGGGCCCGCGCGTGCCGCGGCACCTCGACATGATCGCCGAAGAGATCGGCTGGGCCGAGAGCCGCGAGTCGGTGATCGCGGAGTGGAAACAGTTCATCCGCCCCGGTGATCTCCAGCTGGGTTGGGGCAGCTTCTGCCGCGATCTGCTCGAGCTCGAAGGCGCGGCCCCCGAAGAATTCGTGAATCTGCGCAGCGTGATCGCGCGCGTCATCGACGGATCGCCCGGCAGCGTGGAGGAGCTCGCGCAGTCACTCGGCGTCGTTTTGCCCGAGGGCAAGGGCCGCGCCCTGCGCCGGCTGGTCTCGCTCGCCTTCGTCACCCGGGCGACGCTGGAGGGTCGTGTCGCACCTGTGCGCCTGAAGAACGACCGTTGACCTGCCCACACAGGCTCACGACACTGCGGCGATGCGCACTCGCACATGGCTCTTGTCCGCAGCCTTGCTGACAGTCGGTTGTGAAGGCGTCATCGGACCTCTGGGTACTGCGGGCGAGGAGGCGATCGTGCCCCAGCCCGAGGTCTACGTTCCCCCTGAAGTCACCTGTGACATCGGGCAGTTTCCGAACGTGCGCATCGAAGAGGCGGCCGGTCTTTTCGCGACCGACGTGTACCCGGCGATGGTCAGCGGGCAGAGCCAGTGCGTCTCGTGTCACTCACCGGCCGCCAATCGCCGCTTCACCGTGACTTCTGACGCGACCGAAACTTTCTACCAGGTGCGGGGTGCGGGGTTCTTCGCCGACGACCAGGGCTCGGTGCTGGCGCGGTTGATCAACCCCGACGAACGCGTGCGCATGCCGCAAGGGGCGCCTGCGTTCTCCGACGCCACCGTGCAGGCCGTGGCGAAGGTGGGTTGCATGATCAAGTCGTTCGAGGCGAGCGGTGGTCCCGCGGCCGACGAGCAGTTCCCGCCCGAGCTGCTGCTCCCGTACAGCGGCCAGGCGATCAGCTCGTACGACAACCCGTTCCTCAACTACGTGCAGCTCAAGAGCAAGGTGAAGTCGATCTTCAACGACGACTGGGTGCGCACCGGCGCCGACCAGTTCGAGCGCAACATCGGTTTGTTCGGCGGCGTGAACTTCACCACGCACTTCGTGGAAGCCCGCGTGGCGACCCCTGACTTCCTCCTGGGCATGGACTCGTTGGCCCCCGACGTCTGTGGCGCCGCGGCCACCGCCGGCACGGGCCCCTTCACCGGCCTCACCTTGACCACGCCGATCGTCGACGTGCCCGCGCAGGCCACCACCACGGTGCAGATCGAGTCGCTCACGCCCAGCCCGGCCACCGGAGCAGGCAACGCCTCGACCAACCCGGCCGGCTACTTTTGTTACACGAACTGCACCTTCGCCACGCCGTACAACCTGGTGGCGCCGGGCACGTACCGGGTCACGGTGCGCGGCAAGCCGACGCTCGATGCCGAGATGGGCGCGCCCCAGGTGCGGGTGCAGATCGGCGCGGCGGCCGGCCCGAGCGCGCTGACCTTTTCCAACCCCGCGGCCTACGAAGACAAGAGCGTCGACGTGGTGGTGACGGCCACCGGCATGAGCTCGGTGTCGGTGAACTTCTTCAACGACGGCAGCTCGCCCAGCGGCGGCGATCGCAACCTCTACTTCGACTCCATCACCGTGTTGGGTCCCCTCGGAGCGGGCACGGGCACCACGCGCGCCGACGGGGCGAAGCAGAAGTTGAGCTCGCTCTACCAGCGCATGGTCTACCGCCCGCCGAACACGGCCGAGCTGACCTCCACCTACGAGCTGCTCAAGGATCTCTCGGGCCTCGGTACTCAGGGCAGCGCGTGGAGCGGCGTGTGCGAAGCGCTCATGCGCCACCCCGATTTCCTGTTCACCATGCCGCCCGAGGTGGAGAAGCTCACCACCGCCGCCGCGAAGGATCCGTTGCGGTTGGTGGCGCTCACGCAGCGGACCCTCGGCCGGCCTCCGACGGCCGCCGAGTTCACCGCGTTGGGCACCAACGGTTTCCCCGCGATGATCGATCAGGTCTTCGCCAGCCCCGACTTCCGCAAGTACTACTTCAACCGCATTCAGCTGCGCATCGAGAGCCAGGGCACGCCCGAGTCTGACGAGCCCGCGCGGTTGTGGACCTACGTCACCCTCAACGGGCGCAACTTCGAAGAGGTGCTCACCGCCGAGTACACCGTCGACGAGCAGTTCGTGCAGCAGCCCCGGCCGGCAGAACACGGCAAGACCGGCCTGCTCACGGCGCGCGGTTACCTGAACAACAAGCCCGGCCTGCCTCACTACAACTTCCCCGCGCGCGTCTTGTCGGGCTTCATGGGCTCGGTCTTCGAAGTGCCGCCCGAGGTGTTCGACCAGCGCGGTACGGCCACCGCGACCTCCACCGTCGATCCGCAGAGCGTCTGCTTCTCGTGCCACCAGCTGCTCACGCCGCTCGCGCATCAACGGCTCAAGTGGACTGACGACGGCACGTACCTCGCCACCAGCGCCATCGACGACAGCGATCGTGAGCTCGTCCCGAACTATCCGTACAAGGGCGTCGGGCTCGAGGCGTTCACCACCAAGGCGGTGAAGAAGGAGCCCTTCGTTCGCCGCATGATCAACACCCAGGTCAGGCTCATGATGGGCCGTGAGCTCCGCGCGCAAACCGATGAGCGCGTGCTCTACAAGCACCTCTGGGACACCACCTTCGCCAACGGCGGCGACATGCGGGCCGTGCTCAAAGCCATGGCTGCTTCACCGAACTTTCAGGGGGCGCCATGAAGCGTCGTTCGTTTCTCCAGGGAGCAGCAGCGGGTGGGGCGATCGGCGTGCTCGACTGGCTCGGCTTCTTCCGCAGCTTCGGCGTTCCGGGCACCTCGAAGTCGTTGGGCATCGCGCGCGCGGTGGCCCAGACGATGGAGCCGAAGTTCCTGGTGATGTGGTTTCAGGAGGGCGGCTGGGACAGCTATTCGATGTTCAGCCCGCTCGACACGCCCCAACACGCGACGCTGTCCATTCCCGCGGGCACGCTCAACCCCACGCCGGCGTGGTCGAACCAGTTCTACCGGCCCAAGAACTTCGGCGTCGACGCGGCGCACTTCGCGGTGCCCAGGACGCAGGGCAACATCAACTACGGCTTCCTCGCCGCTGACGGGTTGCCGCTGTTCAACGACATGGCGGTGGTCTCGTCGCACGTGGGCAACACCTTCCACTCCGGTGGCCGGTGGGATTACCAATACGGCAAGTACCCCTCGTACGCGGCGCTGACCGCGGTACGGGGCCCCACCGAACGTTCGTTGATGCAGGCCTTCGCCGAGACGTACGGCGCGAACTACCCGATGGCCAACGTGAGCTGGCACCGCTGGTTGTCCGACGGTGAGCTCGAAGAAGCGAACTACCCGGAAGGCACCGGCTTCTACGAGAAGCTGGGGCCGGCGTACGCGCACACCGTCTACGGCCGCACCCCTGCCGAGATGCGCAACCGGCTCTCGCAGTTGGGCAACGTGACGGCAGGCGCCCGCACCGCGCGCATCCGCACGTTCGTCGACGACCTGCACCGCAACTTCATCGCCGAGCACAACGGCGAGTCGGTGGCGGCCTTCAGCTCGGCGGTCGACATCTACAAGCAGCTCACCTCGGGCACGGGCGTCATCGTCAACCCTGGCACGCTCTTCACCGACCCCACCTTGCGCGCGGAGTTCGGCGTCACCGCGTCGGACGAAGCGACCAACTCCACCTCGGTCAACGGCAACCCGGCGCGCTCGAAAGACAGCCCGAACGTCAACGTGCAGGCGCTGATGGCCTACGAGCTGATGACCAAGGGGCTCTCGCTCGGCTTCTGGATCGAGAACCGGCAGATCCGCGGTTACGACACGCACCAGGATCGCAGCGGCATCATGAACAACGACGGTCAGCAGGATCAGCTGACCCGGCTGCGGCGCGACCTGTGGGATCCGCTCAAGGCGTTTGCCACCAAGCTCAAGAACACGCAGTTCGGCACCACCGGCAAGTCGTACTGGGATCTGACCACCGTCGTGCTGGCGTCCGAGATGGGGCGCACCATTCAGGGCGATGTGGCCACGATTCTCGCCTCCAATGATCCCGACGCGACCAAGTACACGAAGATCATGGAGCAGGACTGCTGCCAGCACTGGAAGGTGAACTCGGTGGCGTTCTTGGGGGGCACCGTGCAGGGCAACCGGCAGTGGGGCCGGGTGGGTACCAGCAGCCTCGAGGGCATTCCGCTGCTCCCCAACGGCACGATGGACCCTGCGTACAACCCGACCACGGGCGTGCTCACCGGCACCAAGGACGCCACCTCAGTGGTGCCCAACGCAGGCCACGTCTACGCAACGGCGCTGGCGCTCGCGGGCATCAACCCTACGGGCAAGGGCAAGAACAAGGAACCGGCCCTGGCCTTCATCAAGAAGTGAACCGCCGACCTTCGGGTGGGCACTCACACCGTGCATGAGTGACGGCGTGGACTTTTTTGGCTATTCGCTTCGGAATCCCTTCAGAGGAGCTCCGTGAGCGAACGCGTTGCAATCATTGGCCTGGGTTACGTCGGTCTTCCCGTCGCGTTGGCCTTTGCGCGGAAGTTCCCCGGCTCCATCGGTTTCGACATCAACGTGGCGAAGGTCAAGGAGCTGCGCGCGGGCTTCGACCGCACCGGTGAAGTGCCCAAAGAGGTGCTCCAGGCCTCTTCGCTCGAGATGACCTGGGATCCCGAGGCGCTCAAGAAGGCCACGTTCTTCGTGGTGGCCGTGCCCACGCCGGTCGACTCGACCAACCGGCCCGATCTGACGCCGGTGGTGAAGGCCAGCGAGACGGTGGCGCGCGCGCTCAAGAAGGGCGACGTGGTGGTCTACGAGAGCACCGTCTACCCGGGCGTCACTGAAGAGGTGTGCGGGCCGTTGTTGGCGAAGCTCTCCGGGCTGACCCAGGGGGTGGACTTCAAGCTGGGCTATTCGCCCGAGCGCATCAACCCGGGCGACAAGCTGCACACGCTCGAGCGCATCACCAAGGTGGTCTCCGGTGAAGACGCAGGCACGCTGGATCGGGTGGCCGACACCTACGGCGCGATCATCGAGGCGGGCGTGTTCAAGGCCGCCAGCATCAAGGTCGCCGAGGCGGCCAAGGTGATCGAAAACACCCAGCGCGATCTGAACATCGCGTTGATGAACGAGCTGGCGTTGATCTTCGACCGCATGGGCATTCGCACCCGCGACGTGCTCGCGGCCGCCGGCACCAAGTGGAACTTTCTCAAGTTCAGCCCGGGCCTGGTGGGCGGTCACTGCATCGGCGTCGACCCGTATTACCTGACCACCAAGGCGGAAGAGCTGGGCTACCAGCCGCAGGTGATCCTCGCCGGCCGGCGCATCAACAACGAGATGGGCCCGTACATCGCGCAGCGCACCGTGAAGCTGCTGGTGCACGCGGGGTTGCCGGTGAAGAACGCGCGCGTCGGCGTGTTCGGCCTGACCTTCAAGGAGAACGTCGCCGACATTCGCAACTCGAAGGTTCCCGACATCATCAAGGAGCTCAAGGAGTTCGGCATCGAGGCGAAGCTCACCGACGTCTACGCGGATCCTGCCGAGACGAAGCACGAGTACGGCCTGGGCTTGACCCCGCTCGAGGAGATGAAGGATCTCGACGCGTTGATCCTCGCGGTCTCGCACCAGCAGTACGTGGGCGAAAAGCTCAGCTTCCTGGTCGATCGCATCAAACCCGGCGGCGTGCTGGTCGACGTGAAGAGCGCGCTCAACCCGGCGGAGATCCCCAGTGGCCGCGTGAGTTACTGGTGCCTCTGATCGAAACGAAGTCGACGTGGTTGGTGACCGGCGGCGCGGGCTTCATCGGCTCGCACCTGGTCGAGACCCTGCTGCGTGAAGGCCAGCGGGTGGTGGCGCTCGACAGCCTGGTGACTGGCTACCAGCGCAACCTCGATGACGCGGTGAAGCGGGCGGGGGAGGGCGCGGCCTCGCGCTTCACCTTCCACCAGGGTGACATCACCTCGCCGGAGCACTGCCAGGCCGCGTGTGCCGGCGTCGACTACGTGCTGCACCAGGCGGCGCTGGGTTCGGTGCCGCGCAGCATCGCGCTCCCGCTCGACAGCCACCGGGCCAACGTCGACGGCTTCGTGAACATGTTGATCGCCGCGCGCGACGCGAAGGTGAAGCGCTTCGTGTTCGCCTCGAGCAGCTCGGTGTACGGCGATGATCCCACGCTGCCCAAGGTCGAGTCGCGCACCGGGCGGGTGCTCTCTCCGTACGCGGCCACCAAACACATCAACGAGGTCTACGCCTCGGTGTTCCAGCGCACCTACGGCATCGAGACCATCGGGCTGCGTTACTTCAACGTCTTCGGGCCCCGGCAGGATCCCAACGGCGCGTACGCCGCGGTGATCCCGAGGTGGATGGCAGCGCTGGTCGACGAGAAACCCTGCCTCATCAACGGCGATGGCAGCACCAGCCGTGACTTCTGTTTCGTCTCGAACGCAGTGCAGGCGAACCTTCGCGCGGCGCTCACGCAGGTGCCCGGTGCGACGGACGCGGTCTACAACGTGGCGGTCGGTGGCAAGACGAGCCTGCTCGAGCTGTACGAGCTGATTCGCACGCGCCTCGCGAAACAGCGCCCCTCGATCGCGGCGCTGCAGCCGGTGTTCCAGCCGTTTCGCGCGGGCGACATCAAAGATTCTCAGGCCGACATCAGCCGGGCGCGCGAGAAGCTCGGCTACGCCCCGACGCACACCGTCGCGCAGGGCATGGATGAGACGGTCGCCTACGTCACCTCAGGGAGCTGAAGAGATGAAGATCGTGGTCACGGGTGGCGCTGGGTTCATCGCTTCGCAGATCGTCGATGCGTATGTGGCGCTCGGTCATGAGGTGATGATCGTCGACAACCTCTCGACTGGCGTTCGCAAGAATTTGAACGGAGCGGCTCGTTTCGTGGAAGCCGATATCCGCTCGGAAACAGCGGCCAGCGCGGTGGAGGCGTTCAAGCCCGAGGTGCTCAACCTGCACGGCGCGCAGATCGACGTGCGGAAGTCGGTGACCGACGTCCGCCTCGATGCGGATACGAACATCGGCGGCACGATCAACATGGTCGAGGCCGCCCGGCGAGGAGGGGCGCTCACCCGGGTGGTCTACGCGGCGTCGGGTGGCTCGATGTACGGTGACAGCCAGGTGATGCCGACTCCCGAGACGGAGCCGCCGGCCGGGGTCTCGCCGTACGCGGTCTCCAAGTTCACAGGTGAGCTGTACCTCTCGTGCTTCAAGGCGATGTACGGCCTGCACTACGTGGCGCTGCGCTACGCGAACGTCTACGGGCCGCGGCAGAACCTGCACGGTGAAGCGGGCGTGGTGGCGATCTTCGCGGAGCGGCTGCTGCGCGGTGAGTCGTGCACCATCTACGGCGACGGCGGCCAGACACGCGACTTCGTGTACGTGGGTGACGTGGTGGAGGCGAACGTGAAGGCGCTCACCACGGCATATTGCGGCGGGGTGAACATCGCGACCACCACCGAGACCGATGTGAACCAGGTGTACGCGCTGCTGGCGAAGAACCTCGGCGTGCAGACTCCGGCGAAGTACGGGCCGGAGCGGCTGGGTGAGCAGCGGCGCAGTGTGCTGGCGAACGGCAAGGCGAAGCAGGTGCTCGGTTGGTCGCCGCAGGTCGACGTGGCGCGCGGCATGGCGCAGACGATCGCCTGGTACCGCGAGCACCGATAGCCTCCCTCTCCCTTTGGGCCCTTTGGGAGAGGGTCGGGGTGAGGGCCTCGCCTGCTACGGAACGATCCACGCGAGGCTCAGCCGCAGCACCTGCACGTCGCCCGCGCGCGGCACCACCACCTGCTCGACGAAACGCCGCGGGTCGACTTGCTCCTGCTCAGCGAGGGTCTTCTCGAGTTGTTGGATCGCGAGTGCGAGATCTTCCAGTTTCGCTTCGCTGCCGCCCTGTTGCCGATTGCTCGCGAGCGCCCGGCCCACGCCGCTCAGTGATGAGCGCCGCCCCGAAAAGAGCCCCAGCACGCCCGCGCCCACGTTGAGCCACTTCTCTGCCTTGCGCGACGAGAGCTCCTTCTCGGCCTGGGCGTAGTCGGCGCGTCGCTTCTCCAGATCGCGCGCCAGCTTCTGCCGATCCTTCGAGACGCCCTGTTTCTCGATCACCCGGGCGGCGAACGCCTCGGGCGTCTCCGTCGGCCCTGAGATCAACTTCGTCTGCGCGTCCTGGGTGAGCTTCGTCTCGAGCTTCGAAGGCAGCCGCTCGCGAATCGCGGCCTGCAGCTTCGCCGCCTTGAGTCCATTGACCCACGCGGGCATCGACCCGGGCGTCAGCCCCACGGGCGCGGTGGGCTGAAAGCGCACGCCTTTGACCGACAGCGGATCTCCTTCGAGCACCTCGGTCGCGGAGTGAGCGCCCTCCAGTGGGAAAGCGAGCTCGTGCACCGTCTCTTCACTGACGGCCGTGCCCAGCCGGTAGCGCACGCCGAACTTCAGCAGCAGGTAGGGCAGCGCCTGGCCCTGATCGACCTCGAACAACGGCCCCAGCTCGGGATCGATCGAAGAAGTGACCGCGCTCGGAGCGGCGACCGCCGGCGCCACCGCTTGCTGCTGGAGCTGGCTGGAGACCTGGCGCAGCTCCGCGGCGCTGAAGGGGCCCCGCAGCTCGGTCAACGCGTCGCGCGAGGTGAACACCGTCGGCTGCGGCCGGTGCACCGAGTGCAGCAGGAACTTTCGCGGCTCGAGCTTCGAGATGAGATCGTCCAGCTGCGTACCGCTGATGCCCGTCGCAGAGGCCGCGGACAGCAGGGCGTCTCGAATGCGCGCCTTGTCTTGATCCGTTTGCAGGCGGCCGATGAGCCAGGTGCCGATGTTCGCGAGGCCGCGATAGTCGAGGTCGATCGGGTTCTGCGTCGCGAGCACCACGGACAACCCGAACGCGCGCGCTTGCTTGAGCAGACCCAACAAGGGCGGCTTGGTGGGCGGGTTCGCGGGGCCAGGAGGGAAGTAGCCGTAGATCTCGTCGATCAGCAGCACCGCGCGCAGGCCGCTCGAGCCTCCTTGTTTGCGCATCCACGACTGGGTGCGCTCGAGGAGCTGGGCCACCGCGAAGAGACGCTCCTCCTCGGAGAGGTGGGCGACCGAATAGATCGAGAGACGCGGGCGGCCGTCGGGGCTCTTCAACAGCACGCCCGGGTCGAGCGGCTCTCCGGTGCGCCAGGCCGCGAACTTCGGCGAGGCCAGCAAGCCGTTGAGGCGGACCATCAGGTTCTGCCGGTCTTTCTGCGGGAAGAAGTCTTCCAGCGGCAGGGCGCCCACCGTGGCGAAGGGCGGGGTGGCCACCTGCCGCACCAGATCGCTCAAGGTCGGCGTCTGGCCCTGCTGCCACGCGGCGCTGAGCAACTGCACGAGCAGCAGATACTCACGTGAGGTGAGGGGATCGGCCTCCACGCCGACCAGCCCCAGCAGACTTCGCGCGGCGCCATCAGCGGCTTCCGCGAGCGACTCCGGCGCCCCGTCGGCGGGCGGCCCCAGGCTTCCCAGCAGATCCACCGGCAGGCCGAGCGTCGCTCCGGGTGTGTAGAGCCTCGGTTGATAGCTCGCGCGGAAGGCCGCGAACGCCTCGGCCGTCAGGCCCAGCTGCGCCATCGCCTTCTGGAGCCGCGCGTCGTGCGGATCGGCGGACAGCAGCAGGGTCGCCAGGTCTCCCTTGCTGTCCACCGCGAGCACCGGCACTCCGGCGCGCAGCAGCTCTTCCACCAGCACCACGCACAAGCCGGTCTTCCCCGAGCCGGTCATGCCCAGGATGAAGCCGTGGGTGGTCAGCGCTTTGGTCTCGAGGGTCAGCGCGGTGGCGTCGAGCGAGGTTCCGAGTGTCAGCATGAGGCTCGCACCATAACGGACAGTCAGATGCTGCCTCGATGGTGGGTGGTGAGGGATGGGGCTGGTTTGAGCTCGGTCGAGCAGGCCTCTCGGCGCGAGAGGTGCTGCGTTCAATTTCCGCAGGTCTCCCCTCTGGCCTCGGTCATCGGGCGGGGCTGCCGTCAATACGCGATAACACCAGTTTTTGAGTGTTATCGCGTAGCATCGGCAGGTGACTGAGAACGCGTCGCCGCTCGGGTTCATCTTCCAACATTCTGCTTTCCGCCTCGACGAGCTGGAGGCGGCCTATCGCTCGATGCGTCGCCCTCCGTCGAACGCTCGAAAGGTCCTCCAGTACCACGTCGCTCGCGGCCGGCTGGTGAACGTGCGCCGAGGGGTCTACGCGACCGCCGAGTCCGTCGATCCGTGGCTCCTCGCATCCAAGATGGCGAAGGAGGTCGTCATCTCGCACGACGGTGCGCTCTCGTTCCACGGCCTCACGGGCATCGAACATCAAGTGAGCTTCATGACGACGGAGCGCACCACGGGTGCGGTCTATCAGGAGATGATCTACGCACCGCTGCGTGTGACGGAGTCCCGGCTGCAAGGCGCAGGGGCGCAGCACCACGAGCGTGAAGGACAGCCGATCCTGGTCACTTCGGTCGCTCGCACGCTGGTGGATTGTCTGTCGCTGCTCGAGCGAGCACCACCTCCCGTCGAGCTGTTGGGAATCTTCACTGAGTGCGCGAAGTCAGCAGACGCCAACGAGATGATCCGTCATGCGTACTCGTTCGAGAGCCCCTTGCTCGTCACGCGCCTGGCCTTCTTCCTGACCTGCGCACGCTTCGATCTTCGCAAGGCGCAGTGGGAGGAGCTCGCGCGCCGGGGCGTGCAGGACACGACGTACTTTCGTCGGAGCGCACGAACCGACGAAGATTGCTCCGTGCCGCGGTGGAGGCTGATCGTTCCTCCGGACCTGCATCAATGCTGGCTGAGCGTTCACTGAGTCGAAGCGCGCGTTCCGTGAGCTTGACGCGCACGTGCCGAGAGCCTTGCGCGTTCGGGCGCTGCGCAGACACCACCCAGGCGCACCACCTTCCCCAAGGCGAACCACACCTTCGAAGACAGCGTGTTCGAGGCGCTTTCCGTCGCCTGCTTTCCGGGGGAAGCTGTGCGTCCTTTCGAGGGCGGTCCGTCCCCACACCTGGAGTCTCCTGATGCACCACCACGCACGCCACATTCTCGCCTTCTCTGCTGCAGCCATCATCGGAGCCTTCGTCGGGTGTTCGGCCACGCCTCCGGCCTGTTCTCCCGCGACCTGCGCGGGTTGCTGTGATGCGGCGGGCGCGTGCCAGGCAGGCGCGAGCAACTCGGCGTGTGGCAACCAGGGCAACGGCTGCGTCTCCTGTCAGGTCGCCACCAATTGTGAGTTCGGCACCTGTCGCACGAGCACCGCCGTCGGTGGTGGCGGCGGCGGCTCGACGGGCGGCGGCACCGGCACGGGTGGCGGCTCGATGGGCGGCGGCACTGGCTCGACGGGTGGCGGCACCGGTGGCGGTTCGACGGGTGGCGGCACCGGTGGCGGTTCGATGGGTGGCGGCAGCGGCGGCGGTTCGATGGGCGGCGGCGCGGGCGGCGGTTCGACCGGCGGTGGTGGTGGCGGCGTGCCCATGTTCGACGCGGGCACGATCGCTCGCCCCGACGGCGGCACGCTCACGCCTCCGACCGTCGTGCTCACCTTCGCCAACGACTGCGGCGCCGTGAGCAACTGCGCAGGCAACGAAGTGGACGCCTGGGCGTACTCGACGGGCTGCATCGACGACTCGGCCTTCTCGCGGGTGACGTCGGCCGCGATGCAGCTCGGCTGCACCGCCACGGTCACCAACAAGAACGGCGCGATCTCGGGCTCGGCCGTCTTCGACGGCACCGCCGTGCACCGCGCTGTGGTGGGCCAGGTCAATTTCACGCTTTCTGCCGGCGGCAACTGCAGCAATCCTCTGTTCTGCAACGGCGTCCAGGGGCAGTTGGGCTCGTTTGGCCTCAGTGGGACGTGCGCCGTCGTGGGCACAGAATGCGTCTGCCAGCTAAGCTTCGACATCGGCCAGAGCGGCTCGCAGAGCTACACGTACACCGCGGGTCAGCTGACCACCGCGAACCCGACCGAGACCTACGACAGCTGCATCACCGGCTCTGTCTTGACGTACCGCGAGACGACGGACGGGGGCATCCCCGGCGTCTTCTCGTTGTCGAAGTAAGCCCGCACCTTTCCCCCGGAGTCACCCATGCTGTTCATGTCCATCGTCGTCGCAGCGGTCACCGCTGCTGAACCTTGTGAAGCACCGCGGGTGCGCGACACGGCACCACTGGTGGCTGCGATGGCTCAGGACAAGGTGCTCGGGCTGACCTTCACCAAGGCGGCCGGCCTCTGCGCCGAACGGGGTGAAGCGTGCGACCAGGCGCGCCTCGAGTGCGCCACCATGCTCACCAGCACCATTCAGAAGCAGGTGGGCTTCGACGAAGGGCAGTGGCTGCGCGACATGCTGCTGCCCTACAACGGCGCGAACTACCCGATGACTCGCACCTTCGGGGCCGCCACCATCGCCAGTGACGCCTCGTGCAACATCGACGTCTCCGCGCTCACCGCGGCAGGCCAGCGCCGCATGGTGCAGGCCACCCGGCGCGACACCATCTTCCAGGAGTACAACCTGTACTCGCGGTGGACGCAGACGCAGCTCCAGAAGTGCAAGGAGCGCGTCGCCAACGACGAAGTGAAGTCGGCCCAGACCAAGGCCGAATCGGAGCGCCTGGCCGCCGCTTCTGCCGCGGTCGGTGCTGCCGAAGCCATCAAGCTCAAGCAAGCCGCGGATGCAGCGGCCGCCAAGGCTGAGGCCGACAAACGTGCCCTCGCCGCCGCCGATGCCGAAGCGAAGAAACAGAAGGAGCAAAGAGACTTCGCGGACCGGGAGATCAAACGGCGTGAAGAGGCCGAGCAGCGCACCCGCGATGAACGCTCCGAAGAAAAGCGCGCAGCCGAAGCGAAGGCGCTCAAGGCCGAAGAAGAGCGAAAGAAGGAGCGCGCCGACGCCGAGCAGCAGCGCCTCAAGGAGAAGGCCGAGACCGAAGCGAAGCTGGAGAAGCAGAAGGAAGAAGCCGCGCTCGCCCAGAAGGCCGCCGAAGAAAAGAAGCTGGTGACCGAACGTGACGCGAAGGTGGCCCAGCAGCGCACCCAGAAGACGCAGTTGGTCAAGGACGCCGAAGCGAACTTCAAGCGCGCCAAGGACGAAGAGATCCTCAAGAAGCAGGCGGCGGTCGACGCGGTGAGCATGAGCCCCGCCATCGCGCAGGCCGCGGTCACCGAAGCGGCGCAGGCCGAGAAGGCGCGCATCGATGCCGAGAAGCGGCTCTTCGAAGCGAAGCAGAAGGCCGACGCGATCGTGATCGACGACTCCTTCGAACGTTCGGCCGGCAGCGTGTGGATCACCGGTGGTGGCAGCGGGCTCGACACCGGTTTCGGCCTCGGGGTGATGGGCGGCGCACACTTCGGGTTCTGGGGCACCGCACCTCCGGAGGGCATGGCTTCAGGTTTCGAGATCCGGCTCTGGGGCCGCTACCTCGCCACCGTGAGCGGTACGCCCGCCTCGACCTTCGACTCGTTGCTCACCGCGCGTTACTTCTTCGGCGCCATCGGCGTGGGTCTGGCCGGAGAGCTGCGGGTGATCGATCCCGCGCAGTCCACCGCGACGGCGCCCGCTGCGCTGCGAGGTGGAGCGGGCCCCGCACTCGCCGTGGCCTTCCTCGATCGCCACGAGACCCGCGTGCTGCTGGGCGTCAACTACCTGCCGCTGGGCAACACCATCGATGGCGTGCGCTTCGTGGGTGACTTCGAGGTCAGCTACAAGTTCTTCACCCTGCACGTGAACGGCGGCTCCGCCACCAGGGCCGCGGGTGGGCTCGCCTGGCAGATCGGCGCTTACGCCGGGGTGCGCGCCGCCTGGTGACCGTTCCGAGATGACCGTCTCCCACAGAAACATTGACCTTCGAAATTTGCGCCTCGTGGATGGAACGGGGTAGGGGTCACGGGTGGCGACCGCGATGTCAGGCAAGAAGTTCCCGCACCCCTTCCTCCCCGTTTCACGTGCCGATCTCCAGGCGCGCGGTTGGGAGCAGTGCGACATCGTCATCATCAGCGGCGACGCGTACGTGGACCACCCTGCGTTCGGGCCCCCGTTGATCGCGCGTTTCCTGGAAGGCCGTGGGTTCAAGGTCGGCCTCATCGCGCAGCCCGACTGGCACTCCGCCGAGCCGTTCAAAGAGCTGGGCAAGCCGCGTCTGTTCTTTGGCGTCGCCGCCGGCAACATGGACTCGATGCTGAACAGGCTGACGGCCCAGAAGAAAAACCGCAGCGAGGATCAGTACTCGCCTGGCGGGAAGACCGGCTGCCGGCCCGATCGCGCCACCCTCGTCTACGCGCAGCGTTGCCGTGAGGCGTACCCCGACGTGCCCGTGGTGCTCGGCGGCATCGAAGCGTCGCTGCGGCGCATCGCGCACTACGACTACTGGAGCGACAAGCTGCGCCGCTCGATCCTCCTCGACGCGAAGGCCGACCTGCTGGTGTTCGGCATGGGCGAGCGGCCTATCTGGGAGATCGCCGACAGGCTCCAGCGCGGCGAGAAGGTCGGGCAGCTGCGCGACATTCGCGGCACGGCGTTCCTCATCAACGACGAAGAGGTCAAGAAGCACGAAGCGGATCCCGCGGTGAAGGTGGCCGATCGGAAGACCGTGGTGCTGCCCAGCTTCGAGGCGGTCTCTGCGGATCCCATTGCCTTCGCGCGCATGACCGGCGCCTTTCAGCGCGAGACGAACCCCGGCAACGCCCGTGCGCTGGTGCAGCGTCATGGCCAACGGGGCGTCTTCTTCAATCCCCCCGCGTTCCCGCTGGGCGACGGTGAAGGCGACACCTCGAAGGGCCTCGCGAACGTCGCGATGGATGAGCTCTACGATCTGCCGTTCAACCGCGCGGCGCACCCGATGTACGGGAACGAGGGCATCCCCGCGTTCGAGATCGTCAAACACTCGGTGGTGCTGATGCGCGGCTGCTTCGGCGGCTGCACGTTCTGCTCGATCACCGAACACGAAGGCCGCGTCATCCAGAACCGCTCTGCGGGCAGCGTGCTGCGGGAGATCCGCCAGATGCGGCGCATGGGTGACTTCCGGGGCACCGTCACCGATCTCGGCGGCCCGACCGCCAACATGTACCAGCTCAAGTGCAAGTCGGAGGAGATCGAGAGCAAGTGCCGCAAGCTCTCCTGCGTGCACCCGGGCGTCTGCGAGAACCTGAGCACCAACCACGGCCCGCTGATCGAGCTGATGCGCGACGTGCGCAAAGAAGAAGGCGTGAAGCACGTCTTCATCGCGTCGGGCGTGCGCTACGACCTGGCCGAGCTGAGCCCCGAGTACGTGAAGGAGCTGGCGAGTTTTCACACCGGCGGTCAGCTGTCCGTCGCGCCCGAACACGTCAGCCCGCGCGTGCTGGAGAAGATGAAGAAGCCCGGCATCGAGAGCTACGAGCGCTTCCAGGAGATGTTCGCCTGCGAGTCGAAGGCGGCGGGCAAAGAGCAGTATGACATTCCGTACTTCATCTCGGGCCACCCGGGCTCGACGCTGGAAGACATGGTCGACCTGGCGCTGTGGCTCAAGGAGAGCGGGCGGCGGCCGCGGCAGGTGCAGGACTTCATCCCCACGCCGATGTCGGTGGCCGCGTGCATGTATTACACGGGCATCGACCCGCTGAAGATGGAGCCGGTGTTCGTGGCGAAGGGGCTCAAGGAGAAGCGGCTGCAGAAGGCGCTGATCCTCTACTGGAACCCCGAGCACTGGTCGGATGCGCGTGAGGCGCTCGAGCTCGCAGGCCGCGCAGATCTGATCGGCCGTGGGCCGAAGTGCCTGGTGCCCGCGGAGTCATCTGCCGAGCGAGATCGCAAAGCAAGCCCCCGCACCAACGACCGCCGCTCGTAAACGAGGTCGTACTATTCCACCCGAAATTCAATCGAGTGCTCGGTGCCCGCACTCAACGTGGAGCCCGCGACACCGCCAGCCAGTGACACCTGGTTGGTTCGCTCGAGCCGGATCTGCTCCTTGTCGTTGACCACGAGCTCATTGGGGTCGACCAGCAGGTCCATCACGCCCTGCTGAATCGAAAGCTCGATCTTCGCCTTCTCCAGGCGCAGCTGCGTCGAACCCGTCACCACATTGCGGCCGTCTCGCCAGCGAATGAGCAACGGCCCGTCAGCGCGGCGATACGTGGAGCCGGCGATCGGATCGACGATCAACGTCGCGCCGGGCGCCTCGATGGCCCCGTCGAGTCGATCGTCGCCGCGGATGACCTCGAGACGAAAACCCTCCACCCAGGTGAACTTATCGAGCCGGTACTGCTCGCGGCCGTCGTCGTAGCCGATGATGGTGCGACCGAGCGCACCGCCGCGAATGGCCACTTCGGCGTTCTTCACCACGGCCCCGTTCGACGAACCTTCGCGCACCGTCACCCGGGCGTTACTGCCCGAAGTGCTCCCGTCTGAGGTGAGCCGGGCCGTGACGAAGAGGGTGCCTGTCCCACCTCCGGGCGAGGTGGGACCGCAGGAAGACGCCAGTACTCCGAGGGTCAGCAGCATTGAGCGCGTCATGAGCCATCACTACGCCGGAGCACCCCTGAGTGGCCAATTTCTTCTTTGCTGGCAGACTGCGAGCACACCGCATGACCACCAAGAAGCCCCCCGGCGACGAGACCATCAGAGGCCTCCCCGGTTTCGATCAGCGTGCAGAAGATTCTTTCGTCGGTGGCAAGTCGAAGGTGTCTCTGAACGATTTGAAGAAGGCCGCCGAAGCCGCGCCCGAAGTGAGCCAGGGCGCCTGGCGTGAACGGGTCTTCACCCCGCGCGCGGTGATGTCTCGCGAAGACGTGAAAGCGGGCCTTCAGGCGGCGCTGCGCGTCGCGTTGAGCAGCGTCAGCCTCCCGCGGGTGGCGATGGAGAAGCTGCGCCCCGCGTGGTTGCCCCTTCTGCGCCAGGCGCTCGAGCAGGCCGGCGGTGACGGCATCGATGTCTGGCTGTTGGCGCTGTTTTCTCCGCCGGGCCGAGCCCCCAGGCAGCCGCTGTTCTACGACTTGTCCGACGCGCTGCTGCGCATGCGCACCGCGAAGGACCTGGCCAGCTTCGAAGAGGAGTCGCTCAAGACGGTCGAGCTGGTCGACGCGGCGTTGGGCAACGCGCCCGCCAAGCTGTCCTTCAAGCAGACCGAGCGGGTGCTGGAGGGCAAGCTGGAGGTCGACGAGCTGCTCGGCGTTCGGAGCGGCGCAGATGACGACCTCAATCGCCGGCTGACCGAGATCGGCAACACCATGGGCCAGCTGCGCGATCAGATTCGCAAGATGCCCGGCAAGCAGCCCGACGGCATGTACGCCAACTTCGTGCGGCTCAAGGCCGAGCTGCGGGTGTTGGACGCCGAGCTCAAGCGGCGCGCTGGCACGCTCTAACACTACTACGTCAGATCGCTTGGCTGCCCCAGCCGACGGAACGGGAAGTGGCCGCGGATAAAGCGGGTGACAAACGTGCCCTTGGAGTGAGCTGAGAGCAGGTCTGTGTACAGAGCAGCCGGAACACCGAAGTACTC
>JAUYRZ010000115.1 GCA_030695565.1 Archangium sp.
AGGCCCCTCACCCGGCCGCAGGGAGAGGTTTACGGTTTCTGCCCCACCACGATCATGTTGGTCGGAGGCCAGGCCAACTTCACACCCGAATCATCGAGCACCTCCACGGTGCCCTCGTACCGGTTCTTCACGATCCACGGATTGGCGTACGCCTGCAGCTGAACCGGCTCGAAGCCCGCGTTCTTCAGCGCGGCCTTCCACCCTTCCAGCGTGAGCGGGCCGAACTCCTCATGGATCTCGATGTGCCAGTTCTTGAGATAGTCCTTCTTGCAGAGGAACTCGTTCGCATCGTGTGACGACAGCCTCACGGTGTCTTCACTGAGCTGCTCGAACTTCGCGCCGCGCCCGTGACAGAACTCCTTCGCGAAGCGCGCGAACGTCTCCCGTACCGCCGCCGTCAGCAGCTTGATCCGCCACGTCGCAGGCGCAGGGCTGATGCCATCGCGAATGAGCACCCGCCCACCCGGTTGCAGCTCCTCGTACGCATTGGCGAGCGCGCGATCGATCTGCTTCACGTCGTAGTCGCAGTACGAGTGCACCTCGTGCATCACCGACGAGTAGATGACGGTGGTGGCGGTACCCGGCGGCACGTTGCGCTCGATGATGTTGGCGAACACCAGCAGTACGTCATCGGTCAGATACGTGTTCTCGTCGCACACGCGCAGGAACTCGCGCGAGAGGTCGACGCCCACCAACCGCGACTGCGGATACAGCCGGCTCAGCTCGACCAGCAGCTTCCCGGTACCGCAGCCCTTGTCGACGATGCAGCCCGGTTTCACGAACGGCACCAGGTCTTCCAGCTTCTGCACCAACGACGCATCCATCATCGCGCCGTAGGAGAGGAAGTCGCGCAGGTGACCCAGCTCGCCATCGTCGTTGAGCAGCGTCTGCCGGAAGATGTCGTGGAGCCGCGCGACCACCTCGGGGCGCGAATAGACCGCCCTGGTCTCCGCCGACGCTTCGTCCTGCCACGGCTTGCCATCGGCCACGCGCTGCACGAGCTCGTGCGGGGTGAGCCCCTGCACTTCCTGGGCGATCACCTCGAAGCCCCGCGCCTTGAACAACCCATCGACGTCTCGGTTGGCCGAATAGACAGTGGTGCCTTCGGGCCCGAGCACCAGCCCTGACTGCCGCTTCACCTCGGCCGCCACGTGCTCCACCCACGCCGCACTGTCGGCGATGTCGTCGACGCGCACGATCTCGAAGGGTTTACCGCTGCGCTCCAGCGCCGGCCGCAACATCGCTTCACGCGTGGCCACGTCGAGCGGGTTGCGCCGGGTCGCTGCGTGGTTCGCGCTGGTGATGACGCAGATGAGCCGATCGACCGGCGCCTTCGACAACGAAGCGAGCCAGTCGGACTGCGCGCGGGTCACGGCGTGGAAGCGGCCGAGCAGGAGAGCGTTGGGCATCGCCCGCGGAGACTACCGTCTCTTGAAGCGGTACACCGTCGCCGGCTTCGAAGCGGTGATGCGCTTGCCGGGCGCCAGCTCGATGAGTCCATCCTCGAGCATGCGGTTGAACTTCCGCCGGAAGTTGCCGGGGTCCATCTCCTTGTCGAGCACGATGGAATACACGTGCCGCAGCTCGGGGATGGTGAAGGTCAGCGGCACCAGGTCGAACGCGATGCCCGAGTACTCCAGCTTGCCGCGCACCCGGTTGAGCGCCGTGTCGATGACCTCGCGGTGATCGAAGCCGAGCTCCGTCTTCTTCAACTGGTCGACCGGCAGCCACTCCGCCTGGCTCACGTCGCCGCCGGCCTTCACGAAGGGCGCGAGGTCAGGCCGCACCAGCGCGAAGTAGGCGACCGAGATGACGCGCATGCGCGGATCGCGGTTGGCCCGGCCGAAGGTGAACAACTGCTCGATGTGCACGCGATCGGGCTCGAGGCCCGTCTCTTCCTGCAGCTCGCGGCGCGCCGCGGAGTCGAGATCTTCGCCCTGATCTTTCGATGACTCGCCGACACGCACGAAGCCGCCGGGCAGCGCCCAGTCACCCTTGAAGGGGTGCTCCTGGCGCTTGACCACCAACACCCGCAACTGCGCGTCGATGATGGTGAAGATCACCAGATCGACGGCGACCGACGGGCGCGGGTAATCCTTCGGGCGGTACTTCTCGAGGAACTGCTTTTCCTCGGCGCTTTCGCGGCGAGTCGAGCTCACGAACTCTTCCTCGCCTTGCCCTTCGCAGCCGGCTTCTTGGCGGACTTCTCTTTCTTCTTCTCCGCCTTGGGAGCAGGCGCTGCAGCCTTCTCCTTCACCACCTTGGCCGCCTTCTTCTCGGGCTTCGCCTTGGCCGTCTTCGCGGGCTTCGGCTCGGCATCGACCTCAGCGGCCGCCGCCTTGGCGCCCTTCGCCGGCTTCTTGACCTTCTTCTTCGCGGCCTTCTTTTCACCACGCGCAGCGGCCTTCGCCTGGCCTTCAGGCGACGCCATGTACTCACGGCGGGCCGCCATCAGCTCGAGCGCCCGATCGACCGTCAGCTCGCCCGGCTCATCACCCTTGCGCAGCGACGCGTTGGTCTCGCCGTCGGTGACGTACCACCCGAAGCGGCCTTCCTTGATCACCAGGTCCTTGCCGCTGTCGGGGTCTTTCCCCACCACGGTGACGGGCTTGGCCTGACCGCGGCCCCGGAACTGCTTGGGCTGCGCGAGGATCTCCAGCGCCTCCTGCATGGTCATGGTGAGCAACTTCTCTTCGTTGCCCTGACCCAGGTTGCGGCTCTCTTTGCCCTTGGTGATGTACGGACCGTAGCGGCCGTTCTGCGCCAACACGTCTTCACCGTCTTCGGCTTTGCCGAGGGTGCGGGGCAGCGTGAGCAGCTCGAGCGCCTGCTCCAGCGTCACGTTCTCCGCCTTCATGTTGGGGAAGAGCGAAGCGGTCTTGGGCTTGAAGTCGTCGGTCACCACGCCGAGCGCGACGTACGCGCCGAAGCGGCCGGTCTTCACGAACACGGGCAGGCCGGTCGCGGGGTCAGTGCCGATCGGGGTGTCACCCTTGGGAGCAGCGAGCAGCGTCTGCGCCTTCTCCAGCGTCATCTCGTCGGGCGGCAACGAGTCAGGCACGGAGACCGTGTCTTCACCACGCTTGATGTACGGGCCGTACTTGCCCGGCTTGACCACCACGCCGCTGTCCTTGCCGCCGATCGGAATCGAGTTGATCGACGCGGCGTCGATGTTCTCGAGGTTCTGACCGACCAGCTTCTGCAGACCCGGGTGCTTCTTGTCGCCGAAGTAGAACTGCTTGAGGTAGTCGACCTTCTCGCGATCGCCCGAGGCGATCTTGTCGAGGTCTTCTTCCATCTCGGCGGTGAAGGCGAAGTCGACGAGATCCGCGAAGTGGGTCTCCATCAGCTTCACCACCGCGAAGGCCACCCAGTTCGGAATGAGGGCCTGGCCCTTCTTCCACACGAAGCGGGCCTGCAGCTTGCCCATGATCGACGCGTAGGTAGACGGGCGGCCGATGCCCAGCTCTTCCAGCTTCTTCACCAACGACGCTTCGGTGAATCGCGCCGGAGGAGAAGTGGTGTGGCCCTTGGCCTCCAGCTCGGCGACCGGCACTTCATCGCCCTGCTTGAGGATGGGGAGCGGCGACTCCTGGTCGTCAGCGGCTTCCGCATCATCGGAGCCTTCGACGTACGCCTTCAGGTACCCCTGGAAGGTGATCGTGCGGCCCGACGAGCTGAACTCGACGAGCTGGCCGGCTTTGGTCTTCGCCTCGAGCCTGAGCGAGACCGTCTCGCCCTGCGCGTCAGTCATCTGGCTGGCGAGGGTGCGCATCCAGATGAGCGTGTAGAGCTTCATCTCGGCCGAGATGAGCTCGGTGGCCAGCTCCTGCGGCGTGCGGAACGACTCACCGGCAGGGCGGATCGCTTCGTGCGCTTCCTGCGCATTCTTGACCTTGCGCTGGTAGAGGCGCGGCTCGTCGGGGAGGAAGTCCTTGCCGAACAGCTCGACCACCTGCGTGCGCGCGGCCTTGATCGCCGTCTCCGACAGGTTGGTGGAGTCGGTGCGCATGTACGTGATGTAGCCGCGCTCGTAGAGCCCCTGCGCCACGCGCATCACCTGCTGCGCGCTCATGCCCAGCTTGCGCCCACCCTCTTGCTGCAGGGTCGACGTCATGAACGGAGGCTTGGGAGAGCTGCGGTACGGCCGCGTCTCCAGGCTCTTCACCTTGAACGACTCGCCCTTGAGCCCATCCGAGATGGCCCTGGCCTTGGTCTCGTCGATCCACGCGCTGTTCGCGGTGGTCAGCTCGCCGCGATCGCTGAAGTCTTTGCCGCTGGCCACGCGCTGACCATCGACGGAGTACAGCGTCGACTCGAAGGCAGGCGAAGTGGCGTGTTTGGCCGAGACGTCCCAGTAGGTGGCGGAGCGGAAGTTCATCCGCTCCAGCTCGCGCTCCACCACCAGGCGAATCGAAGGCGACTGCACGCGGCCGGCAGAGAGGCCCTGCCCGACCTTGAGGCGAACCACGTGGGTGACCTGGTAACCGTAGAGCCGGTCGATGGTGCGCCGGGTCTCCTGCGCGTCGACCAGGCCCATGTTCAGATCGCGCGAATGATCGACGGCGTCCTGAATCGCCTTCTTGGTGATCTCGTGGAAGACCATGCGCTTGACCGGAACCTTCGGCTTCAGCTCTTCCTTCAAATGCCACGCGATCGCTTCACCTTCGCGGTCTTCGTCGGTGGCCAGGTAGAGCTCCGAGGCACCCTTCAAGGCGTCCTTGAGATCGCGGACCACTTCCTTCTTGGTCACCTCGTAGGTGAGCTTGAAGTCGTTATCGACGTCGACGCACAGACCGCTGGCCGGCAAGTCCACGACGTGACCGACCGAGGCCATCACCGTGAAGTTGTCTCCGAGGAACTTGCCGATCGTCTTGGCTTTCGCCGGCGATTCGACGATCACGAGTGCGGGCTTGGATGCCATGGGGAGCGGTCGCTACTTTCTTTCCGATGAGCCCGTCAACAAGTACCGCCGACGCAATCCCGACCTCAGGCAGGTTTCCGATACCGATCAGTGGCTTCGATCAGCTCGTGAAGAATGCCCGGCTCGTGCGCGGCGTGACCCGCATCTTCGACGATGCGCAATTCGGCTTCAGGCCACGCGCGGTGCAGCGCCCACGCTGATTCCATGGGGCACACCACGTCGTAACGGCCGTTGACGATGGTTCCGGGGATCTTCCGGATCTTCTCGATGTTGTGCTTCGCCAGCAGCGCCTTGTCGTCGTTCAACCAGCCGCCGTTGACGAAGTAGTGGCACTCGATGCGCGCGAAGGCGTCGGCGAAAGAATCTTCACCGGTCTTCGAAAGATACGACTCGTTGGGCAGCAGGTAGCTGGTGCGGCCCTCCCACATGCTCCACGCCTTCGCAGCGTCCGAGCGCACCCTGGCGTCGTTGCTGGTGAGCCGCTTGTAGTAGGCCGCGACGAGATCACCGCGCTCCGCTTCGGGGATCGCCGCGAGGTACTTCTCCCACGCGTCGGGGAAGAGGTGGCTGGTGCCGTCCTGGTAGAACCAATCGATCTCCCATTTGCGCAGCAGGAAAATTCCACGCAGCACGAGCTCAGTGCACCGCTCTGGGTGGGTCTGCGCGTAGGCGAGCGCGAGCGTGCTGCCCCACGAGCCGCCGAAGACCTGCCACTTCTCAATGCCCAGGTGCGTGCGGAGCACCTCCATGTCGGCGACGAGATCCCAGGTGGTGTTGTGCTCGAGCGAGGCGAACGGCGTCGACTTGCCGCAGCCACGCTGATCGAACAGCACGATGCGATAGGCCGCAGGGTCGAAGAACCGCCGCTGCTTGGGCTCGGTGCCACCACCGGGGCCGCCGTGCACGAAGACCACCGGCTTGCCCTTCGGGTTGCCGCTCTCTTCGAAGTAGAGAACGTGACCGTCAGACACCTGCAGCATGCCGGTGCGGTACGGCTCGATGGGCGGGTAGTAGGATCGTCGCTGGGTCATGGAGGAGCCGTTCATTTCACGTCACTGCCCGGCGCCACATCACCGGGATTGATGAGGCAGAGCGACTTGCCGCTGCCCGCCGCGAGGATCATTCCGCGCGACTCGATGCCCTTGAGCGCTCGGGGCTTCAGGTTCACCACCACCACCACGTTCTTGCCCACCAACTGATCCGGCGTGAACGCCTCGGCGATGCCCGAGACGATCGTGCGCGGCGCGCCTTCGCCGAGATCGACGCTCAGCTTGAGCAGCTTGTCGGCCTTCTCCACCTTCTCCGCGGCCAACACCTTGCCGGCCTTGAGCGAGACCTTGGTGAAGTCGCCGAACTCGATCTCTGCCGCGGGCCCCGCAGGCGCCGCTTCGACCTTCTTCTCCTTGGCGGCCTTGGGCGCAGGCGGACGCGGTGGTGCAGCCTCTTCCTTCTCCTTCACCCAGGTGTCCTTGAGCGCGACGGTGCGGTTGAACACCTGCGCGCCGGGCTTCGCGTCGAGATCGACCGTGAAGTAGCCCAGCCGCTCGAACTGAAACCGTTCGCCCGGCTTCACGTCAGCCAGCGACGGTTCGAGCTTCGCGTTGCTCAGGATCTCCAGTGACTTCGGGTTGAGATCCTTCAGGAAGGCGAACTTGTCTTCCTCGGTCCCCTTCCGAGGAGCCTCTGCGGCAAAGAGCCGATCGTAGACGCGCACTTCGGCGGTGACGGCATGCGCCGCGGACACCCAGTGAATGGTGCCCTTCACCTTGCGGCCGTCTGTCGCGTTGCCCCCCTTCGTCGCGGGATCGTAGGTGCAGTGCAGCTCGGCGACCATGCCGTCCGCGCCCTTCACGAGGCTGGTGCAGGTCACGAAGTACGCCCCACGCAGCCGCACTTCGCGGCCCGGAGCGAGCCGGAAGAACTTCTTCTCCGGCTCTTCCATGAAGTCGTCGCGCTCGATGTAGAGCTCGCGCGAGAACGGCACGGAGCGAACACCCGCGGCCACGTCTTCCGGGTTGTTCTGCACCTCCATCTGCTCGACCTGGCCCGTAGGGTAGTTGGTGATCACCACCTTGAGCGGGTTGAGCACCGCCATGCGCCGGTGCGCCGTGGCGTTGAGGTGATTGCGGACCGAGTTCTCCAGCCGGCCCAGGTCGATCACGCTCTCGTTCTTGGTGACACCGACCTCTTCACAGAACGAACGCAGCGCCTCCGAGGTGAAGCCGCGCCGCCGCATGCCGGCGATGGTGGGCATGCGAGGGTCATCCCACCCCTTCACCCGATTCGTCTCGACCAGGTGGAGCAGGTTGCGCTTGCTGAGCACGGTGTAGGTCAGCTGCAGCTTGGCGAACTCGATCTGCTGCGGGTGATGCATGCCCAGCTCGTTCAAGAACCAGTCGTACAGCGGGCGGTGGTTCTCGAACTCGAGCGTGCAGATCGAGTGGGTGATCTTCTCGAGGCTGTCCTCATTGCCGTGCGCCCAGTCGTACGACGGGTAGATGCACCACGTGTCGCCCTGGCGGTGGTGGTGCTCCTTGACGATCCGGTACATCACGGGATCGCGCAGGTTGATGTTGCCCGAGGCCATGTCGATCTTCGCGCGCAGCGTCTTGGCGCCCTTGTCGAACTCGCCCCTCCGCATGCGGCGGAACAGGTCGAGGTTCTCGGCGGGAGACCGATCACGGAACGGGCTGTTGCGGCCGGGCTGATCGAGCGTGCCGCGGTATTCGCGCATCTGATCTCCGTTGAGATCGCAGACGAACGCCTTGCCCTTCTCGATGAGCTTCTCGGCCCAGTCGTACATCTGCTCGAAATAGTCCGAGGCGTAAAAAAGACGGTCTTCGAAGTCTCCGCCCAGCCACTTCACGTCGTTGATGATCGAGTCGACGTACTCCTGCTCTTCCTTCGCAGGGT
Source organism: Archangium sp. (assembly GCA_030695565.1). Classification (GTDB taxonomy): domain Bacteria; phylum Myxococcota; class Myxococcia; order Myxococcales; family Myxococcaceae; genus Archangium_A. The sequence goes on from JAUYRZ010000115.1 coordinate 7,838, forward strand.
TGGTGTCATCGAACCGCAGGTTGAACTTGCCGCCGTACTTCCGGGCGAGCCCCGAGTTGAGGACGATGCTCTTGGCGTGACCGACGTGCAGGTAACCGTTGGGCTCAGGGGGAAAGCGGGTCTGCACCCGGCCGTTCCACTTGCCGCTCTTGTTGTCTGCTTCGACGATCTCTTCGATGAAATTGAGCGTGGGTTCGCTCATGTGGTGATGCCTCCGAGGCGCGGGACCCTACAGCAACGCTGTCAAAAGGGAGTCACCAACTGGAGTCGGGCGCAGCGCGCGACCACGTGACGGCTTCGGAGATCAGCTGCGAACGATTCTTCGGCACCACCTCGTCGAGCACCTGACGGAGCAGGTCACCGCGGGGCCGATCAGTCGAGTCGGGCCTGAAGAGCAGCTCGAGCAGCCGCACCACGCGAGGACCGAACGTGTCGTAGTGCGCCTCGAAGTCGGGCTCCCAATCGCGTTGCAAATAGACGAGCGGCGAGAGCTGCCGCACCGGGCTGTCGTTGACCGCCAGCTGCATCAAGAGAATGCCCAGCCGAAACGGATCGCCCGGAATCTTCGGCGGGAGCTGCGTGCCGTACTCCTCCGGCGGCGCCTCACTGGGCAGGCCGTAGTACGTCTGCCGCGTGTACGGGAGCTGCGTGAGCCCGTGACCCAGCAGCAGCACCTGACCTGCGTCGGTCAACCAGATCGAGGGCGCGCGCAGCGTTCCGGCAGAAAAGTCAGCGGCGTGGAGCGTGGCGATGCCGTCAGCTGCACCGCGCGCGATGCTCAGCGCCACTTCCACGCCCCAGAGCGGCCGTTGTCGGAGCAGCCGCTGCAGCGAGACGCCGCGCGGGAGGACCTGCAACAGATGCGGCCGCGGATCATCCCAGAAGACCTCGAGGGTCTGCGCGAGGCCAGGACCTCTGAGCTGACCCGCGCGTTGCGCCGCGCCGAACGACTCGGGATCGAACTCACCCCGGCGAACCTGCGCGCGCAGCAGGGGCTCGCGTGCACCGGGCCACTCCACCTTCGCGAACTCGACGGCGCCCGCGAAGCCCAGCTCTTCGATCACTCTGCAGTCGAAGCTCGCCGAACGCGCCAGCCCCAGGATCGAGAGCAGCTGATCGACCACGTGTTCCGGCGTGCCGGGATGCAACGTGGTGACGCCCTCCTCGGGTTCACCGCCGAGCTGCATCAGCTTCGGGGGGCGGGTCAGGCCCCGCGCGAACTGGAGGAAGGAAAGGCGGCTGAGCTGCTTGAGCCCAGGCGCCAACAACACCGCCTCCCACTTCTTCTCCTTCAGTTCCCGGCGCGCGCTGTCGACCGACTCCACCACCCGGTAACTCAGGGTGTCCTGCCGCACCGAGAGCGTTCTGGTCAGTTCAACGGCCTCGGCAGGGCGAGGGTGGATGAGGAGCAGCTGCTTCACAACCCAATCTTATCCCCCTCGCCCTGCGCAGCGGGGAGAGGGGTCAGCAGCCGTACAGATTGACGCGGGGGCCACCAACTCCAGCGCTACCGAGTGACCACGTCGTCCCGTTACCCCCCAAAAATCCGGTGACACCGCTGCACCACACACCGACGTTGGGCCCCGGCGCCCCATCTCCTCCCTGCCCGCCCGCGCTGCCGAAGCCGCCGTTGCCACCCCAGCCACCGAGGCCCGACTGCAGGTGCTCGCCGAAGGCATCGATCCACGCCACGCCGCCGCCTCCAGCGCCGCCCGCTCCGCCCGGCCCACCAGCGCCTCCACGGCCCCCCAGACCTCGATTCCCCGCGTTGCCCGTCTGCAGCGACACGCTGGTCAACGAGGGGTTCGACGCGATCAACACCAACGCGATCGAAGCGCCGCCTGAGGTCCCCGGTGCACCGCCGCTCCCGCCCGTGCCGCTCGCACCGCCACCCCCACCGCCGCCACCCGCTTCGCGAAAGGCGAGGCAGGTCAACTTGCCGCCGCCACCACCACTCGAACCGCCCACCCCGTCGCGACCCGGCAAGCCCGCCGTCGCCGGGAGCGCCGGGAGCCACACGCCCGACGCGTTGACGAAGCCAGGATCCTTCGCGCTCATGCCGGGTGCACCCGGCACAGGCGTGGCTCCGGGCCCTCCGTTGAGTCCGTTGCCTGCGAGGTGACAACCGCCCCACCCGCCCGCGCCCGCGGAGAGGCCACGCCCCCAATCACCGTTCGGGCTCGAGCCTGCGCCGCCGTTGCCACCGTCGTGGCCGCTCCCGATTCCAGCGCCCAGACCACCCACGCCACCCCGAGGGCTCGTGTTCGGCACACCTCGCAGCGCGTTCTCACCCGGAAAGCCCGCCGCACCTCTGGCGCCTGCACTGCCCGGTGCTCCATCGAAGCCATCCCCCGCTTTGCCGGAAGAGAGGTGAACGAAGCGCAGCGAGAGAAACGTGCCGCTGTTGAGCACCCGCAGTGCCTGAGCAGCGTTGCCCTGGGTCGCGTCGCTGCCCTGAACGATCACGCGCTCGATCGTGGTGGCTGAGGTGAGCCGATCGATCGGCATGCCGGTCGACGGAGCCTGAATCGTCGCGCGCGATGCGGGGTCCGAAGACCGCCGCCAGGTCGCGTCATAGCCGCCGAAGAGACTGACGCCCGAGCTCCAGCTCGACGGAGACAGGTAGCGGCCCGTCGCGACGAAGATCTGCCGCTTGCCGCTCGAGGTCGCGAGCGCCAATGCACGCGCGAGGGTCGCGACCGGCGCCGCCTTCGCGCCCGAGTTGGCGTCATGCCCGGCCATCGAGACGAACACCGCCTGGCTCGCGTCACCGTCGATGCCGTCGCAGTTGGTGTCCTCGAAGAGATCGTCCGGAGCGTCGAGCGTGCTCGCGCACTCGCAGCGCAAGCGAGCACTGCAGCTTTGGAACGCGCCACATGCGCTGCCGCACGAGGCGATCGTGCCGCCGCAGCCATCGGGGATGTTGGTGCCGCAGCTCGCGTTCAAGCTCGCGCACGTGTTCGGCTTGCAGGCGCAGCGGTTGGTGGCCTGGTCGCAGAACTGCTGGCCGCCGCCACAATCGAGGCCCGAGCCGCAGACGGGAATCGTGCCACCGCAACCGTCGGGCAGGTTCTGACCGCACGTGGCGTTCAAGCTCGCGCAGGTCTTCGCTGCACATCGGCAGGTGTGACTCGTTCGATCGCACGACCGCTGACCGCCCCCGCAATCAGGTGCGACGCCGCAGGAGGCAATGAGGCCGCCGCAGCCGTCGGGCAGGTTGGTGCCGCAGGTGGCGTGCAATGACGCGCACGTCGCGGGCTGGCAGCCGCACCGATTGGCCATCACCGCTCCACACGCCTGCGGCGCGGTGCAACTTCCGCAAAAAAGCTGACCTCCGCAGCCGTCAGGCGCCGCTCCACACGTCGCGCCCACGTCGGAACACCGACGCGGGGTGCACTGAGGAAGAAGACCTGCGTCGACGACCACCACGAGCACTCCGGCATCGATGCCCGCGTCAGTACCTGCATCCACCCCGGCGTCGCGCGGCGGATCCCAAACCACGCAGGTGGAGGATTGGCAGATGTCGACCGGCGGGCAGTCTGAATCGGTTCGGCAGGTGACCACCGCGGAGCCACACCCCGCTGTGAAGAAGAAGACCAGGACCAACGAAGTGCTTCGGAACATGACCGCTCCAGGAAAGAGAAGACCGCGCAAGGCCCTGGAGCGCGAGGCGTGCCGTCTCAAACCTTCAGTGAATTCGCGAGTTCCGCTGCGGCACACCCGCGTTGGTGTGCATGGCGCAAGGTCGCTCCGTTTCGTTTCTCAGCCGAAGCGAGCGTGCAGTCTTCGTTTGCCCGCGGCCCCGATGGGATTGCCGGAGAGGTCGAGGGTGAGCAGGCCGTCGAGCGTTCGAGAATCGAGCAACGAGTCGAGCCCACTCGAGCTGATGCGATTGCGCGGCAAGGAGAGCGACTCGAGCGTCTTGAAACGAGCCGCCCGGGCAATGGCCATCGCACCTTCATTGCCCGCCTGGTTTCCCCCCAGCGAAAGGCGCGTGAGGTGACCGGGGCTGCGCGAGTCGGCGATCGCCTCCGTGCCTCCGACGCCCAGGTGATTGTTCGCCAGTGACAGCTCGGTGAAGCGCGCAGTCCAGCGATTCGCAGCGAACTCGCGCACGCTCTTCTCGGTCACCGCGTCGTCTTCGAGGATCAGGCACTCCAGGCCGGGAAGCGCTTTGGGGCCCTGCGTGGTGAGCAGGTTCAAGCCCTCGTCGCCCACGCGCTGACCTCTCAGGGCGAGGCGGGAGAGCTTGCGAAGGCGTCGTGAGTCGAGCACGTGCGCCAGGCGTTCGCGGCTCAGGGCACCCGGCGCGTTCGGCCGCGCAGCGCGGAACTCGACGGAGCGCAACCGCTCCAACCACTCGAGCGTCGCGAATCGCTCACCGTCGATGGTCTGGGAGGAGCTGAAGACCAACTCGGTCACGGGCTCGGTCTGAAAGAACGACTCGAGTTGAGCGAGCGACTGCGAGTCACGCACGGTCGCGGTCTCGACGAAACCACGGCGAAACTGCACCTGCACCAGCTCGGGCGTCAGGCCCTCGAGCCATTGCGGCGACCAGGCTTCCAGGAGCGCCGCCGCCTCTTCTTCGAGCTCGGCCTCGCGAGGTGAGCCGCGAGCGAGTTCACACTGAATCGAGATGAAGTCCCCGCGCGGATCACCACGCTCATGGAGCCAATCTGCGTAGACCAGCCGCGGCGCATCGGCCTCGGGGTCTGCCAGCACCGCTGCGAGCAGGTCGGCGCGCGTGGCGTTGGTGCTGACGACGGGCCCTGCCAGCTTCAGGGCAAGCCGATCTGGTCTGGTTCTCCCGGCCCACGCCCGGCAAGCAGAGGCGTTCGACGAGTCGCGATAACGATCCCAATGGGTGATGTCGGCCCAGGCGTTGGCGGGCGTGGCGGCGCCGTGACCCGCTGCGACGCCGATGGTGAGCTGGTCACCGACGACCACGCACAGACAGACCGACGTGACGCCGCGCGCGTCAGGCGCCTCGCCCGCGCTCATCCACGAAAAGCCGAGCTCGTGCTCCAGTGCACTGTCTGCGCAGCGCTCGACCTGGGGCATGGTCATCAGCCGGCTCGTTCGGCGGCCGTTCGCGTGCGTGAGCAGTGCCTCGACCGCGTCTCGTTGGCTCTGAGTCCACTCCACTCGACGGCGCGCCTTCATCCCCTGCAGCGTATCCCTCAGTTCGCGCCTGTCTTCACCCGCACCACGCCTGCCCCGAGGCGACGCGCCACCACCTCGACCTGGACGAGCGGATCCGCCCGCCGGAGCGCCGCTTCGAGAATTCCCGCGACCAGGTCTGCCGTCATCACCCGATCGCGGAAGTGCACGACCCATTGACCGCGCCCTTCGGCCGCAGCCGAGATCTCCATGCCGGGTTGGGGCACCTTCCAGAGCTGGGCGACCTTCTTCAGCGTTCCGCCCAGCCCGAGCACGGGAATGAGCCCACCCGTCATCTTCCCCAGAATCGTCATGAAGTAGCCCTCGATGAGGGCGTGCCCGATGCGGCGGTGGGCCATCGTGATGTCCTCGCGGCCGAAGGCGTAGGCCGTGGTGACCGTCAAGGCCCGGCCAAACACGTCTTCTGGGTACCGCCCCTGCGGGCGATCGACGTCGAAACCGGCGCCCCTCAGCTGCGACTTGAAGGCGCCTTCAGGCTTGAGCACACGCAGGAACAGCCCTTCGAAGATGCTGCCGTCGACGGTGGACATGGGGCCGGTCGGGCTGCACGTTCGCTGCCATCGAATCAGGGCACGAAAAAGCCCGCTGCCGCGCCGGGTTGGATCTTCCCCTGGCTCGCACGAACTGCACTTCGACTCACCAACTGGAAGGCCCGGCGCAAACCTGACGGCGTCGCGTCGCGCTCCCACAAGATGCAACCGGGGGGAATGCCCATCGACTTCGCCACGTGCTCGAAGTTCACGTCGGTTCCCACACCGACGAGCGCCAGCGTGAACAGCTCGGAGGCGAGCAGGTCGCGGCTGAGGCGTGCGCAATCGGCCGCGGTGCGCTTGCTCCCCACGTCTTCTCCGTCGGTCACCACCACCACCACGCTGCGGGTGGGCGTACCGCCGTCGCGCAGGCGCTGCGCGTATGCCACGTTGGCCGCGAGAGAACTGCACCAGGTGTCGTAGAGCGCGGTGGAGCCGCTCGCCCGGTAGTTGTTCGTGTCGAGCCGCGTCGCATCGGGCACCGGCACGTAGCTGTGAATCACGTCCATCGCTCCGCTGAAGGTCCAGCAGGCGAGCAGCACCGCGTCGCGATCTTTGGCGCCCGCGAAGGCGTCGAGCAGCGCGTTCTGCCCTTCGCGTACCGCCTTTTCGAGGCCGCGATCGGCGATCGACGAGCTCGCGTCGATGAGCACGGTGACCAGGGTCACGTCGGAGGCGGTGATGTCTTCGAGGTCTTTGCCCGCGGCGCCGGCGAGGACCAGGTTTCCCAGGTTTCCGGTGATGAGCGAGCTGGTTTGCGGGGAGATGATTCCTTTGGTGGTGGCTGAGGTGAAGAGCGTGGTGGCTTCGTCTTGCGTGATGGATTTCTTCGTCATGTCGGTTCCTTTTGGGTGTGGCTCCGCCAGGAGAAAGAGCGAACGCCCTCTCCCTGACCCTCTCCCCCTCGGGGAGAGGAACTCAGTTCGATTTCAGATGGTGACGGCGTCGGTGGTGCGCACGACCTTCATGCCCGCGCTCTTCCACTTCGCCACGGCTTCATCGGCGAGCTTGGGGAAGTTCAGATGATCCGGCAGCGGCGACAACGGGGGCGGCGGCACCGGGCTCATCGCGTCTTCCAGGATCCAGATCTTTTCGGCCAGTTTGGGATCCGTCGCGGCCACGTGCGCGTGGATGTCGTTGACCGTCGAGAGCACGCAGTGGCTCTTCGCCTGGCCGAACACGTACACGCGGTCGTATTCCATCAGCATCTTGAAGAAGGGCGCGTTGAACGCCCCGACCACGTTGCCTGAGAGCTCCGTCACCTCGGGTGAGAGCACCGAGTAGTTCTCGGTCATCGCGTGGGTGCCCTTCGTCTCGAAGTGCGTCTGGTGCTTTCGCGCCGCCGCGTGGAACAACGCCGCCTCCATCACCGCAGGCACCAGCGCGTGCGACAGCCCGCCGAGCAGCGTGTGGTACGGCCAGATGGTCAGCACGTACTTGCCGGTGCTCTCGAGCTTCTTGACGTACTCGAGGCTCTCCTTCGGGTGGGCGATGGCGGTCCACTTTCCGGAGCGCACGTCTTCGTGGAACACCGCCGTCAGCGGAGCAGGATGGCGCCCCTGCGCGTCGATCCACCAGGCCGGGTGGAAGATCTGGAACACCCGGTGCGTGTCGAGCGAGAAGAACAGGCCGGTGAGCTTGTCGAGGTTCCGGTACAGCCACTCGGTGGTGCGGGTGCTGTCTTCCACCGCGCCCGGCACGAAGAGGCTCGCGCCCGGTGTGCAGAACCCCACCTGAACGTCGATGCCGAACGCCGCGATGCGGAACTTGTCCTGCCCCGCCGGCTTGATGCCGTGTTTCGCGGCGTACGCTTCGCCGGCCTCGGTGACCAGTCCTGCGCGCTCGAGGTAGAGCTGTGAGACCTGCCTGGGATCGTAGAAATCAGGGAGCGGCAACGACATGGCGAACCTCCTTCACGTGAGCGTCAACTGCGTGATGTCGCGGGCACCGACGATGAACAGAGAGCCGTCGGCATTGGGGAGAATTTCGTCGCCCGCAGAGACGAAAGGTTGGGTGTCAGGGAACTGCATCGCTTCGATCAAGATGCCGGAGTCGTTCTTCATCGCCACCAACCCCGCATCGGTGGCCAGCACCACCCGGCCTGCCAACAACGCCGCGTGACCACGCACACCACCGCTCGTCTTCGCGAGCACGGCGCCCGCCTCGTCGATGAGCCACCGGTGCACCACGTCTTTGCCGCCGTCGTCGCACACCACCGTGAGCAACACGTGCTTCGCGTCGAACACCGCGTCGGCGTCGAGAATGCGACCGGTCCAGGTGATGCCGGCGAGCTGCTTGAGTCCCGACTTTCCCACGCGGGTGAGGAAGGAAACGGTCAGTCCGCCCGCTCGGTAGAAACCCAGGCCGAGGCGCTCGCCGGTCCACAACCAGGTCTGCCCTTCGAGCACCTGGCCGATGCGCGCGCCGCTCTGTTGTTCGATGAGCCAGGCCTGCTCCTGCCGGTAGGTGGCGGAAGTCGAGGTGGCGAGCACGGGCCACAAGCCGCGCAGTCCGGTCTGAGCGCGCTCGACGAGCCGATCGCCCTGCCACTTCTCGACGTGCCCTTCTCCGTCGGCGATCCAGGTGGCGGCGCCCGCGAGGCCGAAGCGGTGATGCGCGCCGGTCAGCGTGGTGGAGATCACCGTGCCGTCTTCGCGACGCAGGGTTCCGTTTTCTTCCGCGAGGTAGCGAAGGCCACCTTGCATGGCGGCGTGCAGCACCCGGCCGCTCGTCTCGAAGGCGGTGCGCGCGGTGCAACGGCCGTTCGAGCGCATCACCTGCCGGGTGACCAATGGCCCCAAGGTCCGGCACTCGGGGCACACCGCGCGCGCGTGTTCGACGCCACACGCACACTTCGTCCACGCGAGTTGCAGCAGTGACGCAGGGAAGGTTTGCCGCGCATCCTTCTCGAAGACGGCGAGGAACCAGTGCAGCAGATCGTCTGGCAGTACCTTGGGCGGCACGGCCAGACGCGGCACCACCACGTCGCTCTGCATCAGTGAATGCCGAGCTTCCGCGCGCCGCAACAGCGTGGGCAACTTCGCGTGCGTTCCCCCGAATGGATGCACGGCGAGCAGGCTCTGAAACAGCAGCACCGCGAACGCGTACCAATCGGTGCCGTCATCGAAACGAGGCGCCGTGGAGAGATCGACTCCGTACAGGCGCGGATCGAGAAACCGTTCGTGACCGACCGGGCACGCGTAGCCGCCGAACTGCATCGAGTCGGCGTCGATCAGGTACGGCTTACCGGAGGCGAACAGCACGTTGCCGTCGTTGAAGTCGCCGATCACCACCCGCGCGGCGTGCAGTTGTTCGACGAGCCCGTGCAGCGACAGGAACAACGAGGTGAGGCCACCGTTGGAGAGCACCCCGAGCCGCCACTTGCGCTGCGCGAGCCGGCCGAAGTCGTCTGCTCCGGGCACCAACGGCATCTGGTAGCCGATGACGCGCCCGCCTTTGTCCGTCGCCAGGCCGCTCGGGCTCATCACCGCGGCCGGCAGTGACTTTGGAAAGTTCGCGAGCTTGAGCAGCTTCTGATCGAGCACCCGCTGCGTGAGTGGATCGTGCGCCGGGTGGAACAGCTTCAGCGCGGTGGTGCCGAGTTTGTAGACGCGCGCCTCCCCTCCTTCGCCGAGGAGATCGGTGTCGCTGACCTTCACTCGTTTTCCGGAGAGAAAGACGTCCATGATCAGGCCCCCAGCAGCGCGATGGTCGCGTCGTCCATGAAGCGTTCGGTTTCGGCGAGCACGTTGAGCCGGCGCTGAAAGGTGAGCGGGTTGCGGTGAAGGGCCTCTTCGTTCGTCAGCTCGGTCAGCCGCTCGGGTGAGAGCCGATCGAAGCCATCGGTCATCACTGCCAGCCGTTTCGCCGGACCCATGAAGTGCAACTGCACTTCAGGCCGTGAGCCTGAGTTGGTCAGGCGGTAGGCGCAGTACGGCGGCGCGTTGTCGGGGCCCGAGTCGATCTTCACGAGTTCGTCGTCGACCAGGAACGCGCCGTCACCCAGCCCGAAGATCATTCCGCGCTCGCCGATTCGAATCGCGGCGAGGAAGGTGAAGAGAAAATAGCGCTCCAGCAACGGCTCGACGTCGGGGCCCAAGGCGAGCACGGATTGGTAGAGATAGGCGGTGAGCGCGTCCGTGGCCCGATGAGGAAGATCGGAAGTGAGTTCGGTCTGTGTGCTCAGCCACTGGCCGAGGGAGCGCGCTCCGAGCTGGGCTCCGACTTCGCTGTGCGGTTGGGAGGAGCAGCCGTCGGTGACCACTGCGACTCGTGGGGAGGTGAAGACTCCGTCCTGGTTGTTCTTTCCGATTCGGAGGTGATCTCGACCGATGTGAGTTGCAGCGAACATTGGGCAGCCCTCTCCCCGACCCTCTCCCCCTCGGGGAGAGGGAGACTGAGGGTGGATTCCTGGTTTCGACTTTCTGTTTCGACTTTCGGCTTCGACCTTCTTCAGGCCTTCCACTTCGACAGCTCATCGACCAGCTGCTGCGTCGCCGGCGACAACCCGATCCGCCGATCCACCTCGGCCACCTGCTCCACGCGAGGCGCCGCAAGAGCGGGAGCCCCGGTCAGAAGCGCGTACCCCGCGGGCACCGCCTCGCCTTCCTGCCCGACGATGCCGAATGGACCACTGGCCCCCGCGCTCCGCCGGAACAGCACCGGTCTTCCAGGAACGCTCTGCTTGCCGCTCCCGCTCTCATTGCCGAACTTCATCGTCGCGCGGTGGCCGGTCTGGGTGAGCTTGTAGACCGCCGACACGCGATCCCGGGTGAGCGGGCTGCCGCTGGTCTGCGCCACGATGTACCCGCCGTAGCCGTAGACCTGCTCCTCCGGCTTCCAGCCCACTTCTCTTCTCAGCACCTCGAAGCGCTGCGTCTGTGCCGCATCGAACCCGTCCTCGAGGATCTGCACGGGGCGAATGCCCAGCCGCTTCGCCTCAGCGGCCGCGAAGCGGTACTGCGCCTCTTTGTCGCCCGAGTCGTAGCGGATCGAATCCGACTGCCCTTTACGCTCCGCGATGATCCGGTACGCCGTGGGAATGCCCGAGGTGATCGTATCGAAGGTGTCGAGCAGGAAGCTGGAGCGCTGGTACCGCCGCTCGACCATCGCCCTGAACGCCGCTTCATCACTCCCGTACCGCTGAATGTGTTCGTGCCCCATGGTGCCCACCGGCACCAGGCCCAGCTGCTGCGCGCCGTACACGTTGCTGGTGCGGGTCAGCCCCGCCTGCTTCGCGCCTTCCAGCGCCAGCAGGTGCTGTTCCGGGCAGCTCGCCGCGCGCAGCCCCACTTCGAACAAGCGCGCGGGCGAACCCACGATCTCCGCCAGTTCGGTGACCCGCGCGCGCACGCGGGCGACGTAGCCTTCACTGTCCACCGTGATGGGCGGCGCCTTCACCCCCACCGCGTCGAGCGTGCTCAACACCAGCTGCTTCTGCGCCTCGCACGTCACCGTCTTCACCGCCGCCGCCAGCTCGTCGGGCCGCAGCACCGCCACCGTGGCCACCTGAATGCGGTAACTCCACATCAGCAGCACCGGCTCGAGCCACGACACCAACGACGACGCCCCGCTCACCGTGAACACCGGCTCGCGATCACTGAAGACCGCGAACTTCGGCAACGCCTTCACCGTGAGCTGCTTCGAGGTGAGCGCCGCCTTCACCGCCGAGCCCAGGTCGTATTCGTGCGTGCTCAGGTACTCCCAGTCGCCCGCCTGCAACTCGGGGACGACGCGCCCGAGTTCGGTCTCCACGTCGAACGGCAGCACCTGCAACCCGCCCTTGCGGTGGGAGTAATAAAAGGTCTCGGGCCGCAGCGGCCAGCCGGCCTCCGCCATCGAGAACTTGTAGCCATCGGTGAGCAGCAGCGGCGAACCCATGTCCGTCTCCTTCGACACACGAAAGTATTAATCACCACAAATAGAGTCGTCAAGACTCCTTCTCGTGATTCAGCTTCTCAGCCCGTGATTGCGGGCAACTGCAGGTTGATGAACAAGAACGCCGAGACCAGCGCGTTGACCGCCGAGGCCAGGGCGAGGGCATAGAAATGAGTGCGCCGGGGCGAATCGGCGGAGAGCCGCAAGGCGGTGGTGACCAGCACCACGAAGGCGAGCATCGCGGTGGGCAAGGCGAGCTGCCCGAAGGTGGCCTTCCGGCTCTGTACCCAGATGATCACGTCGATGGCCGCGGCCGTGGTGGCAGTGAGCGACAACGCTCCTGCGAGCCGGAGCGGCCAGCCGCCCCGCTTCCCCAGCGCCGCGGTGTCCTGCATCAGGGTGGTGGCGCGGAACATCATCAACGAAAACAGCACCCCGGCCAGAGCGGGCATCGTCTCACCGGCGATCCCCGAGGCGCTCCCGCGCCAGAAGCCGACACCCGCAACCACGCTGCTGAGCAAAGCCACCACGAGCCAGATCATCGACCGACCCTAGCCCACGAGATTCCCGCGCACTTCCGAGGGTTTCGGGGCGTGGCGCGCTCAGTCCACCGCGCTGTCGTTTCGGGTCGCCTGCGTTCATTCGGGCCCCATTCTTCGTGAATCAGTTTTCCTACTGGGCTCTTTCGGCTCGTAAGTGCGCCACCGAATTGATGTTTCCTGAGATCTGCCAACGGCTCTGACGTTGTCGTTTCGGGTGGCGCAACGATCCACCACCTCACCTCGAACATGTCCCCAAAGGCCGGCTGCAACGCCGGCCGCAGTTCAACTCCAAGGGGATGCACGGATGAGCCAGCTGAACACCGAGAAGCTGTACGCGAAGTATGGGCCGACCATCTACGCGCGCTGCAAGCGCCTGCTGAAGAACGGTACCGCCGCTGAAGACGCCACCCAGGACGTCTTCATGAAGGTGCTCAAGCACGTCGACTCGGCGCCCGGTGAAGACGCGGTGCTCCCCTGGATTCACCGCATCACCACCAACCACTGCCTCAACGTGATCCGCGATGCGCGCCGCCACGCTGAGCCGGTGGAGCACGTGCCCGAGCTGGTCGACGACGATTTCGAGGACAGCGTGGTGACCCGCGACTTCGCCAACCGCCTGCTGGCCGCCACGCCCGACGAGCTCAAGCAGCCCGCGCTGATGTACCACGCACGGGGCATCGAGCAGGCCAGGGTGGCCGAGGTCCTGGGCGTCTCGCGCCGCACCGTTCTCTACCGCCTCGCCGAGTTCACCCGCCGGGCGATGCGCATGCACGAGATCGCCAAGGCTTGATTTCGCGAGCCGTGGTGTAGAACCTCTCCAGTGATTGCCGTGCTCGTCAGCCTCCTGCTCGCCGCGCCGGACGCCGGGCTGCCAGCGGGCCACCTCCAGGTCAACGCCGACAAGCTCGACTTCCGGAACAAAGAATCTCGCGCCCTCTACAGCGGCCATGCGATCGCCAGACGCGACACCATGACGCTCACTTGCGACGAGATCGAAGCCTTCTTCGATGCGAGCGGTGAAATTCAGCGCATCGAAGCAAGAGGCAACGTCCATGCGATCGATGGAGACCGCGAGGCCTGGGGCGATCGCGCGAACTTCATCAATGAGACCGGCGTGCTCACCGTCACCGGCAAACCGCGCGGCAAACAAGGTGCCCGTGAAGTCGAAGGTGAAGTGGTCACCGTGGTGACTGGCATCGATCGACTGGTGGTGACCAAGGCGCGCACGCGGGTGAAAGAACCCAGAGACCAGCGCCTCGCCATCGACGCCGACCTGCTCACGCTCGAAGGAATCAAGAACGAAGCGAAGTGGACGGGCCACGTGAAGGCGGTGAAGGGCAAGACCACCCTGCTCTCCCCTGAGGTGACCGCGATCTACGACGAACAAGGCGAGATCGACCGGGTGCTCGCGCGCGGTGGCGTGGAGGTGACCGAAGGTGATCGCTGGGCCCGCGGGCAGAACGGCGACTACGACGTGCCCAAAGGCATGCTGGTGGTCACCGGAAAGCCGCAAGCCCGGCAGGGCAAGACGCGCATGAAGGGGACCAAGGTCATCTTCTTCTCGGGCGCGGAGTTCCTCGAAGTGGAGAACGCCGAGACGGTGATCGAAGTCGAAAAGAAGAAGGTGCAGTGATGACCGAGTCGAACGAGCCGGTCTCCGATACCGACCTGCTGCGCGAAGCCGGCGGCGAGGTGCTGGGCTTCATCAAAGACAACCCCTTCCCCATCGTGTTGCCTTCCCTTCTCCTCGCGGGTGGCGCTGCGATGGATGCGTGGGTCTCGCCCCTGCACTCGATCGCGCCTGCGCTGGTGGGCATGGCCAAGGGTCTGGGCTGGGGCCTCTACTTCCGCGTGGCGATGGGCGCGTCAGGGGGCGCGGAACACAGCGGTCTCGCCACGCCGGCGGTGGCCATGGTGCTCGCGTTTCTCGGGCTCGAGTACGGCGGCGTCGGGCTGGCCATGCCCGTCTTCATCTGGCTCATCCCCCTGGTGGACTACGCGATCATGTACGGCGAAGGGCCGGCCGGTTCGCTCGGCGGCGTGCTCGACACCATCAAGTCGGCGCCCCTGCTGTGGCTGGGCACCATGCTCGCCCTGCTGGTGGGCCTGGTGATGATGGGCTTCGTGCTCGCGCTCCCCATGAGCATCTTCGCCACCTATGCCCATCGTGACGGCGCGTGGCTGGCTGACGTGGTGGGCGGCGCGTTGGTCGGCCCGCTGGTGCACCTGGTGGTGGTCTACCGGGCGCGGCTCTTTCTGGCGATCCATGGAGACCCGGCGTGAGTGACGACTCGCTGGTCGCCGAGGGGCTCAAGAAAACGTATGGCTCGCGCCAGGTGGTCGACGGCGTCGGCTTCACCGTGAAGCCCGGAGAAGTGGTCGGCCTGCTGGGCCCCAACGGCGCCGGCAAGACCACCTCGTTCTCCATGGTGATCGGGCTCGTGCAGCCCGATGCCGGCTCGGTGCGGCTGGGGAATCAGGAGCTCGCTTCGTTGCCCATGCACCTGCGCGCCCGCGCGGGGCTGGGCTACCTGCCGCAAGAAGCCTCGATCTTCCGCAAGCTCACCGTGCGCCAGAACCTGATCGCCGTGCTGGAGCTCGACGCGAAGAGCAACCGGGCCGACCGCGAGGCCATCGCCGATCAGATGTTGGCCGAGTTCGGGCTCACCCACGTGGCCGGGAGCCTGGGCGAGATGCTCTCGGGCGGGGAACGCCGCCGGGCGGAGATCGCCCGATCGTTGCTCCCCAAACCGCGCTTCATGCTCTTCGATGAGCCCTTCGCCGGCGTCGACCCGATCAACGTGGGCGAGCTGCAGAAGGAAATTTCTCGCCTGCGTGATCGCGGGCTGGGGGTGCTGATCACCGATCACAACGTGCGCGACACCCTGCGCATCTGCGACCGCGCGTACATCATCGCGGGGGGGCGCATCCTCGAAGAAGGCACGCCGCAGGCCATCGCCTCCTCAGAACGGGCACGCTCTGTGTATCTGGGCGCCGACTTTTCGCTTTCCTGACTCATTCCAGTTGGTTGGCGACGCCCCCGTAAATAGGCGAGCACTTGCTGTTGCGCTTTGAGTACCCTTGGCACACCTTTTGATGCAGGGGTGCGACGCATGGGTATGGAGCTCAAACAGAGCCTGAGGATGTCGCAGCAGCTGGTGATGACCCCCCAGCTGCAACAAGCGATCAAGCTGCTCCAGCTTTCACGCATGGAGCTCATCGAACAGATCCGCGAGGAGATGGAGTCGAATCCCCTCCTGGAGACCCCCGACGAGGTCGACGGGGACATGTCCGACAAGGCGCCCGGCGAGGCCTCGTTGGAGGCCGGCAACCTCGAGGCCCCGGCCATCGGCGATGCGCCCGTCTCCGACACCGCGCAAGAGGTGAAGGCCGAGAACGCGCCCGCGGAGATCGACTGGGACGCCTACCTCAACAGCTACCAGTTCAACGAGCCGACCACGGCTTCGAACAAGGGCAACGTCGACCTGGAGGATCTGCCCTCCTTCGAAGCGAACATGGTGAAGAAGGAGGATCTGTTCGATCGCCTCTTCGACCAGCTCGCCGGCCTGCGCATGAACGACGCCGATCGGCGCATCGCGGAGCTGATCATCGGCAACCTCGATGACGACGGCTACCTGAAGCTCGCCGACGTGGAAGGCGACCCGCTCATTCGCCTGTGCAACGAGGCCGACGTGCCGATGAGCGTCGGCACCAAGATGCTTCGCCGCATTCAGCACCTCGACCCGGTGGGCTGCGGCTCCCGCGATCTGCTCGAGTGCCTGCTCATTCAGGTTCAGTTGATGAAAGACCCTGCGGCCACCCTGCTGCAGACGATGATCAAGAAGCACATGAAGCTGCTGGAGTCGAAGAACCTCCCGGCCATCGCGCGCGACTTGAAGATCCCGCTGGATGAGGTGATCGCGGCCACCAAGCTGCTGGGCAAGCTGGACCCCAAGCCGGGCCGCAACTACTCGGGCGAAGAGGCGCAGCACATCACGCCCGACGTCTTCATTCACAAGGTGGGCGACGACTACCACGTGGTGCTCAACGACGACGGCCTGTCCAAGCTGCGCGTCAGCGACGCCTACCGCCGCGCGCTTCGCAACGGCGCGCTGAACCCGAAACAAAAAGAGTTCGTGCAGGAAAAGATGCGCTCGGCGCAATGGTTGCTGCGTTCGATTCAGCAGCGCCAGCGCACCATTCACAAGGTGACCGAGAGCATCGTGAAGTTCCAGCGCGACTTCTTCGACAAGGGCATCGCCTTCTTGAAGCCGCTCATCCTGCGCGACGTGGCCGAAGACATCGGCATGCACGAGTCGACCGTCAGCCGCGTCACCACCGCCAAGTACGTGCACACGCCCCAGGGCATCTTCGAGCTGAAGTACTTCTTCAACTCTTCCATCGCGCGCACCGGCGGCGACGACATCGCCAGTGAAGCGGTGAAGAACCACATCAAGCAGTTGGTCTCGACGGAGAACGCGAAGAACCCGTACTCCGATCAGAAGATCGTCGAGCTCCTCAAGGCGCAGGGCATCGAGATCGCCCGGCGCACCGTGGCGAAGTACCGCGAGGTGCTCGGGGTTCTGCCCTCGAGCAAGCGCAAGAAGTACTACTGAGCCCCGAGGAGTTCGAACATGGCGCTGCCTGAAGTGCTCATCGTCGACGATGATCAACTGATCCGCACCATGGTGCGCGATGCGTTGATCGACGTGCCGTGTGAGATCCGCGAAGCCGACTCGGGCGACTCTGCCCTGGCAGCGATCGCCCAGCGAAACCCCGCGGTGGTGCTGCTCGACCTGGTGATGCCGGGCAAGAGCGGCCTCGAGGTGCTCAAGCTGCTCAAGGGCAAGCCGACGCGCGTGGTGGTGCTCTCCGCGCTCGACACCGAAGGCCTCGTGCAGCAGGCGATGGCCGATGGCGCTCACGGCTTTCTGTCCAAACCCATTCATCCGCTCGACGTGCAGAGCCTGGTGCGTGGAGCCCTGGAGGCTGCCGCTTCCCCATGAGCGAGGAATATTGGCTCGCCGACAGCGAGGCCCGGGTGCTCGGCCCCATCGGCCTCGAGGTGATTCACACGCTGCACGCGCGCGGCAAGTTGCTCGACGTGCGCGCGGTCTCCCGCGATGGCCGGAAGTTCGTGCCGCTGCGCGAGATGCCCGAACTGCAGGCCGTGCTCTCCGCCCCCATCAGCCTGACCGACGGTCAGCGCGCCCAGCAGGAGGCCACCCGGCAGATCCGCGAGTGGCTCGCGTCGATTCAGAAGCGCACCACGCAGGAGATCTTCAAGGTGCCGCAGCTGGCCTCGCGTGACGCCTGGCGCGCCGCCTTCTTCGCCCTGGTGCACCGCTACGTGCCCAGCCGGCTGCCGGCCGACACCACCGCCGAGCTGCGGCTGGCGTGTGAAGACGCCTTCCTCGCGTTGTCGGAGCGCATGGTGGAGGTCGAGCGCCAGTTCCGCTCGCCGTCCACCTCGTTGCCGCCCCCGCCGCCCATGCCCACCATCGAGCCGGCCACCGCCGCGCGCCTGGCCCATCGCAACGGCGTGGTGCAGATCGGCCTCTCGCTCAAGCGGGGCGACGCGCGGCCCTTCACGCAGGATCTCGAACACAGCTGGCAGACCGATTGTCTCTACGTGGCCTCCAGTGAACGGCTGGTGCCCAGCACACCCGTCGAAGTGGCGGTGAGCTTCGAAGGTCACGTCACGCAGCTCCATGCCAGCGGCCGGGTGATGGCCACGCGGGTCGGCGGCTTCACGGTGAGGCTGTTGAACCTGGGTGAAGATCAACGGGCGCTCATTCGCACCTGGGTCGCACGCTCCACCACGAAGTGAAGATGACGCCCTGCGGCGGCGCGCAAGGGCTGCGCACTTCTGCGCCCCGGCGAGGCGCAAATCTCGCGCGCCCGGCCCGGCTTTGCCGCTGGGTTTTCCGCTACGCGGTGTTACCGTTCTGACTGACCGTCGAGTCTCGATGAAGAGGCGGCCGAGGTCGTCACAGCTGAATCGACACAGTCTGGAACGGAGAGCGCATGCAAATGAACATCACGTTTCGTCACCTCGACCCGATTGACTCGCTCAAGAACTACGCCCGGGAGAAGGTCGAGCGCGTCAACAAGTACCTCGACAAGGCGACGGAAGCGCACGTGGTCCTCTCGCTCGAGAGGCACCTGCACCACGCAGACATCAGCATCCACTCAGGCAACTTCCTCCTGCGCGGCAAAGAGCGCAGCGAAGACATGTACGCCTCGATCGACCTGGCGATGGACAAGATCGAGCGCCAGCTCAAGCGCTACAAGGAGAAGCTCAAGCACCACCACGGTCGTGAGCGCGTGCACCACAACCAGAACCTGGTGAAGCACCACATCTACGAGGGCAACGGGAGCATCGCTGAGCTGCCCGACACCGCGCAGAAGATCGTCAAGACCAACGAGTTCCTCGCCCACCCCATGGGGATGGAAGAGGCGATCATGCAGATGGATCTGATGAACAACGATTTCTACGTGTTCACCAACTCCACCACGATGGAGATGAACGTCGTGTACCACCGCAAAGACGGCACCATCGGGCTCATCGAGGCCTCGGGCGTCGAGAAGCGGTCGCTGGTCGGCTGAGTTGAGTTGATCCCCTCTCCCTTCGGGAGGCTGTTGATCTAGTCGGGAGCGGTTGACCACCCGCACCCTGTCGTGATCTTGGGTGCGCGTGAAGCAATCACGACGGTCGACGAAGACGCATCGGCTGCCTGAGCAGCGGCAGGGCTCGCT
>JAUYRZ010000124.1 GCA_030695565.1 Archangium sp.
CCGTCCGCCTTCGCCACGGCGCTTGGTGCTTCGGTTTTTCCGTCAGCGTGGAAATGGCCTCCTGAGCCACTCCAGATCCACTTACCTTCGTCACCCGCCGCGACCTGTCCGCGACGGGCTATTTCACCGCTCTCCCGAAGGAAGAGGGAGCGCATTCAGTTCAGAGCGCGGCGAGCGCGCGGCGGTAGTACGCGAGGCGATCGGCCAGGCCGTTGTAGCCACCGTTGATGCGCCGGGTCACTTCACGGAAGTTGCCCTGATCCGCGTAGCGGTTGAGGCCACGGCTGGTCCAGAACCAGGCCGCCGTGCGGAACCCCACGCCCGGCTGCGCTGCCATCTTCGGCTTGCTCTCCAACGGCAGCCCCAGCGCCCGGCCCGCAGCGCGGTAGTTGCTGCGACCGGTCAGCTGAATCGGGCCGCGGCCCTTGTACCGAACGCCATCACCGGGGTGGATGTTGCCGAGATCCCGGCGGCCTTCGTAGGCGGCGCCCGAGGCGATCTCCTCGAAGTAGCGCAACGACACGCTCTCGTGCGCGAGCTGCGCGAGGAACATCGCCTTGCGCGGCTTGGTGTTGATCTTCGCTTCGGCCATCGCGCGGTTGAGGAGCGGAAGGTACGCCTTCGCCTTCGACATCGGCAGGCTCGGCATGATCTTGTGCAGCTGGCCGAGCGTGACGCCCTTGCTCAGCCTGGTCATCTGCGCGAGCTGGTTCGTGCCGATGACGCCATCGACCTTCGCGCCCTGCGACTTCTCGTAGGCCTTCACGGCCTTGAGCGTGGTGCGATCGAACAGGCCGTCGATCTTCCCGGGGTTGAAGCCGAGCTTCTTGAGCAGCGTCTCGCTGGCCTTCACCGCGCCGCTGCGCTCGTTGAGCCCCTGCGACGGAGCGGCCTTCGAGTTGGTCAGGATGTAGCTCTTCTGCAGCGCCTTCCAGGTCTTCGCGTTCACCACGCCCGTCGCTTCGAGCTTCGACTTGCGCTGGAACGCCTTGAGCGCGCCGGTGGTGCGTTCATCGAAGGTGCCGCCCGCACGCTTGGGCGAGAAGCCCGCCGCCGAGAGGTGCTTCTGGAGATTCTTGACGTGTTCGCCCTTCACGCCCTCTTTGAACGCCGGGCCGACCTGCTGCGCGGTGACGCGGTCGAGCCGGGTCTGGGCCTTCGAGGGCGCGATGCGGCGGCGCTCGGGCGCGTGCGACAACGCCCCCACTTCGCGGCGCAGTGACGCGCGGGCCGACCTGTTGAGGGCTCCGGAGTTGTCGGGCAGCTCGCGCTGATCAGCGCGGAACGCCTTCACCGCAGCGGCCGTGTCGCGGCCGTAGATGCCGTCAGCCTTGCCCGGCTTGTAGCCAAGGCGCGCGAGGCGCTGCTCGAGGATCTTGATGTCGCTCGACTTCTGGCCGACCGAGACGAACAGGTCCTTGCCGTGCCTCTTCACGCGATCGGCGGTGTGCTTGAGCTTCGCCGCCGTGGGCGCGTCGAGCACGCCGCTGGGCGCGAGGCCCCACGACGTCTGGAACTCCATCACGGCCTTCTTGAGCGCAGGCGAATCGACGCCGTCGACCTTGCCGGGGTTGAACCCGATGCGCTTGAGCAACGTCTCGGCACTGCGAACCGCGGAGGAAGGGGTGCGGGTGATCGGAGCCATGCGACATTTTCGGCCCCTGCCTCGCTCAATCTCAGCGAAGCCGTGTCAACGCGCTGTACGGATCAAGCCTCATTTCGGCCCGCATTTCGCGATGAATTACTGCCCCGCGTCGGGCGCAGAGAACGGCTCGTCGCGCAGCGGGTACTTCGAGGCGTCGGGCAGATCGTAGTGCCACCACTCCATGGGGTTCTTCTTGAAGCCCACGCCTTCCATGGTCGTGCGAAGCAGCTCGCGGTGCTCCAGGGCCGTCTTGCTGCCCGCCGTGAACTTGTGGTGCGCCTCTTTGCCGAAGTGGTCGTAGGGCGAGGGGAAGTCGACGTCTTTGCCCTCGAGCGTCACCAGGCCCAGGTCGACCGCGCCGCCGCGGTTGTGGTTGCTGCCCTTCTTCGGCTCGGCCACGTAGCCGGGCACGGGCATCACCTTCCACAGCTCGAACTGCACGTGGTGCGGGCGGTAGCAGTCGTACAGGCGCAGCCGGTAGCCCTTCGCGCGCAACAGGTCGGCGGCGGCCTTGAGCTGGCGGGCGCTGCGCTCCAGCAGCAGGCAGCGCGCGTCGGAGGGGTAGACCTGCTTCTTCATGAAGTTGTCCGCCGTCGCGTAGCGGAGATCGACCACCGCGTCGGGGATCAACGTGGTCACCTCGACCAGCGGATCAGGAGCAGCAGCCAGCGCGAGGGTCAGCAGCAAGTGCATCATCGGCGCTCAGCGTCCCACGGAGCGGGTGGGGTCGGGAACTCCGGCTTCTTTCGAACCCTTGGGGGGAGTGTCGGACCCCTTTGGTAGGCACGCCGGATGGGCAACAGGGCGAGGGATGAGGCGACGAAGGCAGGAGTGGTACCCTCGGGGCGCATGTCTGAGCGCGGGAAACACCACACCATCGAAGAGTGGCTTCAGCAGCCGCCCGACCGGCGGCTCGAGCTCGTCGACGGCGAGTTCATTGAAAAGGCGCTGCCCGACGTTCCCCACGCCCTCGCACAAGCCGGCACGCTCGCGCTCGTGCACCCGCTCTTCCATCGCAAGCCCGGCGGTTCGGGGCCTGGTCCGGGGGGCTGGTGGATCCTCTCCGAGGTCGACCTTCAGCTTGGCGCCAATGGCTATCGTCCTGACCTCGCCGGGTGGCGGCGCGAGCGGGCTCCGCTCCCACCTCCCGGCAGGCCTGTCATCCTTCGCCCGGATTGGATCTGCGAGGTTCTCTCGGAGAGCAATCGACACAACGACACCATCCGCAAGCTGCGCCGCTATCACGAGGCCGGGGTGCCGCATTACTGGCTGCTCGATCCCGAGACCGGCACGCTCACCGTGTTTCGTCACGAGCCGCTCGGGTATCTGAACGTTCTCATCGCGGAGAGGCCGCAGCGCGTTCGCGCCGAGCCTTTCGAGGCGATCGAGGTCCATGTCGGCGCACTGCTCGGGGATGACCCGGAGTAGGCCCGGGCGCGTCATCGACGCTCAGGTCACACGTAACGGGTGGGGTCGGGAACGCCGGCCTCTTCGAAACCCTTCTTCCGCAGCAGGCACGAGTCGCAGCGGCCACAGGCCAGGCCCTCGGGCGACGGGTCGTAGCAGCTGTGCGTCAGCGAATAGTCGACACCCGCGGCGATGCCGGCGCGCACGATGTCTGCCTTGGTCATGCCGGAGAGCGGCGCGTGAATCTGAAACCGCGCGCCTTCGACGCCGGCCTTGGTGGCGAGCGTGGCGAGGTGCTCGAACGCGCGCACGAACTCGGGGCGACAGTCGGGGTAGCCCGAGTAGTCGACCGCGTTGACGCCGATGAAGATGTCCGTCGAGCCCACCACCTCGGCCAGGCCCAACGCGAGCCCGAGGAAGATGGTGTTGCGCGCGGGCACGTAGGTGGTGGGGATGTCGGTGCTCACCTGCGAGACGTCGTCGTGTTTCGGCACGGCGATGTCGGCGGTGAGCGCAGAGCCTCCGATGGCGCGCAGATCGAGGCGCACCACGCGGTGATCGATCACGCCGTGGGCCTTGGCGACCGCCTTGGCCCGCTCGAGCTCCACGAGGTGGCGCTGGCCGTAGTCGATGGAGAGACAGACCGGCTCGAAGCCTGCGCCCAGGGCCATGCCCAGGCACGTGGTCGAATCAAGCCCGCCCGAGAGGAGAACGACCGCCTTCTTCTTCATGGGGGAGTTCTACTTGAAATGAGTGTCTCACCGACGTTCCCCACGCAACTGATACCGCACGGTGCACCCACTGCATTCCGGCTCGCACGCCCCACCATCCGCGATGCCCAGCGCCACCACGGTGGTCATCAGCTCCCCGCACAACCGCACCGCGTCGTAGCCCTGCGAGGTCAACCCGGGCGGAACGATCCCCGCATCCACCTTCGTGGTCACCCCGCCATCGAGCGCATTCTCAGGGCACACCCCCATCACCGCCTCGTTCTGCGAGCGGCTGAGCACCGACACCGTGATGGTCTCCACCACCCGCGTCGAACACTTCGCGCACTTGACGAACACCCGGTTCGCCTCCGCCTGGCTCGACACCACCTGCCCATCGAAGGTGCCTTCACGCGAGTACCCGTTGAGGGTCACCCACGCGACGTCTGACGAGCTGTCGCGGGTCAGCGTGGCGTTGAAGGTGAAGTCAGCCCCATTCACCTCATCGAGCGAGCACGCCTCACGCACGGCCCCGCTGGCGCTCATCGCGTACTGGCCCATGGCCAGATCACCAGGCGGAATCGGGGCCGGACATCCGAACAAGGTCAGCGCCAGCAACACGCCCCACCACTTCACGCCAGCGACTCCAGCGACTCCAGCGCGGCCAGCGCGACCGCGCGGAACGCAGCGCTCTTCTTGAGCACCGCACCGACGTCGACCCGCGCGGGATCGCCACCACGCGTCGAATCATCCAGCTGCGCGAGCACCCGGCAGAACGCCAACGACGCCGGGTACGCCGCGAACGCGCGCACGGCCGCCTCGGTGTAGCCGGGCACCTCGCCCATGCCCCGCAGCGCGACGCCGCCTTCACCCAACGCGAGCGCCATCGCCACCAGGCCGGGCAGCTCGGCCTGACCGAACACCGTCAACGCACCGGCGCCCAGCACCAGGTTCCTGCTCGACAGCCACGCTTCCACGCCGCCCTGCACGTCGAGACCGACCGCGAGCTCCGACGCGCCAAAGCCCGCCAGCGTCCCGGTCAACGAAGCGAAGAGCCGGGGCATGCTGTCTTCGGTCACCGCGACACACGACGCGGGCTGCGCCGCGGAGCCCAGCGCCCACTCGAACTTCCGGGGCAGAATCGCCGGCGCCGCACCCGAAGTCGACGAGAGCGCCGCGCCAAATCCATCCGCGAGCACCGCCGCCTCTTCCCGGCCACACAACCGCAGCGCCTCACCGAACAACGTCCACCCATCGACCTCGGTGACGTCAGCCTCGAGCAGCGCAGGCCACGCGCGCACCGCCAGCGAAGCGCCCTGCTGCGTGGGCGCCAGCCGCTCGGCGAGCAGCCTCAACAACGCCGCCGGCAACGGGGCTTCGGCCAACAACTTCTCCGCCAGCCGCACCGCGAACGGCACCAGCTCGGAGCGCAGATAGCCCTCGAGGATCCGCTCGAACTCTTCGCGGCTGTCGGCGACCTTCTCGGCCAGCGCGAAGGCTTCGCCCTGGAGCCCCAGCTGCTCGGCCAGGCGCACCCGGTGACGGATGCGCGCGGGCTCTTCGGGGAGCTGACCCAGCAGGGCGTACGCTTCCTTGAGACGGCCCTGCGCCTCGTAGCCCTTCGCCAGCGGCTCGCGCCAACGCACGATCGCCTCGGGGCCGGCCATCTCGGCGAGGCGCTCGACCATCGAGGTGAAACGCTCGGGCTCCCCGTCGAGATACAGCGCGACCAGCTCGCGCACCGCGGCCAGCTGCGTCGAGTCGTCGAGCAGCGCACGCTCGAAAGCAGCCCGGGCCAGCTCGGGCTCGTTGAGTTGACGCAGCAGCAGCGTGGCGCGCTCGATGTGCAGCACCGCGCGGGCACCCTGACGCTGCTCGAGGGCGGCGAGGGCCACCAGCGTATCGACCGCGTCCTGGAAACGGCCGGCCTCCGTGCGCAAGGTGGCCAGCTCGCGCATCATCGACGCGCGGCGGGCGGGCACCAGCACCCCCACCTGCTCGAAGACGGCTTCACGGCGCGCGACGGTCAACGAGCCGAGATACGGCAACAAGGCGACCAGCACTCCGGCGGCCCGGGTCTCCAACGCGCGGCCAGCGAGCAGGTCGGTCGCGCCGGCGGTGACCAGGCCTTCGACCTGCTCCACGTCGCGGAAGTCGATGGCCAACTCGACGCGCAGCGTGGTGGCGAGCTCGGGCGCCGGGGCCGCGATGGCGGTGGCGAACGCACGAAGGGCCCCCGCGTCTTTCGCCGTGCGGAGAATCGTCAGGTACCGCTCCGCCGCGGCAGACGCGGGGGCAGCGCTGGCCTGCACGGCGAGCACTTCACGAATCTTCGCCTCGTCGTTCGCGGCTTCGGCCAGGGCGAGCGCTTCGTCGAGGCGGCCGGCACGCAGCGCAGGCCCGAAGGCCACCTCCAGCGCGCGTTTCGGAGCCTCCAGCTCGAGGAACCGGCGGCCCGCGTCGGTCGCGTTCACCACGCCCGGAGTCTCGCGCAGCACGCGCTCGAGCAGCTCGCGGGCTTCGGCCAGTTCACCCGCGGCGCGCCACGAATCGAGCGCCTGGAGCAGCAACACCGCGCGCTCCACGCCTTCACCCTGCTCTGCCAGCTGGGTCAGCGCCCGCGCGAGCTCGTCCGGGCGGCCGTCTTCTTTGGCCAGGTCGACCAGCAAGGTGAAGCCGGCCTTCGAAGGCCGTGCCCCCAGCGACTCGCGGGTGAGCGCGATCGCCCGCGCGAGCTGTTTGGCCTCGCGGAAGCTGCGAGCGGCCTCGAGCAGCCGGGCCGCTCGCTCCTGCGTCCCCAGCAGCTCGGCTGAAGCGAGCTGCACGTCGGCCAACGCGGCGGCATCGGAGAGCCCGATGGCGATGCGCTCGAGGCCCACCAACGCCTGCGAATACCCCGGCGCACCCGCACCCGCGCGGCGGATGGACTCCAGCGGTGCACGCGCGGCTTCGTACTGCTGACGCGATTCCAGCGAGGCGGCCAGCTCGAGCTTGAGCTCGGCGGCGCGCTGCTCGTCCTGGGTGGCCAGCGAGATGCGCACCAGCATCAGCTCGAGGCGATCGACGTCACCACGCGACCGGGCTTCCGAAAGCACCGCTTCGGCCGCTTCGAGATCCGTGGGGTCTGCTTCGTACGCCGCCTTGCGCAGCTCGAACGCGCGCTGGCCTTCGTGCAGCTCGGTCGCCACCAACGTGGCGGCGGCGAGCAGCGCCTTGGCGGCAGTCGAGCCACCCGACGCGGCGGCAAAACGTTCGTGCAACGAGACGACCTCGCCCACCTGTCCCAGCGCGCGGTACGCGGTCAAACCCTTCTCGTAGAGCCCCGCGTCACCCGGGTGCCGGGCGAGCAACCACTCGAGGGCGGCGATGGCCTTCTCGGGCACGGGCTCGAGCGACAGCGCGCGGCGGTGCAGCGCTTCGGCCTCTTCGCCCGTGCTGCGCGCGGCCAGGCGCATGGTGGTGCGGTACTGGCCCGCGGCGTCACCGATGCGGCCGTAGGCCTCGTTCAACATCGAGAGCGCTTCGGTACCGCGCTCGGAGGTGGGATCGATCGTGAAGGCGGCTTCGAAGGCATCGACCGCGTCGTGCCAGGCCTGCGACTCGACCGCGGCACGGCCCAGGCGCGTCCACACCGCGAGGCGGGTGGCTTCGGGCAACGAATCACCGGTCAGCTGCACCAGGCGGCGATCGAAGGGTTGAGCGGCGCGCGCGCCACCCGCATCGGCCGCCAGCGTTCCACGCGCCTCGAGCGCCACCACGTCATCGGGGATCTGCTGGAGATACTCGTCCCACGCGGCGGCGGCGTAGAGCGCTTCGCCCGAGGTGGTGAGCAGCTGAGCGCGCCTTCGCAGCAGGCTCGACGCTTCAGCAGGCACGGCGCGCGCCCGAACGGCGAGCAGCTCGGCCTGGCGGCGCGGTTCACCTTCAGCGCGCTCGAGCAGCGACTGGAACGCTTCGAGATTTCCCGGCGCGGCTTCGAAGGCCTGTGCTTCACACACCTGCGCGCGCTCGAGGGCACCGGCGCGACGGAACGCGGCAGCGGCCTTGAGCCACATCGGCCCCGCTTCTTCGCCCTTCGTCGCTTCGGCGCGCAGCGACAACACGCCGGCCAACGAGAGATCATCACCACTCTCTTCGAGCCACTCCGCGTGGCGCTCGAAGGAAGAGTGGAACGGGTCGCTGGCGATCAACAGGCCGTCGAAGTCCGCGGCGTCCTGGCGGCGGCCCAGCTCGATCAGCAGGTCGGCGACGCGCCTGGTGAGCGAGAGATCGTCGGGGCTGGCAGAACGCGCCGCGAGCAACGCAGCCGCCGCATCGTGAGGCCGCCCCGCCCTGTCTTTGTAGAGCTGCGCGGCACGAAGGAGCAGCTCGGCGCGCTGCTTCGGGTCGGTCGCGCGGGTCGAAGCCGCCTCGTAGTACGCGGCCACGTCGCCCAGCCGATCCTGGCGCTCGTAGAGCCCGAGCAACATCTGCTCGGCTTCGGCCAACCCCGGCGCAAGGGAGAGCGCCTCGAGCAACGAGGCCTCGGCCTGATCCGGAGCGAGCAGCGGCGCGCTGGTGACGTCGGCGCCCCCTTCTGCCGGCAACCCGAGGTGCAGCCGCGCCAGCTGAACGAAGGCGATCGCCTGCTCCAGCCCGGTGAGGAGCGCCAACACGCGCTCCAGCCAATCGATCTCCGCTTCGCGATCGCTGCGGCGGCGGGAGAGCGCGAGACCCTGACGTGCGAGCGAAAGGGAGGGTGCGTATTCCCACGCGCGATCCAGCGCCTGCGCGGCGCCGCCGAGATCGAGCTTCGCTTCGGCCAGCAGCTCCGCGCGGCGAACGAGGTGACGGCCCGCGTCGGCCAGCCGGCCCTCTTCACTGCAGACATCGGCCATCGCCGACAGCGTGCGCAGCGCGTCGTCGATGCGGCCACTGCCTTCCGCCAGGCGCGCTTCTTCGTCCCACGCGGTGAGCGCGCCGTCGAAGTCGCCTTCGGTGAGCTGGAGCTGGGCGATCTCCGCGAGCTCGGTCATCAGCTCGGCGGTGCGGCCGGCGGCGCGCAAGACAGCAGCGGCTTCGAGGCGCACGGGCAGCGGCGACTCCGCCGCGTCGGCTGCCTTCACGTAGAGGCGCGTGGAGGTCTCGACGTCGTGGTGAACGGCGTTCGCTTCGCGCGCCAGCTCGAGCAGCAGCTCTCCGGTGCGCGACGACTTCGACAACGTCTCGGCCCAGCGCGCGCGCAGCTCGAAGCCAGCGCGGGGATCACGGGCAGCCACCAACGCCGCCAGACGCTCGACCGCCTGACCATTGAGCGGACGTTCGGTCACCACGCGGCGCAGGCTCGACTCGGCCAGGGCTTCGTCTTCGACCTGCTCGCCGAGATCGGCCAGGCGCAACCAGATGCGCTCGGCCACGTCGGGCGCGTCGTGGAAAGAAATGGAGCCCGCCAACGCCTGCTGCAGCGGGAGCGCCTCGCGCACCGCACCCTGCAGGTAGAGCGCCTCGGCCAGGCGCTGCAGATCGTCGCCCTTCGCCGGAACCAGCGCGTGCGCCAGGCGCATCAGCCGCAGCTCGAGGGCGCGATCGTCTTCTTCCTGCGCGAGGTGTGCCGCTTCACGCAACGTCGCCGCCGCCTCTGCAGGCGCGAGATGTTCGGCGGCCGCTTCGAGCAGTTCGATCGCCTCGACCCGTTCGCCCCGCACGGCCAACAGCCCCGCCAGACGACGGCGCGCGGCTTCGTTGGTTTCGTCGAGCGTGACCACCCGGCGCAGCGCCGCTTCACCCGGGCCTGGCGCCTTCAGGCGATCGAGGTGCAGGCTGGCCAGCTCGATCCACAACGGCACCGACTGCGGGCCCGGGAGGTGCGCGGCCTCGACGGTGAGCACCTCGGAGAGGCCCTGCCAATCTTCCACCCGGCGCAGCGCTCCGATGAGACCGGCGGTCGCCTTCTGGTTGCGCGGCGAGAGCTCGAGGGCAGCGGCGTACGAATCGACCGCGGCCTGCTGGGCGCTGCGGCCCTCTTCCAACGCGGCGCGTTCGAGCAGCGCTTCCACGCGGCGCGCGACCGGGCCCTGCTTCGAGGCCTCGAAGAGCGCCTCTTCAGCGCGGCGGATGTTGCCGGCGGAACGCGCGACCTGCGCGAGGCCGTAGTGCGCCTCGAAGCGTTCGTTGGCCGGCAACGGCAAGGTGACGAGCGCCTCGAAGGCCTCCAGCGCGCGCGCGTTGTCGTTCGCGTGAGCCCGGTTGCGGGCGATCGTGATCAGCCGTTCGGCGGCCTCGGTGACCACCGTCTCGTCGGCGCGCGCGTGCTCCAGCACCAGCTTGAGCGCGGAGAGCTCGGCCGCTTCGTCCTTCGACTGACGCGAGAGTTCAGCCAGCGCGCGCAGCAGCGGCACCGGGTTCGCAGAGAGCTGCGAGGCCTCGAGCAGATCCGCGCGCGCCGAGAGCAGGTCGCCTGCCACGCGGTGCAGCTCGGCGCGACGCGAGAGCAGCTCGGCGCGGGGCTGACCTTCCGCGTGCACGATGAGGCGCGAGAGCAGATCGAGCCGCTCGGGCTGGTGCACGTCGTCGTTGGGCAGCAGCGTGAGCAGGCGTGAGGCCGCCCATTCGTCGGTCGGCTCGTCGGCGAGCATCGCGCGGAGGGCTTCGAGCGCGGCGGCGGTGCGGCCCAGCGACAACGCGCCTTCGGTGAACTCGCGGCGGGTGGCCACGCGCGCTTCGCCCTGCAGGCGCGTCCAGAGATCGCCGAGCAGATCGACCAGCGGCTCCAACGCGCCGGCGCGGCGGTGCAGCCTGGCCAGCTCCTGCAGCGCTTCGAGGTCGTCGGGCTTGTGCGCGACGTAACGGGCGAAGAGCCGGCGCGCGGCGTCGTAGTGACCGGCCTTCTGGGCTGCGAGCGCGGCGCGGCGGGTGAGGGCGGCGAGATCGAGCTGCAGCGCGGCCACCTCGTCGTCCTGCAGCTCGCCTCCAGCGCTGAGCACCACTTCGAAGTCGGCCAACGCCTCGCGCGGGTTGGTGACTTCGATGAGCTCAGCACGGCGCAGACGCGCGGGAATGAAGGTGGCGTCTTTCTCCAACGACTGGGCGAGGAAGGCCTGCTCGCGCGGGGTGTCTTTGGTGAGCGTGGCAGCGCGGAAGAACCAGCGCGCGGCCTCACGGGGCTCGGAGGCCAGCATCGCCCGGCGGCCATACAGGCGAGCCGCTTCTTGCGAGGCGCCGCGATCGAGCTCCAGCTTCGCCATCGCCTCCAGCGCTTCGCCCGCCTTCTCGCCCGTGGGCGCGGCGTCGAGGGCCGCGGTGAGCCGAAGAATCGCGCCCTGCGCATCGCCCGCTTCGAGCAGCGTCTGGGCTGCCTTGAGGAAGAGCGGCGCTGCGTCGTGCGCGCGCCCCGCCTGCAGCAACGCCTGGGCACGAGCGGCCCAGAGATCGGTCAGCTCGCGGGTGGCGCGGTTCTCGACGTAGAGCGCCTCGAGCCGCGCGGCGAGCTCGTCGTCGAGCCGGCGCAGCGGGAAAGCCAACGCGTAGTTCTCGCGCGCCGCGTCTTTGTCACCCAGCTGCTCACACGCGCGGCCAAGACGCGCGCGCACTTCGGCGAGCTTCTCGGGGGGCGCGTGACGGGGCAGCAACGCGAGCACGTCTTCCAGCGCGCGGCGGGCGTTGAGCGGGCGCTCGAGGCGCAGCGACAACGTGGCGAGCTCGAGCAGCCCGTTGACGTCGGGGAAGAGGCGCGTCGACTTCTCCAACGCGACCAACGATTCGCCCGCGCGGCCCAGGCGCTGATCGAGCACCTGCGACAGTTCACGCAGCGCCGCGGCGGCCAGGCGTTTGTCGCCCGCGTTCTCACCCACGCGCGCACGCTGCTCGAGCGCCCAGGCCAGGCCCGCCATGTCGGAGCGGCGACGCTCGAGCGCGGTGAGCTCACCCAGCACCGGAAGATCGTCAGGCTCGACGCGCAACACCTCACGCGCAGCGTGCACGGCGGCCTCGAGATCGAACGCGAGATCGCGCGCGGCCACGATGAGGCGGCGGTAGTGGCGCACCCGCTCCCTGGGATCTTCGGCCAGCTCGGCGAGCGCCTTGAGGCAACGGCACAGCTGACCACCGTCGCGTTTGCTCTCGGCCAACGCGAGCATGCCTTCGAGCGCCTGGCGGTTCTTCCCGTCGGCTTCGAGGGCCTGGCTGAGCAGGCGCTCGGCCTTGTCGGGCTGGTTGAGACGGCCCCGGTAGAGCTCTCCTGCTTCGGCCCAGAGCGCAGCGCGGCGCGCGGGCTCCTCGAGCACGGCGGCGGCTTTTTCGCAGGCATCGGCGAGCTCGGCGGCCTTGCCCGACGCGCGGAAGTACGGGAGCAGCTCGTCGAGCGCGAGCACGTCTTGCGGATCGAGCGCGAGCGCCGACTCGAGGTGATCGCGGGCACGCGCAGGTTCACCCAGCTTCGTCTTGAGCAGGCGCGCCAGGGCGTGGTGCGAGCTGTGCGCGGCTTTGCGGATCGCATCGGTGCGCGGGGCGGGCCCGGCGAGCTCGACGGCCTGCTGATAGCCGGCGACCGCCTCCTGCAACTTGCCCAACGACTCGGCGACGCGCGCAGAGAGGAAGTGCGGCTCGGGTTCACCCGGCAACAACGCGGTCGCCTCGTGGAAACGGAGCAGCGCGTTCTCGGGCTGCTTGAGCCCCGTCTCCCAGACCAGGCCCGCGAGCACGTTGGCCCGGCCGACCCGATCGACCTCGTGGCGGCTCATCGCGACTTCGCGCACGCGATCGAGCGCCTTGATGGCGCGCAGCCACTCGCCGCTCCGGTAGCAGAGCTCACCCAACTGGAAGAGCGCTTCAGGGTGATCAGGCGAGAGCCGCAGCGCCGCTTCGCAGTGCAGCCGGGCGCCGGCGAGATCGTCTTCGGTCTCTGCACAGAGGCGAGCGAGCTGAACGTGGGCTTCGGCCGCATCGACGGGATCGCGCGCCAACGCAGCGAGGCGGCGATAGGCGCGAATGGCCCCAGCGCGATCCTTCGCTTGATCCGACGCACGGGCGAGCGCCTTGAGAGAAGGCAGGTGATCGGGCTTGAGCCCCAGCAGCTCGTGCAGCGCCTTGACCGCCATCTGCGGCGAGTGATCGCGCGACGAACGGGCCGCCGCTTCAGCCGAGAAGAACGCGCCCGCTTCTTCCTGGTTCTTCCGCGCGAGGCTGCACAACGCGAGGAAACGCTCTGACGCGCGGGCAAACTCACCCCGCCGTTCACGCACCACCGCTTCGGCCCAGAGCGCCGTGGCGCTGCGTTCACGCCTTCGCTGCAACGAGGCCGCGATGTCGAGCACCAGCTCGTGGGCCTGGAGATCAGCTACCAACAGGGTCAGCAGCCGCTCGACCGCGAAGGGGTGCGCTTCCGTCGCGTCGCCCAGCCGCAGGTACGCTTCACGCGCCTGGGCCAGCTTGTTCTGCGCCAGCAACTCTTCGGCATCCGCGAATGCACGGGCGCCTTCGAGCGCGAGCAGCAGCTCTTCGTCGGGCGCACCCGGAGGCGGCAGCCCACCCGAGCTGAACTTCAGCCGCAGGCCCTTGGAAGAAACGGTCGCTTCCGCCAGCCGCGCCTGATCGAGCGCGGGCATCTTGTAGCCCCGGCCGACCGCTGCCTGCTCCACCAGCTCAGGCAACACGCGGGTGGTGAAACCGCTGGCACCGCGGCGTTCGACTTCGGGCAACGCGCCCAGCTCTCGCACGGCCTCGCTGATGATCGCGCCCAACCGCGCCGCTGGCGTGGTGGAGAACGAATAGAGCCGAATGTCGTAGAAATAGACCGCCAGCCGCTCGCCATCGCCATCGAAGGCGACCTTGAAGGTGACCGGCGTGCGCTCGGGCCCGCGCAACCGGGCCTGCACCTCGAGGTGCCCCGGGCGGAAGTGCAGCTTCACGTCATCGAGCTCGGGCAGCTTCGCGCTGATCGCCCGCACCTCGCGCTGGATGACCTCGGCCTCGATGGCGATCTCGAGGAAGCCGAAATCGAGCTTCTTCTTTTGATACTTCGACGCGCCGCCCGAGAGGTTGAGCGGGAAGGTGACGTCGGGGATCTGCAGGGCGAAGTCGGTGATCACGACTCCGGGCGAAAGCTTCAGCTCGGGGAAGCCGACGAACGCGCGGCGGTCGACCAACCGGAGCTCTGGCCCGGCGGTGCGCGTGACGCCCGATGTCGTTTCCTTCTCAGCCATGGGATCTAAAGAGGCCGAACGGTACCACCCGCTCGAACCCCCCGGAATTTCTCTTCCGGGC
Source organism: Archangium sp. (assembly GCA_030695565.1). GTDB lineage: Bacteria > Myxococcota > Myxococcia > Myxococcales > Myxococcaceae > Archangium_A. The sequence goes on from JAUYRZ010000124.1 coordinate 13,999, forward strand.
TAATCCTGCACGTCGTTCACGTGATTGAACGGAGTGCCCGGAGGCACCACTTCCCCGTTGACGTTTCGCTGTTCGCTGGAGATCGACCAGACGTCGAGGGTGGCGTCGTTGTCGATGTTCCCCGCACAGGTCATGGTCACTGCGTCGCCGTGCACCCCTACCTCTTCGAGCAGGGCAGCGGCCTCCAGCTCGGCGGTGGGCGTGGTGGTGAGGGTGGCAGGCAACACGCTGTCCGCGCCGATCCGGTACGCGTAGCGGTTGCGGCCTTCGACCCTGAAGCCGATCTCTTCCGCCGACTCGCCGTAGACGTCCTTCTCGGCGAAGTACGACTTCTGAGCCAGGTACGCGGACTTGAGGTTCGACTTGCACTCCGCCTGCTTCGAGCGGGCCTGGAAGCGGATGAAGTTGGGAATGGCGATGGCCGCCAGGATGCCCACCACCGGCACGTAGACCAGGCCCATCACCAGGGTGATGATGGAGAGCGTCTTGCGCGCGGCGAACGCGGGCTCACCCGACTTCACCAGGGAGACGATCGCCAGGATGATCGCGATGGGAAACAGCGGCGGGATGCAGAACCCGAAGACGCCCAGGATGAGGGCGACGAGGGGCAGCGCAGAGGGCTTCACAGGAGCGTTGAGCGGTTGGGGCGTCATGAGGGCGTGTACGCTACCGCGCTCGCATGAAGACGCTGACCGAATACCTCTGGTTCGAGACCCCGCAACGCCGTGAGCTGGTGCGCATCACCGACACGGTCGCGCAGCTGGTGAAGAAGAGCGGCATCAAGGAGGGCATGGCCCTCGTGTCCGCCATGCACATCACCGCGGGCGTCTTCGTGAACGACAACGAGTCGGGGCTCTTCGAAGACATCTGGGCCTGGCTCGAACACCTCGCGCCGGCCAAACCCGACTACCAGCATCACCAGACCGGCGAAGACAACGGCGACGCGCACCTCAAGTCGATGTTGGTGCACCACCAGGTGATCATTCCGGTGACCAAGGGCCTGCTCGATCTGGGCACCTGGCAGCAGGTCTTCTACGCTGAGTTCGATGGTCAACGGCGCAAGCGGGTGATCGTGAAGATCATGGGCGAGTAGGCGCAACTGCTTGATTTGATTCGTCGTTTACAGAATCTTCGCAACTTCGGCGCACATCTGCCGACAACACCCACATCGCCGTACCCTCCCCAGGAGAAGCCCATGTCGGTCAGTGACGTGAAGAGCGCGTTTCAGCGTGTGACGGCGGACCGCAAGATCGACGTGAAAGACGTCGACACGATCCTCACCTCGGCCGGCAACATCAGCAAGGAAGAGCAGAAGGCGATCAAGACCGAGGCGGACAAGTTCGCCGGCATGATGGAGCCCGACGCGAAGCGCAAGCTGCAGACCAAGCTGGGTGAAGTCGACAGCCTGCGCCGTGACGCCGCCGAGGCCAACGCGGGCGTGCAGGCTTCGGCCGCGCGGCTGACCGCTGAAGCGACCAAACTGCTGACCGTGGGCACCGACACCAAGAGCTTCGGTGGCTCGCAGATTCCCGACGCGGTGAAGACGGCCGTCACCGGCATGCTCAAGAACGGCGCGACCGCGTACGACGTGCGCGAGCTCAAGCCCGACCCGGTCTACGACTCGTCGCACGGCGAGCCCGAGATGACGGTCGAGGGCAAGTTCAACCCGTACTCCCAGGAGTCGAACGCCGCTGACTCGCTCGCCTTCAAGCACACCGAGCTGACGCCCGCGAAGATCGCCGAAGACATGAACACGGTGCAGACCTACAACGTGATCACCGGCGTGAAGGACAACCGGGCGACCTACGAGAAGGTCACCGGCAAGGGCAGCGGCAACATCACCGAGCTCTACGACGAGGCGAACCACTCCGACACGTTTGCGCGCGGCCGCGGTGGCCAGAAGTACGCCTCGAACTTCGCCATCCTCGCTGACGGTACGCTGCACGCCGTTCCCGCGGCGCGCCGCTCGAAGGCCGACCCCGGCCTCATCCTCACCACGGCGTCGCTGGCGCGCGGCAAGCAGATGCTCTTCAACGGCCACATCCACATGGAGAAGGGCGTCGTCACCTACGTCGGCATGTCGGGCCGCCTGTGCAAGCAGCAGGCAGACGGCATGAAGTTCGTCGACCCGGTGGAGATCATCAAGGCGTGGGGCTTCAAGACCGCCCCCGGCCTCAAGGTCACCAACGAAGGTTGATCAAGTGTTTCCCTCTCCCTTCGGGAGGCTGTTGATCTAGTCGGGAGCGGTTGACCACCCGCACCCTGTCGTGATCTTGGGTGCGCGTGAAGCAATCACGACGGTCGACGAAGACGCATCGGCTGCCTGAGCAGCGGCAGGGCTCGCTGCTG
>JAUYRZ010000070.1 GCA_030695565.1 Archangium sp.
GTTCAGCACCGAGTCGCCGTCGATGTCGGCGTCGCAGCCGTCACCCTGGCCGTCGCCGTCAGCGTCGAGCTGGCTGAAGTTCGAAGCCGCCGCGCAGTTGTCGCACGAGTCGCCCACGCCATCGCCGTCGCCGTCGAGCTGATCGCGGTTCGACGCGAAGGCGCAGTTGTCTTTGTCGTCGGCCTTGCCGTCACCGTCGGCGTCGTCGGTGTACGCCAGCGTGATGCCGTCGTCGGTGTACGCCACCCAGACCGAGCAGCCACAGCCACAACCGCAGCCGCCGCCTTCTTCGCCGGGCTTGCCGCACGACTCACCCAGACACTCCGGGTTGTCCGCACCTTGAGCAAAGGCGGGAACGGCGAACAGCGAGAGGGCAGTCATGAGCGCGAGCTGGGTGGTTTTCATTTCACTTCTCCTTGTGTGCGAGTCCCTTAAGCAAAGGGAGGACCACATGGGTTCGTGAAGGAAACCAAAAGGTTAAGGCCGCAAACGAACTGCCAAAGTGTGGAGTGCCTCCCACACCCTGGGGTGGTGATCCCAACGAAGCCGATCAGTCCGTTCCACGAAGCGCCCAGCTCACCTCCTCAACTCGACCCAGCAGCTGCGGATTGGCCGGGCCGCGACGCGTCTGCGAGTCGACCTCAGCGGGGTGAGGATGTAAATCTTCTTGTCGCTCGTCGTGCCGAAGGGACCCGTCGCGGAGTCACTGAGCGCGGACCTCAAGTCTCCTCACAACAAGCCTTGTCGAAGGTGATTTAACGCCAGCCATGGAGACGACAGGCCTACAGGCCGCTAGTTCTATAGATTCCGGCTCAACGGCGTGGATGTTGGCCAGCTCGGCGATGGTGCTCTTGATGGTGCCCGGTCTGGCCCTCTTTTACGGCGGCATGGTGCGCCGGAAGAACGTGCTCACCACCATGATGATGAGCTTCGTGGCGATGGCGGTGATCGGCGTGCAGTGGGTGCTGATCGGCTACGCGCTCGCGTTCGGCAAGACGGTGGGCGGCTTCTTCGGGTGGGACTGGGAGCTCTTCGCGCTCAACGGCATCGCGCCCACCAGGCTCTACGGCGACAAACACATCCCCGAGCTGGTGTTCGTCATGTTCCAGGGAAAGTTCGCCATCATCACGCCCGCGTTGATCAGCGGCGCGGTGGCCGAGCGCATGAAGTTCAAGACGTACCTCGCCTTCTGCCTGCTCTGGAGCACCTTCATCTACGCGCCGCTCGCGCACTGGGTGTGGTCGGCCGATGGCTGGCTCTTCAAGCTGGGCGTGCTCGATTTCGCGGGCGGCACGGTGGTGCACATCGCCGCGGGCGTCTCTGCGCTGGTGCTCGCGTTGATGCTCGGTGCACGGCGTGACGTCGCGCGCGGCACCGCGATTCTTCCCAACAACCTGGTGCTCACGCTCACCGGCGCGGGGCTGCTCTGGTTCGGCTGGTTCGGCTTCAACGCCGGCAGCGCCGTCGCGGTGGAGTACCCGGTGGCAGGTGCCATCGCCGGTCTCGCGTTCACCACCACGCAGTCAGCTGCCGCGGCCGCCGGGTTGATGTGGATGCTGGTGGAGCGTTGGCACCACGGCAAGGTGACCTCGCTCGGGCTCGCTTCAGGAATCGTGGCGGGCCTGGTGGCCGTGACGCCGGCGGCAGGTCACATTCGCCCGGGCTCGGCGCTGCTGCTGGGCGCGATCGCTTCGGTGGTCTGCTACGGCGCGGTGCAGCTCAAGACGAAGCTCAAGTACGACGACTCGCTCGATGCGTTCGGCGTTCACGGCGTGGGCGGCATTCTGGGAGCGCTGATGACGGGCCTGCTGTGCTTCACACCAGTGGCCGCGGGCTTCTCCCAGTTCGGCAAGCAACTGGTCGGCGTGCTGGTGGCGATCGGGTTCTCAGGCCTGGGCACGTTCCTCATCGCCACCTTGCTCAAGCGCGTCTACGGGCTGCGCGTCACCGAGTCGGAAGAGCGAGATGGACTCGACCTTCACGTGCACGGCGAGCGCGGGTACCACTTCGATCAGACCTGAAGCGTGGACTGCGTCCTCGCGAATCGCAGGCTCTTCAGTGTGTTTGATCTGCGCTGCAGGGGTCTCCAGTCTCGACCGAACGAAATCCGTCGCGGCGTGAGCGCAGCCTCTACAGACTCCCGCCCGTCGAACCGCCTGCGGGTGATGCCGCACGCAGCGGCCCAATCAGATCCGTGCTCGACACGTCGACGTCGACCTCGTCGAACGCCAGCTCGCGAATGAACACCGCGCCCGGCCCGTGCAGCAACACGCCGAAGGTGATCCGCTCGGCGTCGACCGGAACATCGAGCACCACCGAATACCACTGGAAGCTGGAGGTGCCGCGCAGCGCCCGGTTCTGCATGTTGTCGAACGCAAGCACCTTGTCTTTGCCGTCGATGCGCATCCACAGGCCTGCCCAACCGCGCACCGCCCCGCTGCGCAGCTCGGCCTTCAGCTCCACGCGCCGGCCACGCCAGGTCTCCGCGCTCTCGGTGTGCGTGAGGCTGCCCATGCCGAACGGCTCTGACTTGAAGGCGCGCGTGCGCAAGATCGGCACTGCACAATCGGTGAACACCTCTTCACAACGCACCTCGTACGCATCGGGGCGGGTGCCGGTCAGACCCCAGCCCTGCACCCAGCTGCGCAGCCTGGGCTGTTTGCCGAAGTAGCTGCCGCCGACGGCCAGCGGCATGGGCTGAGCGACCGGCGCACGAGGAGCGCGCGCCGCGCGATACCGGAAATCGGACTGGGCGCCGGCCAACGAGGAACAACACAGAATGATGACGATGAGGTGCTTCATGGCCCGACTCCAGGGGTGACGTCGTAACGGGGAATGATCGGCTCTCGATCGGGGCCGATGGTGATGACGCCATCGAACTGCCCCTGCGAGATGCACTCCGAAGCGGTGGATTGATCGACGCAGTGGCGCAGCTTCGGTTGCGCAGCAGGCGGCGGTTCGCCCTCGATGGAGAACACCAGCACCAGGCCCGCGGCGAGTGCGGCAGCGGCCGACGCGACGACCGCACCGATGCGCCGGCGGCGGGAGTTGAGCGAGACGACCTTCTTGCGGCGCACCACTTCATGCAGCGCGACTTCGAGCGCCGCTTCTTCCTGCAGCAACTTCGCGCAGGGAGCACACTGCGCGACGTGCCCTTCGACGAACCGCGCCGATTCAGCGTCGAGCGCGCCGATCACGTATTGCTCGACGATGTCGGCGACCAGATGCTTGTTGATCATCGCTGGGTCTCCAATTCAGCGCGCAACACCTTGCGCACCTCACACACGATTTGGCGCACGCGCTGAACCGACAGCCCGACCCGGGCCGCGACCTCCGCGTGCGAAAGTTGAGGGTCTCCGTAGAGCTTCTCGAAGACCGCGCGGGCGCCCGGCGCGAGCTCCTGCAAACGCTCGTGCGCCTTCTGCAGCCGCTCGCGATCGAAGAAGGCCGTTTCGGGTGACTCCCCGAACGCCTCGGGCACTTCGTCCAACGACTCCGTCTGCTGGCCCGGTTTGCGCGCCTCGCTGCGCGCCAGGAACAGCGCCTGGCGGATCGCCAGACCGGGCAGCTCGAGGCGGGCCAGCTTCTGCGCGTCGGCCTGGGTGATCAGCCGCAGCCACGCTTCTTGCGCCATCTCTTTGGCCTGCGCGGGCAACACGCCCTGCGCCAGCAACGCCAACATCACCCGCCGGTTGTGACGGGCGATCAGCTCCGTCCACGCGCTCCGGTCGCCGCTCCGCGCGGCCGCCTCGGTCGCGCTTTCCATCTCGGAACCCTCGAGGGTGATGTCCATCGTGGCCACGCACTCATCAGAACGCGGCCACGGCGAAAAACATATCGGGCGGACTCAATCCACCCTCCCGAAGGAACAGCCCCACCGTTCCGAGATCAGATGAACGGCAGCTTCTTGGCCAGCCCGCCCAACCCGCCGAGCACGTCTCCCGCGAGATCGCCCACCGAGCCGCCGAGGTCCGCCAGCGTACCGAGCGCGTCCTTCGCGGCGTCGAGGCCGTCTTCCGCGAGGTTCTTGAGCTTGCCCACGGTGTACTCGGCCAGCTCTCCACCGAACGAGCCGAGGTCCTTGAGTGCGTCGACGCCGGCTTCACCCAGGTTCTCCAGGTTGTCGACGACCGCCCGGGCCCCATCCGTCATGTTCTCAGCCCAGGCCTGCGCGACGTCCTTCATCGCTTCCACGCCGTCCTTGAGCAGCTCGGTGGCCGCGTCTTTCGCCCACTCGGCGCCCGCGTCGACCCCACGCGCGATCGCTTCGGCGGCCTTCTGGGCAGCTTCGCCCGGCAGCTTGGCGAGATCCTTGAGCGCGTCCTGTGCCTTCTCGGCAGCGGCCGCGGCGAACTCGCCCGTCGCCTTCGAGAGTTCCTCGAGCTTCTCCACACCGGCCTCGCCGAGATCCTTGAGCGCCTCCACCGCCTCGGCTGCGAACTCCACGAACTTGCCGCCCGCGGCTTTGATCAGATCCCACGCCTTGTCAGCGAGCTTGCCGCCCTGCCCGATGGCCCACTTCGCGTCTTCGAAGGCGCCCCTGGGCCCCTTCCGCTCGATGTACTCCGCCACGCCCAGAGGAGCGGTCGCGACGGCCGAGGCGATGTTGATGCCCTTCACCCAGCCAGGCGCTTCGTAGTCCTCTCCGTTCTTCGCCGCGGCCTCCATCTTCGCCCGCTCGGACGACAGGCCGATGTCGAGGGCCAGCTCGGCGATGCCGAAGCCCACGCCCACCGCGAGGTCGACCCCCACGCCCACGCCGGTCGCGTCGAGAATGAGCCCGCCCACCGCGTCGACCGCGTTGAGCTTGGCGCCATTGCTCGCCAGCAGTGAGAGGTCAGCGTTCTTGTCTTTGAGCTCGAACGACTGCCGGGTCAGCAGCGCGGCATCGACGAAGCCGGGAATGGCGCCGAGCACCGGCACCATCTTCGCGACGTTCTTGAGCACCTTGCCCGCGATGTCGGCCGTGAGCGAGACGCCCATCTTGCCGAGCAGGCCGCCGATGGCGCTGAAGCCCTTCGCGAGGCCATTGGCCAGCTCACCCAGGGCGCGGCCGTCCATCTTCTCCAGCAGCGGGGCAGCGCCCTTCATCAACTTCTGGAAGACGTCGCCTTCGGCCTTCGACGCGTACTTCGCCATGTCGGCGATGCCGCTCGCGTCCATGTTCTTCGTGATCTTCACGAAGCTGTCGAGCGCTTCACCATCGAGGGACTTGAGCGTCTTGGTGAGGTCGGCCAGGCCCACGGGGTTCGCCAGCAGCTTGCTCAGCTGCGCGGGCTCGAGACCCTTGAGCGTCTTGGCCAGCTTGTTGGCGTCGGCGGGGGCAGCGCCATCGAGCGCGCCCAGCAGCTTGTTCACGTCGTCGGGGCTCTTCGCGTTCTTGAGCGCGCCGGCGAGGTGATCGGTCGTCTGGTCCAGGGGCAGCTTCTTCGCCAGGTCGGCGAGCTTCTGCGCCGCCACGGGATCTTTGAGCACCTGCGAGGCGACCTTCGGGTCGAGCCCGTTGACCGCGCCGAGGAAACGTTTGGCCTCTTCCGGGGTGGCAGCGCCGTTGACGTGCTTGAGCACCTCGTCGAGCCCGGCGGGATCAGTCACGTCGAGCTTCTGCAGCAGCGGCTTCAGATCCGCGAGGTCGACCTTGCTCCCCGCGCGCGCCAGCTCGCTCACCTGCGAGCCGGTCAGCTTGCCCGTGAGTTCGTCGGGCAGCGTGGCGAGCGTGCGATTGGCGAGCGACTCGGCGTCTTTCACGAGCGCTTCAGGGTTGGGAATCTTCGCGTCCTTGAACGCCTGGGTGAGCGACGAGAGGTCGCGCCACGCACCACGCGCTTCACCGGCCACCGTCAACGCCGCCAGCGCCTTGTCTTCGGGCTTGGCGTTCGGATCGAGCAGGGTCAGGCCCGCGCCCACCAGACGTGCCGGGCCATCGAGCTTGCGCAGCGCAGGGGCGAGCTCCTTGAACACCTCGTTGCCTGCGATGTTCTTGAGGGAGGTCGCCACGCCGAGCGCCGCTTTGGCCTTGGCCGCGTCGGAAGCGTTGGGGTTGGTGAAGGTGGCGTAGGCGTCGGTGAGGCCCTTGAGGCTGCCCAGGTTGGTGTTGAGCTTGTTGGCCAGATCGCTCGAGCCACCGATGCGCTGGAGCGTCTCCTTCACGCGTTCGGGCGGCAGCGCCTGGTTGAGCGAGCCGATGGTCTGCATCAGGCCGCTCGCGCGCTGAGCGGGCGTGCTGTTGGGGTTGAACAGCGCCTTCATGCCGTTGCGCGCGTTGGTGTTGCTCAGGAACTGAGTGGTCTCGCGATCGGAGAGCTTGAACTCCGCCTTGAAGTCGACCGCGTCGCGCGCGTCACGCGGGCTGTCGCCTGCCTGGAGACGCTCCGCGAAGAAGGGATCCTCGAGGGTCGCTTTGACCTTGTCGTCAGTGCGCGTCTCGGCCGCGGCGGTGAGCACCTCGTTGAGCGCCTTCGGGTCGTCGACGCTCTTGAGCGCGGCGTCGTTCCTCGGCGACCGCTCGCCGGTCTTCAGCTGCCGCTCGAGGCGATCGCCGAGCTCGATCAGCTCTCCGCCGTTCTTCACCCCGAGCTTGTCGAGCGCCGCACGGTGGGCGGGGTTGCGCTGGAGGGCCTGAAAGTTCCGCTCGGCGTCGAGCTGGCGCTGGGTGTCGCTCGCCGAGGGTGCCTGCACACCGAATGACGTCGCGAGTGCAGCCGAACGTTTGGAGCCGTCGAACGCGGTGGCGACCTCCAGCTTGGTGGCCTCGACCGCCTTGAGGTCCTTCGGGGTGAAGGGCTTGGCGAGCTTCTCGGCGACGGCGGCCGTGTTCGCCTCTTCCATCGCGGTGCGCGCGGCCTTCGACTTGAGGGCAACGGCTTCTTCGGCCTTCTGCAGGTTCGCGCCCGCGGTGGTGTCGGCCTTCGTGAGCTTGGCGGTGACCACCGGGTCGGGCTTCTTCTTCGCGGCCTCGGCGCGCTTGGCGGCGGTCGCTGCGGCCTTCGCCGCCTTGGCTGCTTCGGCGGCCTTGCGCGCGGCTTCAGCTGCCTTGCGAGCCGCTTCGGCCCGGCGACGTGCTTCTGCCGCCCGCGCTGCTGCTGCTGCTGCTGCTGCCTGGGCCGCTGCTGCTGAAGAGCTCGAACTGCCAACGCGAGTGGTCATGCTGGAAGGTTCGCCCGAGACGGCCTTCAGTTACTGCGAGGGTCATTTACAGAGAAACCCGAAGGCGACACTTGAGGGTAAGTCTCCCACATGGTCTGGCGCGCGCTGCTGCTGGCGGTCTTGTTCGAAGGGTGTGCGGGAGCGGCCGCTGGGGCCGTCGCCAACGCGGCGATCAACACCGCGATCGCCGGCACGGTCTCGGGCGTGCGGCGGGCCAACGGCGAGTGTTTCACCATCTGCAACCCGGGCTCGGCCTGCAATCACGCCACGGGCCTGTGCGACCCGCTGCCCTGCGGGGGCCGCTGCCACTTCGACGAGAAGTGCGAGTCGACCTACCTGGGCGACACCTGCGTGAGCAACAAACCCATCGAGCCACGCTGACGTGACCCTTTCCCCCGCGGGGAGAGGGAAGGTCGTGGGTGCAGTTTTCGTCGTCTGGTTCAGCCCTTGATCAACGCCTCGAGCGCCGTGCGATCCGCCGCGAGTTCCTTCACGCGGGTCTTCGCCACGTCGGCCACGATGATCTCGCCGATCTCGGTCTGCACCGACTTGAAGATCCCGCGCGCCTTCATCGCCTCGCACTGCTTCGAGTTGTCATCGGTCGGGGTGAGGAAGTGCACGGTGTCCGCGCGGTACCGGTGCGCGAGGTACAGCTGCACCAGCGTCATCAAGCGCTTCTTCCGCAGCCCCAGGTCGAAGGTGTTCTGATCACGCACCGCCAGGATGCTGCGGCCGCGACGATCCGCGATCGCGTCGAACACCACGTTCACCAGCTTCGCTCCCTCAGGCGAGGTGATGGCCAACTCGAGCAACTGCGAACCCGCGGTGTGCGGCCGCAACGCGACCTTGAGCTTGTTCGGGTACGCGTGCTGCTTGCGCCACAGCTCGAGCCACTCCTCGAGCACCTTGGGCGGCACCTCGGTCTGCACCAGGTGCTGGAACTGCGTGGAGCCCTTGCCCATCGCCTTGGTCGTCGCGGTGCGGCCCGAGATCGCGCTCAAGCCCGCATCGGCGCGCGGGCCACCGACCAGGGTCTGCGGCGTGCGGTACGGCGACTCGACCAGGCGGAACTTCCGCTGCAAACGCGCGAGGGCGAGCATGCCGTCCTGCTTGAGCGCAGTGGCGAACTCCTCCGAGGCGAGGCCATCGATCTGATGACCACCGTAGGTGATGAAGTCGAACACGTAGCCGAGCTTGCCCAGCTCTTCCGGGAAGCGGCGCATCTCCTCGTCGCTCATGCCGGTGGTGTCCCAGTTGAACGAAGGCGAGAGGTTGTACGCGAGCATCTTCTCGGGGAACTTCGCGTGAATCGCCTCGGCGAACTTCTTCGCCTCGTGCAGGTCGGCGGTCTTCGTCTCCATCCACAAGAGGTCGCAGAAGGGCGCGGCCGCGAGTGACTTGGCGATGGCGTACTCGAGCCCGCCGCGCACCTGGTAGTAGCCGTCGGGCGTCTTGGCGTGTTCGCAATCCCACGCGACCTCGAGACCCAACGAACGCGCCTTCGCTTTCGCGGCGAACCACCCCGCAGTGTTGGCGAACGCGAGCCACTCCTGCGTGGTGATGGCGAAGTGCGCGCCTTCGGTGATGCGGAACTCCATCGCGGCGGCGACGGCCTCTGCGTACGTCTTCACGCCGGCTTCGGCCTGCCAGACGTCGACCAGCTTGTCGAAGCCCTTGTCGAGCGCGTCATCGACGCTCTTGAGCGCCCTGGCCTTGTACTGAGTGGCCGCCTCGGCGATCAGCGCGCTGATGCCGGTCTTCTGCAACCACGCCTCGGCCTGGGTGAACTCTTCTTCGGAGACCGCGTAGAGCAGGTGCCCGCTGAGCTCTTCGATGCCGCCGCGGTGGTACTGCCGCAACAACGCCAGCAGCGCCGCGCGGAAGGTAGGCAGTCGGATGTTGGTCGCGCCGAGCACGAACGGCTGATCACGTTCGTCGCCGCGGCCGTCGAGCAGGGTCGCCGACTCCGCGTCGGTGCGCGCCACGATGATCCCGGCCACGCCCATGATGTCGAGCTGGAAGCGCGCCGCGGAGAGCCGCTTGAGCTGCTCGTCTTCGCTCACCAGCACCTTGCCGCCCTGGTGACCGCACTTCTTCACGCCCGGCTTCTGATCTTCGATGTGGTACCCGGGCACGCCGACCTCGACGAAGCGCCGCACCAGGTTGCGCACGTGCGCGTCGCCGCCGTGGCCGGTGTCGGCGTCAGCGATGATGAAGGGGCGGAAGTCGATCTCCGGGCTCGCCTGGCGCTGCTCGTCGGTCATGCGCGCGCGCGCGTGAAACTGATTCTTGTCGGCCGTCAGGAGCGCGCGAACGATGGGCGCCGCTTCGTTGGGCACCTGGCTCAGCGGGTAGCTGGCGAGATCAGGGCCAGGGTCTTCGTGCATCGAGCCCTTCGCGCTGGTCGCCCAGCCGCCGAGGTAGATGCCTTCGATGCCGAGCTTCTTCATCGTCACGGCCTGGCCCGGTGAGTACGGCCCGAACGTGGTGATGCACTTGCCCTGCGAATACAGCTCACGAAGCCGCAGCCAGAACCCCTCGGCTGCGCCCCGCGCCACCGCGTAGTCGGGGCGAATGGTGCCTCGCTGCTCGACCACTTCCCGAGCGGAGTGCACGCGGATGATGCCCTTGAAGCGAGGGCTCGCGAACCAGGTCTGGGTGCTCTGCACTTCTTGCTCGAAGGGGGTCATGGCGCAGCGCATCCAACTTGACGCAAAGCGTTAAAGCAAGGCTGCAGGCTATGGTGCCGCGCTCCATGCGAACCCTGCTCGCAGTCTGCCTTCTGGCGCTCCCCGCTTTTGGTCACATCAAGCTCACGAGCCCGGGGAACTTCCAGGTCACGGGCACCTCGGGAAACCCCAACAAGGACGAGCCGTGCGGCGGTGCGGGCGTGGCCACGGGGGTGATCACCGAGGTGATGGCGGGTTCGCAGCTCACCGTGCGCTGGACCGAGCCGATTCCGCACCCGGGTCACTTCCGCATCGGCATCGCGCGCGCGGAAGCGGACTTCGTCACGCCCATTCCCGTGGTCACCAACAACAACTGCGTGAGCGCTCCGATTCAGTCGCCGGTGGCGTATCCCACGCTGGTCGATGGGCTGTTCCCTCACACCAGCACGCAGGGGCCGTACACGACGATTGTGACGGTGCCGATGATGAGCTGCGCGAACTGCACGCTGCAGGTGATGCAGTTCATGTCGTCGCATGCGCCGGGCTGTTTCTATTTTCAGTGCGCGAAGCTGCGCATCGTCATGCCGGATGCGGGACAGCCGATGGTCGATGCGGGTGTGGATGCTGGAGTCGATGCGGGTGTGGACGCAGGCTCGGCGGTGGATGCGGGCGTCGACGCGGGTACGGGCGCTGGTGGCGGTGGAGGCAGCACGGCGACGGGTGGTGGCTCTGGCGGAAGCAGCGGAACGACGTGCGGCGCGGCTTCGTGCTCAGGCTGTTGTGTGCTCGATCGCTGCGAGCCGGGCACCACGGAAGCAGCGTGCGGCGCGGGCGGTGCGATCTGCAGCGCGTGCAATGACGGAGACACCTGTGAGATCGGGACGTGTCAGGCAGCACCGGTCGGTTGCGGCTGCACGTCGGCGCCCGTGGGCCTGCTCGCGTTTGCGCTCGGGCTGTGGGTGCTGCGCAGGTCGCGACGCTGAGAAAGGCGCCCCGGGAAAGACGGTGAACTCGGGACGCTCCAGGGAGCCATCCCCGAGCGGGCCTCTCGGCGCGTGCTTTCTTTGCGCTCGGTGAGCAGGGCTTCGACGCAAGTCACCGGCGTACAGGGCCGGCTGTGCGGCCGTCGCGACGGCGTCACATGAACGCAATTGTCCGTGGCAGAGAGGCCTGCGCGCGACGAGCAAGCACCTCTCCAGAAATTCCCGCGCTCCCTCAAGGCTGTGTGCGCTCACAGCGTGCACCGGTTAAGTCACGTGCCGTGAACGTCCCCTCCTTCACCTCCCGTTTCATCGAATCCCTGCCCGGCGATCAGCTCGTGGCGAACGAGCCCCGCCAGGTGCGCGGCGCACTCTGGTCGAAGGCGATGCCCACGCCGGTCTCCTCGCCCACGCTGCTCGCGCACTCGAGAGAAGTGGCCGAACAGCTGGGCCTCACTGAAGCGCAGCTGAAAGACCCGGCCTTCCTGTCCATCCTCGCAGGCAACGCGCCCGCGCCCGGCGTGACGCCCTTCGCGGCGAACTACGGCGGGCATCAATTCGGCAACTGGGCGGGCCAACTTGGAGACGGCCGCGCGATCGGCCTGGGAGAACTGAACGGCCTCGAGCTCCAGCTCAAAGGCGCAGGACCCACGCCCTACTCCCGGCGTGGTGACGGACGCGCGGTGTTGCGCTCCTCCATCCGCGAGTTCCTCTGCAGTGAAGCGATGCATCACCTCGGCGTGCCCACCACCCGCGCGCTCTCACTGGTGCTCACCGGCGATCGCGTGATGCGCGACATGTTCTACGACGGCCACCCCGCGTTCGAGCCCGGAGCGATCGTCTGCCGCGTGGCGCCCAGCTTCCTGCGCTTCGGAAACTTCGAGCTGCCGACCTCACGTGAAGACGTGGCGCTGCTCCGCCAGCTCGGCGCGTTCACGCTCCAGCACTACTTCCCCACCTTCGGACCGCCTTCGAAGGAAGCGTTCTCCCAACTGCTCACGGAAGTCGCCGTGCGCACCGCCAGGCTGATGGCGCACTGGCAGGCCGTCGGCTTCGTGCACGGCGTGATGAACACCGACAACATGTCCATCCTCGGGCTCACCATCGACTACGGCCCTTACGGCTGGGTCGACAACTTCGATCCCTCGTGGACACCGAACACCACCGACGCCGAGCAGCGCCGCTATCGCTACGGCAATCAGCCCGCGATCGGTCTGTGGAACATCGAGCGGCTGGGCATCGCCCTGCTCCCATTGCTCGAAGACGACGAAGCCCTCGTGGAGCAGGCCCTGCTCGCCTACCAGAAGACCTTCGAGCTCGAAGGCGCGCGCCGGTACACCGCGAAGCTCGGTGTGACTCCGCGCGATGAAACGGTGGAGCTGACCTACGCGCTCTTCTCGTTCTTGAGCCAGCAGGAGACCGACATGACGATCTTCTTCCGCGCGCTCGGCGAAGTCGTGACGGGAGCAAAGCCCCTCGCGTTCCCTGAAGTGCTGCTCCCTGCGTTCTACAGTCCTCCGACTGAAGCGACCCTGCGTACCGGCACGGACTGGCTCCAGCTCTGGTGGCAGCGCACGCGTGAAGAAGACGCCGCGCCTTCAGTGATCGCTCAGCGCATGAACGCGGTGAACCCGAAGTACGTGCTGCGTAATTACCTCGCTCAAGAAGTGATCGACTCCGCGCAGGCGGGAGATGCGAGTGGCGTGACGCAGCTGCTCGAGGTGTTGCGGCACCCCTTCGATGAACAACCCGGCCAGGAGCGTTTCGCGCAGAAGCGGCCCGACTGGGCGCGCTCGAAACCCGGCTGCAGCGCGTTGTCCTGCAGCTCTTAGAACGATGCGACGGTTCGAGCCCCGTCGCGTGAGCGCACGTGCGAAGAGAGTGGGGCGCGATTGCCGGGCGCTGCGTTCACGTTGAGGCATCGGCGCGAAGGCGTTGCGAGGCGTGCTGAAGGCGCTCTTGATAGCCGTGGTACGGCGTGTCTTCGGGGTGGCTGCGCAGCGCCGCCGAGGTGGCAGCCAAAGCCAGGCCGCTGAACAGCAGATCGAGCGCGATGAGCGTCGCTACGGCGGTGGGGGTCGCCATGCGCCAGCCCCACAGGGCCAGCACCGCGAGGCCAAAGGACACGCCGACCTCCAGCGCCTGGGCCAGGAGCGCCTGCGGCCGGTCGACGAACAGGTCGATCGCGCAGGCGATGGCCGTGCTCAGGAAGAACACCCCCAACAGCATCGTGCTCGTCTGCGCCTGGAACGCTCCCGGGTAGGTGAACCCCACGGCGAACAGCGTCAGACCCAGCGCGATCGCCACGCCACCAATGATGGTGTGGGAGATGCCTGCGCCCCCCCGGCGAAAGAGAGCCAGCCCTCCCGTCAGCTCCAGGATCGCGCTGGCCGCCATCACCAGCCCCGACCACAACAAGGGCGGCTCGCCGGGTTTGAGCACGATCATGGCCGCCAACCCGAGGCCCGCTCCGGCCATCGCCAACCCAGCCCAGAAGGGCCACCGCAGCTTCACTGTCGTCGTGCTCATGAAGAGCAGCGTGAGCATCGGGTGTGCCAGTCACGGCGCTGCGTTCTGACGTGGGCGTCACAGGCGAAAGCCGCTCGTCGCCGCGCACCTCACCGAGCTTCCGGGCGTTGCCGACGTCGTCGATCAGCAGCACCTTCACGACGTGCACCCGCGGAGCAGGAATATCGGTGGTGCCCGGTAGACGGGCGAGGTGGGCGAGGTCGAGGAGGACCGTGCCGGCGCCAGCTCGTTGCTGCGGCGGCTCACCGCCTGAAGACACGTTGGCATCGAGCGTCTCCCCGGTGCCCGACAGCCGCATCGAAGTGAGGCCGAGCGGCCCGAAAAAACGCCGCTGAAGTTCGTCTGCGTAGCGCTGGCCGGTGGCCTTCTCGATGACCAGCCCACGCAGCACGTCGTTGGCCCGCGTGAGGCCGCTCCGCCGGCATCACCTCGGCCACTCAAGCAGCAGCACGTCGCGCGGCACGCCGTGCCGGTGAGGCGGAGGCAACACGGCCCACAGGCTGCCCTCCATCGCAATCACAGCGACCTCGCCCGAAGGGTGGCCCGCCATCAGGGAGGGTGACATTCCGTGGCTAAAGAAGGGCCGCGAACGCCCGATGGCCGCCTCGTCGCGCAACGCCGATGGCGTCTTCACGCCGGTGGCGCGGCGCCAGGGCCGAGCGCAGCGAGCGCGGTGAGCGCGGTGAGCACCCAGGCGGCCACCTTCGACGACTGGCTGCGCAGCAGCGTCGCTGTAGGGAAGGCACGCCACAACACCAGGTGTACCCACGGCGTTCGCGACCACGGCGCAACGGCCACCAGACCGCGCGCTCCATACCCGCACAGCTTCCGCAGCCCCACGACGGGGAAGACTGACCTCGGCGGGGTGAAGCCTCACCCTCGTTGGCTGCGTCTCCTTCTTCGCAGCGCCCCTGCCGCCGTCAGGAGCATGAGCTCAGCGCCGGGCACCGCCCGACAACCTCCCGCGGGAACCTCACCTGCGCCCGCGCCACCCCCTCCAGCCCCAATGCCACCCCCCGCGCCGCCTCCGCTGGTCCCACCCGTGCTGACGGTGAAGACAGCCTCGGCAGAGCGGATGCCTGCGAACTCGAGCCAGAGCTTCACGGTGCCCGCGCTGGTGGGCGTGACGTTGGCCTGTGGATCTCTGCGGTAGGCAGCGACGATGGCGTCCTTTCCGCCTCCCGCTTCGCGCCGGTAGGCCTTCGAGAACGACACCCCCGCGCCCTCGACGCGCACCGTGACGTCTTCAGTGAGCGCCGGAAGCACCTCGAAGCTCGCAGAGAGGAAGACAGGCTGGCCGATGGCGAGGCGGTCGGGCTCTGCCGGTCCGATGATGGACACCCCGTTGCGAAGCAGGGCGCTCCGACTGTTCGCGTTCAACGTCGGCGCGAACACGACCGCCGCAGAGACCAGGCGAACGTCGCTTCCCCGGTTGTTGCAGCTCACCAACGCCGAGAACTGCACGTTGGCCCCGAAGAGGGTCTGCGAAAGGCCGGGCAGCGGCCCTTCACCCGAGGCCCCGCTCGAGCCCGTGCCCTGCCCCACGCGTTCGGCGCTGGTGGGGTCGGCCGCGAACTCGGTGCGCAGGTCTCCGAGTGCGGCGCTCGGCACGTTGGGGCAGCTCGGCGGATTCTGGGGAGGGCAGCTGATGGTCCAGCGCACGAGCGGCAGCCGCTGCCCCAGGCTGTTGGTCGGACCCAGGGGGTCGATGGTGAGTGTCCCCGTCGCGGGCGGACACTGGGCTGACAAGAGCACGACGAGCGTGGTGAGCATGTTGACGCAGGCTACCCTTCTCAGCGCTCGAGCTTCGAGAGCCGGCGCTCGAGCTTCGAAAGGGCGGTGTGCAGCGCTGCGTTTTCACGCTCGAGCTTGTCGTTGAGCCCCTGAATCGCCGCGAGCGCCACGCCGCCTTCGTCGACGGTCGCGATGCGTTGAGCGTCTTTGCCGAGCGCGAAGGCGGCCGAGAAGTCTTCGGCCATCGGGCCCATGTGACGCCCTTCGACCGAGTCTTTGTATTCCCAGGTGCTCACCTTCAACGAGACGACCTTCTCCAGCACCGAGGCCGTGTTGACCGCCTGCAGCGCGTGCTTGAAGTGCCTCGACGAGGCGTTGGTCCACACGCCGCCCGGGGTGAGATAGGCGCCGTTGCCATTCGCGGTGTCGGTGCCCACCATGAAGGGCACGTTGCCCAGCCCTGCGATGAAGTTGTCGTTGCGATTGACCGACAGGCGGCCGATGTCGTCGATGCGCAGACGCCGCAGCTGGAAGGTGGGCGCCGAGAGGCTGCGGAACGCGTCGAGGTAGAAGTTCGCCTGCCCCGCGGCGTTCGCGTCACCGACGCTGATGAGAAAGCCGCCCTGAGTGGCCTGGTTGTTCCTCAGCATCACGTTCGCGAAGGCGTCGTTGGAGCCGACGACCAACTCGACGAGCTGCTCGAGGTTCGTGGTGTTGATGCCGACCTGGTTTGGCGAGAGGCGCATCACGCGCGCGGCGTTGACGCGGAGGTCGAGTGGCGTGTTGTCGGCCGTGCCGAGGTAGTCGGTCGCGGGGTTGGTGGCGAGATTGCCCGTGCGCCGCCAGGTCGTGTTGTTGAGCGTGGTGACGCTCGTGTTCAAACCCGCCACGCTCGTCTGCAGCGGCGGGAGTTGCCCCTCGACCGTCTGAAGGCGCCCGTGATTGTCGTCGACCGCGGTCTTCACCGCCGTGAAGTTGGCGTTCACCTCGGCGGCGCGCGCAGGCGTGTTGGGCGTGAACGTATTGGGCAACGTGACGTTGCCGGCCAGGGCCGTCGCGCCGGCCAGCAGCGCCGTCGAGAGCGCAACCTTCATCTTCCGCTTCGCTTCGTGTGTCATGTGGTGTTGCTCCTGTTTTCGGTTGCTGGAAGTCACTGCCAAATCAGGGCATCCCAATCGCGGGAGTCCCAGTGGTTCGAAGGCGTCATGCCTGCGTCGGGCGTCATGCCTGCGTCGGGCGTCATGCCTGCGTCGGGCGTCGTGCCTGCGTCGGGCGTCGCGCCTGCGTCGGGCGTCGCGCCTGCGTCGGGCATCGCGCCTGCGTCGGGCGTCGTGCCTGCGTCGGGCGTGACGCCGGCATCGGGCGTGACGCCGGCATCGTCCACGCTGCCACCACCGCCACCACCACCGCCGACGTTTCCGCCACCGCCCACAGGGGCCCCACCCCCACCGCCGCTCGAGGGTCGGGGAAGGCACGCCTGCGACTGGCAAACCTCGCCCTCTGCGCAATCACGATCGGCGGTGCACACCCGAGGAGAAGAACCTCCACAGGCAACCCAGAAGATGGACACCGCGAGCCAGGTCAGTCGAGTCTTCACGAGAAAGTCTCCTCTTGCCGGAGACAAGCCGAGCCCTTCTGCTTTTCACGAAATCGACGAACCCCAGGCAATCCGTGTACATGCGCCGGTCACATGGACTGGGAGGTGACTGCTGAAGAGCTGGCTGCCTGGGCGCGGGCGCACCCCGGAGTCCCCGTCGGTGTCGACGTGCGCTTGAGCCTGGCTTGTGCGCGCGGCGACCCGCTGGCCCTCGCGTCGTTCGACGCGCAGTTCCGAGACCCCATCGAGGCCATCGTGCGCCCGTTGGGCGACGCCGACTTCGTCAGCGAGGTCAGCCAGCGGGTTCGCCAGCGGCTCTTGATGCCCGACGGCGCCACGCCCCCGCGCATCGCCGGTTTCGCTGGCCGTGGCAGTCTCTTGAAGTTCGTTCAAGCCGTCGCGCTGCGAACGGCGCTCAACCTGAGGCAGGAGTCGCGGCGCTACGTGAGCCTCGACCCCGACGAGGCGATCCTCGAGCTGCCCTCGAGCGGCAACGACCCTGAGCTCGAGCTGCTCAAGCTGCGCTTCCGCGCTGAGTTCAAGGCCTCCATCTCGGCCGCGATGCAGACGCTCGAAGCCGATCTGCGCACCGCGCTGCGGCAGGTCTACCTCGACGGGCTCACGCTGGCAGAGGTCGGCAAGCTGCATGGGTGGTCGGTCGCCACGGCCTCTCGCCGCCTCGCCACCGCGCGCGCCGAGGTGCTCGCGCGCACCCGCTTGAACCTCGGCGCTCAGCTTCGGCTGGCCCCCCACGAGCTCGACAGCATGCTGCGCCTCATCGAGAGCCGGCTCTCGCTCGAGACGCTCGAGACCTGAGCGCTGGAGCAGCTCACAAAGGCGAGCACCCCTTGCTGTTTCTGGCTTCGTCGCGCGGGCCGTTCATCGCAGGAATCAACTGCCCCTTCGACTCGAGCGCCGCGAAGCGCTCGAGCGCCGCGCGAAACCTCGCGCACCCATCTTCACGGCGGCGCAGCTCGATGAGCACGTGCCCCTGCTCCACAAGGCAGATGGCCCTTCGCCCCACGAGGCGCGCGTTGTCTGGTTCGCGCTCGAGCAGCCTCGAGAACACCGCCTCTGAGGCCTCCAACTCGGTGAGGGCCTGGGCGAAGTGGCGCTGGGCCCGCAGCGCGCTCGCCACGCCATAGTGGCCGTCGGCCACCCACTCCTCGACGGTGCTGTTGGCGGGGTCTTCCGCGAGCATCGCCGTCGCGCGCCGGCTGACCTCCTGAAAGGCGAAGAGGCCCCGGTCGACCCGCTTGCCGTCGAGGGCCACGTACCCTTCTCGCAGCCTGGCGATCACGAGGTCACGCCGCGCGAGCGAGGTGGGGTCGTTCTTCGCCAGCCCCTCGAGCACCCGCAGGTCCTCGTCGATGGTCTCCAGCGCTTCGTCGAAGCGGCCCACCCCGCTGAGCGCCTGGGCGTGGTTCATCAACATCACGGCCAGATCTCGCGACAAGATCGCGTTCTGCGGGTCATCGGCCAGCTCCTTGCGCGAGAGCGAAAGCGCGCGGGTCGTCAGCTCGAGGGCACGCGCGTGCTGCTGCTCGAAGATGAAGCCAGCCGCCAGCGAGCCGAGCACCGTGTTGCGGCCCCGCTTCGCCGCTGCCGACAGCGGCTCCTGGGCGAGCGCCTCTTCGAAGAGCGAAAGGGCCTCTTCCCAGTTCCGCAGCGCGTCGGTGTTGCGGCCGTCTTGCTGAAGCAGGCCTGCCACCGAGTTGAGCGTCGAGCCCAGCCCCATGACGAAGAGCGGCGTTCGCCGCAACGCGAGCACCGCGCGGCGTGAGGCGAGCGAAGCCTCGAGGGCCGTGCGCGCTTGCGCCAGCTGGTTTTGCTGCAGCCGCACCTGCCCGATGGCCAGCTGCACCCGCGAGAGCTCGAAACGCTGCTCGGCGTCATCGGGCTGCTCAGAGGCGAGCGCCAGCCCCAGGGCAGCGGCCCGCTGGTAGGCGGCGATGGCGCTCTCGAGCTGACCCGAGACCTCTTCGATCGCCCCGAGCTTCTCGTCGCTCATCGCCACTGCGCGACGGGCGTCACGATCTCCGGGCGCCCGCTGGAGCACCACCTGAGCGAGAGCCTGGCCCCGCTCATAACTGCGCCGGGCTTCATCGGTCTGGCCGAGGCTGGAGCCGAAGGGGTCGCCCTGAACGTCACCTACCTTGAGCCAGGCGCGCGCGAGCTCGCGCTGCAAGGTCAGATCGCCCTGGGCCTCAGTCGCCAGCGAGTCGAGGTAGCCGATGGTGTCCTTCACGAGGCGCTCTCGCAGCGGCGTCGAGCCTGGCAGGTCGGCGATACCATCGTGGTAGTCGAACAGCACCGCGTGCGCGAGCACCCGCACCTGCTCGAAGCGCCGCTGGGCGCGGTCTCGTTCTTCCATCGCGACGCGGGCCTGAGAGGCAGTCGCCACCAGCCCTGCGCCGAGCGATGCGAGAACCACCACCGCGGCTCCGACGGCGAGCCGATGGCGACGCACGAAGCGCGTCACGCGGTAGCGGAGATCGCCCCGGCGCGCCAGCGTGCCCGTGCCCTCGAGCGAAGCCCGGAGGTCGTCGGCGAAGGCCTGGGCCGAGGCATACCGATCGCCGGGTTCCTTGCGCAGGGCCATCGCCAACACCGCGTCGAGATCGCCTTCCAGCGCGCGGGCTCTGGCTGGGGTCGTCGCGCTGCGGCTGCACGGCGCGGGCTCGGTCTGGCGAATGGCGCTCAGCAAGGCCTCGAGGTCACCGGGAGGGGTGCGCCAGGGTGAGGTGCCGCTCAAGAGTTCGTAGAGCACCACGCCCAGGGAAAAGACGTCGCTGGCAGTGGTGATGGGTTCACCGCGCACCTGCTCGGGCGAAGCGAAGGCCGGCGTCATCGGCTGCTGGCCAGTCTGGGTGAGGCGCAGGTCGCGCTCGAGCAGGCGGGCGATGCCGAAGTCGACGAGGCGGGGCTGGCCTTCGAGGTCGACCAACACGTTGGCGGGCTTCAGGTCGCGGTGCACCACGAGGTGCCGATGGGCGTGCTGAACCGCTGCCAGCACCGGGAGGAAGAGCTCGACCCGTGCGCGCACCGAGAGGTGGTGTTGTTCGGCGTAGACGTCGATGGGGGCCCCGTCGACGAAGTCCATCGCAAACCAGGGCCGGTGATCGACCGTCTCGCCGCCGTCGAGCAGCCGCGCGATGTGGGCGTGCTCGAGGCCGCCCAACACGTAGCGCTCGTGCAGGAAGCGCGCGTCGCTGCCGGTGTGGCGCGCGTGCGCGATCTTCACGGCCACCCGGCGCGACAGCCTCGGGTCCCACGCAGACCAGACGGTGCCCATGCCGCCGGCGCCGACCTTCTCGCGCAGCTCGTAGCGGCCCACCCGGTTCGCGGCGGGTGGCTCCGCGCCGGTGAGCGCCGAGAGCAATGCGCGGCAGGCGTCGCACCCCGAGACATGCTCGGTCAGCCGTGCGACCTCTTCGGCCGGCACGCTGCCGGTAGACCACGCTGCCAACGCCTCGTCGCTGGGGTGCTCCTCGTTCATTGGTAGATCCTGCCTCCGGCAGGGATTTCGATGTTGCGTTGAAATTCACTGCCTCGGGCAAGACCCCCGCTCAAACCGTACGTGCGGATTTCCCGCATACGGCTTACCGACAGCCCTTCTCGGACGGCTTGCGTCAGCTTCGACTTGGCCGCTCCGCGTAGCTGATCGATCGAGTCGAGCGCTTTTGACAGCACGACGGGCCTATGCCCGAAGGGGTGCTTAGCCTCGTTCACACGGGGCAATCCCTCGCGTCTCGGCTCTTCGTCAGCGCGGCTGAAGCAGAGGCCCTTCCCTCCGGTGACGTTCTTCTGCGTCACCATCACGGGTACTACGACCCCCTCGGACTCCCGCTGCACAACGACCCATTTCGCCATCGGCTTATTGGGGCGCCTCTGTGGCCTTACCCACGGTGCAGACGAGCCTCTCGTGTTCCGCCCTGCTCCTTGCTCGCGTGCTGCTCCCAATACCCCGCCGAGACTTCCCGCCCATCCGGACTCCCGGGCAGAAAACATGGCCTTCGCCGCGACATGCTCGGCTCGGCTCTCGGATTGTGAGTCTTTCGAGGCGGCAGGCTTCACTTGATGTTGCGGCCCGCGAGCTTGCCTCCCGCTGTCGGCTTTCGCTTTCAGGGGCTTTCGACACCAGGCTTCACCCTTCGACCTCTCGGCCTTTGGTGCTGGTCTGCTACCGGGCTCTCCGGCGACTACCCGTGCGGGACTTTCACCCGCTGGAACAGTGCAGCGTGACGCGGCTTCTCCGGTCGGTCGCCCTTCCGTCAGTTCCGAGTCTTCACGACGCACCATGGGGTGACGATAGCAACCAGGGCGGCGCGGGGACCGCAGCCGTGTCGCATCGTCTCTGCTGGCACCTCGGCAACGTGAAGATGGTCGCTTTGCCGCGGGTCGCACTTCGTCTGGAACCACCCGTCCTCCGAGAGCAGCTGGTTGCGACCGATTGTCACGAGGCGACGATGGCCGTGACGAGGGGCGCGGGGAACATTCGACCGGACTGCACCTCGATCGGTTCATCGAACTGCTTCGCTGATCCGGACTTCCTTCCGCGCAGCGCCTGCCCGACACGCGGGTTGTTCAGCTTGTTCTTTCGTCACCGCACTCAGCTCCCGACGCGCGCGAAGACCCACCTGACGCCCCCGCGTGACAGGGCAACTTGCGTTTCGCGACCGCGCTCCGTACTCAGCCGCCATGAGCACTGAAATCAAGTGGACGATGCTGCTCGGGGTGATCGTGGCGAGCGCAGCACTCGCCGAGTCGCCGCCGACGCCGCCGACGCCACCCATCGTCACGGGCAGCCTGGACAAGGCTCTCATCCGCGAAGTGATTCAGCGCAACCGCTCGCAGATTCGCTACTGCTACGACAAGCAGCTGCTGAAGAGCCCGACGCTGGCAGGGAAGGTCGCGGTCACCTTCCACATCTCGCCCGAGGGGCCGGTGAGCAGCGCGGAAGTCGCCCAGTCAACCGTCGCCGATGTAGAGCTGGAGAGCTGCATCGTCGAGCGAGTGCGCACCTGGGTCTTTCCCAAGCCGAAGGGCGGCGGAAAGGTGATCGTCACCTATCCGTTCATGTTCAGCGCAAAGTAGTCAGAGGAGCCCCGCGAGCGGGCCGGTGCAGTGCGCGAATTCACCGAACGTCGTGCCCGGCACGCCCATCGCGTTCATCAACGAGACGAGCAGGTTGTTGTGCGGCATCCCGAGAGGCGGTGCCTGCTTCTGGCAGTGGTTCGGCTCGAGCAAGTGAGCTCGTTTGATGATCCGCCGATCGGATCCTGGGTTCGGATCTCCGTGATGGAGTTCGGCCCGGTGATCGCCTTCGTCTATCTCGATGCTCAGGCCGGTCTCTCCGCGAAGGGCGGCGTCGAGGGCAAGATGGAGACCGGCATGACCGTGCGCTACCCGGTCGGCGCGCCGTGGATCGCGCTCGACGCCGCTGAGTGCAAGCGACTCGAGCTCCCGGCAATTCCTCCCTGGCTCCATCACTACGGGCTCCCGGTTTGTTCTTCTTCTTCACTGGTGATGACGCCCATCGACGAAGGCCCACCGACAGACTCATCAACCGCAATAGGCTCAGGGCATGACGGAAGAGACGCAGTGGGTGGACGCCGGTAGCGAGCAGGCCCTCCGCAGCAAGCCGGTCACCGCGGTCAGAGTCGCCGCCACCAACCTCGCCATCACCTTTCGCGAAGGAGCGTTCGGAGCGATCTCAGGCGCGTGCAACCACGCGGGTGGGCCGCTGGGAGAAGGTTCCCTCGAAGGCGACTACGTCGTCTGCCCCTGGCACTACTGGAAGTTCCACGCGACCACCGGCCTGGGAGAGCCCGGCTACGAAGCCGACCGGGTGCCCGCTTACGCGGTGAAGGTCGAAGGCGGCCGGGTGCTGGTCGACCTGAAGTCCGCCACCAGGCGCAACAAGGCCAAGCACGCCCCGCATCCGCTCAGCCGCGAGGTGGTGCGGGCGCCCGGGCCGATTCGGGTGGTGGGTGTCTCCACCACCGCGATGGACCCCGCTCATCCCCGGTACAGCACCTCAGACGTGCTGCTGACCACCGCGCTCGAGCACGCCAAGGCGATCGGCTGCGAGACCCAGAAGATCGATCTCTGGAAGCTGGGCTTCCGAAACTGCGAGGGCTTTTATTCCAAGGCCGCGCGCGCCTGCACCTGGCCCTGCTCCATCACGCAGATGGACAAGACTGATCAGATGGAGGTCGTCTACGAGGCCTTCGTTCACTGGGCCGACGCGATCGTCGTCGCGACGCCCATCCGCTGGGGCAACGCGAGCAGCCTCTATTACAAGATGGCCGAGCGGATGAACTGCGTGCAGAACCAGGAGACCATCGCCAACCGGCACCTGATGCAGAAGAAGACGGCGGCCTTCATCATCACCGGCGGCCAGGACAACGTTCAGGCGGTGGCGGGGCAGTTGCTCGGCTTTTTCTCCGAGCTCGGCTGCCACCTCCCTCCGTTTCCCTTCATCGCCCACTCGCGTGGCTGGAGCGCGGAGGACATGCAGAACAACGTGCGCTCGGTGAAGAACAGCGACTCGTTGCGAGACGGCGCGCGGGCGTTGATCGATCGCACGGTCTCGTTGTCGCGGCTCATCGTCGAGGGTGCGATGCCCGCGTCGCAGCTCGCACGTGGTGGCCGCAAGGCGCACGCGCTGGAGCCGTTCGAGGAAGCGCCGGTCACGGGCGACGCGAAGGGCTGACGTGTCACAGCCAACGTGCCCGAGTTGCCAACGAGCGATGGAGCTCCCATCGTCTGGCCGGGGTCACAAGCGCCTACACCCGCGCACCAATAAGTTGAGCTGAGTCAATCCATTCGTTGACGCGCAGTGCTCGGCACCAAATGATTCACAGCTTCGTCGCCCTGAAGTGGAGTCCCGAGTGCGTGTTCTGACAGTGAGTCTGTTGGTGTTGAGCTTTGGGTGTGCCCCGGAAGTCCCCAAGCAGCTCGACTCTCCCTTCTCGATGGCGAGCCACTCCATGGCGTTCGCCAACTACGCGGACGGCTACCCGTTCTCGGAGTTGGACGCCGATCTCGCGGTGCGCATGTTCGGCGCGGAGGTCTGCCAGAACGCGGCCTCTCCCTGCGAGCTCACCCCGGCGGCCCGGGCCTTCGTCAAGCGCGCCAACCGCGCGATGGAGGGCGGCCGCTGCGAAGGCTTTGCCGTCTTGTCTTCGCTCTTCGAGGCAGGCCAGCTCGACCCGGTCGACTTCGAGGGCGCGACCGCCCGCGAGCTCACCCTGGAGGGCAACGCCCGGCTGCAGCGGGAGCTGGCCTACTGGTTCGCCACCCAGCTCGTACCGGAGGCTTCGACCGAGAAGACCAAGCAGTACATGGCCAAAGACGTGATGCCTGCGCTCGCCAGCGCCCTGGCCAAAGACTCGAAGGAGCGCTGGCGCATCGGCATCGTCCGCAAGAAGGGGAAGACCATCTCGGGCGGCCACGCCCTGACCCCCATCGGCTACTACTCAGACCCCACCCAGAAGGGTGTCTATTGGCTGCGCGTCTACGACAACAACCGCCCTGACGCCGAGCGGCTGATGAAGATCGACACGGTGAACAACCGCTGGGAGTTCGAGGCCTCCGAGAACCCCGAGAAGTCGCCGCGGCTGTACTTCGGGGACGCCAGCAACAAGAACCCCCTCTACCTGGCGCCCGTCTTCACCCGGCAGGGCACGCTGCCCTGCGAGTTCTGCAAGAGCGGCGGTTCAGTGCAGGTCAGCACCACCGGCGGGGCCCAGGTGTCGGCCTCCGGGGTGGGCGTGTCTGACGGCGAGCTCACGGGCCCGGTCTCGCCGGGCTTCTCGCAGGGCCTCGACGACGCGCCCGCGACCTTCATCTACAACTTGCCCGCAGCTTCGGCGCAGAACTTCGTGCTGACGCACCCGGAAGACGCCGACTACCCGTTCGCCGAACAGGGCGTGGAGATCGCTGGCGGCACCTTCACCGTCTCGGTGGACGACCTGCAGATCACCGCCACCGACCAACTGCAGCTCCAGAACAACGGCGGGGCGGTCAAGTACACCAACGCCTCCGGGAGCAGCCTGAGGCTCAAGACCGAGCTCGCGCTGACCGACGGCGGCGCGCTCTCGGTCGCGGCCGTGGTGAGCGGCGCGTCGAGCGACGTGTCGGCCAACGTCGATCCCCTGACGGGCCAGGTCTCGATCGCGGCGGGCAACTCCGCAGGCGCGCAGGTCACGATGGTGGTCACCACCACCAACGGCGCCGGCGAGGAGACCACCGGGCAGCTCACCTTCACGTCCAACGGCGACGGCGGCATCACCGCCGACACCAGCGCCTGGGCCGGCGGTGACCCGCTGACCGGCACCGTCACCAACAACGGCATGACCATGACCGTCACCAACGCCTGCGAAGACGGGGTGCGCTCGGGCATGGAGACCGACGTGGACTGCGGCGCCGTGTGCATGACGAAGTGCGACGTGGCGAAGGGCTGCAGCACCGGCGCCGATTGCGCGTCGACCTTCTGTCACGCGACCACGAAGCTGTGCGTGGCCACGTCCTGCGAAGACGCCACCCGCAGCGGCGACGAGAGCGACGTGGACTGCGGCGGCTCGACCTGCGCCCGCTGCGCGCTCGGCCAGGCCTGCGCGGGCAACGCTGACTGCAGCTCGAACGCCGCCTGTGTGGGGAGCGTGTGCGCCGCCACCTGGGTGGTGGGCCTCACCGTCAACGGCCTGCCCAGCACGGCGCAGGTGGTGGTGCAGAACAACGGCGGCGACGACCTGACCCTCTCGGGCAACGGCAGCTTCGCCTTCCCCACCCGGGTGGTGGGGCCGTACGCGGTGACCGTCTTCAGCCAGCCGCTCATCGCCACTTGCACCGTGGTCAACGGCGCGGGCACCGCCACCGCTGACGTCTCGAACCTCCAGGTGAACTGCACGCCGACCTGGGCGCTGGCCGGCACCGTGAGCGGGCTGCCCATGGGCGAGTCAATCGTGCTGCAGAACGGGGCCGACGCACTCACCCTCACCGCCGACGGCGCCTTCACCTTCAACAACCGGGTGACCGGCGCTTATGCGGTGACGGTCCAGACGCAGCCCACCAGCGCGAGCTGCGTGGTGGCCAACGGCTCGGGCACCGCGACCTCGAACGTCAGCGGCGTCACCGTGACCTGCGCCACGGGCTACTCCATCGGCGGGGCGCTCACAGGCCTCCCCATCGGCCAGCAGGTGACGCTGCGGAACAACGGCGGCGATGATCTCACGCTGCTGGGCGACGGCCCCTTCACCTTCGCCACGCGCGTCAGCGGCGCCTACGCGGTCACCGTCTCGGCCCAGCCCATGGGCGCGGCCTGCACCGTGAGCAGCGGGTCAGGCACTGCGAGCGCCAACGTGACCAGCGTGACGGTGGGCTGCGTCGCCTCGGGGGACCTCGACCCGTCCTTCAACATGGTGGGCTGGCTGGCCTCGCCACAGGGCACCGGCTCCGACTTCTGGACCGACAGCGTGCTCAACCCGGACGGCACCATGACGCTGGCGGGGCAGATCACCGTCGGCGCCGGTGACACCGACTGGGTCATCAGCAAGGTGACGGCGGCCGGCACGCTCGACCCCAGCTTCGGGCTCGGTGGCCACGCCACGCTCGGTCGGGGGGCGGGCATCGAATACCCGCGGGGCATCTTCCGGGACGGCTCGGGCAACTTCGTGGTCGTCGGCGGCCTCTGGGGGGCTACTGACCCCGACCTGGGCGTCGCCCGCTTCACGCCCACCGGCAGCCTCGACACCACCTTCGGCATCTCGGGGACCCAGATCAGCGACCCGGGCCAGTGGGAATACTTCGAAGACGTCGCGCAGGACGCCACGGGCCGCTACGTCGCCGTCGGGCGCCGCTCCATCGCCGGGGCCGGCCCCCATGACGCCCTCATCGTGCGGGTCAACGCCAACGGCACGCTCGACAACGGCTTCGGGACGAATGGCGTCGTCACCTGGAACGCCGGCGGTGACGAGTCGGCCACCTCCGTCGCCATCGACAGCGCCACCCAGGACATCCTGGTGACGGTCGCCGCCGGCGGAGACACCGTGGTGCTCCGCTACAACTCCATCGGCGGGCTGGTCTCTGGCTTCGGCACCGGCGGGGTCCTCACCGTGGATCTCAGCGGCATCATCCTCGACGATTGGCCGTACCGGGTCGTCATGTCCGGCACCAACTTCCTCGTGGTGGGCCGCGTGGACAACCCCGTCAACTCCGACCTGGTGGTCGCGCGCTTCACCAGCACCGGCGCGCCTGACACCGGGTTCGGCACGAACGGGAAGCGGGTCATCGACAACGGCGGCAACGAGGTCGGCTATGCCATCACGCCGGGCCCCGCCGGCGGCTGGTACGTCGGAGGCCACAGCGACGGCTCGATGCTGGTCAGCCGCATCTCGGGCTCCGGGGTGATCGACACCACCTTCGGCACCGCGGGCCTCTTCGCCCAGCCGCTGGCAAACTCTGCGCTCGCTTACGACCTCCTGGTGGACGGTTCGCAGCGCATCGTCGCGCTCGGCACCATTCGCCTCACAGGCACCGAAGACCTCGGCGTCTGCCGCATCTTGCCGTGACCCCGGAGCACACCATGAACCTGCTTACCCGAAGGAACTCCCTGGTCTGCGTTTGCGCCCTGGTCTTCGCCGCCTGCGAGACCCAGGAACAGCCGCCACCGCTCTTCAACGCGAAGGATCTCTCGGTGCAGTGCCCCACCGGCCAGGTCGGCTGGGACTTCAGCACCGGCGGCAACGACACCGACATCGTCGAGAACAGCGTCTCGCGCGAGATCACCATCGACAGCGCCACGCTGGGCAGCTGCAACTACAAGGACGACTTCGCCGTCAGCTGCGACGGCAAGAACGAGTGCACCCGGCTGGCGAAGAACAGCACCTCACCTTCCTGCAGCGGCGGCGCGCTCAACCTCACCTACCACTGCGGTGAAGAGGCGCCCCGCTACAACGTGGTCATCCCCGGCGACGCGAGCGGGCAGATGGTGAACCTGGCCTGTGGAGAACCCATCACCATTCTCTCGGCGGTGTATTCGTCGAACGGGCCCACCGCGGCCAACCAGCGGAACATCACCACCGCCGTGGCCTCGGCGTGCACCGGCAGGCGCCGCTGCTCCCTCGATGACCCCTACGTGCTGAACAACCGGGAAGACCCCTGGCCCAACAACCACAAAGACACCCTCATTCGGTACTACTGCGGCGTCGATCCCTCCATCAAGGAGACCACGGTCGGCAGCGGTCAGCGGGTGGACCTCCAGTGCCCGAAGAACGAGGTCAAGCCGCCGGAGTTCAAAGACACGCTGCGCGTCGTCTCGGTGGAGTGCTTCGGGAGGAACCCCGGCGAGCAGGCAACTTGCGCCACCGCCAACTCGACCCGAGACGCCACCGTCAAGGACTTTGAGCGGCGGATCCGCCTGGCGTGCGAGGGCAAGCGCTACTGCAAGGTGCCCGCGACGCCTTACACCTCGGGGCTGATCAGCGTGTCGATGTCGCTCACCTACTTCTGCACCAGCCCAGAGGCGCCTGAGACCAAGCTGTTTCACAACTACGAAGCCCCCTTCGTCGAGTTCTACTGCAGCACCCCCATTCAGATCGTCAATGTGTCCGGGAACGGCGCCCAGCCCGAAGCGGCGCGCGCAGCGTGCGACCACAAGTCGGCCTGTGTCCTGCCGCCTCTGCAGAACGACGGGGGGTTCGGCTACTTCTCGGCCACGTATTCGTACACCTGCGGCGAGAACGGCTTTGACGTTCGGGGGAAGCAGTACGGAGTCTCGTCGATCTACTCCAGTTCCGCCCGGGCCCACGTGGTGGTGGGCCCCGACCCGCTGACCCGTCAGATCCAGTGTGACGCGCCCAACAACAACCTCTTCGCCGGCATTCGCATCGCGAGCGCGCGGCTGGGCGGGGGTGACGGTCTGCTGGAGGCGACCCGCCAATGTTACGGACGAGACACGTGCTTCATCCAGACCAACAACTCGGGCGACACCGCCACCTACCGCTGCGGGAGCAGCAACGCGACCCAGACGGCGGCGCGGAAGTCGATCCTCCCCGCGGGCCTGATTCTGAGCTGCAGACCCGACGTGGTGGTGAAGTCGGGCGTCTGCGACCTGGTGGGGTCCGGCGCGCCGATCGCTGAGTACCCCACCCAGTGCATCGACGGCACCACCCGGAGCTACATCGCAGGGGCGGTCACCTGGTGCTTCCCGGGCAACAACGGCAGGTGTGAGATTCGCCTCCGCCGGCTGTCGCAGAACGCGGTCGCCCAGACCATTCGGCTCAAGTACCAGTGCGGCGGCGACCCCAAAGAGTACGAGTACTACGGCCAGGGCGAGAAGGAGAACGACTTCTACAACCTGGTGAAGCTCGAGTGCGCCGTGCCCGATCAGCCCTACGTCGAGAAGGCCTGCATCCCCGAGTCCTGCCCCGTCAACACGCGCCGCGACGCGAAGCTCGGCTGCATCCCCGACTCCACCAAGACCGCCGCCACCGTCTTCACCGCGCCCATCCTCAAGGAGTGGATGTCTGACGGTGATGGCGGCACCTCGCAGTGGGGCGGGGCGGTGGTCACCACCCTGCGCGAAGACTTCCCCTACCAGGTCTTCGGCTACACCCAGTACCGGGCGACGGGCGGCGCGCAACTGCCGCCCAGCACCCAGAGCACGCTGTGGGCCTACGACGAGTTCACCGCCATCGCGGGCGCCGGCGTGCCCTCCAGCCAGGCCAGCACCCTCGGGTTCCGCTGTATCCTCTCGAACGCGACGCTGCGCGACGCGGAGTACTCCAGCGTCACGCCGGGCTACCGCCGGGTCATCAACGGCGGCAAAGGCGCGGTGATCCCCACCTCCTGCTACCGGCAGAACGTCGACGACGGCCGCAACGCCTGGGCTGACGCCGCCCGGCGCGTGGGCATCCCCGAGTCGCAGTTCCGGGCGAAGTACACCCGCCAGGCGTCGTGGGTGGTCTCCGCCTTCGACCCCACCGGCAAGACCACGGCCTGGGCCTACCCCGGGCGCCCCGCGGTGGCCCCCAACCCCATCGGCTTCTTCTACAACTCGACCAACGGGTGGATCGATCAGGTCGGCTTCTACGCGCAGACCACCGACTTCCGCTTCAAGACGCAGGTCACCTTCGAAGAGAGCAACTCGCTGGAGCTGGCGGCCTTGTCCGCGAGCCTCCGGCAGTCGCTGCTCAAGGTCGACGTGGCCAATCGAAGCCTGCTCCCCACCTTCGACGTCGACTTGACCTGGTCGCAGCGGGGCGACTCACCGGCCCGCAACCCGCTCTCGCCGAACACGCTGCTCTCGACCAACCCGGCGACGCCGCTGAGCCGCCGTGATCTTCGCGCCACCATCGAGATGGCCCGGCTCGACGCCACCGCCCCCAACGAGTGGATCGCGGTGAACGCCACCCAGTTCCCCAACCGCAGCCTGGGCGAGGGCAACGCGTTCTCACAGACCGTTCGCATGACCGCGGCCTTCACCCCTGCGCTGCGTGAGCGCGCGCTGAGCGTCAGGGGCACCGAGTCGTACCAGACCAACAACGGGTGGATGCGGGGCTTCGAGGAAGACCTGACCACCTTCAAGGTCCGCGTGTGCATGGACTTCAACGAGGTCTCCCACGTGTTGGGTGACACCGCCCTCGACGACAAGTGGGTGACGGCGGCCCGCGACGGCACCACGTACCGGCTGGGCTTCACCAAGCGCTGCGCAGACGCGGGGCTGGTGGTGCTCGAACGCGAGCTCTTCATCTACCCCACCACCGCGGTCGCGACCGTCGAGACCCCGGCCAACAGCGCCTCGAGCTCCAGGCAGGGTGACCGGGCGGCCGGCAGCACCAACGACATGGGCAACCAGAGCGGCTGCGCCGACACCGGCCAGACCGGCCAGAGCTGCAACGGGCAGTCGCGCAACAACATGGTCACCGGCGGCCAGTTCTCGCTCTCGGTGATCCAGTCCTCCACCGACGACCAGGCCGTGCAGGAAGAGACGACCAGGACCACCAAGCTCAGCAGCAACATGACCCTGTTCGGCTTCCGGGTCTTCGACCTCTCGGGCGGAGGCAACGCAGAGCCGCAGTCGTCGGGCGCGTGGGAGGTGAACATCAACCTCACCCCCAACCTCGACGGGATCGCCGCCCTCATCAAGAACCGGCGCACCGTGGCGGTGAAGACCAGCGCCAAGAAGGTGAAGACGAAGCCCAAGGCGAAGAAGGGCATCTTGAGCAAGTTCGAGCGCGACGGCCTGGCCATGTCGCTGAGCAAGGAGTTCCCCTTCACCATCGGCCCCTTCCCCTTCGAGCTCGAGGTGGGCTTCTCGGTCGGCTTCGGCTTCAGCGTGGGGGTGAAGATCGCTGGCGACCGACAGAGCGTCACCAGCATGGTGAACCCCAAGTACCCCTGCCTCAAGTCCACCGCTGGCAACTGCGTGATCGCCTACTCGGCCACCAAGGGCTTCGACGACGCGCTGCGCGACTGCAACTACAAGGGGGGCCGGCTGGCCGAGGTGCGCACCGCGACCGATCTCACAGAGGTGACCGGCGCGATCAGCACCCTGGGCTCCACCAACCGGTACTACTGGCTGGGCGGGCAGCTCGCCTACATCTACGCCGACCCCCGCTGCGACACCGCCTACTCGCCCGGCTGCGCCACCGTCTCGCGCACCCGCTACTCCTGGCTGGTGGGCAACACCTCGATCGCCAACCAAAACCGGCTCGAGACGCCCCTGGTCGACCCCCAGCGGTTCATCGGCAACCACGCCTTCGGCAACAACCTGGGCGAGCTGATCACCCGGGTGCCCAACAAGGCCAGCGTGCTGCTCGACAAGGACACCAGCCGGCTGGCGACGGCCACGGTCGCGACCACCGCGCCCTATATCTGCACCTTCGAGCCCGCCTCGAAGTACATCGAGAACTCGATGGGCATCGAGGTGAAGGTGGAGTTCTCGATGGGGTTCAGCGCGTCGATCTGCACACCCAGCTCGAAGATCGGGTTCTGCCTCACCGCGGCGCTCAACCTCATGACCGCGGGGGTGAACGTGAGCGCCACCCGCTCGCGCGTCGTGGTGTTCAACAACAGCAACCTCAAGGTGAGCTTGCTGGGCGAGTCGAGGGTCGAAGGCACCTGGGAGGTGGCCTTCATGTCGGGCTCGTTCTCAGCCGAGATCCGCGCCCTGCTGTGGGACCGCTCGTGGGAGATCGCGTCATACAAGGGCCTGTACGCCGTGGAGGGTGACCTCTTCGCCCCCATCGTCAGCCCGTACTGGAGGAAGTTCTGATGAAAGCGCGTCACGTAGGACTGGGTGCAGCCCTCGTCGTCGGCCTCGCGGGCGGCGCGCTGTGGCTGCGGGCAAGCCAGGAGCACGCTGAGCGTTCCGGCCCCGACGCCACGCCGGCGGCTCTGGCTGGAGCAGGTGCGACGCAGGTCGAGGCCTGTCGCTTCGAACCCGGAGCGCTGCACGCGTTCAACTACCGCAACGAGACGCACTTCCGCCTCAACACCCTGCTGCCCGGCGCGGCGGCCGCGGTGGCCCAGCCCGGAGAGGCTGAGCTCTCGGGCCTGCTCACCTTCGAGGTCTTGTCCTCCCACGGCACGGAGGCGGTGTTGCTCGGCCGGTTGACCCAGTCGAACGACAAGGCGCGCCTGGTGGCCGGCCAGGCGCTCGAGAACGGCTTCCTCGCGCGCATCGACCAGCGGTGCCAGGTGGTGGCCTACGCCAGGCACCAGCAGACCCCCCGGCTCACCTCGCGCGTCCAGCACGTGATGCTCAGCGATCTGGGCTTCTCGGTGGCTGACGGTACGCCCGTGGCCGAGGCCTCCTTCCCGACCTCCGTCGGCACTCTGCGGGCGATGATCTCGCGCGGGCCCGAAGGAGAGCTGCTGCGCAAGCCGCTCAACTACCTCTCGCGCTGGTCTCCCCGCATGGAAGGCGTCGACGTGGTGGACGGCCTGGTGGAGGTGCGCCGGGCTGAGCGCGCGTGGTTCGAGACTCTGCACGGCGCGGAGGAGGTCGCGGGCGGCGCGGTGGAGTTCTCCCGCACCGAGTGGGACGTCAACGCGACGCCGGCGGCGGCGGCGCCGCTGGCGGGCGTCTCGCGCCAACTCGCCGACTACGTGTGGGTCAACGCGCTGGCCGAGGTCGCTGAGGCCCGCGTCGAGGTGGGCGGCCAGCAGGCCGATCACGATCGCCGGGTGCAAGCGATGGCGCAGGTCACCTGGCCGGTGGCGATCGAGCGCTTCACCGCGCTGCTCGAAACGGGGGCCAACATCAACGAGCAGTGGCGGGACATGGCGGCCTTCCTCGACGCGCACCCCGAGCAGGTGGAGACCTACGTGGAGCACATCATGGACGAGGACTACCCCCCGGGGTTCAAGGCCCCCGCCTTCCTGGCGCTGGGTCAGGCGCGCACGCCGGTGGCGCGGGAGGCCCTGCTGGGCATCTACCGGGAGCGGCAGAACGCCCCGGCAGATCGCATCCGCGGGAGCCTGGCGCTGGTGACGCGCGCCGACGTGGGCAAAGCGCTCGCCCAGGAGCTCCGCTCAGAAGCGACCCGCACCAACGCCGATCCCGCTGAGGCGGCGGTCGCGCGCCAGGCCCTGCTCCACCTCGGCATCCTCTCGGGCACCCGGCCCCACCAGGCCGACGTGGTGCAGGAGTCGATGGCGGTGGTGCAGCAGCTGGCCGCTGCCGCGAAGAGCCCGGAAGACTACTCGGTGCTCTGCGGCATGGTGGGCAACATGGCTGAGCTCGCGTTGCTGCCCAGCATCGAGCAGTGGACGCACCTGCCCGACCCGCAGAGCCGCAAGTCAGTCCCCGCGGCGTTGCGCCGCTACAAGGTCGAGCGGGTCTACCCGTTGGTGACGGACTGGCTCGCGCGCGAGACCAGCCCCGACGTGAAGCGCGAGCTCTTCGACGCGCTCTTCCACATGTACGTCGACGCCGGCCGTCCGGTGGACGAGGCCATTCGCCGCAAGGCGCTCGAGCACCTCCAGGAGCAACCGATGGTGCTCACCCGCCAGTCGCTGCTCCACATCCTCGGGCCGTTCGCGGGCTCCGACCCCGAAGTGAACGCGGCGCTGCGCACCCAGCTCAAGCTCGAGCTGGAGGAGCGCTCGGGGTTGTATTCGCTGGTGGCCCAGTACCTGCCGGCCCGCAGCGTCTACGAGGTCCTGGCCACGGTGCCGAAGCTGCGCACCCAGTTCGGCGGTGCCCTGCAGCCCACCGTCGAGTCCACCCCGCCGCGGGGCCGGGAGATCCCCATCCCCGACATGCCGCAACCTCCGGGCTTCGAGGCCGCCATGCGGGAAGCGCCGCGTGGTGAGCCAGGAGGTGCACCGTGATGCTCCGACGCGCGTGGTGGCTGGCGCTGGCGCTGGTGCTCGCCGGGTGCCCGGAGCCGGTGCCGGTCGAAGAAGAAGACGCCGGCGTCGAGCCCTACGACGGTCCCACCCAGTCGAGCGTGATCCCCACGTTCGATCCCGACGCGATCGACGCGGGTGACCCCATCATCGACGCGGGCATGGTGACCATCGACACCCGGTGCTGTGACACCCAGTTCGCCATCACCGACGAAGAGCCTGCCGACGCAGTCGGTCTGTTGGAGGGGCAGCACACGCTCTTCGGGGCGGGCCTGCCACTGACCCGCAGCGACGCGGGGTGGTCGGTCGCGGCCTGCTTCCCGCTCAACGCCTCGGCCTTCTACTGGTACCGCTTCACCTGGGACGGAGGCGTGTTCGACGCGGGCACCACCGACCTGGAGGACGGCGGCCAGGAGACCCTGTTGGTGCCCCTGACCGGTGAGTCGCTCCGGGCCAGCGCTTCGGAGCCCGGCTTCACCGACGCTGACGGCGTGCGGCGCAACTACTACCGGGCAGTGGAGAGCTGCGACGGGCTGGACGGCGCCGTGCCTTAGCCCGTCGGAGAAGCCCGCCGGAGTGGGTCAGCCGAACTGAACCGAGCGGCGGGTCATCGAGCCCACCCAGAATCCCTCGATGGGAAACGCAGGTTCTTCTTCATCGAGCGCCGCGCCCATCGCCACCAGCAGCGGCACGAAGTGTTCGTGCGTGGGCAACGCGATGCGCACGCCCGGCGCCTTCTCGCGGTACTGCATCAGCGCATCGACGTCCTTCTTGATCAGCGCCTCGGCAGTCCACTGATCGAACTCGGCGGCCCACTGCGGCGTGGGGTGCTGGTTGTTCCAATCGATGTACCGAAGGTTGTGGGTGATGAACCCGCTGCCGATGATCAACACGCCCTCATCGCGCAGCGGCGTGAGCGCCTTGCCGAGCTCGAGCAACTCTTTCGGCTCCATCGACGGCAGTGACGCCTGCAGCACCGGCACGTCGGCCTTCGGGTACATCGCGACCAGCGGCACGTACGCGCCGTGATCGAGCCCCCGCTTCGGCTCATCGACCGCGTTCTTCACCAGCGAGTGCAGCCGGGCCGCCAGCGCAGGCGCTCCGGGCGAGGCGTACTTCTGCTCGGAGTGGTGCTTGGGAAATCCGTAGAAGTCGTAGACCAGCGGCACCGGCGTGGTGGCGCCGAGGGTGAAGGGGCGGGCCTCCCAGTGGGCCGAGAGCATCAGGATGGCTTTGGGCTTCCCCAGCTTCGTTCCCCACGCCGCCAGCTCACCCACCCACGAAGGCATGTCGAGCAGCGGCGGCGCACCGTGGGCCACGAACAAGGTCGGCAGACGCTTCTTGGGCTCCGCGGTCACGCTCACTCCGGTTGCTGCAACGGCCGCAAGGACTTGCCGGCGGGTCAGGTCGACTTTCGACACGGCCCCACCATAACCGTCACGGTGCGGGAGCACCGTCGCGCCTGGCCCACTCCACCAGCAAGGTGGTCTCGGCCGGGGTCAGCTTCGCTTCGGGGTGGAGCGGCAGGTAGATGGCCATGGGCATCTCGCCATCGCCCACTTCCTCTGCGATCTCCTTGAACTTCTTGAGCTTGCGGCCCTCCTCGGAGCCCTGCCACACGGAGAAGTTGAGGTGTTTGCGGCCGTCGTTCACGTCCTTGGTGACCAGCCACGACACCGGCGCCACCTGCGAGTACCAGGGCCACTTCGTCTCGTTGGAGTGGCAGTCGTAACAGGACCGCTTCAACAGGCTCATCACCTCGGCGGGCGCCTGAATCTCACCGGTGACGGGCGGGTTGGACTGGTCGGGGCGCACGACCTGAATGAGCACCAGCAACCCGCCGAGACCCAGCGCCACCTTCGGAAGCAACTTCATCTCACCCGCCTACGTCCGGACCGCCCGCGGGGGCAACAAAAGTCAGCGTGCGGGGCCCAGAAGCCCTGCTCATGCGCAGCACGGCTTTTGCGTTGTGCCCCTGAGGACCCTCTGGTACGCGGCGCGCGCTTGAAAGACCCCGACGAAGGGTTGTCCCCGCTCGCCAAGTCGTACCGAGCGGCAGAACCGTGGTTGAGCGCTGTCTGGCAGTTCACGGGGTCGGCGTTGTTCGGAGTGGGTGCGGGGTACGGGTTGGACAGGTGGTTGGGGATCGGGCCGTGGGGCCTGATCATCGGAGGGATGGGTGGGAGCGCGGTCGGCTTCTACGCGTTCATCCGCAAAGCCAACAAGTTGATGGACGAGCAGAAAAAATCGAAATGAAGAGCCTCAACACCATGCTGCCTCTGACCCTCGCACTCGGCGGCGTCGTCGCGGCATTGGCGTTCGTGGTGCCCATGGATTCCGGCAGCCGCACCTCGGCGCTCATCGGCGCGCTGGTGGCTTCGGCGCTGGGCGCGGTCTCGCTGGTCTTGAAGACGCAGCTGGGCAAGGGCCTGACCGGTACCGCCGCGCTCAAGGTCACCATGACCACCCTGGGCCTGTCCTTCATGCTCCGGCTGATGGCCGTGGGCCTGGGCGCCGTGGTGATGAAGCAGAACCCCGCGCTTTCTCCTTTCGCGTTCGTCATCGCGTTCTTCGTCGTGTCGCTCTCGCAGCAAGTGCTCGAGACGCGCAGCCTGCTCAGCAGTGCAACACCAGTGAAGGTGATCTCATGAAGAAGTTGGCCCTCATCGTTCTCGCGCTGTTCGCGGCACCGTCTTTTGCCAATGACGAGCACGCCGTCGACCCGAATGCCCCGGTCGACAAGAAGAAGGAAACGGCCGACTTCATTCTCCACCACGTCGCAGACGACACCGTCTTCGAGATGGAGATCCCCTTCCCGCCGTACCACCTGCCCGCCATTCACATCGCCGAGGCCTTCGAGTTCCTGAAGATCGAGCGCGTGCCGGGCGCGTGCAGCGGCCACGCCCCCGCGGGTTTCGAGAGCTTCCCGTCGCTGGGCCTGTTCATTCACGGCTGCTGGGATCTGCGCCCCACCAAGGCCATCTTGATGATGTGGGTCGCCTGCGCGGTGTTGTTCACCCTGCTGTTCTTCGGGCGCAAGCGTGACTCGAACGGCGTGCCCAAGGGCACCCTGGCGCACCTCATCGAAGTGCTCGCCCTGTTCGTGCGCGACGAGATCGCGGTGCCCAACCTCGGCAAGGAAGAGGGCAAGCGCTACACGCCGTACCTCACCTCGTTGTTCTTCTTCATCCTGGCCATCGACTGGCTCGGCCTCATCCCCGGCATGTTCGCGGCGACGGGTGTGGTCACCGTCACGGCGGCGCTGGCCATCATCACCTTCGTGATGATTCAGGTCGCCGGCATCCGCTCGGCGGGTCTGGGCGGCTACCTGGCGCACCTCACCGGCGGCGTGCCTGCCTTCCTCTGGCCCATCATGATTCCGGTCGAAATCATCGGCCTGTTCACCAAGCCCTTCGCGCTGCTCGTTCGTCTCTTCGCGAACATGCTCGGCGGCCACATGGTCGTCTTCTTCCTGCTCTCGCTCATCTTCGTGTGGACGCTGGGCGCCGCGGTGGTGGCCCTGCCGCTGACCGTGGCGATCTTCCTCCTCGAGATCTTCGTGGGCATTCTTCAGGCGTACCTCTTCACCCTGCTCACCAGCCTGTTCATCGGCCAGGGCGTCGCGATGGGTCACCACGCGCACGCAGACGACCACGCTCACTGAGTCGGTACGACTCGAAACGGAACCCCGCGGTGAAGTCACCGCGCTGGAGGTAGTACCCGATGGGAACGTTCTTCGACCCCCCCGAGAAGCGGGTCACACAACAGAAAGTATCGACACCATGAACCTCACCTCAGCAATGCTCGCTTACCTCGGCGCCGGTCTCGGCGCTGGTCTCGCCATCATCGGTGCCGGCAACGGCATCGGCCGCCTCGCCGCCTCGGCGATGGATGGCATCGCCCGTCAGCCGTCCGCTGGTGGCGACATCCGCGGCGCGATGATCGTCGCGGCCGGCCTCATCGAAGGCGCGACGTTCTTCGCCCTCGTGATCTGCATCCTGCTCGCGCTCAAGTAATTCGTCGTGACTCAACTCTTCCCTCTCCCTGAACAAGGGAGAGGGTCGAGTGATGCAAACGTCGTTCTTGTAAGGAAACACAAAATGAACTTCCTCGTGCTCGCCAGCAACAGCTTCACCGACGTGAAGCCCGGCCTCATCATCTGGACGTGGATCACCTTCATCATCGTGCTCTTCATCCTCCGCCGCTTCGCGTGGGGCCCGCTGCTGTCGGCGGTGGAAGGCCGTGAGAAGAACATCACCAACGCCATCGAGAGCGCCAAGCGGGAGCGCGCCGAGGCCGAGAAGCTGCTCGGTGAGCAGAAGACGGCCATCGCCTCTGCCCGCCAGGAAGCGGCCGACGCGGTTCGCAAGACCCAGGCCGACATGGAGAAGTTCCGCGAGGAGCTGATGAACAAGGCCCGCAAGGAGGCCGACTCGCTGAAGGCCGACGCCCAGCGCGCCATCAACGACGAGCGCGTGAAGGCCATCGCCGAGCTCAAGGGTGAGGCCGCCAAGCTGTCGATCGCCATCGCGGAGAAGCTGCTCGGCGAGAAGCTCGACGACGCGCGGCACCAGGCGCTCGCGCAGCAGTTCGTGCAGGACCTCGGCAAGAACCAGACGCCGCTCGCGTAAAAGCGAAGGTCAAACGCTCAAAGTGAACGGCGTGCCCCTTTTTGAGGAGCACGCCGTTTTCGTTTGTGAAACCTCTCCCTGCGAGCGTGCGAGCGGGGAGAGGTCGGCCGCCAGGCTGGGTGAGGGGCCCGGCTCTGGAGCTTCGACGGCCCCTCACCCCGACCCTCTCCCCGCTTCGCAGGGAGAGGGAGATTCAGTCGAGGCCGATGTTCTTCAAGAACGCGGCGTCGGTGGGGGCCTCGATGCTGAAGTGCGCCATCAAGCCGCTGAGCGCGTGCACGCCCGACTCCCAGGCAATGTCGATCTTCACCTTGCCGTTCTTGTCCGTCGACAGCGCGAAGTTGTTGTTGATGGTGTCGCGCAACGCCGCCTTCTCCCCCCCCGCACCGAACGCCTCGGGGCCGATGTCGTCAGGCCCCTTCATTTTGTTGAGCCGCGCCGAGATGTCGTTGACCAGGTCGTTCATCTGTTTGGGTGAGAGCAACGAGTCGAGCTTCACCTGCTGACCGGTGCGCGCATCGAAGGTGCTGATGGCCGAGCCGTTCGAAGGGTGAGCGCCGCCGGTGTAGAAGCTGCCGCCCTGCGAGACGCTGAACAGCTTGCCCGCGGTGCCCGCACCCGAGACGCCGCTCGACGAGCTCCAATCGAGCTGCATCCACTCTTCTTTCGGCGCCTTCTTCGCGGCGTCGACTTCGGTGCGCCACTCGCTGGCGGTCTGCTTGAGCGAATCGGCGCCTTCGCCGATGGAGAACTTCTTCCCGCCAGGCCCGGTGAGGGTGAGCGTGGTGGCGTCCTGCTCGATGGAGGCCGCCTTGCCGTGCACGGTGTCCGAAGCTTTCTGCACCACGTTCTTCAGCTCGGCCGTGTAGCCCTTCGGCACGGAGACTTTGGTGCTCAGCTGCGGGCCATCACCGATGCTCGCGTGGGTGATCTTGAGCCCGTTGCCCTTGTTCGCTCCCAGCGCCCAGCCGGTGGGCGCGGTCTTCTCGGCCTGAAGCGCCGTGGGGGCTTTGGCAGGAGCAGCGGACGGCGGTGCGGTGCGGACCTGCGACGTGTTCACTTTGCTGATGGCCATGGAGGTTCCGGGGTGGAGGGAGAGCGGCAGTCAAGCCAAGCGGTTCGCGGAGCGCAAGTGCCCCCTCGCACATGCGGCGCTACTCCACCGTGACCAGCGCGTAGTTCACCCGCACCTGGCCCCGCTCGCGATCGAAGCGGATGCGCGCGCCGTCGGTGCCGGTGACCTCGACCGAGAACGCTTCAGGCAACCCGTCATCGCCCGCGGCATCAGGGCTCCACTCCGGGGGCGTCTTCGTCACCCGCCACTGCCCGTTGGCCACCAGCAGCGTGACCGCCTGCCGAACGCGAATGACGCAGCGCTCCGACGACGAGCTGTAGTGAAGATCGAGCTCGAAGGTCTCCTTGCCGATGGGCAGCTGCCGCGGCAGGTACATCGACATCTCCATCGACGAGAGCCCCGCGGGCGCCAAGTACAGATGGCCCACGTCTTCCACGCTCAGAGGCAACGAGAGCACCAACGTCTCGGGCGCGGTCTGCTCGAGATGAAACGTGTTCAAGTCCCACCCGGAGCCCGCGTCGGACACCGCCCAGCGCAACTTCGCGAGCGCCTCGTCACGTGAAGCCGGGGTGAGCCCCGGAATGGTCCGGGTCACGCGCACCCGGCTGTCGAGCAGCGCCGTGTCGCGGTACTCCGGGTACGACTGAATGAGCGCGTTGCGCAGGTCGGTGCTGCGGCGCACACGCGCGCCGGCGTCGACGCCGGCATCCACCGCGCTGCCGCCGCACTTCGTGCAGCCCGAGAGGATCAAGCCCAACAGCAACCACCTCACGCTCGCTTCACCGCCTCACGCCACTTGCCCAGGTGTTGGGCACGCTCCCCTTCGCTCATCTTCGGCTTGAACACCTTGTCGGCCCTCCACACCCGGCGCACGTCATCGGCGCTCTTCCAGAAGCCGACCCCCAGGCCACCGAGGAACGCAGCGCCGAGGCTGGTGGTCTCCACGTTCTTGGGGCGCACCACGTTGGTGCCCAGGATGTCGGCCTGGTACTGCATCAGCAAATCGTTCCGCGCCGCGCCGCCATCGACCTTGAACGCAGGAATGTCGCGGCCGGAGTCGAGCTTCATGGCCTCGGCGAGATCCTGAAGCTGCAGCGCTACGCCTTCGAGCACCGCGCGCGCGAGGTGGCCCCGATTGGTGCCGCGATCGATGCCCGCGAACAGGCCCCGCGCATCAGGCCGCCAGTGCGGCGCGCCCAGGCCCGCCAGCGCCGGCACGAACACCACGTCGCCCGAGCTCTTCACCGTCTTCGCCAGCGCTTCGATCTCACTGGCGTTCTTGATGATGCCCAGGCCATCACGAAGCCACTGCACGGCGGCGCCGGCGATGAAGCACGAGCCCTCCAGCGCGTAGGTGGTCTTGCCGTCGAGCTTCCAGCCCACCGTGGTGAGCAGGCCCGACTTCGATGCCACCGGCTTGTCGCCCACGTTCATCAACAGGAACGCGCCGGTGCCGTAGGTGCACTTCGATTCACCGGGCGTAAAACACGCCTGGCCGAAGAGCGCGGCCTGCTGATCGCCCGCCATGCCGGAGACCGGAATGCCGTCGGGCAACGACTTCATGCCGCGCGTCATGCCGTACACCTCGGAGCTCGCGGCGATGCGCGGGAGCACCGAGCGCGGCACGTCGAGCATCGAGAGCATCGCGTCGTCCCACTCGAGCGACTCGAGGCCCATCAACAGGGTGCGGCTCGCGTTGGAGACGTCGGTCACGTGCGAGCCGTGGCCCGTCAACTTGTAGACGAGCCAGGTGTCGATGGTGCCGAAGGCGAGCTCGCCCGCGTCGGCCTTCTTCCGCGCGTCCTTCACCGAGTCGAGCAGCCACTTCACCTTGGTGCCGGAGAAGTACGGGTCGAGCACCAGGCCGGTGGTCTTCTTCACTTCGTTCTCGCGGCCGTGGGCCTTGAGCTCACCGCACAACGCGCTGGTGCGGCGGTCTTGCCAGACGATGGCCTTGTGAATCGGCTTGCCCGTGCCGCGATGCCACAGGCCGGTGGTCTCGCGCTGGTTGGTGATGCCGATGGCCGCGAGCTCAGAGCCCTTGATGCCCGCGCTGCGCAGCGCCTTGGCGATGCACCACTCGGTGGAGGCCCAGATCTCGTTCAGGTCGTGCTCCACCCAACCGGGCTTGGGGAAGAACTGGGTGAATTCTTTCTGGCCCACGCCGCAGACGCGCAGCTTCGCGTCGAGCACGGTGGCGCGGCTGCTGGTGGTGCCCTGGTCGACGGACAAGACGTAACGCCTGGTAGCCATAGAGAGCGCACGCTATTCGGCGCGGGGGCACAGTCACTTCGAAAAGCGGGGCCTCAGGCCAGGGTGGAAG
The DNA here is from genome assembly GCA_030695565.1 of Archangium sp. Classification (GTDB taxonomy): domain Bacteria; phylum Myxococcota; class Myxococcia; order Myxococcales; family Myxococcaceae; genus Archangium_A. The sequence goes on from JAUYRZ010000070.1 coordinate 42,049, forward strand.
GGATCGCCTTGAGTCCTTGCTCGAAAGGGACCACCTCGATGGCGCCGAAGCGATGGCCGCGACCGCGGTCATGTTGAGCACCTGACCCTGCGAGAGGGAAGCGGCTTCGAGGAACCGGCTGAAGCTCGAGAGGTTTCGCACGAGCGCCTCCTGCCGCAGATAGGTGCCGACGTAGCAGCGAAGGTATTCCTTCGGGTCTTGCTCCATCCACACCGTCGGCAAGAGGCCGAAGCGCAGCGCGTACTTGAGATCGAACCGCTCGCTCAGTTCAGTCGCCGTGAAGGGGTGCATCGACAAGGTGTGTTTCCCGCTTCGGCCTACTCCGCCGCGAGCGCGGAGAACACGTGCTGCTCGACCACGCGCGCGGCGCTCTGCCGGATGTGGTCTTTGGAGAGCGGAGCTGTTGTGTCGATGGAACAGGCAACCAAGTTGCCCTTTTTTTCACTAAAAAGGCAACGTGATTGCCAGAACACCACTCCCGAAGGAGATCGAGCTGCGGGCCGGCGAAGACCAGAGGATCACTGCACACGCCTTGTAAAGGTGTGCAGCGGCTTGCACACCGGCAGCTCCCGAGACCCGCGGATGCACTGACTTCCGCGTGGCCCGCGCGCTGCACACGTGGCGGCACATGAAACGACGTGCCCTGACGCTGGTTCTGCTGATGTCCCCTGCCGCCTTCGCTGGTACCCGGCCCCTGGTCCTCGATGCGACGCCGAATGAAGCACCGCCCGCGGGCTACGTGCTCGAGACGAGGCCGCGCGTCGGCATGATGCTGGGCGGCGCGGGCATGTTCGTCACGGGCTGGGTCGTCTCGTTTGCCGCCGGCATGAACATCCTCTGTCACTTCGAGACGCCACGATGCACAGGCCCGACGCAGGTCGGACTCATTCCCGTGGCCGGCGGCATCATGATGGCCAACCAGCGCTACCTGTCGCTGTTCGGCGGGGTGTTCTCCACCACGATGCAGGGCGCGGGGTTGATCCTCGGGATGATCGGGCTGTTTTCACCGGAGCGCGTCTGGGTGCTCGACCCCGCTCAGCAGGTGAAGCTGCAGCTCACCCCGACTGGGGTTGCCGGCACGTTCTAGAGACTTCAGCGGATGAAGTTCACCAGCTGATCGATCTTGATCGGCACCGCCTGACCACCCGACTGCACCGTCGCGTTGAAGGTGACCTGCGCGTTGCCTCCCCGCACCGCGTTCGCCGCCGCACCCGCCGCGCTGAGGAAGTTGATGTTCAAAGGGATCGCCACCTGCCGCGTGCCTTTGCCATCCATCGCGCCCAGGTTGCCCGTCGACAGCGTGCCGATGTTGCTGCCGGCGATCGCCACGTTGCCCGCCACGCCCGCGATGGGCAGCGAGTACGTGTTCTTGTTGGTGACCGTGAGCGGGAACTCCACCGTCGCGCCCGAGAAGGTGACGTTGGTGACGCGCGGGTTGCCGAAGACGATCGCCGGGAGCTTGGGCACTTCGAACAGGCCCTCCTTCACGATGGGCAGGCGAATCACGCCGATGGGCGTCGAGACTCCCAGCGCGCCTTCGGCCCTCCAGCTCGCGTTGTCCTTGGTGAGGAAGGTCTCCACCACACCCACCACGTCGGTGAACTTGATGTTCGCGGGGAAGTGCAGCTCGCTCGAGCCGTTCGCGGCGATCTGCAGCCCGTTTTGCGGCTGACCTGCGACCACCTGCTTGTTCTCGATGAAGAGCGCGTAGTCGACCGAGGCCAGCGAGATGCTCACCGGGTTGGGGTTTCCGAGATCCCACACGGTGTCGAGGTTGAGCCCCGCGAGGGAGACGTCGTTGAGCACCATGTTGCGGAAGCTGAACGTGGGCTCCCGGCCCGACGTCTTGAGGAACTGCTGCAGGTACGCGCAGCCAGAGAGCGCAGCGAGGCAGAGGGCGGTGACGATGATTCGTTTCATGCGAGTCCCGGCAGGATGCATCAAATCGCCGCGATGCGGCACGGCCATCACACGGGCCCCCGGTCCTTGTATTCAGCGACGGTGAGTGAGTAGCTCCGCGCGTGCGTTTTGCAGCCGCTGCAATCTGGCTGGTGGTGATGACGGGCTGCCGCTGCGCTCCCCTGCTCACTCAGGTGCCCCCCGGCCAGCTCGTCGCGGATCCCCCTGCGCTCTCCTTTCCTGCGATCTTCGTGGGCCAGCGCGCTTCGGCGGAAGTGACCATCACCAACGTCGGCGGCGCAACGGCCGCGCTGGAGCTCACCCTCGACACACCGTTCGCGCTGACGCAGACCCGGCTCGAGCTGGGGCGCGGCGAATCGCAGACGCTGGTGGTGCAGTTCGCACCCGAACGACAAGGCCAGGCCAATGGACTTCTTCGAGCAGGGCCTCTCGAGGTGACGCTCAGGGGCGAAGCGCTCGCGGTGCCAGCGTGCGCGGCCAACGGAGTCTGCCTCGAGGCGCACTTCGACTTCGACGCGCAGCAGTGTGTGGAGACGCGAAAACCCGAAGGCATCGCCTGCGAATCTCTGTGCGCCACGGGCACCTGCGTGACCGGCATGTGCGTGGGTCAGCTCAAGAGCTGCGACGACGCAGACGCCTGCACCACCGACGGCTGCGGTGAAGCACAGGGCTGCGTGCACACTCCACGCGTCTGCACCCCGCCGAGCTCGGCGTGCCAGGTCGCGCGCTGCGACTCGGTGCGGGGCTGCGTGGCGGAGGACGCGCTCGACGGCACGCTCTGCGGCCCCGACAACTGCGCAGCTACCGAGGTCGACGTCTGCCTCTCCGGGCAATGCCTGCGGCGGCCGCGCCCCGCCACCGGTCGCTGCGCCAATCGCTGGGTCCCCACCTCGATCCCTGCACGCTCGATGCACGCGATGGCGTGGGACGACGCGCGAGGAAAGCTCGTGCTCTTCGGCGGAGCAGGCCCCGCGCCGCTCTCCGACACCTGGGAATGGGATGGTGCGAATTGGGCGGAACGCACGCCGGCCAGTTCCCCGCCCGCAGTGCGCGGCGCAAAGATGGTCTACGACGACGTGCGCAGACGCCTCGTGCTCTTCGGGGATCAAACCTGGGAGTGGGACGGCCTGACCTGGGTGCGCCGCCTGCTTCCGCTCTCACCTCTCCCGCGCGAAGGCCACGCGATGGCGTGGGACGCGGTGCGAAAGCGCGTGGTGCTCTTCGGGGGCATCGGCGCCGGAACGTATTTGAACGACACCTGGGAGTTCGACGGCACGCAGTGGACGCAGCTCTCGCCGCCCACATCACCCTCGAGCCGGTGGCACGCTTCGGCGGCGTGGGATCCTCAGGCGCTGCGGGTGGTGCTCTTCGGCGGTGCGAGCAACTTTGGCGCCTTCTCCGACACCTGGGAGTGGGACGGCGTGCGCTGGGTACAACGCATGCCCGTCACCTCGCCCACCGCGCGGTGGGGCGCTGCGGCCGCGTACGACGTGAACCGCCAACGCCTGGTGCTCTTCGGCGGAAGACTCGGAGGCAGCAGCACGGTCGCAGACACCTGGGAGTGGGACGGCGTCACCTGGAAAGAACGGACGGCGCCGCTCGCTCCCTCCGCCCGGCTTCAGCACGCGATGGCATACGACCCGGTCAGGCGGCGCGTGGTGCTGTTCGGCGGCGGCGACGATCACGCCGATACCTGGGAGTGGGACGGCTCGACGTGGACGGAGCGCGCGAAGGTGATCGCGCCTCCGAGCCGCAATCACATGGCGCTCGGCTGGGACGCGGCGCGAGAGCGGGTGATCCTCTTCGGTGGTGAATCGACGATCGGCACGGCCCTGAACGACACCTGGGAATGGAACGGCGCGCGTTGGTTGCAGCTGATGCCGAACACCTCGCCGCCCGCACGCGCCAGTCACGCGCTTGCTTACGACTCGCTCAGGCAGCGGCTGGTGATGTTCGGTGGCAGCGCGAGCGATCTGCTCGACGACACGTGGGAGTGGGACGGCACCCATTGGACGAAGGCACTTCCCGCGACTTCTCCTGCTGGGCGGACCTCGCATGGCATGGCGTGGGACGGTGTTTCTCAGCGCGTGTTGTTGGTCGGCGGTCGCACCACGCTGAACCAGAACGACACGTGGGCGTGGGACGGCACGTCGTGGGTCGAGCTGATGCCGGCCACGCCCGCGCCGAGTCGTCATGAACACGATCTCGCCTGGGACTCCGTGCGGCAGCAGGTGGTGCTCTACGTGGTATCGACGTGGTCGTGGGACGGCGCGAGCTGGTCCGCTCGCAACGTCGCCTCTCCACCCATTCGTTCGCGCAGCACGATGGCCTTCGACGTCGATCGGCAACGCGCCGTGCTCTACGGCGGAACCTTCATGACCGACACCTGGACGTGGGACGGCACGAGCTGGCAGCAGCTCATGCCCGTCACTTCTCCTCCCAGTAGGTTGAGTCCCGCGATGGTCTACGACTCGACCCGGCGGCGCATGACGCTGTTCGATGGCGTCGGTACCTGGGTGTTCCTTCCGCCCTGATTAGTTACGGGAGGAAACCTTCGACCGAGAGGTACCGCTCGCCCGTGTCGTAGCAGAACGTCAGCACCTTGCTGCCCGCGGGCAACTCGCTGAGCTTCTGCTTCACCGCCTGCAGCGACGCACCGGAAGACGCGCCGATGAACAGGCCCTCTTCTTTCGCCGCCCGGCGCGCCATCTCGAACGCGTCGGTGTGCTCGACCTGAATCACCCCGTCGAGCAGCTCCTTCTTGAGGTTCTTCGGAATGAAGCCGGCGCCGATGCCCTGAATCGGGTGCGGGCCCGGAGCACCACCGGAGATCACCGGCGACTTCACCGGCTCGACCGCGAACACCTTCAGCTTGGGCCACTTCGGCTTGAGCACCTCGGCGAGCGCCGTGATGTGACCGCCGGTGCCCACGCCCGTGATGATGGCGTCGAGGCCTTCGGGGAAGTCTTTGAGAATCTCCTGCGAAGTGGTGCGGCGGTGCACCTCGATGTTCGCCTCGTTCTCGAACTGCTGCGGCATCCACGCGTTGGGCGTCGAGGCCACGAGCTCTTGCGCGCGCGCGATGGCGCCCTTCATGCCCTTCTCACGCGGCGTGAGATCGAACTTCGCGCCGTACGCGGCCATCACCCGGCGGCGCTCCAGCGACATCGACTCGGGCATCACCAGCAGCAGCTGGTACCCCTTCACCGCGGCCACCATGGCCAGGCCAATGCCCGTGTTGCCCGAGGTCGGCTCGATGATGACCGAGTCTTTCGTGAGCAACCCCTTCGCTTCGGCGTCTTCGATCATCGAGAGCGCGATGCGATCTTTGATGCTCGCGCCGGGGTTCGCCCGCTCCAGCTTGATCCACACTTCATGGGTCGAACCGAAGAGCCGGTTCACCTTCACGTGGGGAGTGTTGCCGATGGTCTCGAGAATCGATGGGGCACGCATGGAAAAGGCCTCGTCCGTTTGGGTGGATGGAAATCCGTTGTAATGGATGCCCGTCACTTCGGCAACAACGGGCTTCAAATCACCCAGTCGTACTCCTCGAACATCGGCCCCGCCTGCCGCTGCCTGACTTCGCTGCGCCGGCTCACCACAGAATTCGGAGGAACCGACTGGGTGAGCCACGCATTGCCGGCGACCAGCGAGTGATGGCCCACCACGGTGGTGCCGCCCAGGATGGTGGCGCCCGCGTAGATGACCACCTCGTCTTCGATGGTGGGGTGACGTTTGCTGTCGGCCAGCGCCTTTTCGACCGTGAGCGCGCCCAGGGTGACGCCCTGGTACAGCTTCACGCCGTCGCCGATGTGCGTGGTCTCGCCCACCACCACGCCGGTGCCGTGATCGATGCAGAAGCGCCGGCCGATGGTGGCGCCCGGGTGAATGTCGATGCCCGTCTTCTCGTGCGCGAACTCGGTGAGCAGGCGCGGCAACAGCGGCAGCCCCAGGGTGTGGAGCAGGTGCGCCACCCGGTACATCGCGATGGCGTAGAAGCCCGGGTAGGTGAGCACCACCTCGTCGTAGCTGCGCGCCGCGGGATCCCCCTCGAGAATCGCGGCTGCGTCGGCCTCGAGCGTGCTGAGCACTTCGGGGAGCCCGAGGAGAAACCGCTCCACCAGCTTCTCGGGCATCTTCTCGTGCAGCGTGCCGATGGCGCGCTCGAGGTGACCCAACGCTTCGGCCACGCGCAGCACGTCGTCTTCCACCGCGTCTTCGCTGCACACCACCGCGCCCGAGAAGTGGGGGAACAACATGCCCAGCACCTGGGGCCCGAAGGCCAGCGCCATCGGGCGGAGCTGCGCGGGCAGCGAATATTTGCGCCGGGTGAGCAGCAGTTGATCCAACAGGGCTGAAGGTACGGACGCCATGGCGGGCTGACTCACCACCAGTCCGCGGCGCTGACAACAGCGGAAGGTGTGATTGCGCTCGCCCATCTGATTGGGCAGCGTGACCCGTCGAATGAAACCGGCAGAGCTCATGCAGCGTTCGCTGGAAGGCCTGTCGGTGGGAGACGCGTTCGGGGAGCGCTTCTTTCAGCCGCCCGACGTCCTCGAAGCGGCGCTGCGGGATCGCCGGGTGCCGGTCAAACCGCCCTGGGCGTGGACGGACGACACCGCGATGGCCTTGAGCGTGGTGGAGACCCTCACGGCCCGAGGCACCATCGACCCCGATGAGCTGGGTCGACGTTTCGGTCGCCGCTACACCGCCGAACCCTCCCGCGGGTACGGCAGCGGCGCGCACGACGTGCTCGCCCAGTTGTCGATCGGCGTGCCGTGGTCGAAGGCGGCCGGCTCCCTGTTTCAGGGTCAGGGTTCGATGGGCAATGGAGCGGCGATGCGGGTGGCGCCGCTGGGCGCATTCTTCGCGCAGGCTTCACTGTCCACCGTGGTCGAAGAAGCGCATCGGTCAGCCGCGGTGACGCACGCCCACCCCGACGCGCAAGCGGGCGCAGTGGCCGTGGCGGTGGCCGCGGCGTGCCTGGCGCGCAAAGAAAGCCGCGCGATGGTGTGGACGCAGGTGCTCACCCGCACGCCCCACGGCCTGACCCGCGACGGGCTGGAGCGCGCCTCGCGGCTGGGCTTCGACGTGCCGGTGGCGCACGCGGTGGAGCAGCTGGGCAGCGGGAAGAAGGTGCTCAGCCACGACACCGTGCCCTTCGCGTTGTGGTGCGCGCTCAAACACCACGACGACTTCACCGAAGCGATGTGGACCACCGTGTCGGGGCTGGGCGATCGCGACACCACCTGCGCCATCGTCGGCGGGCTGGTGGCCTTGAACGATCCACCGCCGCGCGCCTGGGTTGAGGCGCGTGAGCCGTTACCGCTGTAACGAGCGGTCACACCTCGCCATTGGTCTGCCGCTGGCAGTAGCCTCGCTGACATCCATCGGGTTGGGGGCTCACCATGCAAAAGCTGCTCGTCGCGGTCGTCGTGTCCGTCGTCGCCGTGAGTTGCGCGGAGCAGCAGCCGGGTTCGCCGGGCACGCCGGGAAATGGTTCGACGCCCCAAAGCACCGCGCAGCCGCTGATGCCCTTCCGCCCGGTGGTCGGCGGCCACCTGCTGGTCACCGCCGACAAACAGCGCGTGGTGATGGCCGACGTGGAAGGCGATCGGTTGCGCGTGTTCGACGCGAATCGTGCGACCCTCGACTACGACGTGGCGCTGCCTGAGAAGAGCTGGCCCACCCGCGTGGTCGAGGGAAAGAACGGCGAGCTGTTCGTACTCCTGCGCGGCGCAGGGGCGGTCGCCACCGTCAAGCAGCAGGTGGTCACCGTGCTGCAAGTCTGCGCCGAGCCGCGCGCGCTGGCCCTCGACGCGGCCACCCATGAACTCAACGTCGGTTGTGCGGGTGGTGAAGTGGTGCGCGTGTCGGCCGAGGGCGCGATCGTCGACACCGCCCAGACCGGCGTCGAGTGGCGCGATCTCGCCGTGACGCCCACCGGCGTGACGGGCACCTCGTTCCGCGCGGCCGAGTTGATCTCGCTGAGCGCCACCCGGCAGGTCGCCACGCGGCTCAAGTCGCCTGCGCAGGCGCTCGACCCCAGCCCCGTCAAGGCCGAGCTGCACCAGAGCCAGGTGGCCTGGCGCATGGTGAACGCCGGCGCGCGCACGTTGCTCATTCACCAGCTTCACGCTGAGCAGCTGACCGTCGAAGGCACCCCTGACGCGGGCTTCAACAACCCGTCGGGCGGCAACAACCCCTACGGCGGCGGCGGCTCGAGCCCCCCCGGGCAGATGGTGGGCTGCACCAACTCGGCGGTGGTCACGGCGATCTCCACCGTTCAGAACGGCATGGTGACCAGCGTGCAGCGCACCAACGACGTGTTGCCCGTCGACGCGGCGCTCTCGCCCGATGGCACCGAGCTCGCGGTGGTCGGCGCCGGCGGCACGGGTCTGAGCATCTACCCGTTGGTCGCCTTCAACAGCACCACCTCCTGCTTGTTCGCCACGGCAGGGCTCACCGGCCTCGCGCTCAACAGCGTCGCCTGGATCTCGCCGACCAGGTTGGTGGTGGTGGAGTCGCTGCGCGGTTCACCCATGACCTTCGACCTGGCCACCGGCCTCTCGCGCACCTTCGGCAACGACTCGAACCGGGGCTCTTCGGCCCACTCGTTGTTCCACGAAGCGCCGCGCGGTGGTGCGCCGCTGGCCTGCGCGTCGTGTCACCCGGAAGGTGGCGAAGACGGCCACACCTGGATCATCGACGGCAAGGCGCGCCGCACGCAGACGCTCGCGGGTGGGGTGATGAACCGCGCGCCGTTCCACTGGCAAGGCGACCTCACCGACCTGAGCAACCTGATGACCGACACCTTCACCAAGCGCATGGGCGGCACGCCGGTGCCCGCAGAGCAGATCGTCTCGCTCGGCGCGTGGCTCGACACCATTCCCGCTCCGAAGCCGTCGCGGGTGCTCTCGGCTGAGCTGCGTCAGGCCGGGCTCGACGCTTTCCAGAAAGGCCAGTGCGCCCACTGCCACCCGGCGGCGGGTCACCAGGAAGGTCCGGCCAGCGACATCGGCACCGGGGAGAGCGTGCGAGCGCCCAGCCTGCTCGGCGTGGCGGCGCGGGCGCCGTACCTGCACACCGGAGAGGTGCCCACCCTGCGCGCGCGCGTGAATGGCGGGCTGCACCCGAACCACGGCAACCTGGGTGCGCTGAACCCGGCGGAGCGCGAAGACCTGATCGGGTACCTCGAGTCGCTCTGAAGCCCTGGGAGCGAAGTCGAGATGCCACTTGAACCCTTCGATTCGCGCAGGTCAGCTGCGCCCATGCGCCCTGTCCTGCTCGCTGGTTCTTCGCACCCCGCTCTGGCCAGGAACGTCGCGGCCGCCCTGCAGCTCCCGCTGGGGCGTTGCGGCCTCGAGCGGTTCCCCGACGGCGAGCTCGACGTGCAGCTCGAAGAAAATGTGCGCGGCGCAGAGGTCTTCATCCTTCAGGCGTTGAACGCGCCCGTGGGTGAACACCTGCTCGAGCTCGCCCTGATGAGCGACGCCTGCCAGCGCCTGGGCGCCCGCTCGGTCACCGCCGTCATCCCCTACCTCGGCTACGCGCGCCACGATCGCCGGGTCTCGGGCGTCGAGCCGCTGGGTGCGCGCGTGGTGGCCGAGCTCATCGCCGCGGGCCGGGTGGATCGCGTCATCTGCCTCGATCTGCACAGCCGCGCGGTCGAAGGCTGTTTTCCCCGCCCGGTGGAACACGCCGACGCCCTGCCGCTGCTGATCGCGCACCTGCGCTCGACGCTCACCTTGCCCGCGGTGGTCGTCTCGCCCGACCTGGGCGCGGTGAAACGTGCCGAGGCGTTCGCCCAGCCGCTCGGTCTCCCCGTCGCGGTGGTGCACAAGCAGCGCATCTCGGGCTCCGAGGTGAAGGCGATGGGCGTGGTGGGCGACGTGAAGGGCCGGCACGTGATCGTGGTCGACGACATGATCGCCACCGGCGGAACCCTCGCGGCGGCGGTAAAGACGGTGATCGAACACGGCGCGCTCTCACCCGTGACGGTGGTCGCCTCGCACGGCCTCTTCGTGGGCCCGGCGCAGGAAAGGCTCTCGGTGCTTCCGCTCTCCCGCGTGGTGGTGACCGACAGCGTGCCGTTCGTGGGCACCGCCCGTTTCCCGCTCGAGGTGATCGGCGCTGCGCCTGCGTTGGCCGACGTGATTCGCCGTTTGGTCGCTCCGCCGAACGCTGCCTAGAGTTCAGTCACCATGACCATCAAAGGTGTCGAAGGCCTCACCGTCGGCGACGTGCAGGAGCAGGTCCGCCAGGGCGCGAAGTTCGTGGTGTTCGGCTACTGCGTCTCGTTTCTGATCATGACGCTCCGACGTTCGAGCGACGTGACCTTCATTCGCGCGGGCCAGAGCGCTTTCGCCGCGGGGCTGCCCTACACCTTGCTCTCGTTCTTCGTGGGCTGGTGGGGCTTTCCCTGGGGTCTGATCTACACGCCGATGGTGCTCATTCAGAACCTGGGCGGCGGCACCGACGTCACCTCGCAGATCATGGCCAGCTTCGGGGCCGGTGAGCCTCCGCAAGGCCTACCGCCCGTCCAGGTGCGTTGACGAAAAAACTTCGCCCTCCGGGAGCAGTGATCCGTACTCTCGGGTCATGCGAATCAGAACCCTCGTCGTTGTTGCTTCGGTGGTGGCCCTGCCTGCGTTCGCGCAGGTGCAGATCAGCGTTCAGCTGCCCACGGTGACCTTCAACGCGCCTCCGCCGCTGGTGGTGGTGGAGCCCGGAGTTCAGGTCGTCGAGGACTTCGACGAAGAGGTCTACTTCGTCAGCGACTACTACTGGGTGCGCCGCGGGCCGCGTTGGTACCGCACCAAGGATCACCGCGGTGGCTGGGTGGTGGTCGACGGGCCCGGCGTGCCGGCGTCGATCGTGCGCGTGCCCGAAGGAAAGTACCGCCGCTACAAGCGCGGCAAGACGGTGATCATCGATACGCCCGGCCCGGGGAAGGTGAAGGTCAAGAAGCACAAGGGCAAGGGCAGAGACCGCGACGGCGACGACGACTGAGGTCGGCTCACTGAAGCGGGCGGGGCGCGGCGATCTCCAGGGTCGGCCGCTCCGTCGCTTTGTTGCCCGCGGCATCGAACAGCTCGAGCGTGAGCTTGTACGCACGCCCGTCGTCGAAGCCGAAGTTTCCGCTGCACGCGTCGTGGCCGATGGTGAACGTGTCACCTTCGACCGCGACCGGGTACTGCTGGCGCGCCGAACCACCCCGCGCGCGCTGCATGCTCACCAGGAACCACGCAGGGCTGGTCTCGTCGATCAACGTGCGCAGCCGCAGCTTGCGCGTGAGGCCGCCCGCTTTGTCCTGCTCGTAGAAACCTTCTGACGACGAAGGCCGCTCCTTGAAGCGCGGCGACTTCTTGTCGGGGCCTGCGCCCGCCAGCCAGCGCAACGAGCCGTCGCCGAGCTGGTCGGTGAGCAGGGCCACCCCCGCCATCTCGGAGGGCAGCGCCAACGAGTACTCCACGTTGGCCTCGAGCGGCTTGAGCGGCCGCAGGCGAATGGCCACCCGCGAGACCTGCGAGACGAAGCCCTTCTCGGCCTTGACCTGAATGGCGTCTTTGCCCTGGGCGACCAGGGCGATGGCGTTGCTGGTGAGCAGCGCCTGCACCTTCGCCTGCGCTTCACCGGTGCCCTGAATGATGAACTGCACGTTGGTGGGCACCACGGCGCCCGGTGAAGGAAAGAGCAAGAGCCCATCCTTCACGCAGGGCTCAGCAGCCCACGCTCTCAGCGCCACGAGACTCAAGAGGGCCAAAGAGCGGGCGCGCATTCAGTGCACCGGCGTGCCGGGGTCGGTCACTTCGATGGGCCCGAACTTCTGCTCGAACTTGGCCACGTTGTCCTGCATCGCCAGCATCAGCCGCTTCATGTGCTTGGGGTTGGTGATGATGCGCGAGAGCACCTTCGCGCGGGGCTGCTGCGGCTGCACGTAGATGAAGTCCAAAGTGAACTCCGTCTCGGTGTGGTTGACGAGGGCCATGTTCACGTACTGGCCATTGGCGATGGCGTCATCGAGCTGAATCTGGAGCTGCACCTCGGGCGGCTTCGGGTCGGACATGGCTCTCTGCCTATTCCCCTCGGTGGCGTTCGTCGAGCGATGTTGAGTTGGTTCTGAGCATCACAGCACTATGGTTCGGGTCCGATGTCGCAGCGACTCGACGAGGTGAAGACCGCGCCATTCACGCTGGGCCCCCCCGTGGGTGATGCCGAGGTGGCGGTGCTGCTGCTCCATGGCTTCACCGGCAGCCCCTGGGAGCTGCGCCCGGTCGGTGAATCGTTGGCCGCGCGCGGCGTGCACGTGCTCTGCCCTCGCCTGCCCGGCCACGGCACCACGCCCGAGGCGATGTTGTTCGCCGGCCTCACGCAGTGGCTCGACGCCGCCAGCGCCGCGCTCGGTTCCCTCTCGGGGGCGAAGAAGGTGGTGCTGATCGGCCTGTCGATGGGCGGGCTGCTCGCGATGGTGCTGGCGGCGCGAAATCCGCGCGTGAGGGGGCTGGTGTTGTTGGCGCCCGCGCTGAAGTTGAAGGCGTTCGGGCCCCGGTTGCTGCGCCGCATTCGCCACCTGCCCGGCCTCGACGTGCGCGAGCAGTGGATTGAGAAGAAGGGCACGGACATCGAGTCGGCCGAGGTGAAGGCGGGAGCGCCGGTGTTGGCCCGCTACCCGATGGCTCGGGCGATCGAGCTCTTCGCCCTGGCGGATCTCGCCCGGAAAGCCGAGACGCGCATCACCTGCCCTTCGCTCATCATCGGCGCGGTGAATGACCACGTGGTCGACACCGACGCGGTGATGGCGCTGCAGCAGCGGTTGCCCTTCTCGCGGCGCGTGTTGTTGCAGCGCGGCTTTCACATCATTCCGCGCGACACCGATCGCGCCGTGGCGCTCACCGAGATCGCACACTTCGTCGAAGGGCTCTCGTCATGACCGCTTCCTCGTTCGCGCCACCACGGCCAGCGCGCTGCGATCGGCTGCGCTCATGACGCCCTTCGCGGGCCGGTACACCCTGCTGCAGAAGCTCGCTTCGGGCGGCATGGCCGAGGTCTTCCTCGCGCGGCAGGCCGGCATCGACGGCTTCGAGAAGCTGGTGGTGATGAAGCGCATCCTCCCGCACCAGTCGGACAACCCCGACTTCGTGCGCATGTTCCTCGACGAGGCGCGCATCGCCGCCGACCTGAGTCACCCGAACGTGGTGAACATCTACGACGCGGGCCAGGCCGACGGCCTCTACTTCATCACCATGGAGTACCTGCGCGGGCGCGACATCGCGGCGGTGTTCCACGAGATCGCCAAACGCGGAGAGCTGCTCCCGCTCCCGGTCGCGCTGCACTGCCTCATCGACGCCGCCCGCGGGCTGCACGCCGCGCACACCAAGACGGACTTCACCGGCCGCGCGTTGCACATCGTGCACCGTGATATCTCGCCGCCGAACCTCTTCGTCACCTGGGACGGCATCACCAAGGTGCTCGACTTCGGCATCGCGCACGCTGCGACCCGCAGCACCAAGACCGAAGTGGGCGTGGTGAAGGGCAAGCTCGCCTATCTCTCCCCCGAACAGTTGGAGGCGCAGGAGCTCGACGGCCGCTCGGATCAATTCGCCCTGGGCATCGTCGCGTGGGAGCTGCTCACCGGGCATCGACTCTTCTTGAAGCCCTCCGACGCCGAGGCGCTGCGGGCGATCCTCGAGCACCGCATTCCGTTGCCGAGCACGCTCGTACCCACGTTGCCCAAAAGCGTGGAAGACGTGGTGATGCGCATGCTGGAGGCCGATCGTTCGGCGCGTTTCCCCGACTGCGCGGCTGCGGCCGATGCCTTCGAGGCGCACCTCGACGAGACGGGCAGCGCGCACTCCGCCCACCGGGTGGCAGGCGCGCTCAAGGCGCTCTTCCCCGAGCCCACCACCGTTCCTCAGAATGGACCGGCGCTGATTCCGACCAAGGAGACCATCGCGGTCAAACGCGCGGAGCCCACCACCAAGCCGGGCCGCAAACGCGCGCCGCTCCCGCAGGAAGATCAGTTCCTCGCCGCGGTCTCCGAGTTCCTCAACGAGCACCCCGGGCGCACCAACCTGCTGCCGCCCAACGGACCCTTCGTGGGCCGCGAAGCCGAGCTCAACGCGCTGACCACCGCCTTCGAAGAAGGCGCGCGGCTGGTCACCGTGGTGGGTTTTGGCGGCGTGGGCAAGACGCGGCTCGCCCGTGAAGCGGCGTGGCGGCAACGTGAACGCTGGGCGAAGAATGGCGGCACCTGGTTCGTCGACCTGGCCCAGGCGCGCAGCGCGGAAGACGTCTGCAAGGCCGTGGCGCGCGCGCTCACCGTCGACCTGCCGTTGGATGCGAGCAACGACTCGGTCACGCAGACCGGGCGCACCTTGCGCAGCCTCGGGCCCGCGTTGGTGGTGTTGGACAACTTCGAGCAGGTGGTGGTGCACGCAGAGCGCACCCTGGGCCAGTGGATGGAGTTCGCGCCCGAGACACACTTCCTCGTCACCAGCCGCGAGTCGCTGCGTCTGCCGGGTGAGGCGGTGCAGCCACTCAAGGCGCTGACCACCACCGGTGGCACCACTTCGGAAGCGGTGCAGCTCTTCATCGCCCGCGCGCAGTTGGTGGGCGCCCGGCCGGCGGCGAACGACCTGCCCATCCTGGTGCAGATCTGCGAGCGGCTCGAAGGCCACGCGTTGGCGATCGAGCTGGCGGCCGCCCAGCTTCAACACGACAGCCCGCAGTCGCTGCTCGATCGACTGTCCGCGCGGTTCGAGGTGCTCGGTGGTCAGGCGCCCGGTCAGGGCCGGCACGAGACGTTGTGGAACACCATCGACTGGTCGTGGCAGCTGCTGACCGCGGTGGAGAAGTCGGCGCTGGCGCAGCTCTCGGTCTTCCGCGGCGGCTTCACGCCCGACAGCGCGGTGGAGGTGATCGATCTCACCTCGTTCCAGGTGGCGCCGCTGCGGCTCGAGGTGGTGGCCGCGCTTCACCGCAAGTCGCTGCTGACGCACTCGGTGGCGCCCGAGCTGCCCAACACGCTGCGCCTCGGAATGCTGGAGAGCGTGCACGAGTTCGCCGGCCAGCAGCTCGAGGCCCTCCAGGGCGTGGCCGCCGCGCGCACCCGCCACGCCGCGCACATTCTCGAGCTGGGCCAGGCGTCGCTCGACAAGCTCGGCACCGAGCGCACCGAAGAGGGCATGAACGAGCTCTTCGTCGAACGGCAGAACCTGACCGAGGTCTTCGAACGCGCGCTCTCGACGCTGCCGCCTTCGAAAGAGAGCGCGAACGCGGCGCTGCGCGCGCTCACCGTGCTCGAGCCCGTCATCGTGCGCACCGGGCCGTACGCTTCGCACCTGGCGTTGCTCGACGACGCGATTCGGGTGGGCCGCTCGGTGGGCATCGACGCGCGGACCCTGGCAATTGGACTGCGCCAGCGCGGCAATGCGTGGCGGGTGCGAGGCCGGTTGACGCAAGCGGTGGAGGAGCTGACCCAGGCGCTCACGCTCGCGCGCACCACAGATGACCGTTCGTTGCTCGCGCGGGTGCTCACGGATCTCGCGGTGGCCCGCTTCGTCTCGGGGAACATCGACCCCGCGCTCGAAGGACTGGAAGAGGCGCTCGGGCTCGCGCGCGACGCTGGCGACAAGGCCACGCAGATCGAGACGCTCGCGTACATGGGCATCGTGCGCGTGGCGCGGCATGAGCCGACCGAGGCGATCATGCATTGTGACGAGGCGCTGCCGCTCGCACGTGAACGCGGTGACCGGCTCAACGAAGCGCGCCTTCTGGGCACCATGGGCGGGATCTTTCAGGATCAAGGCCGGCTCGAGCTGGCCCACGCCTTTCTGCGCGACGCCGTGCAGCGCTGCCAGGCGATCCGCGAGGTGCGGTTGCAGGGGTACTTCCTGGGCAAGCTCTCGCACCTGCAAGGTGAACGCGGCGAGCTGAGCAAGGCGCACAAGACGGTGGGCGAGGCGCTCGCGCTGCTCTCTGAGGTCGGCGACGTGCGCCATGAGGGGCTCTTCCTCACGTACCTGGCGGCGCTCGAGTCGCTCAACGGCAAGGCCGAGGCAGCGCGCACGGCGCTGGGGTCGGCGAAGGTTCGGCTGGAGAGCGTGAAGGATCCGCTGCTGCTCACGGCGCTCGCGCTGCGCAGCATGTTCGTCGAGCTGCGGGCGGCGAACGCGAGCCGTACCGAGGCGCAGGCGCTGCTCGATGACGTGAAGGCGCCGCGCGGGAATCGCAGGGCGCGGGTTGATCAGAGCGAAGAAGTGCGGCTGGCGGCGCGCATGCTCGAGCGCAACCTCATCGTGCCCGGTGGTCCTCACCCATCTGCGCCGCGCTGACTCCAGCTGTCTCACAACCGAAGTCGCACCACCATCGAATGGGCTACCTCAGGCGCCCATCGAGCCAGGCAAAGAAGTGCTTCGTGGTCGCCTCGCCCTCGGGGAGCTCGTAGTCGCCCACGCCGAGCACCTTCGCGTACGCCGCGACCTCGTCCAGGTACGCGCCGTATTCCTGCTTCGCGAACGCGTTGCCGCGCTCGTTCAGATCTTCCTCCCACAGCTTGGCGTCACACTCCGAGAGGAAGTGCTCCGTGGGATCGCGCCGCATCGATTCCAGCTCGTGAAGGTCCGACGCAAGCCCGCGCTCGGCCGCCCACCACAGAAACAAGCCCATGTGCCGGCACGCGCGCTGCCACGTCTTCGCGTCTGCCAGGTGTGCATCCCCTCGATCGATCGACATGACCCTGATCATGGGGGCCTGGAGCCCCGAGGTCACCCTCCTTTCCCGAGAGCCCGTGCGCCCGGGGGAGGGAGGTGGTATCGGCCTGACTGCTATGGGTCTCTCCATCGGAATCGTCGGGCTCCCCAACGTGGGCAAGTCCACCCTCTTCAACGCGCTGAGCAACGCCGGCGCGCTGGCTGCCAACTACCCCTTCGCCACCATCGAGCCGAACGTGGGCATCGTGCCGGTGCACGACGAGCGCCTGACGGCGATCGCGGCCAAGGTGAAGCCGCTCAAGCTCATCTACACGACGCTCGAGTTCGTCGACATCGCAGGCCTGGTGCGGGGCGCCTCGAAGGGTGAAGGCCTGGGCAACCAGTTCCTCGCCAACATCCGCCAGGTCGACGCGGTGCTCTACGTGCTGCGCTGCTTCGTCGACGACAACGTCACCCACGTCGAAGGCAGCGTCGATCCCGAGCGCGACAAAGACGTGGTCGACACCGAGCTGTGCCTCAAGGACCTCGAGACGGTGGAGAAGCGCCTCGAGAAGACGGCGCGCAACGCCAAGGGCCCCGGCAAAGAAGGCGAAATCGCCAAGGCCGAGCTGGCCGTGCTCCTCAAGGTGAAGGCCAAGCTCGACCAGGGCATGCCGGTGCGTGGGCACGACCTGATGGACAACGAGCAGGAGATCATCAAGGAGCTCTTTCTCCTCACCAACAAGCCGGTGCTCTACATCGCCAACGTGGCCGAGTCGCAGCTGGCCACCCAGGACACCGAGCCGCTGGTGCTCAAGGTGAAGGCCATCGCCGCGAAGGAGAAGGCCGAGGTGGTGGTGCTCGCCGCTGCGCTCGAGGCCGAGATTCAGCAGCTGCCCGAAGAAGATCGCCCCTCGTTCCTGAAGGACTCAGGCCTCGACGAGCCGGGCCTCAACAAGGTGGTGCGCGCTGGCTACCGCATGCTCGGCCTGCAGACCTACTTCACGGTCGGCGAGAAGGAGTGCCGCGCCTGGACGATTCACAAGGGCTACACCGCGCCGCAAGCCGCCGGGGTCATTCACACCGACTTCGAGAAGGGCTTCATCAAGGCCGAGGTGATGTCCTGCAAGGACCTGCTGGAGCTGGGCAGCGAAGCCGCCGTGAAAGAGAAAGGCCTGCTGCGTATCGAAGGAAAAGAATACGTGGTGCAAGATGGCGACTGCATGCACTTCCGGTTCAACGTGACCACCTGATGGCCCTCCGTCTCCACTTCCTCGCCCGTGCGCGGTTGTGGTCTGAGGTCGTCGTCTCCGGCGGAGAACGGGTCTTCGTGCCCACCACCGTGGCGATGGCAATCGGGACTCGTGTGAGCGTGGAGATCGACGCTCCCGAGTTCGACGCGCCGATTCAGATCAACGCAGTGGTGCAGCAGGTGAGGCCCCTGGCCATCGGTCAGGCCGCCGGCGTGCTGGTGAAGCTCGACGAGCCTTCTCTCGAGAAGGTGCGCGCGCTGGTGGCTGATCACGACGACGCTGCGCGGGTGGCAGGCCGGGCTGAACCCCGGGCCGATTGTGATCTGCCCGCGCGGGTGGTGCGCCCCGTGCCGATGAGTGGCTGCTCGACCAAGAGCCTGTCGGCGCACGGCGTCACCTTGAAGACGCCCCAGCCGCTGCTGAAAGACGGGCAGGTGGCGCTCGCGCTCCAGCTGCCCGATGGCACCGAAGCCGCGCTCTCCGCCACCGTGTTGTGGACGAGGGCCGACCTCTCGTTGGCCGGGCTCAAGCTGCTCGACGTCGACGCCACCATGGAGAAGCGGCTGCTCTTCGCGGTGGAGGTGCTGCTGGGTCAACGCACGCAGGGCCCGTCATTGGCGAGGACCGTGCTGGTCGCCGATGACGATCCCTCCATCCTCGACTTCACCTCGCGCGTGGTGACCAAGGCCGGGTATCGGGTGGTGCGCGCCGAGCGCGGTGACGTGGCGCTCGAGCTGATCCGCAAAGAGCGACCCGACCTGGTGTTCCTCGACGTGTTGATGCCCGGGCTCGATGGCCTCGAGGTCTGCAAGGCGATCCGCAGTGACGCCGCGCTGTCGCGTACGCCGGTGATTCTGTTGTCGGCGATGGGTGAAGATCGGCTGATCGCGGCGGCCAAGTCGGCGAAGGCCGATGGCTACCTCACCAAGCCGATGCGTCTGGATGCGATGCGCGCCGTGTTGGCTGAACGGTTGATGCGTCGCTGAGCAGAAGCGTCAGCGCCAGGCGACGGCGGCACCACGCACCACACCGCGGGCCAGCTCGCTGCCTTTGACGTCGAGCAACACCACCTGCGCGCCACCGTGTTGAACCACCTGCGCCTGCCAGGTGCGGTGACCGTCGATGGTGCTCAGCGCAATTTCAGCGCGGCCTGCGTGGAGGTTCCGAAAGGCATCGAAGGCGGCGCCGACCGGGGCCGGCAGGGTCTCGAGCTTCTGCACCACGAACGCCGCCGGCAGCCGGGGCGCCTGGTGGAGGTCGAGCAGATCGGCGTAATCCTTGCGAGCTGCGCTGTTGAAAGCAGCGGTGCCGGGGGCGAGCTTCGAAGCAGGTGCCGCGCCGCCCTGGAGCCGGGTGAAGAGCGCCATCTCCCTGGAAAGACGGGTCGCTTTCTCGTGGTCGGAGGGGCTCAGCGCTCGCTGCGAGGGGCTGCTGGTGCGCTGAAGGAGAGGAGAAAGGCGCAATTGAGAGCTCTGCCTCCATTCTCGGAAGCAGCGCGTCAGAGGTTGCGTCCTGGCTCTCCCTCGCCTTGGAAAGAGAGTCGGGGCCGACTACAGCGCCCGCCTGTACCCCCGGTTGCATCGGGACGCCCGCCGCTGGCTGTCGTCGCGGATGAACCCGTTGCGCTCATAGAAGGCGATCGCCGCAGTCATCTTTTCGGTGGTGTCCAGGACGACACGCTGTCCGCCCCGGGCCCTCGCAAACCCGAGGCACGCGTCGAAGAGCTGCTGGCCCAGGCCCTTCCCGCGCACCGACGGCTCCAGAAACATCTTGCGCAGCTCGAAGAGCCCGGGCTCGAGCAACGCGATGCCCGCGGTGCCGAGCACTTTCTGCTCATCGAGAGCCACGAAGAAGGCGCCTCCGTGGGCGGTGTAGCTCTCGGGCAACTGGAGCAGCTGCTCGTCGGTCGCCGCGCCTTCACCAAAACCGATGCCGAACTCGCTCAGGGTCGTCCGCACCAGCGCGATGACTTGCATCACATCCTTCAGCTCCACTGCGCGCACCGTGATCATCGGCAGGTCATATACGCTCGCGGCATGGGGATCAGGGGTTGGGTCGTGGTGCTCTTGTCGTCGTGTACCGAGGCGCCGCCGGTCGTGGTGGCCGCGACGGCGCCCGTGGTCGCGCCGAAGCCGGCGGAGCTCGTGCTCGAACTCCCTGCGCCCGCGCCCGATTTGATCGCCGGTTTCCCCGACGAGCGGCCGTTGCCCTCCGACGTCGACACCGACGAACGACTGCTTCAGCTGATGATGACGGATCCCGCGAGGGCGGAAGCCGCGCTCCACCTGCTGAGCTCGCCCGCGCCATGGCAGACCGCGGTCATCGCGCAGCTCGCCACCCGGCGCGGGGAGAAGAGCTTCGAGCTCGAGCCGGAGCCGCCGCTCCCCTTCGATGAACCCGAGGCGGTTCTGTCGACCACGCCGGGCCCCGCCTGGGTCCGTGAAGATGCAGCGCCGCTCGTCTCACCGGGCGGAAAGAAGACGACGCTGCCGCTCAACACGCAGGTCGAGGTGAAGGGGTTCACCGGCGAATGGGCCGAGGTGAGCGTCGCCTTCGCGCAGGTGGCGATCTACGGCGAGACGGAGCGCGAGCCTTTGCGCGTGGTCTCGTCGCCCGTGCTGGGGCGCGTGCGGCGAACACACCTGGCCCCAACGACGCTCAAGCCCGAGAGCCTGATGCTGCAAGCGATGAAGCAGCCCGCTGCACTCGAGGGAAAGCTGAAGGCGGTGGGGTTGTGGCAGCAGGCCTGGCGCATCGAACGAAGTGAGCGCACCCGCAGAGGCCTGCTGCGCGCAGCGTGGGCCGTTCAGCGCGCGTCGTCGATGGTGCAGGCGGCGCTCGCGAAGAACCTCGCGCCGGCGAGCGGGCTGCGCTTCGCGTGGGCGTGCACCACGGAGGATCCACCTTCGGCGAGCTGGCTCGATCTGACGAAGGCGCGGCCGAAGACGCTGGCGAAGTCCGTCTGCGTGAGCGGGCTCGATGCGCGCGCGCGGTGTCAGACCGACAGCCCGGCTGAGTTGAAACGTGCAGCCGCCACCCAAACGTGGCTCGAGCGCATCAAGCTCGCACCGCGTCCGTGGCTGCGCTTCACCGTCGATGCGAGAGCGCCACGCGAGGTCTTCCTGGTCACCACGCCCTTGGCGGTCGCCGATGCGTGCAGTGAGTTCGAGGAGTTCACGGTCGAGGCCAACAGCGGGCAGGTGCATCGGTTGGCGCTGCCGCTGGGCAGCCAGAGCCTGGTGGTGTGGGTGCCGGTGCCGCTTCACGCGGGCGTGGAGTACTCGGTGATCAGCGCGGCGTCTGAGAGTCAGGCGGTGTCGTGGCTGCGCAGCCGCGAGAAGTACCGGTGGACGTTGGGAGACCGGGGCGAGCTCGAGCCTTCACTGGGCTTGAACGCGAGCCAGTTCAGCATTCCACCCGGCGTCATCGCAGCGACGTTCGCGCTCGCGCCGGAGCGTGATTGTTCCTGTGAATGACGGGCTTGACGGTGTGTCGGCGGCGGGAAATTCCCTCCTGCCAGCTTCGAACTCCGGAGAGCCCATGGAATCCATGTCCATCAACCGTGACCCGTCGTCGAATCAGAAGCACCTCGAGGGCTACGGCGAGTGACTCGCACGACCTTGATCGACACGGGACCTCTGGTTGCGTTCCTGTCGGCTGGAGATCGGAATCACGAGTGGGCTGCAGACGCCTTTGACGCGCTGACCGGACGATTGGTCAGCTGCGAGTCGGTCGTGAACGAAGCGAGGTTCGTCCTGGCGCGCAATCCGCAAGGTCAGCAACACGGTGATGCCTCCGGAGGTCCTTCGCCCGGGGCCGATGCGAGGTGGCGTGCACACGATTGCGCAGCTTCATGCGCACGCCGCCACTTGGTCTCCAGTGACTTGCACCCGGCACGCTCCGTGCTCAGCCCGGCGCCCATGCTCCGCACCCTCCTGCTCACCGCCGCCGTCACCCTCGCCTGCGCTGGCTGTGTGGCCGGCAACGCCGCGGCCGGCGCGCTCCTGCTGCCCATGCGAGTTCCGGTGGTGGGCGACCCCGGCCTCGCGCACGACGCGTTCTCGGTCACCACCCGTGACGGCATCGCGCTCGACGGCTGGCTCTTCACGCCCCCGCAGCCCCCCACCGCCGTGCTCGTGTTCGTGCATGGAAAAGACATCAACCGTCAGCACTTCGTGGCCGCCGCGCAGCGCTTCGTCGAGCAGGGGATCGCGGTGGTCGCGTTCGACCAACGCGCGCACGGCCGTTCGACGGGCGAGTTCGTCACCTACGGCGCGAAAGAAGTCGGAGACCTGCGCCTGGTGATCGACGTGGCGCTCAAGAAGTGGGGCCGCGAGCTGCCGGTGGTGCTGGTGGGCGAGTCTCTGGGCGCTGCCGTGGCGTTGCAGACCGCCGCCGTCGATCAACGCGTGCGCGCGGTGGTGGCCGGCGCCGCCTTCGCCGATCTCACCACCGTCATCGACGATCACGCGCCCGCCATTCTCGGCAAGGCAGGCAAGCAGAAGGCGATCAACGTCGCCGAGAAGGCCGCCGATTTCCACGTCGCCGACATCTCTCCCGAACGTTCGGCGCGGCAGATCACCGTGCCCACCCTGCTGCTGCACGGCTCGGAAGACACCTACCTGCCGCTGCGGCACTCGTTGCGCATCTACGAAGCGCTCGCCGGCCCCCGGGAGCTGGTGCGCCTCGAAGGCGTCGACCACATCGGCATCCTGCTGTCCGACGAGGCCTGGCGGCAGATCGACCGCTTCGTCGGCAAGGCCCTGGAGCAGGAGGCAACCGCCCGCCGCAGCCGCACCGAAGCCCCGGGCAGCTTCACCCGGCGCTGAAGGCGCGACTACACTGCACGCATGGCTTCCGAGTACCGACACGACCGCCGCATCGAAGGCATTCGGCCGCTCTCGGCCGTCACCAAGAACGAAGCCACCGAAGCGACCGACCTCCGGCGCGACAAGGCCGTCGAAGCAGAGCGTGAACGGCTGGCCGATGAGCTGCGCCGCAATCCTCCGAAACGGTCGTTCGCCGAGCTGCTCAAGAAGAAGTGAGCGCGCGCGCGCGCAGCCACTCCTGCGTGCTCCACACCACGCGCACCACCGCATCGACGAAGGAAAGCGCGAAGGCGGCGAGCACCACCCAGCCCACGCCCCGCACCACGCGGTCGGCGAACAGGGTGAAGAACATGCCGAAGAACGCCACGTAACCTGCCAGGCCGGCGGCCACCAGGCCCACCACGTGGAGCCACACCCGAGAGCCGAGCTGCGACACCTTCGCCGCGAGGTACGGGGTGATCAACGCCGCGAGCATCACCGCCGCCACCAGCAGCCAGCCCTCCACGTCGAAGCGGCCGAACACCATCAGGCCGGTGAGCTCCTTCTCGAGCGGCACCGCGTGACCGCAGGCGTCGAGCTCCAGCACCCAGACGAACGGGAGCAGCAACGGCACCAACCCCATCAGTCCTGAACGAATCCACGGGCGGCGGGTGCTGCGCGGCTCCGACGACATGAGTGGAGTGTGGCAGATTGCGCGTGATGCGGTGTTTGCTCCTGCTCATGGCGATGATCGGCGGGAGCGGCTGCTTCACCGCCCGCTACCTGCTCCAGGCCGCCAGCGGTCAGTACGAATTGCTGCACGTGGCGAGGCCTTTGTCGGCGGTGAAAGAAGATCCCACCGTGCCGCCCCGCATTCGGGCGCTGCTCTCGAAGGTGCCGGCCATCAAACGTTACGGGCAGCTCAACGGGCTGACCCCCACGGGCAACTACGAGCGCTACGCGGATCTCCATCGGCCCGCGGCGGTGTGGGTGGTGCAAGGTTGCAAGAGCCTCTCGTTCGAGCCGAAACGCTGGGCGTTCCCCATCGTGGGCACGGTGCCGTATCTGGGCTTCTTCAACCCCGAAGCGGCGCGTTCGTTCGCAGCCGACCTGGCGAAAGAGGAGCGCGATCTCGACGTCACCGTGCGCACCGCATCGGCGTACTCGACCCTCGGCTGGTTCAAGGATCCGGTGCTCTCCACCATGATTCCCGAGGGGCCGGGGGCGTTCGGTGAGCTGGCCAACGTCATCCTGCACGAGAGCGTGCACGCGACGATCTACGTGAAGAACCAGTCGGCCTTCGATGAGAGCCTCGCCAGCTTCGTGGCCGACGAGCTGACGTGGTTGTTGGTGGTGGGCCGCTCGGGGCTGCAGTCGGAGGAGGCGAAGGCGATGATCGAAGGCGATGAACGGGGTGCGCGCTTCGTGAAGGAGATGCACCTGGCGTACGAGGCGCTCGATGCGATCTATCGCTCCGCTCGCAGCGACGCGGAGAAGCGGGCGCTGAAGGAAGCGCGGCTTGCCGAGTTGCAGCAGACGCTGGGCTTGCGACGACGGTTCAACAACGCCGACCTTGCCGGCAGCCGGACGTACGACACGGGAAGGCCTGCGTTCGAGAGATTGCGGCGGGCGTGTGGTGGGTTGCCGAAGTTTCTCGCGGCGGTGCGGTCACTCGAGGAGAAGGATTTTCAGGCTCCGCAGCAGTCGGATTTTGATCTGGTGATCGATCGACTCACAGAACGAACTTGTGCTGAGTGACCTGACCCTCTCCCGGAGGGCCCGGAGGGAGAGGGTCACTCGGTTCGATCATTCTGGGCCGATGATGTCGACCTGCTCTCCACCCTCGGCCGTGCGGATCACCCGCAGCTCACGGCGTTCGCCACCCGACCCCGCAGGCAACATCATCATCATGCGATCCGGCCCGGGCATCTCGGCCTGCAGCTTCTCCCATGACTCGGGGCCCACGGTCTTGCGGATGCGCACCAGCAGACCCATGCGATTCTTCCGCACGGCCAGCTCAGCGCGGCTGACGACCTCCAGCTTGTTCATCACCGTCGGCTCATCCACTTGAGGTTGCGCGAGCGTCTTTTCGAGATCGAGCTGCGCGCGCTTCAAGTCGGCCTCGAGCGTGATGAGTGAGTCGTTCGCTTCGAACGACAAGTCGCGCACCTTCTTCTGGGTCTCCGAGCTGATGCCGGCCTTCTGCGCCGCCTGCGCCGGAATGCCGGGCGCTCCGCCGTAGCCCATGCCCATCGGAGGCAGCGGCGGAAGGGGCGGCATCGGGGCCATGGGAGGACTGGGCGCCTTCGGTGGAGCCGACGGCCTCGGGGGGGCCTGCGCGAAACAGACGGCAGCCGTGAGCAGCGGGAGCAACAGCAACGAGCGTGACTTCATGGTGAATCCTCCGAAGTAAAGACGACGGGTGAAGCCGACCGCTCCAATGAGCGCATCGGCCGGGTTCGGGTGGGAGCGGTCCAACTCGGCAGCGCGCCGAACACACGCACCGCCACGGGGTCATTCCGGGGGTCGCGCCGGAGGTCCGCCGAGACCGAGGCCTGCAGCTGCGCGAGCGCGAAGAAGTCGGCGTCATCTGCTTCGACGGCCATCACGGGCAGCTCACGTTGGGTGCGACCGGGCGTCTGCTGCGCGAGGCCGGGTCGATCGTCGAGCTGAAGCGCGAGCAGCCCTCCACCGCCGCCCAGCGCCAACACCAGGCCCGCCACGATGCCCACCCGGCGCCGCACCTCAGGCAGGGGGCGCAGGCGCGTGCGTGACCAGGTCTCGCCTCGCAACCGCAACGCCGCCCGGTGCGCAGAGGCCACTTCGCCACACTCCGGGCACGAAGCGAGATGGGGCTCGAAGTCGTCCGGCCGTGGCAACGACTCATCGAGCACGGCCTGCTGCATCAAGTCGCATGGCTTCATGATTCACCTCGAGCTTCGAGCACGCCTGCCGCCCTCAACGCCGCGACCGCGCGCTGCACGTGAATGCGCACCGTGCCGCGATCGATGTTCATCGACTCCGCCACCTCGTCGAGGCTCCAGCTCTCGAGGTACCGCAGCGTGAAGGCCATCGACTGCCGCGCCGGCAGCTTCTCCAGCACCACGAGCAGACGCGCCTGGTGCTCCCGTTTCTCCACCACTTCGTCGGGCGAAGGCGTGAGGTCGACCTCCGCCACCTGCAGCAGCGCGCCCACCGCGTTCCAGAAACGCCGCCGCCTCAGGTGCGAGTACGCCCGATTGACCACGATGCGCCGCAACCACCCCGCGCGCGCATTCGCCTCACGCACGGTGTCCCAGCGGTCGAGCGCTTCGAGCAGCGCACCCTGCACCACATCGCGGGCCTCTTCCCTGTCCCACACCAGCCGACGTGCAAGGGCCTCGAGCCCCGGACGGGCAGCTGTCAGGGCCGCATCACGGCTTACAATCGCAGCGGCCGGTGGTGACACGCTGATGGAATTCAGCATGAAATCCCCTGCCCCTCTCGCCACTTCGGCGTATTGGTGAGCTGCGTCGTCATCGTCACTGAGTAGAGACGAACGACAGGAGAGTTCGGCATACCGCCCATGATGGACACCGCCATCAGTCGCAAGGTCGAGCCCCCGGCCATCCCCGGGTACGAGCTCAAGCAGCTCGTCGGCAAAGGCGGCATGGGCGAGGTGCACATGGCGACGCAGCTGTCGCTCCAGCGCACCGTGGCGGTCAAGCTGCTCAAGCACGAGCTGGCCAAAGACGACCAGTTCATCGGGCGGTTCGAGAAAGAAGGCGCGGCGCTGGCCACGCTGCGGCACCCGCAGATCGTCTCGATCGTCGATCGCGGCAAGACGGGCGACACCTATTACCTGGTGATGGAGTTCGTCGACGGGCCGTCGCTGCGCGAGAAGATGCGCGACCCCGACTTCGACACCAACCGCGCGCTGGTCACCATGCTGCTGGTCGCGCGCGCCATCGACTATGCGCACGGGCGCGGCGTCATCCACCGCGATCTCAAGCCCGAGAACATTCTGTTCGACGAGCAGGCCGGCGGCATTCCCAAGGTCACCGACTTCGGGCTGGCCGGTCTCGATGAGTCGCACGGCCCTGCGCACCGGCACCTCACCCAGACCCACGTGTCGATGGGTACCGCCTCGTACATGGCGCCCGAGCAGTCGGTCGACGCGAAGAGCGCGGGCCCGCGCGCCGATCTCTATTCGCTGGGCGTGATGCTCTACGAGACGCTCACCGGTGAGCTGCCCATCGGTCAGTTCGACCCACCGTCGACCCGGAAACCCGATCTCGACAAGCGCCTCGACGGCATCATCTCGCGCTGCCTCAAGCCGAACCCCGACGATCGCTACCCCACCGCGGCCGCGTTGATCGCGGACCTCGAGCGGGTGGTGCAGGTCAGCTCGTTCTTGAGCAAGTCGAAGGAGACGCCGCCGCAGCGCCTGCTTCGTCGCGCCCAGGAGATCGGCCGCCGGGTCGGGCGCACCGCGTCGATCGTGGTGGTGATGCTGGCGTTGATCATCATCGGCGCCGTGTTCCTGCGCAGCCGGTCTGACAGCAAACGCGTGCTGGCCGGGGTCGAGCTGATGACGGACTTCGGGGCCAAGTTCCCGCTCACCAGCCCCGGCCGGGTGGACAAGCCGACCCGCGAAGTGACCATCGGTGAGGGCCCCGACACGGTGGGGTTGATGGCGCTGGGCCGCAAGCCGGTGATCGATCGCGGGGTGATCGACTTCGGCGAGGTCGATGACGAAGCCACCGGCCGCGTGGTGATCGACGCAGAGGTGATGGGCTCGGGCGTCGACTTCTCGGCAGTGGTCGATACGCAGGAGACGCCCGCGGGAAGGCTCGAGCCGCTGTGGGAGCTCTTCCGCGGCCGACGGCCTGATGCCCGCAGCGCGCTGATGCTGCTGGGCGAACACGGGCGCTACGTGGCGTTGGTGGTCTCGGGTGGAGACACCGAGCCGACGCTGGAGTGGGCCCTGGGTCCCGACAAGCGCGGCTTCATGCAGGCGCCGCTGCCGGTCAAGCGCGTGGGCCAGCGGCTCGCGCTGAGGATGGATCCGGAGACGGGTGAGCTGTTCGCCGTCGCAGGTGAAGGGCGCGACGCGCGGGTGCTCGGTGACGGTTTGTGGCTGGGGCCGTACTGGCGGCAGCTGCTGGGTGATTCACCGCGGCTGGCGGTCGGGTGCCTGGAGGGCCGCTGCGTGTTTCACCAGGTGCTGGTGCACGGGCTCGAGCTGCCCACCGGGCTCTCCGCGCCCCCGCTGCCGCGCACGGATGGGCTGCAGGATCCTGATCAGGCAGAGCTCAAGGTTCCGAAGAAGCCGGTGCCGGGCAAGCAGGTCGCGGTGAAACCGCCTGCGCCCAAGCCGGTGCAGAAGGTCGCGCCCAAGCCGGTGCCCAAGTCGACCCGGCGGCGCTGACCCGTACCTCGCGGCGAGTCTGCCGAAGGAAACCGAGGGTTGGCCGAAATGGGAATGCGAGCGAAGTCGAGACGCGAACGGTGCTCAGAGCACCGCGCGCATCGCCGCTTCGATCAACGGCACCTGCGCCGGGTTGAGCAACTGTTTCGCCCGATCCAGCGTCGCCCACTCCGCGCGATCCACTTCGGGAATGCGGATGATCCTCCCCGAGCGCGGAGGGAACTCCACGTCGATCTCATTCGACCGAATGGTGGCCGCGTCGAGCTCACCGCGAACCGCGAAGGCGATCACCTTCTTGCCGCTCTTGAGCGTCACCTCACCCAGCGCGACGCAGGGCCCCACTGGCGCAGGGTGGCCCACCTCTTCGAAGAACTCCCGCTTCGCAGCCTCGAGCGGCTCTTCACCCGGGTCGAGCAGCCCCTTGGGCAGACTCCACGCGCCTTCGTTCTTCTTCGCCCAGAAGGGCCCGCCGGGGTGCACCAGCAGCACTTCCCGTGCAGCACCATCGCCGCGGACCAACGCCAGCCCTGCCGAGCGGTTCGCCGTCGCCATGCCCTCCTCTACACCGGGAGCGGTGCACGGCGCCCGACCCGAAGTTGTCGTAACGTAACTTGTCAAAACGTATTGAGACAAGTTACGTTACGACGATGAGCCACTTCGTCGGGCGCCTCCACGAACTCGCCGCACTGCGGCGCCAGTGGGCGGCTCCAGGTGGGAGCTTCGTGCCGGTCTACGGGCGGCGGCGCATCGGAAAGACCGAGCTGCTGCGCCACTTCAGCCAGAAGCACCAGGGCATCTTCCACGTCGGGAAGGTCGCCCCTGCCGCGCTTCAGCTCAAAGAGTTCATGCTCGAGGCCGCCACCGCGTTCGGTGAACCGCTGCTGGCGGAGATCGCAGTCGACTCGTGGAAGAAGGCCCTCGAGTTGGTGGTGGGCCGATGGAAGGGCCCCGGCAAGCTGGTGCTGATCCTCGACGAGTTTCAATGGACCGTCGAAGCGAGCCCTGAGCTGCCCTCGGTCTTGCAGGAGCTGTGGGACCACTCCTGGAAGCGCAGCGGCAAGGTGATGTTGATCGTCTGTGGTTCGTTCATCGGCTTCATGGAGCGCGAGGTGCTGGGCGAAAAGAGCCCGCTCTTCGGGCGACGGACCGCACAGCTGCACCTCAAGCCGTTCTCGTTCGTCGAGTCGCGCCAGTTTCACCCGGGCGCATCGGTCGAACAGCAGGCACTGACCTGGTTCGTCTGCGGGGGCGTGGCGCAGTACCTGGCCAGCTTCGAGGGGCGCGCTTCGTTCAGACAGAACGTCGAACGGACCCTGCTCGATGAGTTCGCCCCGCTCTTCCGTGAACCAGAGTTCCTGCTCCGCGAAGAGCTTCGCGACGTGGCCCCGTTTCATGCCGTGCTGATGGCCATTGCCACGGGCGCACACACGCCCAGGAGCATCGCGCTGGCGTCAGGCGTGCCTGAGCGCAACCTGCACTACACCTTCGAGCAACTGGTCTCACTCGGGTACGTCTCCAGGCGATACCCGGTGACGGGCACCAAGCCCCGGCGCACCGACGTGCGCTTCGTGCTCGACGACGCGCTGTTGCGCTTCTGGTTCCGCTTCGTGTTTCCGCATCGCAGTCAGCTGGCTCAGCTCGACCCGCACCGGGCCTGGGAACGATTGGTCGATCCACAGCTCGACGCCTGGGCGGGCGGCTGCTTCGAGCGCCTCTGCCGCGAAGCGCTTCCCCGAATCCTCGAAGCGGAGGGCGTGAAGGCCGGGGTCGAGGTCGGCGCCTATTGGTCGCGCGACGTCGAGATCGATCTGGTGGGCGTGCGCGGCGACGGCATCACAGAACTCGGCGAGTGCAAGTGGGGCCCGGTGACCGCTGCCCAGCTCAAGTCAGAGCTGGAGCAGAAGGTGCTTCGCTACCCCAACCCGAAGAATCACACGCTGCGCCGGCACGCCTTCGTGCGGACTTTTCGGGGACGAGCTCCTGAAGGCGTTCAGCTCCACCGGCTCGCCGAGCTGGGGTGATCAGGGCTTCTGACAGCCGTACTTCGCCTCGTACTTCGAGGTGCCCGCCTTGATGGCGTCGTCGATGGCGATGCGGGGCAGCCACACCTCGGCGTCGCCACCCACGGCGTTCGCCTGCAGCGGGAGACCGAGCATGCTTCGCAGCGCATTGGCGCCGTTGTTCGAGGCCTTCGCCTTGGCGTCGACGGCCGCGCGGCTGATCTCCTTGCGGCCCGCGTAGAGCGTGGCGAACGCTTCGCCCACGGGCACCTTGATCTCCGCGGTCATGTTGCCGGTGGAGGCCTCGAGCTGATCGGCCTCGTCTTCGAACTCGGAGACCTTCACGCTCGTGTTGAACTCCCGGTAGTCGTACAGCCGGTTGCCGGTGAAGAGGTTGTCTTTGAGGGTGATCTTCTTGGCGAGCTTGATGTTGTCGACGCCGCCGTAGTCGGAGAACGCGAAGACGTTGTTCGAGGCCGTCAGGCGAATCTCCGCGTCGATCTTGAGCGCGTTGCCGCCGTAGCTGGCGATGGGGTCGTGCTTCCACGAGAACAGGACGGTGTTGTTCTCGATGATGAACTGCGGCTGGTCCTTGTCCGACTTCCACTTGCTGTAGGCGAAGATGCCCTCGCCGGTGTTGTTGATGACCAGGTTGTTCTTGATGGTGAGCGTGCCGGCCTGGTGACCCCAGGCCGAGATCGCGCCGCCGGTGGGCGCCGTGTTCATCACCACGTTGTTCGAGATGGTGCCCGCGCACTTCTTGGGCAGCTCGAGCTTGATGGCGCCCGACTCGGGCGTCGGGTTCCTGTTCTTGGTCGCGCTCGCCATGCGGTTGATCACGAGCTCCTTCTCGCCCTGGTAATGATTGCGAGGGCCGTTGTCGAAGACGATGCCGTCGATGAGGATCTCGGCGCAGTTGGTGGGAGTGACGTTGAGCCGGTACTGCGTCGAGCCGCCGATCGCGTTGGTGCCCGCGAAGACGGTCTTGTGCGCACCCCAGGGATCACGCTTGCTGAAGTCGTCTGCCCAGCCGCCCAGGATCTTCACGGCCACCGGCACCTGATCGCTGCCCGACTCGTCACGGCCCAGGTACACGCCTTCGGCGATGTTGATGGTGTCGCCGTCTTTGAGCTTCGCCACGATGTTGCCGAGATCCTTCGCGGGCTTCTCCTTCGTGGCGTCCTTGCCTTTGCCGCGGGCGACCGAGACGAAGTACTCCTCGGCGAACGCGAAGCTCGAGGTGAGGACGACGACAGACACCAACAGGCGCGTGACGAGACCTTGCATGTGAACCCCTCCGAAACAGCGTGTGCCTGAATGGTAGCGGGCCTTGGAGAGACGCGAGCGGCTGATTTTGAGCAGTCGCGTCTGACCCTCGGACGACGCCGGTGTTGCACCCGCGAGGATTCGCAAGAAACGGTCGCGAGTTGCACGTCAGCGCGAAGTCGGGTGTACCGGCTTCATGCGGCTTCTGTTCTGTGCATCCGTCGTCTTCCTCGTCGCCTGCGGCGCGACCCAGTTCAACACCAACGATCCGTACGCCGACGGTGGCTCTGGCGGCGGTGACGCGATGGATGCGGGCGCCATGGGCGGCGGCACGGCGACAGGCGGCGGCACGGCGACAGGCGGCGGCAGCGCCACCGGTGGAGGCGGCGGCAGCACCATG
>JAUYRZ010000119.1 GCA_030695565.1 Archangium sp.
AGCAGCGAATCGAAGCGGGGCACCGACTGAAACGGATTTGTCTCCCTCTCCCCTGCGGGGGAGAGGGTCGGGGTCAGGGGGTGTGACTGTTGAGTGGCAATTGATTGCGGAGCGGTGGGGACAGCCCTCTCCCCAACCCTCTCCCCCGCAGGGGAGAGGGAGCCAGGCTGATCGATCACCGGCGGCGCGCGGAACATCTCCGTCGCCATGCGCGCCAACAACACGTTCATCGACGCTGGATCTCCATCCGGCAACGTCGGCGCACCCGGCACCTTCATCACCGCGAACGCGAGCCCCGGCGTCGGCACATGCTGCGCCGGCACGTTGAGCACGTTCGTCGGAGCAGGTGCATGACCCTGCACCGCGCTCACTTCACGCGGCACCGGCACGTCGTCAGGAGAACGCTCAGGCATACTCGTAGTAGTTGTCGATGGTGACGCCCTCGAGCACACCGAGCGCGTCGTGGGTGAGCACGGCCACGGAGCAGTACAACGAGAGCAGATACGAAGCGGCGCCCGCTTGGTTGATGCCCATCAAGCGCACCGACAGGCTGGGGCTCACTTCACCGGGAATGCCGGGCTGGAACAGACCGACCACGCCCCGCTTGCGCTCACCGGCGCGAATCAGCAGCAGGTCGCTCTTGTTGCCCTTGATGGGCAACTTGTCGCAGGGCACCAGCGGCAACCCACGCCAGGTGAGGAAGGGCGCGCCGAACATCGTGATGGTCGGCGGCGGTACCCCACGGCGGGTGCACTCCCGGCCGAACGCCGCGATGGTCTTGGGGTGACCGAGGAAGAACGACGGCTCTTTCCACACGGTCGAGATGAGCTCGTCGAGATCATCCGGCGTGGGCGGGCCACGGCGCGGCTTGATGCGCATCTCGGGGTCTGCGTTGTTGAGCAGGCCGTACGCGCGGTTGTTGAGGATCTCGTTCTCCTGCTTCTCCTTGAGCTTCTCGACCGTGAGGCTCAGCTGCTCCTTGACCTGATCCATCGGGCTGCGGAACAGGTCGGAGATGCGCGTGTCGACTTCGATGGTGGTGGTGACCGAGGTGAGCACGTACTCGCGCGGCTGCGGGTCGTAGTCGCTGAAGGCGATGGGCAGCGGCTCCCCGGGGGCCGGGCTGCACTTCACGGCGAAGTCATCATCGAGCGCCTGGTTGACCCGGTAGACGCCGGCTTCGACGGGCGTCCACGGAATCATCTGCGTCAGCCAACGCGGCGTGGCGCCCCGCCACAGCGGCGGCGTCTTGGTGGTGTTCGAGAGTTGGCGCGCGGCCTTCTCGGAAAGTACGCGGGGAGAGTCAGCCATGGGTGATCGATCCTCGGGGGAAAAGGAGGCCGCAAAGTAGTCGAGCCCGGCCCCGAAGGGTCAGGACAATCGAGCAACCGACCTGACTGCGAAACCCGTGGGCCTGCCGACCCCTTCAACTGGCTCCGGCCTCAGGCGGCGTCTCGGCTGCCTTCCACCAGAAGCAGTCTCAACATGCGGGCCAGCTTCTCGGGGCTCAGCGGCTTGGCCAACATCGCATCGGCCCCCGCGCGCAGGCTCGCTTCTTCGTGCTCGGGCAGCGTATTCGCGGTCACCATCAGAATCGGCAGATGCCGGTGGGTGCCCAGCTCATCGCGCCGGATGCGTGCCGTCGCCTCGAGCCCATCCATCTCGGGCATCTGCATGTCCATCAACACGATGTCGAAGCGCCGCACCGCCAGCTCGCGGAGCGCCTCCACGCCATTCTTCGCCACCACCGCGCGATGACCGAGCTTGCCCAGCAGCCCCACCGCCACCCGCGCGTTGATGCTGTTGTCTTCCACCACCAGCGCGTCGAGCTGCCCCGCGTGCGCGACCGGCCCCATCGAGCGCGGCATCGAGAACAGCTTGAGCCGATTGACCGCCACCTGAAGGTCCTGCACCGAGTACGGCTTCTCCACCATCATCAGCCCGTTGATCTGCTCACCCGCGTGCGCCGCGCGTTGTTCGGGCGTGAGCAACGCCACCACTGGCACGTGCCCCGCGGCCTCCACCAGCTCGCTCCACCGGCCCTCAGGCCCGAGGTCGACCACCGCCAGACTGAAGCCGCCCTCCGGCAGCTCGCTCAAGGAACGCAGCTCGACCGTCTCTGCCCCGGCCTGCTCGAGCGTGCGCTTGACGAACTCCCTCGAGGTGCCCGCCACGAACGCGGTGCGCCGATCTTTCAACCAGCCGTCGATGGTCGGCAGGGGCGGCCGCTGCTCCACCGCGCCCGCCGGTATCGAGAACCGGAAGGCGCTGCCCACGCCCTCTTCGCTCTCCACCTGCAGCGTGCCGCCCATCAGCTCGATCAAGTGCGAGGTGATTGCGAGCCCGAGGCCCGTGCCGCCGAAGCGCCGCGAGTGCGAATCATCGACCTGCACGAACGCCTCGAACACGCTCGCCAGCCGCTCCCTGGGAATGCCGATGCCGGTGTCCACCACCTCGACGCAGACAGAGCCGGGCCCGGAAAGATGCGAGACGCGCACCACCACCGAACCACGTTGGGTGAACTTGAGCGCGTTGCCCACCAGGTTGATCATCACCTGGCGAAACCGCAGCTCGTCGCCCATCATCGAATCGGGCACGTCGGAGGCGAAGTCGAGCTGCAGCTCGAGCCCCTTCTGATGCGCCTGTGAGCTGATGCTGCGCACCGCCTCGCGGATGGCCCCCAGCGGCGAGAACACCGACTTCTTGAGCTCGAGCGTGCCCGACTTGCCCTTGGAGAACATCAACACGTCGTTGACGATCTCCAGCAGGCTCGTCGCGGACACGTTGATGGTGTCCATGATGTCTTTCACCTCGGGCGACACGTTCGACGGCAGCAACTCCCCCATGCCGATGATGCCGCTCAGCGGCGTGCGCAGCTCGTGCGTCATGTTCGCGAGGAACCGTTCGCGCGTCTTCACCGCTTCGTTGGCCAGCCCCAGCGCGGTCTGCGCTTCGCGGGTGGCCTTCGTCGCGGCGTCAAGCGCTGCGCGGTGTTGCTCTGCTTTGAAGAACACCATCAGGCTGATGGTGAGGTGCATCACGCTGGCGATGCCCGCGGCGCCGAGGCCCCACCCGGTCGGGTCCTGGGCGTGCGAGAGCACGAGGAAGCCGAACGCGCAGCACACCCACGAGATGATCACCGAGCTGCGATTGTCATGCAGGCCGTTCATGCCCGCGGCACCCATCAACAACACCATGAACAAAGCAGGCGTACCGGAGACCTCCGCACCCGCAAGGCACGTGAGAAGCGGCGCGACCCCGAGCGGGTAGATCCACACCCAGGCCCCTTCGCGGCGCACCACGAGCAAAAACGCGACAGCAGACGCAGGAACCAACGAACCGAGCACAGAGGCCGCGCTGAACCCCCCGAGAATCCACAGCCAGGCGATGAACGGCACCCCGACCACGGTGTAGATGAGGGCCATCATGCGCTTTCGCCCGTCGTGGCTTTCGACCTGGAATGACGCGGCGCGCTTCAAGCTTGATGGATCAACGCAAT
This sequence comes from Archangium sp., assembly GCA_030695565.1. Taxonomy (GTDB): domain Bacteria; phylum Myxococcota; class Myxococcia; order Myxococcales; family Myxococcaceae; genus Archangium_A. Next base: position 3,500 of record JAUYRZ010000119.1, read on the forward strand.
CGCTGCGCCATCGTCTTTGTGGCTCGCCGACGTTGCGCGCTGCTCAGCCGAAATGATCCGCGAGGCCGGTCGCGCGAGGGGGCCATGGCGCTCGCAGTCAACGGATCGGTGATCACCGCGAAGCCTGAGTGCGCGCGAACCCAGAGTCAAACGCGGTCGCTGGGGCGCGGTGGACCCCGGGTGTCGATCGGGTCGGGGCGCGCCAAGACCTCTCGAGCGCTGCGTCCGACTGCCCCGGGCGTTCCTCCGCAGTGAGAGCTCCATCGTCTCGAGGGTCACGTCTCGAGGATCACATGGCCGGGCATGCCGTCCCACTCGAAGGTCTGCACCGCGCGCGTGATGGGCGTCATTCGCCAGAGCGGCCCTCGAAGGTGCGATCGAGGTCTTCCTGACGTTGAACCCATTGGGTTCAGTGATGGCGGCGTGGCGTTTCACCGTCAACTCGATAGAGGGAGAGCGGTGAGCAGCCGTTCGGATGACCAGGAAGAGGGACCGCGCCGCCGACGCAAGTGGTCCACTCTCGAGGGGCTCACGGTCGACGGCGTGTTGGGGCCCCACGGCGCGCTCTCGGCGGCGATGCCGGGGTACGAACACCGCCCCACGCAGCTCGAGATGGCGCGCTCGGTGGCCCTGGCGCTCGATAGGAAACGGTTCCTGCTCGCCGAGGCGGGCACGGGCACCGGCAAGACGTTGGCGTACCTGGTGCCCGCGGTGTTGTCGGGCAAACGGGTCATCGTCTCCACCGCGACGCGCACCCTGCAGGAGCAGATCTTCCTCAAAGACATTCCCCTGCTGCGGGATCAAGTCGGCTTGCCGGTGACCGCGGCGTTGCTCAAGGGGCGCAACAACTACCTCTGCGCGCAGCGCTTCGAGCGCTTCGAGAAGCAGCCGCTCTTCCCCACGCCGGAAGACGCGGTGCACTGGGATGAGTTTCGCGAGTGGGCGTACAGCACCGAGACGGGCGATCGCGGTGAGACGCAGCTGCCGGATCTCTGGTCGACGTGGTTCCAGGTCTCCACCACCTCTGAAAACTGCACCGGCGCGCGCTGCCCGCTCTACGAGTCGTGTTTCGTCACCCGCGCGCGAAGGGAAGCGGCGGAGTGTCAGATCATCGTGGTCAACCACGCGCTGTTCTTCGCCGACCTCTCGCTCAAGCTGCGCGGCGCGGGCGACCTCGAGCTGGGCGTGTTGCCTGCCTACGACGCGGTCATCTTCGACGAAGCACACGCGCTGGAAGACGTGGCCACCGAGTTCTTCGGCATCACCTCGAGCTCGGGCCGCCTGGCCACCCTGGCCACCGACGTGCTCACCAACCTGCCGCGCACCTCCGAGCACCACGCGACGCTGACCGCGATGGCCCTCGAGCTGCGCACCCGCTCGGAGCGTTTCTTCACCCGCGTCTCCGACGTGCTCTTCACCGGGCCGGCGGTGGTGAATGACGCGTTCGGTGAAGGGCGCGCGCAGGTCGACCTGCGGCTGCTGCCGGAGTCGCTCGTCGATGCGCGGCCCCAGGCGGCGCTGGTGCAGGAGACGCTCAACGGCATCTCGGCCCTGTGTCCTGAAGATGATCCTGACTTGGGCGCCTTCCACCGGCGCGCGGTGGAGTCGGCCTACGCGCTCGAGAGCACCATGAAGGCGGATGATCCGACCCAGGTGTATTGGGCAAGCACGCGCGGGCGCACGCTCTCACTCCGGGCCGCGCCCATCGACGTGGGCCAGTCGCTCTCGACGTTCCTCTACGATTCGGTGGACAGCGTGGTGTTCACCTCGGCCACGCTGCAGACCGCGTCGTCGAAGGGCGGCGACTTCGAGTACGTGGTCGCGCGGCTGGGCCTGACCGAACGCAATTGGGATGCGATGAAGGTGGAGTCGCCGTTCGACTATCCGACCCAGGCGCTGCTCTACGTGCCCGGGTACCTGCCGGAGCCGTCGAGCCCTGAGTGGACGATTCAGTTCGCGCGCGAGGTGTACCGGTTGTTGGAGCTGTCGGGCGGGCGGGCGTTCGTGTTGTTCACCTCGCTCAAGCACATGGACGCGGTGCATGAGCTGGTGGCGAAGCACCTGCAGGTGCCGGTGCTCAAGCAGGGCGACCTGCCGCGGCGCGCGTTGCTCGACAAGTTCCTCGAGAAGCCCAGCGTGTTGTTCGCCTCGCAGAGCTTCTGGGAGGGCGTGGACGTGCCGGGTGACGCGCTGTCGATGGTGATCATCGATCGGTTGCCATTCCATCCGCCCAACGAGCCGCTGCAGGCCGCGCGCATGGACGCGGTGAAGGAGGCGGGTGGCAAACCCTTCGACGACTACCAGGTGCCGCAGGCGGCGCTGGCGTTGCGGCAGGGGTTTGGCCGGCTCATCCGCACGGCGAAAGATCGCGGCGTGGTCGCGCTGGGTGATGTGCGGGTGCTCAAGAAACGGTACGGAGCGCGCTTCCTGGCGAGCTTGCCCGACGTGCCCAAGGTGCAGCGGTTCGAAGACGTGAAGGCCTGGTGGAACCAATGACACCCTCTCCCTGCGAAGCGGGGAGAGGGTGGGGGTGAGGGGCGTTCAGGGCACGCAAGTGGGCCCCTCACCCGGCCGCTGGCCGACCTCTCCCCGCTTCGCAGGGAGAGGTATCACTTCAGCTGAGCCAGATACGTCGCACCCCGCCGCTCAGCGACGACATCGAACGCGAGCAACACCCCCGCATTGATCACGAACGCGAGCGCGATCCCCGAAGCGGTGACGTTCTCCTTCATCCGCCACCCGATCAACGCACCGCCGATGATCATCACCACCCACACCACCTCGATGATCACGAAGTTCCGCTGCACCTTCTCCATGCGGGGCACCTCGGTCGCCACCATCACAGAACGTTCGGCCGCCAGAAGCGCCGCCACTTGCGAGTCGGTCTTCATGAACAGACCGATCCCGATGCCCAGCTGAAGCAGGCTCCACACGCCCGCGGTGATCGCGAACGCGCGCAGCTCGAACTTCGCGGGGAACAAGACGATCGCGGTGATCAACATCACCGCGCCGGCGATCGCCAGCACCAGCGCGCCACTCTTCTCACCACCAAAGTACGCCGCGATCGCCTCGTTCATGCTCCCAGCGTAGTGGCATCAGCACCCCGACGGGCGATACGCGCACACCCAGCCGCCATCGACACAGCTCGGGGCTCCGCAGCAGTCGCCCGGCTCGCCCCAGCAGGTGTCGGCACTGCACCTCGAGGTCGGTCGAGTGGGCCGCGCGCAGCTCCACTCGCCGTTGACGCACTCAGGTGAACCGAACGCATCGGAGCCGCAGAACTCCGCGCATTGAAAGTCTTGCCGCTTGCCAGCGCAGGTGCAGAAGTCGCCGGTGCAGACCCAGCTGTCGGCCACGCAGGAGGCCGAGCTGACCCGAAGGCCGCCTTCACAGCAGTCGGGACCGAAAGGCAGCGTGCCGCAGCCTGAGCCCGCGTCGGGCCCGGAGCGCGCGTTCAAAGTCACGCCCGTGGGCTCGAGGAGCAGGGGGAGATCCCGGCCGCAGCCGAGCAGAAGAAGTGGAATTGCGAGGGTCAACGGACGCATGGCGCGCAGCAGAAGCACGCGCCGCGCCAGAGTCATCGCAGCGGAATCACGCACATCGGCGCTCAGATTTCTGAGGGCTCAACTTCTGGTTCCTCGCCTCAAAGTGAAGTGCTTTAGGGCGTGCCGATGAGCGAGCTCGTGGTGGAGATCTTCACGGACGGCGCCTGCAGCGGCAACCCCGGGCCGGGCGGCTGGGGTGCGCTCCTTCGGTACGGCAGCAAGGAGCGCGAGCTCTTCGGCGGCGAGAAAGAAAGCACCAACAACCGCATGGAGCTGACCGCGGTCATCAAGGCCCTCGACACGCTCACTCGGCCGATGAAGGTGCACGTGCACACCGACTCCACCTACGTGATGCAGGGCATCACCAAGTGGATCCACGGCTGGAAGAAGAACGGCTGGCGCACCTCTTCGAAAGAGCCGGTGAAGAACGCCGACCTCTGGCAGCTGCTCGAGACTGCGACCCTGCGCCACGAGATCAAGTGGCATTGGGTGAAGGGCCACGCCGGTCACGAAGGCAACGAACGCGCTGACGAGCTGGCCAACAAGGGCGTCGAGTCGGTCCGCTGAAGCGACAGGGCTCTGCGGTCTGAGCTGGGGCGAGCTCTCCTTCTGAGCCGGGCAACGTGCGCCGGTGTCGAGCGGCACCTTGCGCGCGTCGAGGCCGGCCGCGCTCGGCGTCGCCTTCACCTCAGAGCACCGCCAGGCAGTCGCCGACCTTCTGCGAGGGGCGCTGACCCTATTCCTGGAAGAGCTCGCAAGCCAAGACCGGCATGGTGGCACCGTCACGCCCTCCGACGAGCAGCACACGTCCGTCGGCGAGCAGCGTCGCGGAGTGGATGCCTCGCGCAGTGCCCATCTGCGCGATGACCGCGACGGAGGACATCGCGGGGTCCAGGAGGCCCGCGCTGGAGGTTGCGATGCTTCCCGCGTAGCCGCCCGCGAACAGCACCTTCCCGCTGCGCAGACGGGTCTGCGTCGGCCAACTGCGCAGCAGCGTCGAAGTCACGGGACTGAACTGACCCGTCGCAGGATCGTAGAGCTCTGGCGCAACTTCGCCTCCACCGATGAGCACGGTGCCGCTCGCGAGCAGCGTCGCTTCCTGCTGCGTCAGGCGCAGGGTCGAGGGCATGCCCGTCGCAGTGAAGCGCCCAGTCGCCGGGTCGAAGAGCTCGGCGTTCACCAGCGTCGAGGTGCCGCCGGCGATCAGCACCTTGCCGTTGGGGAGCAGCGTCGCCGAGTGCCATTGGCGCGGCGAACTCATGGCCATCACCCCAGACGTCGCCCCCGTGGTGGCGTTGTAGAGCTCGGCGGTGGCACCCGGGCCCAGCGTGCCGTCGCCACCGGTGAAGAGCACGAGGCCGGAAGGAAGGAGCGTCGCGGTGAACAGTTGCCGGGCGACCGTCATGGGCGGCATCGGCACGAAGCGGCCGGTGGCGGGCTCGTACTTCTCGACGGTGTTGGTGGGCACTGCAGTGCCGTCACGGCCGCCAGCCAGAAGGACCGTTCCGTCAGGCAGCAGGGTAGCGGTGTGGCTGTCGCGTGCGCTCGGGGTGAACGCGAGCGGCGTGAAGACGCCCGTCGAAGGGTCGTACAGCTCGGCGCTCGCGACGGGGAGCGGGCCGTTCGCCCCGCCCACCACGAGCACGCGCCCGTCATTGAGCAGCGTCGCCGTGTGCCACCACCGGGCAGTGGAGAGTGCGCCGGTCGGGCTGAACCCGCTCGGGCCCGCTGGGCAGCACCCCGTGATGCAGGCGACGAACCCGGGCGTGCACCCCCGATCGACCCCGGCGTCCACAACGCCTGCGTCCACAACGCCTGCGTCCACAACGCCTGCGTCCACAACGCCTGCGTCCACAACGCCTGCGTCCACAATGCCTGCGTCCACAATGCCTGCGTCCACAATGCCTGCGTCCACAATGCCTGCGTCCACAACGCCTGCGTCCACAACGCCTGCGTCCACAATGCCCGCGTCCTGCGAGGCCACGAGCTCCGACTCGGCGCGAAGGGCGACGAGCACGGTCCCGAAGTCAGAGGTCACCGTCAGGGCCGTGGCGGTGACCCCGGCCGTCGACTGCCCTTCGAAGGTCAGCTCGACCGACGCCAGTTCCCCGGGCTGGATTGTCTGCGGCTTCGCCCCCACCGAGAAGCCCAGCGCGCCCTGACCGAGCTCCATCGACTCGAGCTTGAGCGCCGAGCGACCGGCGTTCTCGAGCTCGATCGCGCGGGTGCGCCTCATGCCTGGCCCGACGACCCCGAAGTCGACATAGCTGGGCCGAACTCGGAGCTCACCGCTGGTGCGCTCGACGACGACGCCGCACTGACAGCCAGACAGAGAGGCCAGGAGGAGCACGAGAGTGGCGCGAGGCATCATGGGCGCACGACCCCTGGGCTGCCCCTGAAGTGCAAAGGCCAGAAGCCACTGCCGGAAGAGCTGTCACCAACCCTCTGTTCGCGCGGGTGCAGCCAAGTTCGCGTTGGCTTTTGAGGCCCAGTCGCACATCTCTCCCAAGAGGGGCTTTCGATGAGGGTCGTCATCTCGTTCGTTGTGCTCGCAAGGAGCGGCGTCGCCCAGAAACCGCGGGAGATTCTGACCGTGATGAGCGGCTTCGCCTCGCCCACTGCTCTTTCGAGTGAGCGCCGATGAGCCTGCGACGCGCGTTTCTGGTCTTCGCGGCGGGGCTCGGCTTCCTCGGCCTCATTGGCGCCGGGGGCCTGATCTTGTTCACGACGGCGCTTCATCGCATCGCCGCGAGCGTGGAGGACACCGTCGAGAGCGTGCGGATCACCGAGGAGTTCGAGATCGAGCTCCTCAGCCACTGGGGAACCCAGGACAACCTCGCGCTGGTCGCGACCGAGGGCCGATTGCGCCAGCACCTGGCTGACGCAGCTCGCTTCGTTGGCAGCGACCAGGAGCAAGCCCTTCTCACCCGCATGAGCTCAGAGCTGGATGCGTACATCGAGTCATCTGACCGGGTCCCTGTCACCGAGAGCTCCCTGGCGCTGCGTCGCGACAGCACCGGGTCGCAGTTCGAGGCCCTGTTCGCTTCGGCAGGCGAGCTCGTGCGGACGAACGTAGAGCAGAGTCGAGAGTTGAGGCGCCTGGCGGCGGCGTGGGATCGCAAGGCGAACCTGCTGGGCACCGCGCTCATCGTGATTCTCATTGGAGGTCTGGTCGCGCTCGCCCTCTTTGTCCGGCGCGCAGTGTTTGGACCGGCGGTCTCGATTGCCGACGCAGTCGAACGGTATTCGAAAGGAGAACGGAGCTCACGTGCGCCAGAGCGAGGTGCAGCTGAGTTTCGAAACATCGCGTACCGTTTCAACGACATGGCCTCGGCGCTCGAGCAGCAGCGCGAGCAGCAGATGACGTTCCTCGCAGGAGTCGCCCACGACCTCCGCAACCCCTTGTCCGTCTTGAAGCTGGCGGGCGGGCTGATCTCACCTCAAAGGCCGCTCCCTCCCGAGGCTCAAATCAGAGAGTCCTGGGCGCGCATTCGACGGCAGATCGAGCGACTCGAGCGCATGGTCTCCGACTTTCTGGACACCGCGAGTATCGAGGCGGGAACCCTGGAGCTCCAAGTCGAGTCAGCTGACCTCAAAGAGCTCGCACGAGCCACGATCCACCTCTTCGAACCCACCGCGCCCGCTCACCGGCTGCGCCTCAGCGCGCCTCGTGATGCAGTGCTCGTGGCGTGCGATCCGATGCGGATCGAGCAGGTCTTGAACAACCTGGTCAGCAACGCCATCAAGTACTCGCCGCGTGGTGGCGAGGTGAGCGTGGTCATCGAACATGAAGACGAGGCCATCGTTCTCACGGTCACGGACGAGGGGGTCGGCATCTCGCCCGAGGATCTCGGGCACCTCTTCGAGGCATTTGGCCGCACCAGCACCGCGAGGGCCTCGGCCAAGGGCGTCGGTCTCGGGCTCTTCGTCGCGCGCCGAATCGTGGAGTCACACGGGGGCCGCCTCACCGTCGAGAGCACCCCCGGCAAGGGCTCCAGCTTTCGCGTCGAGTTCCCTGCGCGGCCGAGCCTTGCTTGACGCTCCACGGTTGCTCGACGGCTCTGCGTGTCACGCACGACTCGAAGGCCTCAGCTCGGGGACGAGCCCAGCACCTTGGCGATCACCCGGGACAGCAGCTCGGGATCGCACGGCTTCTCCAGCGTGTGGTGCGGCCAGCGGGCAAGGAACTCCCTCGCCCCGGGGGTGAACGCCCCGCCGGTCATGATCACGATCCGCGGCATCAACGCGGGGGCGATCCGCTCGACCTCCGCGACGAACTCCATGCCGTTGAGCTCGGGCATCATCAGGTCGCAGAGCACCACGTCCCACCGCTCGCCGCGCCGCGTGGCCTCCAGCGCCTGGCGGGACCGGGTGGTGTACTCGGCGTCATGCTCCTCGGTGAGCAGCCGCTGCAGCGAGAGGCCCACGTTCTCGACGTCGTCGATGATCAACACCCGCCCGCGGCGCGCGGCCCGGGCGGTGCCCGTCGATTGGCGAGGGGCGGCTGCGGGCGCCTGGGTGACGGAGGCCGCCTCGAGCTCGATCCGCGCGGTGGCCCCCCGGCCGGGGTTGTTCTCCAGGGCCACCGTCCCGCCCATCGAGGTGACGATGGAGTGGCAGATCGCCAGCCCAAGGCCAGTGCCTTCCCCCACCGGCTTGGTGGTGAAGAAGGGGTCGAAGATCCGGGAGAACAGCTCAGGGGGAACTCCGGTCCCGCTGTCGCTCACCTCGACGGCCACGCGCCCGTTGGCGAGGCGGGTGGTGCGAATGAGCACCTCGTTCTCCTCAGCGCGCCCGTCGGGCATCGCCTGGGCGGCGTTGATCAGCATGTTGACCAGCACTTGCCCCAGCCTGGCGGCGTTGCCCCGCACCAGCGGGACGTCCCCGTGCTCGACGCGGATGTGGGCGCGGTGGCGCAGCTCGTTCTTCGCCATGCTCAGCGCGGACTCGATCACCGGCTTGACGTCGATCGCCCCGGTGGGCGCTGCCTCCGGGCGAGAGAAGGTCTTGAGGTCGCGGACGATCGACTGCACCCGCTCCACCCCATGGAGCGCGTCGTCGAGGGCGCAGAGCACCTCCGGCGAGGCCACCCCGCTGAGCAGGCGCCGGGCATGGTGGACGTTGCTGGACACGTAGGTGAGCGGGTTGTTGACCTCGTGCGCCACGCCGGCGGCGAGGGTACCCACCGAGGCCATCCGGTCGGTGAGGGCCAGCCGCGCCTCCAGCATCCGCTGCTCGGTGACGTCCACCATCGCCCCCACCATCCGTCGCGCAGCGCCGTCGATGCCCCGCTCCAGCACGCCCCGGTCCACGATGATCGCCCAGGTCCCGTCGCCACGGCGGAAGCGGTATTCGTCGCGCCACACCCCGCTCCCGCTGGCAGCGTGCTGGGAGAGCCCGTCCATGACCCGAGGGAGATCGTCGGGGTGAACGTGAGCCATCCACCACTGCAGGTTGGGGCGGACCTTGCCGGGGGCGAAGCCCAACCGCTCGATCGCGTCGTTCCAGGTGATGTGGTCGGTCGAGAGGTTCCAATCCCAGACCAGGTCCTGGAGCGCGCTGGAGAGCAGCTCGTAGCGCGCCTCTGCCTGTCGCCGGGCGTGGGCCTCGAGCGCGCCGGCGATCATCCCGCCTACGGAGAGCGCGAAGTCGACCTCGTGCTCGGTCCATCGGCGGGGCCGAGGGCCCACGTGCTCGTGACAAATCACCCCCACCAGCGCCCCGCCCTTCCAGACCGGCACGTCGAGGAGCGCGCGGATCTGGTGGAGGCGGAAGTACGGCTCGTTGAACTCGGACGTCCGGGAGTCGGCGAGGGCGTCGGCGGCGTCGATCACCCGGTTCGCGAGCAGGGCTGCGAAGTAGGCGGGGAAGTCGACCGCGAGCAGCTCACCGCCCACGCTCAGCGCCCCGGTGCTCAGCTGGAAGAGCTGATCACAGTGAATGCGCGACCGATCCTCGGAGAGTCGCCAGAAGCTGACCCGCTCCACCTCCAGTGCGCGCGCGTCCGCTTCGAGGATCCCCGGCAGCGCGCTCTCCAGCCGGGACTTGTCCAACTGCACCAGCTCGAGGAGCGCTCGCCGCTGCCGCGCGAAGGAGTCTGGGAGAGGGGTCGACATCATTGAGCTCTTGCGGGTGTGAACGTCTTCCGGGTGAAGGGTAGCCGAGCCGGCTGGCGGCACCCAAAGGCGAATGAGAGGGCGCTCTTCGGCCCAGGCGCTCGGTTCGCCGGGTTGAACTTCTTGTTTCCCACTGGGAGCGCTGGCGCGAGGTCAACGTGGCCGGCTGGCGGCGCTCTCGGAAGACTTCAGATGATCAAGCGCTCGTAAGTTCGTTCGCGGCCCCTCACCCCGCTGCGCAGGGAGAGGGAGCCGAGCTGCACGAACTTCTGATTCGCCTCACCAGTTCCAGCGCCCGCACACCGCCGCGAATCGGCCAAGATGCGCGCATGCTCCCGGTGCCTGAAGCACTGCTCGATGGCATCGCCGCTCAGCCCGACGAGGTGGGCGTGTGGGAGGTGCTCACCGACTATCTGCTTGAGCACGACGCACCCGGCGCCACGCTCGCGCGCTGCGACCTGGAGCTGTTTCGCGGCATCTCCAACCCCGAGCTGCTCGGTGCCCTGGCCGACGCGCGCGCCCAGCGGCCCAAACTTCCCTACGAGCCATACGGCGGCTTCGAGGCGACGTGGCGCTGCGGCTTCGTGGTGACTTTCTCGGCGTCGACGCGACTCGCGGGAGCGCAGTTGGCGAAGGTGCTCGCTGCTCCGGCGCTCGCGGGCCTGCATCGGCTGCGTTTCGAAGACACCACGCCGTGGGAGGGCCGCTACGCCGGCCTGGACGAAGTGGGCGGCGGGGCCTTGTTGCCTCCGATTTCGCAGCGGCTGGCTGAGTTGTGTACGGCGGTGACTTCGCACCTGCGGCGCTTCTCGTTGCATCTGGAGCTGCGCACGGTGCCGCTGGTCGCTCCGGAGTTGACGCGTGCACTGGAGGCGCTCGCCGCGGGTTTGCCGAAGAAGGTGGAGCGGGTGGATCTCTCGTTGTCCGAACTGGGAGAAGCTTCGGTCGACGCGTTGGCTGCGCTGTCGAGGCGGGTGAAGCAGGTCAACCTCGACGGCACCACGTTGAGCGTCTTGCAGGAGAGCTCGTTGCACCGGCTGCTCGACAGCGCGCCGCAGACCACCTTCTTCCTCGGCGGCACGGGTTTGTCATCGCGTCAGCTCTCGCATCCCCGGGTGGAGTGGCTGGCGCCCGACGTGGTGGCCTGCCTCGAGGATCAACACGGCGCGCTCACGCCGCTCTCGGCTGATCGACCGCACGACGGCTTTCGGTCACCGTCGTGGCCGGGGTTGAGTCAGTACTTGAAGCGCGAGCTGCTCGGTTGGTCGCGCGTCGATGGTTCGGCGATCGAAGACCGGGCCCTGCTGCTCATCGACGGCCAGGTCTGGAAGTTCACTTCCCGAGAACGTCGAACGCGGCGTTGACCACGCCGGAGTACTGCACCTGCCAGAGGTGGGCGAGCGGGGTGTTGTGCGGGCCCTCCATGCGGACCGTCTTCGCGCCGGGCAGGTCGAGCTGGGCCGAGGGCATGTAGCCATCGCCGTCTTCGAAGACGCCCTTCTTCGGGCCGAGCGTGGGTGTGCCGGTGGTGCCGATGATGGTGACGCCGCCGGCGACCTGGCCGCGCTGGCGCTCCCAGTTGGTGTTGAGGTCGTTGATCATCTTCGAGCCGACCGCGAGCTCGCGTGAGGCGTCGTCGACGTTCTTCACCGGGTTGCCCACCACGCTGCCGATGTTGCCGAGGTAGGTGCCGTGCGAGGCGGGGCCGATCATCACGGCGTGTTCGACCTTCGGGCCCTTCGAGGGGTCGCGGCCGTCGAGGTAGAGGCGGAAGTCGGTGGCGCCGGCGCTGTGGGTGACCACGTCGACTCCACCCTGGCCGGTGGCGGCGGCGATGCGCTCCATCGCGCGGGCGATCTGCGGGGCCTTCATGGTGGGGGAGGCCCACGGGTCGCGGTACTCGACCTCGAAGAGCTTGGCGCCCTTGAGCTCGGCGGCGGTGGCTTCGCGGCCCTGCTGATCACCGATGCGGAACTTGTCCTGGCTGGCGACGTAGACGACGACCGGGCCGTTGGCCTTGTTGGTGGCGAGCTGATCACCCATGCGGTCGAAGCTCTTGGCCGGCATGGTGAGCCCGGGGATCATCACCACCGGGCGCTTCAAGGTGGGAGGCGCCTGCAGCGGGCCGTACGCCACGCGCTGGGGGCCCTGCAGCTTCTCGATGGGGCCGTTGGGCTGGAGCTTGTTGAACACGCGATCGGACATCCAATCTTTGCTCGCGTTGAACAGGTCGATCTTCGGGCCGGGGCCCTGGCGGAAGGTCTCCACGACGCGACCGACCGCTTTCGGAGCCCATCCAGTGGCCTTCGCAGCGGGAGCGGCGGCTTTCGGCGCAACGACGGGAGCCTTGACGGGAGCGGCGACAGCGGGACGGGTGATTCGAGCGAGTGCCATGAAGTGATTGTCGGCGGAGGTGCGTTTCAGTTCATCGGCAGCAGGCGACAAAAGACGTGCAGATCGCGCCATCTTTGAGAAAGGGTCAGGGTGAGGGCCGCACGAAGATGAAACAAGACGAGTTGCCAGAAGCAGTGAAGAGCACGGTCCTCCACGGCACCGGAGTCGATCAAGACATCGAAGTCGGCGTGACGTTCGGCTGGCAGCTGCGCGCCAACGCACCTCTCATTCGCGTGTTCGTGAACGACGTCGAGGCGACCGAGCCGGGTGGCCCCGAGAAGGGATTGATCGCAGCCTTCGAGCTGATGGTCGGCCAGAAGCGAGCCTCGATGAAGAAGAAGGCGCTCGCAGGATTGGTCGCGGTCGTTCACGTGCGAATTCCGTATCCCCGATTCGACGGCGCCCGACTCGAAGACGACGCCGCGCGACTCGCGGTGCGTAACGTGGTCACGCGAACGATCAACGCAGCACCCAACTGGTGGAGTTCACTGCACGCAGCAATGCGCTGAACAAGGAGGGCGGGATGGCGTGGTTCGATCGGCTAATCTGCCGTGCACCATGAAGGTCATCCTCAAGCAGGGCAGCCTCACGGACGGCGATGAGTCGGTGCTGGTCAACGCGTCGAACACCAACGCGCAGCTCGGCACCGGCGTCTCGGCCGCCATCAGGCAAGCGTGTGGCAAGGGCTACCAGGAGAAGGTGCTCGCCGCGCTCGAGCATCACTTCAAGGGTCCGATGAAGCCGGCTGAGGTGCTGCTCACGCACGCCGGTACGCATCCGCGCGCGGTGTGGGTCGCGCACGTCGCGGTGATGGATTACCGCGAGGGGTTCTCTGCGAAAAGTCACCCGACGGTCGACACCATTCGCACCGCGTGTGAGCGACTCTGGGATGTGGTCGAGACGATTCCAGGGGCTGGTGCGCAGTCGGTGGCGATGGTCGCGCTGGGTGCGGGCACGGGGAATCTCGGTGTGGCTGAGCCCACTCGTATTGCGGCGCAGACGCTCAAGGCGCATGTCGCGATTCACAAGAACACTCGCATCGAGCGCGTCGCGTTCTATGGGTTTCAGCCGCCCGACTACATCGCGATGGCGCACGTGCTCGCGGCGGAGTTTCCCGAGGTGAAGGCGCAGTTGCCCCCCGAGGTGCTCAAGTTCGTCGAGGAGGAGTTGAAGCAGAAGGAATAGGCCTTGGGGAAGGCCGGGTTCAGGATCTCCCTCGGGGTCGCATCGGGCAGGCCTCTCTGCTTCGAGCGAAGACCCTCACTTGTTACGAAATTGGCAATCGACTCCGAAAATCGAGAGTCGCCGTACGGCACGCGGCCGAACAGGATGTTGATTGCGAGTTCCGTAACAAGGTCTTGTAAGCGTCTCTCCCAAAACTCGAGCCTTGTTGCGGAATGTACAATCGACGATCGAAATCGTGACGGACCGTGCGGCATGTCGTCGGAAGCGGTGTCGATTGAATGATGCGCAACAGAACGGGCGAGCACATTCGACACCACGCTCTTCGACGCCAGGTACGCAGGCCCCTCACCCCGCTTCGCGGTACTTGCCGGGTGTCGTGCCCGTCCACGTGCGGAAGGCTCTGACGAACGCTCCGGTGTCTGCGTAGCCGACCTGCTCTGCGACCTCGGCGAGCGAAGCATCCGAGCGCGCAAGCAGACGTTCTGCCTGCGTGCGGCGCACCTCGGTCAGCAGCCCGCCGAACGACACGCCTTCTTCGGTGAGCCGGCGTTGCAGCGTTCGTGCGGTCACGTGCAGCCGCTTGGCTGTCTTCGCGAGCGTGGCGTCGCCCTTCGGCAAGAGGGAGAGCACTGCTCCACGTGCCTGTTCGTAGAGCGCATCGCGGTCACCACACGCGGCGAGCACGGCGGCTCCGTGCAGCTCGAGTGCGCGGTTGAGATCAGCGTCTGCTCCGAGCGGTTTGCGGGCGAGATCCTTCGCGCTGAAGGTCAGTCCGTTCGAGGTGCGACCGAACGCGATGTCCTTCGTGCCGAGATGCGCGGCGAGCTCGGGCGGGCAGACCTTCTCGTCGTGGGCGAACCAGGCGCGAACGGGCTTGAGGTCGTCACCCATCATCTCGCGCGCGATCTGGAGAATGCGCGCCACGGTGAACATGTTGCCCTGCCGGCCTACGCCGCCTTTCTGCGGTGCGCGGTGATGCAGGGAGAGTTCGTCTCCATCGGGCTCGGTGCTCCAGCGCACCAGCGGATTGATCAGCGCGCCGTAGGTGCCGAGCTGCTCCATCGCGATGCGAAGGGTGGGGGCGCTGCGCAGGCCGAACTCGAGCAAGCCGTACGAGCCGCGCGTCATGGCCTGGGCGCAGTGCAGACCGAAGAGCGGATCTGCGAGCTCCTTCGACACGTCGGTGAGCAGCGAGCCCAGCTCGGGCAGGCTCACTTCGGGCACCTGCGTGGGCAGGTACTTCTTCTCGAGCTTGCTCGGGTCTTTGCCGGCGCGGCGTACGAGGGCCAACACGAAAGGAACGAGGGCGGAGTTGAAGCGCCTGGTCTTGGGGGTCCTGGCCATGGGCCGGCAGCCTGCCATGAGTGAGTCGAGGGCTCTTGCCCAAGCGAGAGGTGGTTCGGAATGGGTCTGGGTCGGCGCTCGAACGAACAGGCCTCTCGCGTCGAGCACGGATCCGCACGGGACCCGCTGAGTCGCTCTCGTCGCCTCGCTGCCGTTGAGACGCAATAAAGCCAGAAAACTAGTCTTATTGCGTATCAACGGCAGCGAGACGAAGAAGCGACACCCGCGCCGTAGCCAGCTTCAGCGCGTCACACGAAGGGTCGTGCCGAGGGCCAGTTCGTGTTGCTCGCGGGAGCGTGAGAACAAACCCACCACGCTCTTCAAGAGCCGACTTCGCTCACCACCAGACAATCTCCAGACACCAGAGGAACCCTTCCCAGGTTCAGCGTCGGCGGCAACTGGCGCATGTACATCGACTCCATCCGCAACGTGAGCAGCTGCCCCGCGTGCTCGAACGTCAGCGCGTGCAACCCACCGAGTGAGAAGCTGCTCCCCACCACGCGGAGCTCGACCAACTCCGGTCCGTGACCGGCGAACACGCGATCGCCGGCGATGACGAACAGCCCGCGCGTCGGCGAACGGAGGGCGTCAGCCCGCTCCTTGCGACAGGCCAGTCAGCGAACTCCTCCGGAGGCAGCGAACGAACGATCGACGGAGGGGAGCGCATCGGCTGAAGCTCCCGCGCAAAAGAGTCGGCGCGCAGAGCTCGCTGGACACCTGACGCCAGCTGCTCCACCACCAGCACCGTTCCGTCAGCGGTGAGCCCAACCCGGACATCTTCCGCGGAGGCGGCTCGAACCCCGCGGGCGGAGTGAACGGTGCACACGGCACCGCGCTCACCCACAAACTCAAGATCAGCGCACTCACTGCTGCGTGAGCGTCGCGGTGCCCGGCTCGTGCGTCGCCGTGCCGGCATCGGTCTCGCGCGTGGAGAACGTCGACCCGTTCAGGCACGTCTCGAACGTCTGCCCGCTGCTGGTGATGGTCAGCGAAGTCGCTCCCACCGAGTACGCCACGCCGCTGTTGTCGATGTTGATCGTCCGGTTCACCAGGCAATCACACGCGCCTGCATCCACGTAGCAGCTGCCCGTGTACCCGCCCTGCGAGATGCCGCTGCTCACCAGGCCACACAACGTGGAACTCGCGCAGGTGCCGGTGATGGTGGCCGAGACCGTCACGCCACCCCGCACCACGCGGCAGAGGTTCGTGCCCGAGAACGTCGCGTAGCCCGAGAGGCCGCCGTCGTAGCCGTTCACACGCACCGACCCCTGTCCGCACACGCCTTCGATGCGGGTGATCGCCGAGTCGAACTCATCCTGGGAGATGCATGCGGCTGAATAGAAGAACGTCCCCGTCGGACTGCCCCCACACCCCGTCGATGAAGGGCAGGTCTGCGGGAACGTGATGGGGATCGTCGGAGGCGACATCGACTGACAGTTCACGTTCGCTCCACCACCACCACCTGATCCGCCGCCCATCGCGCCGCCGCCGCTGCCGCCACCGGTCACGCCGCCACCTGATCCGCCGCCCGTCGCGCCGCCGCCGGATCCGCCACCACCACCGCCGACTGATCCGCCTCCGCCGCCTCCTGCAGCTGAGCGCACGCAGACTTTCGCCTGGCAGTTGAAGCCCAGGTCGCAGGCGGAACACAGGGAGCCGGCTGCGCCACAGGCTGCGGCGGTCTCACCGGTTTGACAGGCACCCGTCGCGTCGCAACAGCCGGCACAGTTCGCGGCAGAACACGCGGCGGGCGGAGGGCTGCAGGCCAGCGCGAAGACCGCGGATACCGAGAGACCACCTGCCATGAGAAGTGCTCGCATGAAGGCCCTCACCCTAACCCTCTCCCAGAGGGAGAGGGGACTCCGACTCACGGGAGCGGATCTCTTGCGAACAGCAGCGGCACCAGCGACGGCAATCGGAAGCGAAGGTCGAGCCGGCCTTCCAGCCGCGGCGCGTCGACGAACCCCGCGTTCACCGTCGCGCCCAACTCGAACACGTCGGTGATCAACACGCCTGCCCGCAGCCCCACCACCACCGGCTTGTCGTTGCGTTGCCACCCGATGTACCCGCGCGCCTCCACCCCCAGCGAGAGCCGCTCGACCGGCTGCACCTGCACCGACACCGCCCAGTGCATCGCATCGTTCTGGCCGGTCTCCTGCTGCTGCCAGATCCAGTACGCCACCGAGGAGAACACATCGATCGTCACCCCGTGCTTCGCGTGAATGCGTTGGCCCAGCAGCACCTCCAGCAGGTACGCCGGCCCATCCACGAAGCGGCGCGACTCGAGATCCTTGCCCGTCGTCGATTTGGTGATGGCCCGAAACGCGAGCTTGGGCAGATCCTCACCCGCATCGGCCAGCAGCACCTTGAACCCGAAGCGGATGTCGGCCTTCGCTACGCCCTGCGTGCGGGTCAGGCCCCACTCCCGGCGCGTCTGCTCCGAGGACCACCACGCTTCCACGAACGCACCTTCGAAGATCGCCTCGGCCCACTTGCCGAACGGGGTGATCAACCGGAAGGTCGGCAACATCGAGACGTCGCCCAGCTTCCCGTACTGCGCCGCGCCCCCCAGCTGCACCAGGGTGTACGGCTCCATCCACGGCGGCTCGAGCGGGAACGACGGCAGGGCGTTGGCCCCCATGGTGCCCGGGTTCATCCAATGTTCCTTGCCCCAGGCTGCGGGCGCGCAGAGGAGCAGGAGCAGGACGAGGGGCAGGGGGACAGGCCGCACGGCGGCTGCGGATATCAGTAAAAGGAATTTCTGATCGGACACACAACGTCACACCCTTCCGGGCCGACAATGACTTCAGGAGTTTACGGAGCCCCCAAATGACCAAGATTCAACGAGTTGCGAAGCCCCTGGTGAAGTCAGTCTCTGCGAAGGCCCTCCCCAAGGAGGTGCAGAACCTCGCCAAGGCGAAGAACGCGCAAGTCACCAAGAACGCTGACGGCTCGGTCACCCGCCGCCGCACGACCGCGAAGACCTCCAAGGAGCTCACCACCTCCACGGGCAAGCTCGCCGAGTCGACCCTCGAGTTCAAGAAGACCGCCACCACCAAGCGCGGCACCCAGAGCGAGAGCACCTTCACCGCCAAGACCGACATGCTCGGCCGCGCCTCCACCAAGGCCAACCGCGAGACGGTCAACGCCCGGGGCGACACCAGCACCTTCGGCCGCAGCGCCGACGTGTTCGGCGTTCAGAAGCAGACCACCGAGAAGAACACCACCCGCGAGCGCGGCAACACCATCGTCACCTCGACGCGGAACACCTCGAAGGACTCCGCCGGCAACGCCGCGCGCTCCTCCGACGTGACCCAGGTCACCGAGACGGGCAAGACGGTCGTCACCACCAACGACAAGCGCGCCACGGGCACCAACCTCGAGACCCGCTCCAGCACCACCTACGAGAACGGCAAGTTCACGCTCTCCGATGGCGCCGACTGGCAGAAGACCAACAGCTTCGACAAGAGCTACCTCAAGGAGACCGAAGTCGACGCCTCGGGCGTGCTCAAGAAGGCCGACAAGTTCTCCTCCGTGTTCGGCAAGGTCTTCAAGGCGCTCGGCCTCGAGGGCGAGTGGGAGAAGTCGCTCTCTTCCGACCTGATGAAGACCACCACCCTGGTGCAGGGCGACCACGGCTCGGTCACCACCCAGGTGGGCGTCAGCGGCAACCAGCGTTTCGCCATCAACGGTGACGGGGTGCAGGCCAGCTTCGATCGCACGGCCCGCGCCGGCGTCTCCGCGAAGTCGCACGGCGAGGTCGAAGGCCGCTACGGCACCGCCTCCTACGACGCGAGCGCGCAGGCCGAAGCCATCGCCACCGTCGACGCGCAGGGCAAGATCGACAGCAACGGGCTCGACGCGGTGGTCAACGCGCGGGTGGCCGTCTCCGTGGAAGCCGAGATCACCGCGCGCGCGCAGAGCCAGAGCGTCACCTTCATGGGCACGCAGCTCAACGCGGCCGTCGAAGGTCACGTCAAGGTCGCCGCCGAAGCCTCTGCCGAAGTGACCGGCCGGGTCTCGGTGACCCGCAACCCGCCCCGCGCGATCGCCCAGGGCACCGCCGGCGCCTCGGCCGTGGCCAAGGCCGAAGCCGACCTCAAGCTCTCCGCCGGTCCCTTCTCGGTGGTGGGCAACGCCTACGCCAGCGCCGGCGCCGAAGCGCGCGCCTCGGGCGTCATCGGGTACGAAGACGGCAAGTTCAAGATTGGTGGCAGCGTCGGTGCCGCCCTCGGTCTGGGCGCAGGCGCGGGCGTCACCGTGGAAGTCGACGTGGCGCAGATCGGCCAGATGGCCAAGAACGCCGCTGACGTCAACGGCGACGGCAAGCTGGGCCTGGATGACGCGGGCGCAGCGGTCACCAAGTCGGCCCGCCGCGTGGCCAGCTGGTTCGGTTTCTGAGTTGCTGATGAGGGCGTTTGCTCATCCGCCCTCACGTTCCACCGGGAACGGCTGAAAATCGGGTCTGTTCCCCCGGGGGCGTCGGCTGCATGATGCCGACCCCGGGGGAGCACTCGTGCAAACGACTGCGCAGGTTCTCAAAGCGCTTTTCGCTCAAGGCAGTCACGTCACGGACGCCAGCGGTGTGTTCGGCCATGGGCTGAGCGCGTTGGTGGCCTTGCCCGGCGTCACCCGCGCCGCCGTCTTCCTTCATCAGGTCGCCACGCCGCAGCAGGTGCGCCTGCGCGCGGGGCACGGGTTCTCCACCGAAGCGCTCGACGCGCTCAACGGCACCACCACCCTCGCTCCCGGTCTGTGCGCGAGCTCCGTGCCGCTCTCCGCCAGGGCCGAGCAGGTGACCGTGGTGTGCGACGGCCAGACCGAGCCCGAGACGTTGTTGATGGTGGCCACCTTCCTCGCCCTGGTGCTGGAGCGAGATCAGGCGCTCTCCGAGACGCTGCGGCTCGGTGAGCTGTTCAGCGCGGGGCCGGTGGTGGTCTTTCGCTGGCGCAACACCGCGGGCTGGCCGGTGGAGTACGTGTCGAGCAACGTGACCCGCGAGCTGGGGTACCCGCTCGAGCAGCTGCTGGAGCAACCCTTCGCGCCGCTGCTGCACCCGGAAGACCTTCAGCGCGTGGCCACCGAGGTGGAGGAGGCCCTCTCGCGGGGGGTCGAGTACTTCGCCCAGCAGTACCGGATGTTCGATGGCCGGGCCGAGCTGCGCGAGGTCTTCGACTTCACCCACGTCATTCGCGACGCGGCGGGCGTGGTCACTCATTTCCACGGCTACGTGTTCGACGACGGCGAGCAGGCCCGCACCCTGCGCGCGAAGAACGACCTGATGGGCCGGCAGCAGCAGTCGCACAAGCTGCAGGCGATGGGCACCCTGGCCAGCGGCATCGCGCACGACTTCAACAACGTGCTGGCGGCGATCCTCGCGCACCTCGAGCTCGCGCGCCTCGACCCCTCGATGGCCGAAAATGCCGACCTGGTGGCCGCCATGCAGTCGGCCATGCGCGGGCGCGACATCGTGCGGCAGCTGCTGGTGTTCGGCCGCGGCCGGCCCGAAGAGCGAGTGCCGCATCGGCTGCAGCGGATCATCGAAGACTCGATGGGCATGATGCGTTCGACCATGCCGGGGAGCATCGGGCTGCGTTTCTCGCTCGACCCGCGCACGCCGTCGGTGCTCGCTGATCCGACGCAGCTGCAGCAGGTGCTGGTCAACCTGGTCACGCTCGTCGCGCAGGCGATGCCCCGCAGCGGCACGGTCGACATCACGCTCTCCGTGCGGCCGGGAACGCCGCCGGGGGCCGAGCTGGCCGTGAAGAGTGAAGGCGAGACGCGCGAGCGGGAAGAGCGGGGTCTGGGCCTCTCGGTGGTGCGCACCATCATCAAGACCCACGGCGGCACCCTGGAGCTCACCCGCGCGGGGGCGGTGGTGCTGCTGCCCGGCGTGGTCGAGACCAATGGCCTGGGCGGGCCGCTGGAGAACGCCTCGGGCAAGGCGCCGCGCATCGCCCTGGTCGACGACGAGCCGTTGGTGGCGCGTGCGACCGAGCGGCTGGTGGCGCAGTTCGGGTATCAGGTGACCACGTTCACCAGCGCCGACGAGGTGCTGCGGGCCTTCGACGCGAAGGCCGATGCGTTCGAGCTGGTGCTGACGGATCAAGCGATGCCCGAGCTGACCGGGCTCGAGCTGACCCACGCCCTTCGCGCGAAGGGAATTCGGGTGCCGGTGTTGCTGGTGACCGGGTTGCCCAAGGAGATCGACGTGCCGTCCGTCGTGCCGCCGTTCTCGGTGCTGGGTAAGCCGTACCGCTCTGAAGAGCTGGCGAACGCGCTGGCCGAGTTGCTGCGTCACTCATCCGTCTTCCCTCTCCCCTGATCAAGGCAGCGGAACGCGACGGCCCACGTAGCTCGAGTCGTTCAGGAACTTGCTCGCGTCGTTCACGCGCACGGTGCCGTTGCCCAGCCCGTCACCGTCGGGATCACCCAACGAGGTCGACTCGAGCACCTTGCCGCCGCCCAGGTAGATCACCACGTGGCCGTTCTTCACCAGCAGGTCGCCCGGCCGCAGCGCGTTCTTGGGCACCGAGGGCAACCCGTTCTTCATGGTGGCGCTGCTGGCGATGTTCTGCGCCGCGAGATCCACGCCAGCCTTGCGGAACATCGCCACCACGAAACCCGAGCAGTCGAACCCGATGACGCCCGCGGGCGAGCGGTACGGCTTCTGACCCTGCATCTGGTACACGCGCCCGTCGCCGGGCCGGGTGCCGAAACGGAAGGGGCTGCCACCGCCCACGTACGGCGCGCCGAGGTTGCTCATGCCGAAGTCGATCGCCGCCTGAACCCGCGCGTCATGGGACGCCGGCGTCGAAGGGGTGACCGGCGCCGCGGGATTGGTCGGAGTCGGCGCCGAGGTACCGCGCAGTTTGGCCATCGTCTGCGGGCCCGCCCAGCCGTCCACGGTCATCCGGTTCGCGCGCTGGAAGGCCTTCACCGCGGCTTCGGTGCCGGGGCCGAAGTTGCCGCCCACGTTGCCGTCGTAGAACCCCTGGGCCTTGAGGCGCAGCTGCAGCTCCTTCACCTCGGGGCCGGTGGCGCCCAGGGCGAGTTTGCCGCCAGAGGAGGCGACGGGGGGCGCGGCCGGGGCCGGAGCGCGCCGGGGCGCTGCCACCTGGCGGAGCTTGGCCATCGTCTGCGGTCCCGCCCAGCCGTCAGCCGTCAGGCCGTACTTGCGCTGGAAGGCCTTCACCGCGGCCGTGGTGACCGGGCCGAACTCCCCGTCGGCGTTCTTGCCGTACAGGCCGATCGACTTGAGAAGCTGCTGAAGTTCTTTGACCGCCGCCCCGGAAGCGCCCTCCTGCAGGCGGCCAGAAGCCGAGGACCTCGACGACGTACGGCGGGCTGCGGAGGTGCTGGAGACGTTGGAGGGCATGCCGGGTTGTCGCGACTGCCCCGTCACTGTTGAGCCGACGTTTTGTAAAGCGCCTTCGTAGGGGGGGCTCCCGGCCGACAAACCAGCTGCCCCTGCACGACGAAGCCGGTGCGCTTCGGCGCCGCTGGCCTGTACGCTGCAGACCTTCCGTGAGTGCCACCGTCTCCTTCCAGGGTATTGGCGCCAGCCCCGGCGTCGCCGTCGGCCATGCCTTCGTGCTGGACGCGCGCCGGGTGCGGACGCCCAAGGTCAAGTTGATGAAGTCGGAGCTGGAAGGCGAAGTGCTCCGCTTCAAGACGGCCATCGAGTTGTCCGACCGGCAGCTGGAGGAGCTCAAGACCCGGCTCGACAGCGACGGCCAGGAACACGGGATGATCCTCGAGGCGCACCGGATGATGCTCCACGACCCCATGTTCCTGGTCGAGGTCACCCGGCTGATCAAAGAAGACCTGATCAACGCCGAGTGGGCCGTGCGGCGCGTGGGCAAGCGGCTGCGCCACCAGTTCGACAACCTCGAAGACGAGTACTTCCGCGAGCGGAAGAGCGACATCGAGTTCGTGGCCGACCGGCTGGTGCGCAACCTCATGGGCGAGGTGGTCGATCAGGAGCTCGAGGTGCCCCCCCACGCCATCGTCTGCGCGCACGACATCTCGCCGGCCGACGCGGCCATGTTGGTGCGTTCGGGCAGCATCGGCGCCTTCGTCACCGACCTCGGTGGTCACACCAGCCACACCGCCATCGTGGCGCGCGCGCGTGAAGTACCTGCCGTGGTGGGCCTGGGAAAAGCGTGCGAGTCGATCCGCAACGGCGACATGGTGGCCGTCGATGGCCGCCGCGGGTTGGTGCTGCTCAACCCCACCGAAGAACAGCTGGCGCTCTTCCGCGAGACGATGCGCCGGCAGCTGCAGACCGAGCAGCTCGCGCTCAAGACTGCCGAGCTGCCGGCCGTCACCTCCGATGGAATTCGCGTTCGCCTCAACGGCAACATGGAGTTCCCCGAGGAGATCCCCTCGCTGCTCGCGCACGGCGCCGAAGGCATCGGGCTCTACCGCACCGAATTTCTCTTCCTCAACCGCGCGTTGCCGCCCACTGAAGAAGAACACTTCGAGTCGTACAAGCAGGTGCTCCAGGCCATGGGCGACCGGCCCGTCACCATTCGCACGCTCGATCTCGGCGGCGACAAGGTGCCCGGCAAGAAGCCCGACAAGGAGACCAACCCGGCGATGGGGCTGCGCGCCATTCGCTACTGCCTGGCGCACCGCGAGCTGTTCCGCGTGCAGTTGAGAGCGCTGCTGCGCGCGTCGGCGTACGGCAACCTGCGGGTGATGTTCCCGCTCGTCTCCTCCATCTCGGAGCTGCGGGAAGCGCGCAGTGAGCTCGAGGCGTGCCGCAGTGAGCTCTCGCGCCAGGGCGTGCCGGTCGGTAAACGCTTCCCCATCGGCATCATGGTGGAGACCCCGTCGGCCGCGTTGATCGCCGATCGCCTCGCGCAAGAAGCCGACTTCTTCAGCATCGGCACCAACGACCTCATTCAGTACTCGTTGGCGATCGACCGGCAGAACCGCGACGTGGCGTACCTGTACCGGCCGCTGCACCTCGCGATTCTCCGCAGCCTCGAGATGATCATCAGAGCCGCCAGGGGGGCCAACATCCCCGTGGCGATGTGCGGCGAGATGGCCGGTGATGCGGGCCTCACCATGGTGCTGCTCGCGCTGGGCCTGGAGGAGTTCTCCATGACGGCCGGCCAGATTCCCATGGTGAAGAACGTGATTCGCCAGATGAGCCGCGTCGACGCGATGGTCGTGCTGGAGCAGGCGATGAAGTTCTCCTCGGCCGAAGAGATCGAACGCTTCATCAAGGCCGACGTGGAGCGTCGCTTCAATCAAGGCGAGCTGATGGGCACCACCGTGCCGCGCGAAGGCGAAACCTGAAGATGCAGGGCGAGGTCGCTTTCGAACGCGCCGTCAGAGCAGACCCCACCCGGGTGCTGCAGCGCGTGGAGAAGTGGCTCATCGGCAACGGCTACGAAGTCGCGGTGCGTTCGAACCAGGAGCTCAACCTGGTGGGTATGACCACCAGCGGGCGGCATCGGTTGAGCGTGCGCGCTGATGGCCAGTCGGTGCGTTTCGTGTTCGCGCCGGGAGCTCCGGGCGTGACGTTGCCATCGACCTCAGAGCTGGAGCGCCGCGTCGAGTCATCGCTGCAGGCGCTCACCGTTACTGGCAGCGCCCCCGTTTCACCCGCGGCGGAGCAGGGCACCCAACGCTGCGGAATTTGCGCGACGGTGCTCGAAGCCGGGGCACGTGTTTGCCCCACGTGCGGGATGGCTACTGGGTGACTGCCCGGATTACTCCGGTGGTTCGGCCCAGAGCGCGTTGACGGCCTTTTGCACCGGGGCTACCCCTTCGGCTTCCGCGAAAGGGACATTCCATGAGCCTCGAACTCGAAGCCGCCCGGCAGCAGCTTCCGCAGCGACTGTCGTACTGGCAGGGGCAGGTCGATGAGGTGGTGGGGAAGGGCGTCGAGTTGGAGGTCGACCCTGTGGGGTTGCCGCACGACGCGGGAAAACTCGAGCAGTTCACCTTCACCGCGCTGGGCGCCTTGCGTGACGTGCTCAGCGATGCCGCGCTGCGAGACCCTCACTTTCCCGAGTTCTTCCGCTCGCGGGTGGCGAAGGTGTTGGTGCGCAACGACTCGACCGCGTCGACTTCACGCTTCGACTTCGAGACGAATCGAAGGTTGTTGGTGGTGATCACCACGCCCGAGCTGCGGCACTGGCTCGACTTCCTGGCGCTGCAGGAGTTCCTTCAACGAGAGCTGTAGATGATCATCGACGCGTGGATTCAGCACCCGACGCGGCGGCTGCTCGAACAGGAGATGTTCACCTCGTTGCTCAGGTGGATGGGCATCACCGAGGTGCCCAATGAGCTGCCGCTCGAGTTCACCCTGGGCGCGATGGACGCCGCGGGTGTCGATCGAGCGGTGATCACCGCGTGGCACGGGCCGCAGGGCGTGTTGATCAGCAACGACGAGGTCGCCGCGTTGGTGCGGGGTGCACCGGGGCGGTTGATCGGCGCGGCCTCGGTGGATCTGAACCGGCCGATGATCGCGGTGAAAGAGCTGCGGCGGGCGGTCACCGAGCTGGGCCTGCGCGCGCTGCGCATGCTGCCGTGGTTGTGGAACGCGCCGCCGGATGATCGAAGGTACTACCCGCTCTACGCGCAGTGCGTGGAGCTGGGCGTTCCGTTCTGCACCCAGGTGGGCCACACCGGGCCGTTGGGCCCTTCCGAGCCGGGGCGGCCGATTCCGTACCTCGACCGGGTCGCGCTCGATTTTCCCGAGCTGACCATCGTCGCGGGGCACATCGGCTACCCGTGGACGGATGAGATGGTGGCGTTGGCCACCAAGTACGAGAACGTGTTCATCGATACGTCGGCGTACAAACCCCGGCGCTATCCGGTGTCATTGCGCGAGTACCTGCGGGGCCCGGGGCGCACCAAGGTGTTGTTCGGGAGCAACTTCCCCATGGTGATGCCGGCCGACTGCATGACCGAGATGGGTGAGCTGGGCCTCGACGATGAAGGCATGGCCCTCTTCCTCGGAGGAAACGCCGCCAGAGTGTTCAAGCTGTAATCCCCTCTCCCTTCGGGCCCTTCGGGAGAGGGTCAGGGTGAGGGCATCAACTGTCTGAGCTCATCAAGCGTGTACCGAGGCGTAATCCCCTGGGGACAATTCCAGTCGACACCCTCGATCCGCACCTTGAAGAACCGCTCGACCACACGCTCATCGAGCACGGGCATCTGATCAGCCGGAAGCTTTTCCACAATCTCCGCCCGGCCCAGCACCTTGAGCCGGGTCTGATGCGGGTAGTCCATGAAGATGAACGACACGCGATCATCACCCATCACGTTGCCCACCGAGATGAACTGCTTGTTCCCGCGCACGTCGGCGAACACCATCGTCTTCTCATCGAGCACGCGAACGAAGCCTTTCGGGCCGCCGCGGTGCTGCACGTACGGCCAGCCGGTCTCCGACACCGTCGCCATGTAGAAGCTGTCGCGCGCCGAGATGAACTCAGCCTCGTCAGGCCCGAGTCGATCGTTGCCGTCGGGCCCGTGCTCGCGTTTCGCATACGCGCGCCGGCTGCCTTGCGCCTCCTGCAGGGCCTTGACGCGATCGGTGAAGGTGAGCGCTCCGAAACGATGGCCCATGGCTACTGCCCTTTCACGCGGAACTTCTCTCGCGAGGTCTCCAGGCAGCCGCGCAGGTTGCCTTGTGCGCGATGGAGGATGACCGCGACGTTGCCGGGCTGCAGGCCCAGCTCACGCGCAACTTCTTGACCGGAAACACCTTCGAACAACCGCGCGGTGACCACGGTCTGCTGCACCTGCTTGAGCGTGGCGATGCAGCCGGTCAGGCGCAGGTGCTCTTCGGCCTGCTCGAGCAGCTCGTCGAGCTGCTTCTGTTCGTGGTCGATCGCCGCGGTGAGCGCGTCCATGCCGGCGTCCTTGCGCGAGGCGCGGCGCCTCAGGTTGCGCGCCTGGTTCTTCACCAACGTGGCCAACAGCCGGCTCGCATCCGGCGTGTCACGCGGCAGGTCACGCCACTCGGGTTTCTCCACGAACGCAGCGAAGCCGTCCTGCACCGCGTCGAGCGCTTCGTCGGCCTGGAGCCCCTCGTTCACCGCCACCCTCACCAACATTCCGCGGTGCTCGCGCACCAGCGCACCGACCCACTGGGCAAACTCGAGGTGTGGGGGAACCTGATCGAGCGGAATGGGTTCGGGCGCGGCGTTCACGAGGGCTCCAGCTCGAGGAGGTAACGGCCACCCCGGGCATTACACCTTTCTTCGAAAACCTCACGGTCTCGGGAGGTTGGGCTGCTGCGGGAAGTCGATGGTGGTCTGCGCGACCTGCGCGACGGCGTTGGTGAAGAGTTTGGAGGCCACGTGCGCGAGCACCTCGATCACCGCCGCGTCGCTCAGGCCCGCCTTCTTCGCGCGCTCGAGCTCAGCGCCCGTGTTGCCGCCGCCGGTGCGAGTCACGCGCTGCACCAGGGCGAGCATCGCGTCTTCACGTTCATCACGTCCTCGGCCATGACGTGCGGCAGTGAGCTCGGCTTCGCTCAGCTCGAAGCGCTTCGCGAGCGTGCCGTGGGCAGAGACGCAGTAGCCGCAGCCGTTGAGCTCTGAGGTGTACAGGTTGATGAGCTCGATCTCGCGGCCGGTGAGCGTGCCTTTACCGAGCGCGTCGGTGAAGGCGAAGTAGCCGCCGTACGCAGCGGGGGAGTGGGCGATGGTGGCGAAGAGGTTGGGCACCATGCCGAGGGCCTTCTTGAGTGCTGACAAGGCGGGGGCTTGCTCGACGGTGAGGGGCGCGATGCGATTCGACATGCGGTGTCTCCGGGTGCTGCGGGTTCAGCACTGGAGGTGTCGAGTGGTGGGCGCATTACAAAGAACAGCACTGAGGGGCGTGGGGTTGGAGGATCAAGGCGTTGCTCACCTCGCGCAGGCCTCTCGACTGCGGGCGAGGACGCTCATGGTCGCTGTTCGTTGCGTTCCGCCGACGCTCGCGACCCGCGTACAGCGGGCTGTACGCCTGTGCCTCGCGTCGATCACTTGCTCATCGCGGGGTGCAATTCGCGACCAAAAGCCCGCGCCGAGGGCCTGTCGCGAGGACGAGCACGGCTTGCCACCCCGATACACCGCCTCCCCTGCAGGCCGCTTGCACACCACCTGAAGCACCCGTACTCACGCACCCATGAGCGACCTCCAGGGCAAGACGGTGTTGGTGACAGGCGCAACCGCGGGCATCGGCCGCGAAACCGCGCTCGGCGTCGCAAAGCTCGGCGCTCACGTCGTGCTCGTCGGCCGCAACCCCGAGAAGACGCAGCGCGTGGTCGACGAGCTCAAGGCCGCCACCCACAATCAGAACATCGACTTCCTGCTCGCTGACTTGTCCCTGCTCTCCGAGGTCCGCAAACTCGCCGCCGAGTTCCTCGCGCGGTTCGGCAAGCTGCACGTGCTGATCAACAACGTGGGCGCGATCAACCTGAAGCGTGAAGTCACCCACGAAGGTTTCGAGCTCACCTTCGTGATGAACCACCTCGGCCTCTTCCTGCTCACCGAGTTGCTGTTGCCCGCGCTGCAGAAGGCCGCGCCCGCGCGCATCATCAACCTCTCCTCCGACGCGCACCGGAGCACCGGTCTCGACTTCGACGATCTCCAAGCAGAACGCAGCTACTCCAGCTTCAAGGTCTACTCGCGCTCGAAGCTGATGAACGTGCTCTTCACCCGCGAGCTGGCCCACCGCGTCGCGCCCCTGCGCATCACCGCGAACGCGGTGCACCCCGGCATGGTGGCCTCGGACTTCATCAACAAGCCCGGCGTGCTCGGCCGCATCGCCAACGCTTTCGTCGGCACCTTCGGGCTCAGCCCCGAAGCGGGCGCGCGCACCAGCGTGTTCCTCGCCTCGTCGCCTGAAGTGGAAGGCCTGACTGGCCGCTACTTCGTCAAGTCGAAGTCGGTCACCCCGTCTCGCAAGGCGCAAGACGACGCGGTCGGCAAGCGCCTCTGGGAAGTCAGCGAGCGCCTCACCCGCGGCTGATCAGAACGACGAACGATCCTCCGGGCGCGGCCGAGCCTCGGCGTCAGGCCGCTGCTCCAGCGCCCGCACGTGCACCCACCAGTACTCCGGGTCGCGGTGATTGTTCACCCGCACCAGCGCCCGGGTACGCCGCGCTTCGGCCGCTTCGCCCGCGGCATCCTGCGCTTCGGCCAGGTGCAGCTTGCACGCATCGAACGTGCGGGAGCACTTCGAGAACGCGTCGATGGCCGCGGCTGCGTCCTTCTTCTGCAGCGAGATCAGCCCCTGCGCGTGGGCCACCAGGTCGAGCCCCTGCGGGTCTTCGGGCCGTTGAGCGAAGAGTGACCGCAGGTGGCCCAGGGTCTTCTCGGCGTCTTTGACGTTGCCCACGCGGGCCCGTGCTTCGACCAGCCCGTGCAGCCGCCGCGCCTCGATGGAGCGACGCTGCACCTCGTTCAACGTGGGGAACTTCTGCGCACCCAGCACGATCAACCCCGTCATCGCGTCGCGGAAGCGGCCCTGCGTGGTGAACAACCGCGCTCGCAACAGCCGCGCCTCTGCCAGGTGGAGCTCCAGACCCAGCCGGCCGGCGTCCTGCTCGAGCTCGTCGACCGCGCGGTAGGCCTCACCGGGTTGTTCGTCGGCGACGTAGCTCCACGCGGTCCACTCCATCAGCTTCAGGCGATCCTCGACCCGGGGGGCCGTGCGGCGCGCCTTCTCGATGGCCGCGCGCGCGCAGAACCAATCACCCTGGATCGCGCAGACGGTGGCGACGCCGTGATTCGAGGCCCACAGGGTTCCGCCCGAGCCGTCGAGCGCGTGTTGATAGGCGACCCGCGCCGCCTCGAGCTGGTTGTTCGCCAGCAGCGCATCGCCCAGGGCGTCGTTCGCGTTCGACTCGAGGGGAGCCACCTCGGCGTACCGGCGCAACGCGGCGATGGCGAGGTCCTTGCGCCCGATGCGCAGGTACGCGCTGCCCAGCTGGCTCCACGCTTCGCCGCGGTCGGGCCCCAGCTCGGTGGCGCGCTGCGCAGCGGGGACCATTTCAGACCAGCGCTGCAAGGTGCCGGCGCGCTGGGCGAGGGCGAAGTTGAGCCAGTACGAGCCGGGATCGTAGATGAGCGCAGAGCGGGTCAAGGTGAGCGCCTGCTCGTGGTCGCCCCGCTGCTGCGCGGCCAACGCTCTGACCTGCAGCTTCTCCTGCTCCTTGATGGCAGCGCTCCCGACGATGGCGTCTTCCAGCATGCGGCGGCCGTTCTGACCGGGCGTGAGCGCACCGAGGTGTGCCCAGGCCAACGTGCACGCGGGGTCGAACGTGACGGACTGCGTGTAGAGCTTTCGTGCTTCGTCGAGGTGGCCGTTCGCCTCCGCGTTCCACGCTTTGTGGAAGAACGGCTTCGCGGCCGGAAGGCAGGAGAGCTTCTCTTCGTACTGGGGTGCATCGTTCGGCTCAGCACGCGGTGCCGCCGCGAGCGAAACGGCCGAGCTGCACACGGCACACAGCGCCACGGCGCGAGCCAGGGTCTTCATGAAACTCCTCCACATCCGATATTCCGGCAGGTCGTACCGGAGCGGTGCCGGCGGAGGCGTCGGCGCATCCCAGATGTAGTGCCGGGACCTGGGCCGCGAAACCCTGTGTGCGGGGAGTTACGGCGTTCCGGCGTCGACGGCGACGGGTGGCGGCGTCTGCAGCACCCGGCAACGTTCGCGCACCGGCGCAGGAACTCCTTCGAGGAGCGCGAGCGCCTCACACGCCAACACGTCGCGCAAGAGCGTCACAGTGTCGCGCGAGGTTGGCTAAGCGAAGATTGAGCGACTCGAGGTGCACGTCGTCGCGAACCAGGCGAGCCTGCCACTGCGTCGCGAAGCTCTGACCGCGCAACGTGTGCAGGAAGAGCGCGGCCGTCTCGGCATCCCCACGCGTGTACATCGACCACGTGCCCACGGCCCCCGTGGGTCTGGAGCACGACTCTGTCGGATTGCCGCTACTCGTCCCACTCGATTTCGAAGGTGGCCGCGCGGCCGTCGGTGCTCAGCGTGCGCACCCGCACCGAACGTGCGCCGCCGATGGTCATCACCGTCGCGATGGCGCCGCAGATGTAGCTGGGGGCGCCGAGGGTTTCGTTGATCCAGAACTCGGCTCGGCGCGGGCCGGTGAAGGTGGCCCGGGTGTCGCTGTAGTTGTTGCCTGACCGCAGGCTCTTGGTCATTCGCTCGAGGGTGCGTCGGGGGCCGATGATCTTGAGCACGGCTGCCACGGCGCGGCCCAGGAACGTCTGGGCGTAGGCGGTCATCAGGTCACTGCCGAGCTGCTCGAGGCGTGACTCCATGGTGCCTTCGAAGAGCTCCTCGGCGGAGGTGAGGATGAAGTGTCGCCACTGTTCTTTGGTGTACGCGGTGGCCAACGGCTTCTCGAGGTCGAGCCCGTGCGTGCGCATCTTCTCGATCCACCTCGGCGTCGCGCGCGGCTTGGCGCAACGCACCAGCCCTTCGACCGTGTGACCCCAGACGAGTGGCTCTTCGGTGGTGTTCGCCATGAATCGTTCGCAAGCCTAGTTCAGCTCGGTGCAGGCGAGGGGGAAGCCGTCGAACACGCAGCGCAACGTCTGTGTGACGCCGCTGGCAGAGACGGTGTCGAGGCCGACTGCACCGTCGAGCACGAAGAGCCGGGTGATTTCGCGAGAGGTGAACCCCGAGCCGAGGAAGCGGGGAACCAGGCGGCCGTCGATGAGGCGATAGATGAAGACGCGGCTGCGGATGCGTTGATCAAACCGGTGCGGTGCTTCGACGCGCAGCGCGATGAAGGGCTCGTCGTCGAGTCGAACGCGCACCACCTCGCGGATGCAGAACTCGGTGGGCCCGCCGATGAGGGGCTTGCCGTCGAGGGTGACGGTGTTCACGCAGTCGTTCGTGGCGAGCAGCAAGACGAGGAGCCCGTGCACGAGTCAGAGTGTATTGAACGAGGGAATACGTGGCATCTCGACTGCGCTCGATGCGAACGGGTACCCGGTCTTCCCGAGCGGAGTCGAGGGAGCACTTGGCGGTTGTCCCCTGTGACAAAGTGCGCCCCGATGTCTCGCGTCAGCATTCTCCTCCCCGCACGAAACGCTTCCGGCACCATCGATCTCGCCGTGCGGAGCCTGCTCACCCAGACCTTCACCGACTTCGAGCTCATCGCGATCGACGACGGTTCCTCTGACGACACCGGCGCCCGTCTGCGCGCCCACGCGAAGACCGACGCGCGCATGCAGGTGCTCGCCGGCCCCGGAAAAGGCCTCATCGCCGCGCTCGATCTCGGGCTGCCGCTGTGCAGGGGCGAGCTGTTCGCGCGCATGGACGCCGACGACGAGAGCCTCCCGCAGCGCCTGGAGAAGAGCGTCGCCGCGCTCGATGCCGATGCCAGCCTGGCCGGCGTGGGAACCGGCGTGGAGATCTTCCGCGAAGACCAACCGCCCAGCCCCAACCTCATCGGCTACGGCCAGTGGCTCTCTTCACTCACCACGCCCGAGCGGCTCTTCAACGAGGCGCTGGTCGAGTCACCGCTGTGCAACCCCTCCACCCTCGTCCGTCGAAGCGCGCTCGATGACGTCGGCCGCTGGCACGAAGGCGACTTCCCCGAAGACTGGCAGATGTGGCTGCGCTTCCTCGAGAAGGGGCACCGCCTCACCTGCCTGCCCGAGGTGCTGCACCGCTGGCGCGACAGCGACACCCGGCTCACCCGCACCGACGCGCGCTATCGCCGCGAAGCGCACCTCTCCATCAAGTCTGAGTTCCTCTCGCGCCGCCTCGGCGTGGAGCAGGGCCTCATTCTCTGGGGCGCCGGTGAAGTGGGCCTCAAGGTCTCGCGCCTGCTGCGCGCGAAGGGGCATCGCATCGAGCAGTTCGTCGAGCTCCACCCGCGGAAGATCGGCAAGAAGCTCGAGGGCATCCCCGCCATCTCACCTGATCGACTGCAGGGCCCCACCCCGGGCACGCACCTGCTGGCCACCGTCGGCGCGAAGGGGGCGCGCGCGGAGATCCGCGCATGGTTGCTCACGCGCGGCTGGGTCGAGGGCCGCGACTTCACCTGCCTGGCGTGATCACTTGATCGACCCGGTGAAGGGCATCGCTTCGGAGGGCTGCTTGGCCGAGCAGTTCATGCCCGAGCCCTTGAGCTTCTTGCCTTCGATGGTGCCCTGCAGCTGAACACAGCCCACCCTGGGGGCCGCTGCGCTCTGCGCCGTCTCCACCGCGGCCTGCTGCATGCCCATCAGCTCCTGCAGCTCGCCGGAGTACTTCTGAATGCACGCCGCCATCTGCGACGCGCCCATCTGCGCGCAGCCCTGCATCTTCTCGGTGAGCTCGTGCTGGCGGTTGGCCAACGCGGCGCCGGTGAGCGGCTCCTGCGCCTTCTTCACGCGTTCGCGATCCTCCGAGCTCTCCTGCTGCGAGACCGTGAAGGTCTTCGCGTCGGCGATGACCTGAAAGGTGCGCGCCTCGAGCGACTTGTTCGCGCGGAACCACTCGCCCGGCGCGCGGCTCTCGCCGTCGATCACCTTGAGCACCAGCTTGTCGCCGTTCTTCAAGTCGATGACCCAGTCGCGCGGACAGCCGATGGGCAGCTCGATGCTGCTGGTGATGCCGCTGACGGGCGCGATCAACTGCAGGGTGATGGGCCCTTTGGTGCCGGGCTTCACCTTGAGGGTGGCCTGCCAGCCTTTAGGGGTGACCTCCTCCTTCACGATCTCCACGGCGTCGCTGCTGGTGCCGACCAGCGTGCCGGGCGAAAGTTTTCCCTCGAGCAGCAGCGTGGTCGCTTCACCGGGGCAGGCCCAGCTGGTGGCGTTGCCGAAGCGCACCTCGGGCGTGGGGTACGCCTTTTTCGCCTTGGCGCTGTCCAGACCCAGGCGCTTCCGCTCTTCGGCCTGCTTCTGGTGGAACGCCGAGACGCGGGGAGTCCAGCCTTCTGCGAGGCCAGTGGAGGCAACGACGAGGGAGGTGAGGACGAGGACCTTTTTCATGCGCGCGAACCTACAGGAGTACAGTCGCCCACTCGAACGATGATCAACAACGACGTCATGCGCAGTGTGCGGTTCATGTTGAAGCTCGATGACGCGCGGATCGCGGCCCTCATCAAGCTCGGCGGCCTGGAGATCTCCCGGCCGCAGGTGACCGACTTCCTCAAACGCGACGACGAGCCCGGCTACGTGCTCTGCGACAACACCGTGATGGCCCACTTCCTCGACGGGTTGATTCTTCACCTGCGAGGGCGCGACGAGTCGGCGCCGCCCCGGCCCGTGGAGAAGTCGATCACCAACAACACCGTGCTGAAGAAGTTGCGCGTCGCGTTCGAGCTGAAAGAACAAGACGTGCTCGCGCTGATGGCGGCTACCGGCTTTCAGGTGTCGAAGCCCGAGCTCAGCGCGCTCTTTCGCAACGCCGATCACCACAATTTCCGCCCGTGCGGCGATCAGTTCCTCCGCAATTTCCTCAAAGGGCTGACGGAACGGGTGCGCGGTCCAGGGTGATCAACACGTTGCAGCGACCACTACTTCTTCGGCGCACCGCAGCGCGCTGGACGCTGAATCAGGCATGAGGCATGGGCGTTGCTGACTCGTGCGGCCCTTTCTCCTTCTCCTCTGCTGCTCCCTGGTGGGATGTGCGACGACGGCTTCGGTGCTCGTGGCGACCGAGGAGCCGGAGTGGCTGATGAGCTGGCCCGTCGAGGCGCCACTCTCCGAGCCACCGCTCGAGTCGTTGCCGATGGCCGAGCGGCCGCGGCCTCCCAAGCGGCTGGTGAGCAAAGCGCGCAAGCTGGTGGGCCTGAACACGTTGCGGGTGACCGTGCCGCACCTGCCCGACGACTGCACGGGCCTGGCGCGCGCCGTCTATGAAGACTCAGGCATCGAGCTGATGGGCTCGGGCGTGCGCGGCGACAACGGGGTGACGGCGATGTACCGCCTGGCCTTCGAACGCAGCGCGCTGCACACCAACACCCCTGAGCCGGGCGACCTGGTGTTCTTTCGCGAGACGTACGACCGCAACCGCGATGGCAAACTCAACGACGGGCTGACGCACGTGGGCGTGGTCGAGGCGGTCGAAGAAGACGGCACCGTGCAGTTCGTGCATCGCATTCACGGTGGGGTGAAGCGCAGCAAGTTGAACGTGGCGGCGCCGCTCGACAAGACCCGCAATGACTACCTGCGCCCGGCAAAGAAGAAGACCGCGGCCGCGCTCACCGGTGAACTCTTCGTCACCTTCGCTTCCGCTTCGCGCCTGGCCAACGCCCTGCGCGCCGAGTTCGAGTCCCCTCTCGGCGTCGTTCGTTAGTTCAGCATTCGCTTCGTGCACTGTACGTCGTGGCGCGGCGCCCCGAGGTGCAGCCCTTGCACGGCCATCGGGTAGGTCGAAGGGGTGAAGGGTGGCACCTCCCTTGCTGCGAAGGTGGCCATGGCTCAGACGCTGCTGGTTCAAGATCTCATGACGCGATCGCCGCTCACCATCGATGCTTCGAGCTCGGTGGCCGACGCCCGACGGCTGATGGAGACCAACGACGTGCGGCATCTCCCCGTGACCGATGAAGGGCAGCTGGTGGGGTTGATCAGTGATCGCGACGTGAAGTTGATCGAAGTGCACTCCAGGACCGATGCCGCCGAGATCTCCCTGGCCCAGGCGATGAGCCGCGCCCCGTGGACCGTGGCGCCTTCGACCCCGCTCGAGGTGGCAGTGCGCCACATGGCCAGGCACAAGCTGGGCAGCTCGGTGGTGGTGGAGAATGAAGAGGTGGTGGGCATCTTCACCTCGCAAGACGGGCTGAGGGCGCTGGCCGAGGTGCTGGCCGATTCACGCACCAGTTCGCGCTGACCAGGAGCTGCGCACCAAAAAGCGGGAGCGGCATTTTCGCCACTCCCGCCTCAAGTTTGCGTCAGCTGATCAGCCTGCTACGGCGCGCAGCCGGTATCGAAGCCGTTGGGCACCGCGATCTCCGCAGTGGTGGCGTCGATCGACCAGATGAACTGCACCAGATCGTTGCGCCCGGTCGGCAGCGCGTCGAGCTCGATGCTGAAGTTCGCGTTGCCCGAGTTGAGGTGGCTGTTGAACTTCGGGTCGGTGAGCAGCTCGGTGAGGCTGGCCGCCTGGCCGTGGTGCAGCAGCGGTGCGCCGACCTGCATGCCGTAGAGCGAAGGCACGTTGTAACCGCCTCGCCCCTGCGCGCGGCCACCCGCGCCCGGCTTGAGCTCCAGCGCGTCGGTCGCCGCCAGGTCGTTGGGCACGCCGAAGGTGCCGATGTTGCGAATCGCACAGGCCGCCTGCGGAGGCGCGATCGCCGCCATGTTGTTCGGCGCGATCTCCGCGCCGACAGGTTGAGCGGCGATCTGCGTGGTGTTGTGGAACGTCCACGAGGTGGGCCACATGGAGGGCTTGGCGAAGGCGGTGCCGCTGACCGTGGTCACCGTGGCGTTGGTGGGCGTGTAGAAGCGGCGCGAGACCGTCCACCCCGGGCCGCCGTGGCACTGCGCGCAAGCACCCTGGCTGAACAAGGTCCGGCCGCGCCCGACCGCCGTCGTGTCGAGCGAAGGACCGCGGCCCTTGGGGGGGCGAATGGTCTTGGCGTAGTTGTCGACGTCGTCCCACTGGTTGGCCGCGCACTTGATGGCGATGCCGTCGGCGATGTCCTTCACCGGCGCACCCAGACCCGCGGGCAACGGAGCACCGACCACGCCCCCCGCACCGACCTGCTGCTCGAGCGCGAGGTCACCGCAGTTGCCCTGCGTGGGAGCGGTGGTGACGGCGCCCTTGCCGCCCTGCACCCCGCGCGTGTTGCCTTCGAAGTCGTGCATCTCGTCGATGATGCCGGTCCAGTTGAAGATGCGCTGCTTCTGCGCACCCGGGCCGTGGGAGAAGCTGCCGTCCATCGAGGTGGCCTGGCGCGGGCCGGCCGCGAAGATCCACGTCATGTTGTCGCTGAGCCCGTCGGGGTGGCACGAGGCGCACGAAGACCAGGCGTTGTTGCTCCAGCGGCCGCGGCCGGTGAAGAAGAAGTGCCGCCCGCGGTTGACGCTCAGCTCAGGTGCCCCAGCCGGCGCAGGCACCGAGACCACCGTCTCAGCGAGCGTCTGGCTGCCCAACGCGACGATGCCCAGGCGCTGGCTGCCCCAGCAGTTCACGAAGGCCGTGGTGCGCGCGGCCGAGACCACCACGCCGGTGGGGTTGAAGCAGTTGCCCACCGTGCCCCCGGGGGTGAGGTCGATCTGGTTGTTCTGCGTCGAGCCCAACGCGAGCGCGCCCGCCGTCATGTCGTAGTTCATGCGCTGCATCACCTCGCCACCCCGCGCGATGGCGTAGGCGACGTTGCTGTTGCCGAGGAACGAGATGTCGACCAGGTCAGCGAGGAAGAACTTCGGCGCGGGGAAAGCAGAGACCAGCGGGGCCAGCGACTGCGAGCCGAGCGTGTTGGTCACTTCGGTCTTGGTGCTCAACGCACCGACCAGCACCACCGGGTTGACGTTCTTGTCGAACGCCGGCGGGCCCGCGGGCGAGGCCGCGATGCTGGGCACGTAGACGCGGTCGTTCTGCACGGCCACGGCGAAGAGCTGGTTGGGGCTGTAGCCGACCCCGAAGCCGCCATCGGCGCCGGGGGAGAAGGTGATTTCACCATCGGCGCCCAGGGCACCCGTCGCGCTCAAGGTGAACACGCGCACCGCACCCGTGCGGCTGTTGTCGGTGCCTTCGCGGTTGCCGTTGGTGCGGCCGTAGAACTCGGTCACCACCACCTTCTCATCGCTGTCATCCGTGTCGAGGTCGTTGGTGATGGCGACGGCGCGCGGGTTGCGCACGATGATCGAGTTCACGATGGTGTTGGTGGTGGTGTCGATGGAGCTGACCCGCCCTTCGGCCCACTCCGCGACCACCAGGAAGCGCCCCGTGGGGGAGAGCGCGAGGCCGGTCGGCTCGCTGCCCACGTTGATGGTGGGGCCCGCGACGGGGCTCGCCGTGTCGAGGTTGTCGATGCGGCGCACGGTGGAGTCACCGCGGTTCGAGACCCAGGCCGACTTGCGGTTGGTATCGAAGACCACCGCGCCCGGCTCGTTCAGGCCGCTGAAGCGCGAGAGCAGGGTGCGCGTCGCCGTGGAGAAGGTCGACAGCGTGTTGTTCTCGGGGTTGACCATCGCCACGAGCGCGTCGTCATCAGACAGCGCGATGGTGCTGCTCTTCGAAGCCGCGCGCAGGGGCGTGCCAGCGTCGACGGGGGTGCCGCCACCGCCACCGCCCATGCCGCCACCGGTGTCGCCGCCACCACCGCCGGTCGCACCACCACCACCGCCCATGGTGCCGCCGCCTCCGCCCATGTTGCCGCCGCCTCCGCCCGTGTCGCCGCCGCCACCGCCGACGTTGCCACCACCACCGCCGGTGACGGCGCCTCCGCCGCCGGAGCCTCCACCCGTCACGCCTCCATCAGGTTGTGGCGTCTCGGGACAGCCCATCAACAGCGCGGTGAAGAAGCCGACGATCACGTAGCGAATCATTCAGAGACCCCGTTGGAATTGGTTGGGTGGAACCGTGGGACCTAGCAAGGCGAGTACCGAGCCCTGGTTTGGATCATCCGCTCGGAGCGCCGCGGCCTCTGCCTCGGCTGACCTGTTGGCTCCACCCGACAGCTGTTGGCTCGAGCCAGCAACGCCTGCGCTGATGCTTGACGGCCATCGAGGGGCGTGGCGTCTTCCGCTGCGTGCAAGGCATCGCGAACATTCTTCATCGCGAGACGCTCGCGATGATCGTCGGAGGGCCGGCCTTCAAGCGCGGGCAGGACTGTTTTTCGGAAGGGCGTGTGCTGGGCGTCGAGTCGGCGCCGGGTGAGCTGTGCGGCATGGTCAAGCCGCAGGAGCACGGCCGCGCGCCGTACGAGATCCGCATCTGGGTGCGCGAAGAAGGCCTCGCCTTTCAGTGCACCTGCCCCATCGGCGCCCGGCAGCAGTTCTGCAAACACGCGGTGGCGGTCACCCTGGCCCACCTGCAGAAGGAGCGGGTCGCTGCCGAGCAGGAGATCGATCAACTCCGGGAACGGCTGATGGAAGTGAGCCTCAAGGGCCTGCTCGATGGGCTGATCCGCCAGGCCAGGCTGGAGCCCTCCGTGCACGCCGCCCTCAAACAGATCGCCGCCCATGAGTGAAGGAACGCTGCCGGTCGCGGTGGTGGGTTTGCCGGTGCGGACGCTCTCGGTGAAGGTGATCTCCGGGGTCGATGCGGGGCTGAGCGTCTGCGACGCCACCGAAGCGGTGACCGTGGGCATCGCGGAAGGCAACGCGCTGCGCCTGACGGATCCCTCCGTGTCGCGTTTCCACGTCGAGCTGTCCCGGCGCGGCGACAAGGTGTTGGTGCGCGATCTCGGCTCCACCAACGGCACGCTCTCTCACGGCCTCACCCTGGTCGACGGCGCGGTGCCCCCGGGTACGGTGTTGCAGCTGGGCCACACGCAGCTCGAGGTCGGCAGCGGAAAGACGAAGAGCGTCGAGCTCTCGGAGGCCGACGCGTTGGGTCCGCTCAAGGGCCAGTCGCCGGTGATGCGCACGTTGCTGGCGCGCATCGACAAGGCGGCGCGCACGTTGAGCGCGGCCCTGCTCACCGGTGAATCCGGCACGGGCAAGGAGCTGATCGCCCGCGCGCTCCATGAACGCGGCCCGCGCGCGAAGAAGCCGTTCGTCACGGTCGATTGTGGGTCGCTCTCGCCGGGGTTGGTGGCCAGTGAGCTGTTCGGTCACGAACGCGGTGCGTTCACCGGGGCCGATCGCAAACACGTGGGCGCGTTCGAGCAGGCCGATGGTGGCACGGTGTTCCTCGATGAGATTGGTGAGCTCTCGCCCACGCTGCAGGCATCACTGCTCGGCGTGTTGGAGCGGCAACGGTTTCGCCGGGTGGGTGGCTCGGAGGAGATCTCCGTCGACGTGCGGGTGGTTTCGGCCACGCATCGGGATCTGCGCGCGGCGGTGAACGCGGGGAGCTTCCGGCTCGACCTGTTCTTCCGCCTCGCGGTGGTGAAGCTCGACGTGCCTGCGCTGCGGGCGCGGGTGGAAGATCTCGAGCTGCTCATCACGCACTTCCTGAAAGAAGCGGGCAGTGAAGCGAGCGTGGGTGACGTGTTCCCCAAAGACGTGTTGAGCGCGCTGCGGGCGCATCACTGGCCGGGCAACGTGCGTGAGCTGCGCAACCTGGTGGAGAGCACGCTGGCGATGGGCGAGCCGCCGGCCCTCGAGTCACCGGTTCCGAGCGAGACCTCGTTGCCGGGCCCGGAGCGCACGTACAAAGACGCCCGCGCGGAGTTGCTGCATCGGTTCGAGGGGCAGTACCTCTCGAAGTTGATGACGGTGACGAAGGGCAACGTGTCGGCGGCCGCGCGGCACGCGAAGATGGATCGCTCGCATTTGATCGAACTGCTGCAGCGTCACGGGCTGCGCAACGAACGAGAATGAACTGCGCTTCCTCTCCCTTCGGGAGAGGGTCGGGGTGAGGGCCAAGTCGGCTACAAGCGCCCTCATGATCACGATCTGCTCGTTGCTCATGCTCGCCGCAGGAGGCCTCGAAGGTGTGCAAGGCGCCGACAAAGCCGCCGCACTTCCCCAGGCCGCGAAGTCGGCGCTCGCCAAAGACAACTTCACGGTGGTCGAAGGCCGCGAGCGTCACTTCTTCTCGCTCTACGACCGCAACGCCTACGAGAAGGTGCCCAGCTTCATCACCGCCGACGTGGTGCTCCACGTCATGCACACCCGCTTCGACGACGAGCTCGCGAACCACGAAGTGCGCCGCCTGCTCCCCGCACTCAAAGACTTCGCCTCCAGCCAGTTGGCACGCGCGCTCTCGCTCTTCCCCGCGTCAGGCGCCCCGTACCCCCCCATCGAATCACTCGCGCTCTTTCACGCGATCCCGTTGCTCCTCCTCGACGAAAACGTCTCGCTCGATCCGCGCATCGCCGCCGCCGCAAGGGCCGATGTCCGCACGCTGAAGGCCGCCACCGGTGAGCTGCGTTCGAAAGCCTGCGGCCTGCCCCTCGACGCGTCGTTGTTGCTCCCGCGCGGTCACTACGACCGCCTCGATCTGCGCGGCTATTTCCAGGCCTCCACCTGGTACGCCCAGTGCGTCTTTCGCCTCGATCGAGATGGGCTGGCCCGAGCGGTGAACCTGGTGCGGTTGATCGACCCCAAATCGGCGGCAGCGCTTCGCCAGCTCGAAGCCTCGCGTGCCTGCATCGCCGGCGCTGCGGATGATCCAGGCGTGGGCGATCTCGAACCGCTGCTCGCCGGTTTTCCGCCGCTGCCTCAGCCGGTGCTCGTGACCACCATCGAGGGCATGCTCGCGAAGTTGAGCAAGACGCCGCGGGTGGCTTCACGACGTGGCCCGGTGTTCGCGGTGTTGGGTGGTGCGCGCACCTTCGACGCAGAGGTGCTCGGCCTGAGCGCCGCGAAGACGCGCACGCCCTCGGTGCTCGAGGTGTTGGCGGCGCTGGGTTCTCCCAGTGCGTTGCGATTCCTCGGTCGGCCTGCGGCGCCGCCTTCCTTGCCGCGGGGTGGTGGCCTCTCGCAGCGTTGGCTCGACGTGTTGACCGTGTTCGTCGGTGCGCCCCCCGAAGGTCAGCCGCCGTATGCGCGCACCTCTGCGTGGGAAGGCCGGGTGCTCACCGCCGCGGCGGGCTCGTGGGCTGAGCTCAAGCACGACACGTTGTTGTACGTGAAGCAGCCGGTGGTGATGCGCGAGGGTGGCCATGAGGCCGAGCTGCCGGCGGCGAAGGTGGGTGGCTACGTCGACCCGCGGCCCGATGTGTATCGGGCGGTGTTGGCGATGAACGATGCGCTTCGTGCGCTCGATCCCGACGCGGGCAAACGTGACGACGCGCCCGGCGACTTCCTTCGTTTCGTCATCGCGGTGTCCGAGCTGGAGCTGAGCGGCAAGCCGTTCCCACGCGAGATGGACGAGCGGCTGCGCACCATCGGCAGTGAGCTGGAGGAGCTCGCACGCACGCGAGGCGACGCCACACCCCGGCAGGCGTTGGTGGCGGATGTGCTCACCATCGAGTTTCCGGATCGGCCGCGGTCGGTGCTGCACGTGGGCGTGGGGGATGTCGATGAGCTGTGGGTGGTGGTGCCGCGCGCGGGTAAGCGCGTGCTGATGCGGGGCGGGGTGTTCTCGTTCTACGAGTTCATGAAAACGAGCCGGATGACGGATCAGGACTTCATCGAGTCACTGCCTGGTGCGGCGCGCCCGGTGTGGGCGCAGCCCCTGAAGAAGTCATCACCACGAAAGAACTGAGCTCGGTGATTCAAGGTTGCCAGTGCAGCTCACCATCACTGCACGTGCCCACGCCCTTCTCGCAGAACGCGTCGAAGGTATCGAAGCCCAGGTACACATCCTGCTCGACCTTCTCGAGCAGCACGGGGCAGCTGTACGCGCACCCGACCAGCTTCGACTTGTCGAACAACGGCAACGCATCGCCGCCCGCCGGCAGCACGCTGTCGCAAGCCTGCGTGGTGCCCACCACCCGCACCAGCACGAACTCATCCGGCGCGTCTGCGAGCGCCTGGTACGGCCCAGCGGCCCGAAGAGCATCGAGCAACTTCTTCCGAAACTCTTCGCGATCACCACCCGGCTGCGGCAGCGTCACCTCGAGACAGCTGCGCGTCGACTGAATCGCTTCACACGTGTGCGAGGCGCACCACTTCACCAGCTGCCCGCTGCGGCAGCCCGGCACGCCGCCGAGCCGAATGAAGTCGACCACCAGGCTCGCCCTCCCATCCGCCGGCAAGCGCGCCAGCAGCGGCACGCCCGCATCGGTCGAGCGGTCCTTGCACATGAACCCATCGAGGCCCTCACCGTCGTCGCCGAAGGTGACCGCGACGGACCGCGTCTCCACACACCCCGTGAGCAGCACCAACACGATGATCGCGTTTCTCATGGGTCCACGTTCACGACGACGATGGTTTGTTTGGTGCTCACCAGGATGGCCGTGGTGGTGCCCGCGGCCACGGCGGCCACACCGACCGCCAGCCA
Source organism: Archangium sp. (assembly GCA_030695565.1). Classification (GTDB taxonomy): domain Bacteria; phylum Myxococcota; class Myxococcia; order Myxococcales; family Myxococcaceae; genus Archangium_A. The sequence continues at coordinate 46,062 of JAUYRZ010000119.1, forward strand.
GAAGGGCCAGCGTTTGTAGAGTGGCGGCGCTTCTTCGATGACCTGACCACGCACCAGCAGGTCTCTCACCAGCCCTTCGGGATCACCTTCCCGCTCCGCCCGCGCCTTGAGCACGCCATCCACCGTGAGCGCACCCCGCAGCGTCTTCGGCGCCGCGGGCTCGGCCGCCACCACCAACAACCGCGGCGCGCGCAGCGACGTCGAGAGCAACCGCATCGAGCCTTCTGAATCGAGCGCTTCACCCTGCGAGGTGCGCCTGCGCCACTGCATCGCCGCCAGCTCAGGGGCCGCGGCCTCCAGCGAGAACGCCGCCGCGCCTTCTTCACTGCTGATCACCCGCCACGAAGGACTGAAGCCGTCAGCCGACAGTCGAACCACGTGTCTGCCTGCGAGGAGCTCCATGCCGCACGGCGTGTTGCAGCCGCCGGGCCGACCATCGAGCTCCACCGCCGCACCCTCGGGAACGCTGGAGAACGTCATGCGCTTCACCTCGCGTTCGCCCACCTGGCTGAAGGCCCGAGCCAACAGGGCTTCGACGTCAGGGGTGGTCGAGCCGACGTCTTCGGGCTGGGTGAGCTGGAACGAGGCCATCGCTTCGGCGGCGACGCGCGCGGGCTCGGGCTGTTGCGAGGCGAGGTGGCACGCGGTGCGCCAGGTGAGCAGCCGCGAGGCGAGCAGTCGTTCACCGGTGGCCAGCAGCTCGGCGGGCGCGGTGTCACCCTCGAGCTGGCGCAGGCACTCGGTGAAGTTCGCGCTCACATAGGCCTTTCGCGCGGCGGAGAGCCGGGCGGGCCAGTGAGAAGGGGTGTTCACCACCGCGGGGGCGCTGGGCGCGTCGGTGAGGCGCAGCTCCACCGGCAAGGTGGCCGCGGAGAGGACGCTCTTCGCTTCTGCCGCCCCGGGGCCCTGCACCACCACCGTCACTGCGGGAGCACCCACCGCGGCGAGCATCGTCATCAACCACGCAGTCATGGGAGCGCTTGCTAGCACCCCTCGGGCCAGCGGCAGAGTTCAGCCCGTGTGCGTGTCGAGCCACCCGAGGATCACCTCGATGACCTGCTCGCGCTCGGGCTCGTGCAGCAGGTCGTGCGCCAGACCGGGGAAGGCGCGGTGCGTCTTGTCTTTGCTGCCGGCCTGCTCCACCAGCCACGCGCTGCCGGTGGGCGGCGTCACCTTGTCGATGGAGCCGTGCAGCGTGAGCAAAGGCACGGTGAGGGTGGGCGCCTTTTCGCGCAAGGAGGCGATGGCCCCGAGCAACTCCGACGCCGTGCGAGCCGGCCCCTTGCCGTCGTAGATCAACGGATCCGTCTTCATCGACTCGACCACCTTCGGGTCGCGCGAGAAGTTCGAGTCGTCGAGCTCGAAGATGGCCAGGCGCGGGGTGAGCACCGAGACGACCTTCACCACGCCCGCGGGCGCGTCGGTCTCCAGCGCGGCCGCAGAGGTGATCAACCCGGCGAGCTTCGGCTTCTCGTTGAGGGTGTAGAGCGTGGCGATGGCTCCGCCCATCGAGTGACCGAGCAGGAAGAGCGGCTTGTTCGGTTCCGCCGCCTGCACGCGCGCCACGAACTGGCCGAGGTCTGCGAGGTAGTCCTCGAAACGCTCCACCCAGACGCGGTCGCCTTGCGAGTCACCGTGACCACGCAGATCGAGCGCGTGCACCGCGTAGCCCCGGCGCGCGGCGGCGAGCGCGAAGTCGAGGTAGCGATCGGCGTAGTCCTTCAGACCGTGCACGATGATCAACGTGCCCTTCGTCTCGCCCTGAGGCCGCCACGACTGCACCAACAACTCGAGCCCGTCGGTGGTCTTCATGCGCGCTTCGGCGTGCATCACGTCGGCAGGCGAGGGCGGGGCTACGCGTTTGCCGGCAATGTACGCCGGGCCGGCACAGCCGACGCCGAGTGCGAGGAACGCCACCAACAAGACCGTCACCACTGCGAGGGACTTCAGGGCCGTCTTCATTTCCAGCTCTCTAGCCTCGATGGCCCCTCACCCCAACCCTCTCCCGACGGGAGAGGGGGCTAAGCTGAGCGCCGTGACTCGCCTCGCCGGCCGCTATGAGCTCAAAGAGCGCCTCGCTGAAGGCGGCATGGCTGAGGTGTGGCTTGCCACCGCGCACGGCGACTCGGGCTTCACCCGTCGCGTGGCCATCAAGCAGCTGTTCCCGGTCGACGTCGACGGCGGCGCCTTCGCGCGCATGTTCCTCGACGAAGCTCGCATCACCAGCCGGCTGCACCACGCGGCGATCGTCTCCATTCTCGACTTCGGGGTGGAAGAAGGCCGGCCTTTCCAGGTGCTGGAGCTGGTCGACGGCTTCGACATCTGGCGGCTGGTGAAGTGGGGCCGCGCGCAGGGCAAGCCGCTCTCCTCGGGGTTGGCGTTGCACGTCTGTGCGGTGGTCGGTCACGCGCTGCACTTCGCGCACGTGGCGGTGGATGACTCCGGGCAGCCGCTGCGCATCGTGCATCGTGATGTGAGCCCGCAGAACGTGCTCATCTCGCGCAGCGGCGACGTGAAGTTGTCCGACTTCGGCATCGCGTTCTCCGAAGGCCGCGCAGAGCAGACGGTGGGCGGCATCGCGCGCGGAAAGCCCGCCTACATGGCCCCGGAGCAGGCGGTGCGCGGCGCGATGGATGGCCGCACCGATGTGTTCGGCCTGGGCTGCGTGCTGCACGCGTTGATCGCCGGTGAGAGCGCGCTGCGGGACGAGAACTCGTTGGTCGACTTGCTGGCGGGCGTGGAGCTGCCGCTCGATGCCTCCTTGCCTGAGCCGATTCGGGAGATCATCGCGCGCGCCACCCGCCGCAACAAGGCGGAGCGGTTCGAGAGCGCTGAAGAGATGGCGCTCGCCTGCACGCAGCTGTTGCCCGCGTTCCTGACGGTCGACGCGCGAACCGCCTTGAGCACGTGGGTCAAAGACGTCGCGCCGCTGATCACCCCGAGCGTCGCCCCACTGCCGCCCACGCCGCTGCTCAAACCGAAACGGCGCCGCTGGCCCTGGCTCGTCGCCTTCGCGATGCTGGCCCCACTGGTCCCCCTCTCCCTGAAGGGAGAGGGTCGGGGTGAGGGCCTGGTTGCACGACTCCCAAGCCAACCCGAAGCGCCCAAACCAATCGAAGTCACCCCACCGCCCGAGCCGGTCGTGGAGACCCCGAAGCCAGAACCCAAACCCGAACCAAAGAAGAAGCTCCCCCGCGCCCCACCCGCGGCCCTCGAAACCGGCACCGGCATCTTCACCGTGGGCGGCGAGCTGCTCCTGCGAGGTGAACTCTTCGTCGACGGCGTCTCACGCGGCTTCGTGCCCGCCCGCCTGGAGCTCCCCGTGGGCCCGCACCGCATCGAAGTGCGAGGCCGCGACGGGGTGAAACACGGCCCCCGCGAGATCCTGATCAACCGCCAACACACCCAGTCCTCCCCGCTCTCGTGGGAAGAGTGAGCTACCGCGGTCTTTGTGTGTCATCACTCATCGATGAGCGCCAAAGTCGTCGAGCCGGTCAAAGAGAAACTGTTCGTCAAAGAATTGCTGGAGAAGGACTACGACGCGGAGGTGCTCAAGGCGCCCGAGCCCGTGGCGCTCGATTTCTACTCGGCTGACAGCGCCCCCTGCGCCACGCTGGCGCCCCGCTTCGGAGCGGTGGCCGAGAAGTTCGACGGGAAAATCCGCTTCTTCAAGATCCTCCGCGGCTCGAACGAGGCGCTCGCCAAGCAGCTCAACGTGACCGCCAGCCCCACGCTGCTCTTCTTCAAGGGCGGAAAAGAGCTCGGCGAGCGGCTGACCGGCGACGACATCAAACGCACCTCGCTCAAGGCGTCGGTCGAAGCCCTCCTCAAATAGGCGGGTACCAGCGGGTGATTCACACGGGCGTGTCAGCAGGGCTCACGGAGCCGGGCTGACGCGCCCGAGTTGCGTGTTGATGGGGCCATGAAAGCCCGGCCGACCTTCAACACCAACGACACCGCCTTCAAGGTCGATCTCCGCAACCGGGTCGACGCGTACTTCTCCAGCACCGGCAAGAGCCGCCACGCCGACGGGCGGATGATCGCCAAGACCGTCGCGTACCTGTCCGTGGGCGCCGGGCTGCTCGCGCTGCTCTTGAGCGGCGTGTTGCCCGCGCTCGCTGCGTTGCCGGTGACGCTGGTGCTGGGCCTCGTCATCGCAGGCATCGGCTTCAACGTCGGGCACGACGCAGTGCACGGCTCGTACTCGGGTCATCGCAAGGTCGACGCGGTGCTGGGGTTCGTCTTCGACCTGCTGGGCGCGAGTTCCTACAACTGGTCGCGCGCGCACAACGTGGTGCACCACACCTTCACCAACGTGCCGGGCACTGATCACGATCTCGAACCGGGCCCGTTCCTGGTGTTGCACCCGCAGCCGAAGCCCGCGCTCATCTACCGGGTGCAGCACCTGTTCGCGTTTCCGCTCTACGCGTTCACGATGATCGTCTGGGTCTTCAAGAAGGACTTCGTGCAGATCTTCGATCGCACCATGACCGGGAGAGGCCCGAGCAAACGTGGTGTGGCCTCGATGATCTTCGGCAAGCTGGTGCACTTCGGGCTCTTCCTCGCGCTGCCCATGGTGATCAGCCCGTACGCGTGGTGGCAGGTGCTGGTGGGCTACCTGGCCATGCTCGCTTCGGTGGGCTTCACCCTGGCCGTGGTGTTTCAGCTCGCGCACGTGGTCGAGGGCACGCAGTTCCCGGAAGCCGATTCGTCGCGGCGGCTGGCTGACGGCTGGGCGAGTCATCAGCTGCGCACCACGGCGAACTTCTCGCAGGGCAGCTCGCTGGCGACCTTCTTCTTCGGCGGCTTGAACAACCAGGTCGAGCATCACCTGCTGCCCGGCGTCTGCCACATCCATTACACCGCGCTCGCGCCGGTGGTTCGGGCCTGCGCGGCGGATCACGGGTTGCCGTACCTCACCTCGGGCACGTTCTTTCAGGCGATCGCCGCGCACGTGCGCACGCTCTACCGCCTCGGCCGGCCCATGCAGAGTCAGCCCGAGGCGCCCACGTTCGCAGCCCTGGCCGCTTAGAGCGGCAACTCGACGAAGCCGACGAACGCAGGTGACGTGACGGTCGCCACTTCACCGACCGAGGTCAGCGCACCCGTCACCGTGTTCACCCGGAACAACCAGAGGGTGCCCGAGCCCTGGTTCCCCACGATGAGCCAGTTGCCCGACAAGTCGAGCGAGAAGTGCCGCGGCGTCTGGCCACCGGTTGGGGTGTGCCCAATCAACGTCACGAACCCGGTGACCGGATCCACCCGCCACGTGGCGATCGAGTCGTGCCCGCGATTGCTGCCGAAGACGAACTGACCGTTGGGATGAACGGCCACCTCAGCGGTGGTGTTGCTCGAGTTGAAGCCACTGGGGAGCGTCGAGACCTGCTGCACCGGCGTCAACGCACCCGCCGCCGAGACGTTGAGCGTCTGCAACGTATTGCCCAGCTCGTTGATCACATACGCGCGCGGCTGGGTGGGGTGCAGCGCCAGGTGGCGAGGGCCCGCACCTGCATCGGTGCTCATCGCCGCGGGATTGAGGGGCGTCAGCGTGCCCGCGTTGAACGAGAACTGCGCGACCTCGTCGTCCGCCTTGCACGGCACGTAGACGAAGCGGTTGGTGGGGTCGGTGAAGATCTGATGCGCCTGCCCGAGCATGGTGATCGTCTGCGTGGGCGCTGCGAGTCCACCGTCGGGCACCACGGGGATCACCGCCACCGTGCCTCCGTTGTAGTTCGCGGCGAACACGAACTGCCCAGTGCGATCGAACGAGACGTGCGCGGGGCCGTTGCCGCCGCTGCTCACCCGGTTGATGAGCTGCACCCCCGCGTCTTGCGTGTTGAGCGCGAAGGCGGCGATCTGATTGGTGCCTTCATTGGTGGCGTAGAGCCGCCCGTGCGCCACGTCGATGGCGAGGAAGCTCGAGCCGTTGCCCGCGCTGATGGCGCCGAGCGAGGTGAGGCCTCCATCGACCGGGTTGAAGGCGAACGTGCGGATCTGCCCGTTGCTCGAGCCGGTGAACACCACCAATCGCCCCGAGCCCGCATCGGGAAGACCGGCATCGGGCGTCCCTGCATCCGGAAGACCCGCGTCGAGGAGACCCGCGTCCAGCTCACCGGCATCCGGAACACCGGAGTCGGTGCCGCCCGCGTCGGGCAGGCCCGCGTCGATGAAGACGCCTGCATCCCTGCCGCCTGCATCGACCTCTCCAGATCTCCCCGAATCCACCCCGGAGTCGGACACACTCGGAGCACCACACGCCGAAACGAAGAGCACGCAGATCAGGCCGCGAAGTCGCATGCCTCACTGCTTGGCACGGTCGCGCGTGTTGCGCCTGCTCCGAAACGGGGATCCTTCTTCATCGCGTGCAGGGGAGGGCCGACAGAGAGGCGGGTCTCTCGAGTGGGTTGCCTGCGCCCTGCTGGACTTGCCCGCGAGCCGGACTCCGGCGAGTCCACAAGGCCGAGCTAACCTTCGCTTTGTCATCAAAATCACCAAGCCCGCCCCTCCCCGGGACGGTGTGACCCTCAGGATCAATGTTTACAAAGCGCGAGTTGGCTCGCTCACCCGCTCAACGCTTCGTTCAGCGTGTGGACGGTCCCGCGAGCCGCGAGGCCTGCCCGTGAGCGAAGCCGAACCCACGCAGCAGAACCGGCCACCTTCCCCAGTGCCTAAGGGCACACCGCCGAGCGCGAGACGACGCCCGACAAGACGACCCCTGCATCGATGGTGCAGCTCGAGATGCCGTTCAACCGGATCACCCCGAGCCCAGCGCCACCACCACCGCTCCCCACGATGCCCACGCCCGCGATGCCCGCAGCGGAAACCGACGTGCCCGCCGCGCCCGCGCCGCCATCGCCCGCGGCCGGCGTACCCCCTTGACCACCAAGCGCCGGAGTCGCCGTGTTGAGCGCACCACCCTGACCAGGGACGCCGACCGCCAGACCATCTTCCCGGCCGCCACCACCTGCGCCGCCGTTGCAGGTCAACCGCGTGCTGGCGCCGAGGGAGAGCTGAGCCGCCTCGAGCAGGATCGCGCCGCCGCTCCCGCCACCGCCGCCTCCGTTGTGATCCATCAAGCCCATGTTGCCGCCTTCACCACCCGCGCCGCTGGTGGAGATGGTGCCCGTGATGATCAGCGCACCCGACGAGCTGATCTGCACCGCTCCGCCGCCCGGCCCGCCCGGCGCTTCATACCGGTTGGTGTTGTCATGCCCGCGGCCACCCAGGCACCCGCCGGTCAACGGCTGAAGCAGCGTGTTGCTCCCCGCGATACCCGCATCACCACCACCCGTTCCTCCACCGCGTGAACCGGCCGTGCCGAACGCAGCGCCGCCGCCACCACCAGAGATCGTGGCGTTGCCACCATTCATCGAGCCGCAGCCACTCGCGTTGCCACCGGGCCCGATGCGCGTGGTGCTCACCGAGCGCGCGTCGATGACCCCGTGAATCGTGGCGGGCCCGTACACCGCGAGGATGATCGGCCGGCTGCCGGTGAGCACCAGCGTCGAGCTGGCGGAGAGCTCGAAGCCCGCCATCGGCAACACCGTGGTGCTGATGCCGCCGTCTTGCACGAAGACGAACGGCGTCGGCTTGACCTGGTTGCACCAGCCGCCGTCGACGAAGGTGTTGGTGGTGGTGTCGAACTCCACCGTGCAGCCGGTGATCACCGTGGCAGGCGCGATGCTCGCGTCGGGAATGTCGTTGGGGAAGAAGTTGCTCGTGACGTAGCCGAAGTCGCGGGCGCGCACGCAGCCCGCATCCGCCGCGCAGGTTCCGCCAGGGCAGCTGGTGCCCACGCCGTTGAAGGAGAACGCGCAGCCACCATCTCCCACGCACGCGGTGCCGCTGAAACACGCGGGCGGCGTGCACGCGTAGCCGATGCCCACGCAGATGCCCGCATCGATGCAGCGATCGGTGTGCGTGCACGAGGTGGTGTCGTCGCACGGAGTGGTGTTGGCACCGTAGGTGAAGGTGCACCCGCCCAGGCCGTTGCACTGCGCGTTCGAAGCGCAGGTGGTCGACATGCAGGCGTAGGTGGTGCCCGTGCAATTGCCCACCGCATCACAGACGTCGTTGTGGGTGCAGAGGGCGCCGTCGTCACAAGCCACGCCGGCGTCGAACGGCTCGTAGCGGCACAGACCCGTGCTGGGTACGCACTGCCCCGTGGTGCTCTTGCAGGCCGAGGCAATGGGCGGGCAGGTGACCACGCTGCTCCCGGCGACGCAGAAGCCCTGGACGCAGGTGTCGATCAGGGTGCACGCGTTCTGATCACTGCAGACCAGCCCGCTGCAGTCGGGGTCGGAGCAGTCGGCCTTGCCGTCGTCGTCGTTGTCCATCTGATCGCCGCAGAGCAACTCGGGCCCCGGCTGCAGGCACGCCCGTCCCCCATCCCGGGTCTGTCCGCAGGTGCCGCCTGCGCAGGGCCGCGCGTCACACCTCGCGTCAGCGCAGTCGATCACCGCACAACCTGCGTCGGTGCCGCCGTCGGGGCGCGCCATGCCCCGGAGCGTGAGCGTGGCCTTCTTCACGCCGGGCGCATCGAGGTCGACCAGCTCTCCGGTGACCGCTTCGTCGAAGCGCTCCAGGTCGACGGTCGCGCAGTCGGCCGCTGCGTAGCCGCGCGCGAACGGAGTGACCTTCCCGTTGATCACCTCGGTGCGCGCCACGCCGAAGACGAGCGACGATCTCTCTGCGCGGGGGGCGGCGCGCGGCGCGCCGTGGAACACCATCGTTCCATCCACCTTCACACCTGCGAGTACGCAGCGCGCGGTCGACGCGTCGTCGAAACCCACCGTGATGCTCAAACCCGAAGCGGTGGGGGCGCACTCACAACCGCTCACTGCCAGAGCGACGACGGACAACGCTGCCAGGACGCGCATTCGCCCGGGATTGTGCCGCATTTCAGGGATAAGTCCGCGTCGTGAAGCTGCCCTCACGCAAGGCCCTCAAAGAAGAGCTGCTCGGTTTGCTCGAGCAGACGTTGAGCACCCTCGAGGCGGCGCACGCTGATGCGCGTGAAGGTGCGACCCACGAGCAGGCCAAGCCCGAGAACGACAA
>JAUYRZ010000001.1 GCA_030695565.1 Archangium sp.
CGTCGCCGAGCCGCCGCCCGTCGCCGTGCCGCCGCCCGTCGCCGAACCGCCACCGGTCGCCGTGCCGCCGCCCGTCGCAGAACCGCCGCCCGTCGCAGAACCGCCACCCGTCGCAGAGCCGCCGCCCGTCGCCGTGCCGCCGCCCGTCGCCGTGCCGCCGCCCGTCGCCGTGCCTGCATCAGGGAAGGGGCTGCCCGGCTTGCACACGCCGTTGTCGCAGGTGAACTTTTCACCGGCGGCGCCTTTGCCGTTGCAGTCCGCCAGGTCGACGCACTCAGGCGCGCAGCTCGACGAGTAGAGGTAGAGAGGAACGGCGATCAAAGCCAACGCTGCAATCTTCAGCGGATGAGCCTTCATTGTGTGGTGTCTCCCAGGAGTGAAACGAACCGACTGCAGCCTTGTAGGCCAAGCCCGCTCAGTTCCAAAGAAGAAGGAAGACAGAGCTTCGCCCTCAGGGCCGCCCCGGGATGAGACCGCAGGAAAGCGGTTTCGGTTACGCGGACTTCGGCTTGTAGAAAAGAGTCAGCGAGTAGCAGTGAAACTCGTTGTCGCTGGACTGCCGAACCACGCGATCGACGATCTCGAGATCTGCGTTGCTCTTCAGCCACCGCGAAACGTTCTCGCTCAGCTCTTCTCGTTCCTTCGCCTTCGTCGCTGAAAACACCTTGACGCCAGTGAACATGAGGGGCTTATCCCACCAGCGATTTCCCCCTTCAAGGGCTTCCATGCTGATCGACCTGCACGTTCATTCGTATCTCTCCCGAGATTGCCAGCTCGACCCCCGGGCGGTTCTGACCCGGGCGGAGTCCTTTGGGCTCGACGGCGTCGCCTTCACCGAGACGAACACCCAGGACGGGTGTGACGAGCTGTTCGACCTGCAGCGCACCACCAAGCTGAAGATCTTCGTGGGTCTCGAGCTGGCCACCGACAAAGGTCAGTACCTCTGCTTCTTCGAGAAGCCCGATCGGGCGCCCGAGCCTGTTCAGCTCTGGGGGAGCAACCGCGAGACCCCCTGGAAGGCCGAAGAGTGCCTGCCCAAGCTCAAGTCGTTGGGCGCGGCCATCGTCGCCGCCCGCCCCTACGACAAAGAGTTCGCCACCCCTGCACTCGACTTCGTGAAGACCCTCAAGCTGCTCTCAGCGGTCGAGGTCTACAACCCCAAGGCCCGGGCGGGCGCCAATGAGCTGGCCATCGAGGCCGCCGCGGCGCTGCAGGTGCCAGGTGTGGCAGGCAGCGACGCCCGCGGATCGGTCGACGAGGTCGGCTACGCCGCGACGCTCTTCACCAAACCCATCGCCACCCAGGCAGACCTGGTCAAGGCGTTGCTGGGCCGCGACTACTTCCCGGTGCAGATGGGCGAGCTGCCGCACCTGCAGCGCCCGGGTGACGCGCGCACGGCCGAGCTCAAGGCGAAGAAGAAGAAGAAGCGCCGTTGGCCCCGGTGAAGGCGGTCAGCCGGCCGTCGTAGAGCGTGGCGGTGCGCGCACCGTCACCCCAGCGCCAGGTCTCCTTGCGCTGCGTGTCGACCAGCTCGATGCGCTTCGAGTCGGGGTAGCCCCACGCCATCTCCAGCGCTTCGGAAGGCATGTCTGACACCACGCTCTTGGTGCGAATGGCCTCACGCACGGGGTCGGAGAAGCTCTCCAGCCGCCGGGCCTGATCTTCCCGGGTGAGGTGGCGCTCCAGCTCGGCGAGGAACTCCTGATCGGTCTTGAGACCGGGGCGCAGCACCAGCACTGCGGGGGCGTTGCGCGGGCCGCCGGGCACGTCGAGGTAGATCCACACCAATGATCGCGGCGTGTAGAGCACCCGTTCGGTCATCACCCAGGCAGAAGGAAACTCGACCTTCGCGATGCGCACCGCCGTGCCCGCGGGCAGGGTGCGTTCGACGGCGCCGGGGTTCAAGGGCTTGCCGCCCGGCCCATCGAGCAAGCGCACCAGCTCGGGCGCGACCGGAGTGACCAGCCGTTTGGTGGCGTCACCGTAGAACGGGGTGACGAACATCGAGACGCGCAAGAAACGCTGCTCGCTGTTGAGGCTGCGCTCGAGATCGGCGACCTGGGTGGGGGGAATCGCCACCTGGGCCGTCGCGCAGCCGGTCAGCACGATCGCGGCGATCAGCCCGAGTCTCACGTGGAGGAGCCGCCCGAGCTGCTGCCGCCGCCGCTGGTGCCCGAGCCCGACGACGCGGGGGCCGAAGGGGCTGCGGTGGGGGTGGTGGTCGTGGTGGTGGTGGCCGCGGTGGTGCTGCTCACCGACGAGGAAGCCGCCGCGGTGCCCGACGCGTCTTTCTTGGTGCTCGCGTACAGATCAGAGCCCCAGCCGCCGCCTTTGAGCTGGAAGCTGGTGCGGCTCATCATTCGGCTGAGGGCCGGCTCGTGACACTTGGGGCACTCGGTGGGCGAGGGGTCGCTCACCTTGTGCATCACCTCGAGCTCGTTTCCGCACTTCGCACATCGGTATTCGTAGATCGGCACTTGGGGGTTACCTCTTGTCCTTGAGCCAGGGCTCGAGCAGCCCGAGTTTTTCCAACGCTCGCCGCAGGCTTTCGGCATGGAGCGCGTATTGCCGCGAAAGCATGTCCACCAGGGTGGGCACGGTGGTCGCGGCGTCCTTCACTTCTTCCACCAGGGCAGCGAGCTGCCTGGTGAGTTGCTGCTGGAACTTCTTTTCGATGCCGAGATCCTCGAGGTAGCGGCCGCGGAAGAGGAGCTCGAGCCGCAGGCCGAGGTTTTCCGAAGACAACGCTTCCTTGGTGTAACGGTCTCGAACCTGCTCGACCTCTGAGGTGACCCCCAGAGCCCCGATGAGCTTCTCGAGCTCTTCGGTCGTCAGGCCAAAGGCATGAGACGCCCGGCTGAGCGAGCCCTTCGAGTCGATCAGGGCGGCGAGCAGACCCTCGCGCTCCTTCTTCTCGATCACCTCGAACAGCGAGTGTTCTTCCAGCACGTCTTCCACGTCACCCACGCTCAGGTCTTCGCCTCGTTTGCTGACGTAGCCCTGTTCGAGGGTGCGCAGCAGGGCGATGCGGTGGGGTACCTGCTCGATCAGCGACTCGACGGTCTCTTTGCCCTCGGGGCGGAAGAGGGTCTCGAAGCTGGCCCGCGAAGGATCGACGGTGGTGAAGCGGCCGCGGGGCGCAGGCAGGTTGCGCTTGGGCAAGAAGTGCGTGCCGGGCAGGGCCTGCGTGTGCACCTCGCGGTCGAACTCTCCGGCGCGGCGTTTGTGCGGGGCGATCTTCTCCTGCAGGCTCTGGCCGCGGGCCTTCTTCTCCCGCGGTGCGGAAGGGGCCGGGCCGGGCAACGCGATCGCCTTCTTCGCCGTGGTGAGCACCGGCGCCGCGGGCCCCTTCGGCGGCTTTCGATCGCGCGTCGCCTTGCGGACCTCTTCGTAATAGCCGGTCTGTTCACGCTCGGCGGCGACGCTGGCCTTGGTGCCGAGGATCACGTCGACCACGGCGAAAGGCCCCAGCCGGGCGGTCGGTTCGGCGTCGGTGAGCTGCCGAACGCGGGGGTCGTCGTCATCGTCGAGCAACGCCAGGGCGTCTCGCACCAGCCCGGGCGAGGCAGGTGCTTTGGCCCGTCGGCAGAAGTCGGCGACCGCCACCGCGACCGGCGTCGGAACGTCTTCAGGGAGTCTCTTGCGTTGCAAGTCCATCATCGCGGTGTCCAAAGGGGGCCGCCGTGCGTATAAGCAGTCCTCGGAACCTGTCAATGAACGCCAAGCCCGAGACGTCAGACGAGCCCAGCGTCGTCGGAGTCCGTGTCCGCCCCGCCTGGTCGATCGCGCTCTATGCGCTCCTGGTCCTTTCGGCCGGGGTGGCTTTCTACGCCCAGCGCACGCCCGGCATCGACCCGATGGTCGCCCGCATCGCCCCGTGGATCTTCCTGGTCTTCGCCCTGGGCTTCTCCACGTACCGGATCGCGCTGGTCGCGGCGCGGCGGTATTCGCCCTTCAAGGCCTTCATCCAGATGTTCCTGGCGGCGTTGTTCTTCTTGCTGCTGCTCTTTCCCCGGGTCGAAGGCCCGCTCGACGCGAACCCGCTGCTGGCGCACCGCGACGATCGGGTGCGCGCCCAGGCGGCTGAGCTGGCGGGCTGGCGGGGGGATCAGACGCAGGGGGCGGGGTTGGTGAAGCTGCTCGCCGATCCAGCACCCGCAGTTCGTACGGCAGCGCACGACGCGCTGGTGAAGCTCAACGGAGGCGTCGATCTCGGCCAGTCGGCTGACGCCTGGGGGAAGCGCTTTCCATGACCGGTACCGGCGTCTCGTCGTCGCAACGCGAAGAGCTCGAGCGCATCCTCGACCGCTACATGGCGGAGCGCGGGCTCAAGTCGACTCGCCAGCGCAGCCTGATCATCGACATCTTCTTCGAGATGCACGGCCACCTTTCGGTGGAAGACGTGTGGTCGCGTGTTCGGCAAGACGACCCGCGCGTCTCGGTGGCCACGGTCTACCGCACCATGAAGCTGCTGGCGGAGAGCGGCCTGGCCCACGCGCGCAACTTCGGTGACGGGCAGACCCGCTACGAGCCCGCGGTCGGCCGGGAGCATCACGATCACCTGATCTGCACGCGCTGCGGCACCATCATCGAGTTCGAGAACGATCAGATCGAACGCATGCAAGACGCGGTGGCCCGGCGTCACGGCTTCAAGGTGACCTCGCACAAGATGGAGCTCTACGGGTTGTGCAAGAGCTGCCAGAAGGCCGCCGAGCACAGCGCGTGATCTCGCGCCGGGGTGTGCTGTTGGCGGGGCTGGCCACGGGGTGCGCTCGAAACAGCGAGTCGACGCTGGCCGATTTCCGCACCTTCATGAACGCGCTGCCCCGGCAGACCGCGGGCGAGGTGCCGTTCGAGCCCTGGAAGCTGGAGGGCAAGGTGGTGCTGGTCACCTTCATCGCCACCTGGTGTTTCCCCTGCCTGGCCGAGCTGAGAGTGATCAACCGGCTGGAGTCGGATCATTCGGCGAAGGGCTTCGCGAACGTGCTGGTGGGGATGGATCTCGAGGGCCGGCAGGTGCTCGAGCCGTTCGCCGAAGGCTATGAGCTGAAGGTGCCGTTGATCGTGGCCGACGATCGCATTCGTTCGGGTGAGACGGTGTTCGGGCGCATTCGGGAGCTGCCCAGCCGGATTCTGTTCGGCCGCAGCGGCGAGCTGGTGGTCGGCTTCCACGGCGTGGCGCAATACGAGAGCCTCGATCGGCTGGTCGTCTCGGAGATCGCCAAGAAGTGAACCGAAGCGCCTTCGCCCCTCTGGGGAGAGGGGCCAGAACGCAAAACAGCCACCGCACTCCGAGGAGCACGGTGGCCGTTTTCACTGCACGACGATCACGCCTGAGCGGTCGGCGTCACTTCAGCCGCGGGCGCTTCCGCCGCCGCCGCAGCAGGAGCCGCAGGCTCCTCCACGTGCGTGGCCGGAGCCGCCTCGAGCTTCGCGCGGGCATCGGCCTCAGCCGCGTCATCCGCCGCGAACTTGGCCTTCACCGACGAGTCGCTGCTGGCGATCTCTTCGGCGTTCAGCTCGAGACGGCCGGCATCGACGCCCGACTTCTTCTCGAGATCCTTGATGGCGCGCTTGAGCAGATCGCTCTCGACCAGGGTGCGGTTGAGGCGCATCTCGACGGCGCGGTACTTGTCACGCGCGAGCTCGGCCTCCGAGTACACGCGCTTGCTGTCGCGCTGGTGGCGATCGAGCTTGGCCTTGAGGCTCTTGAGCTCACGGTCGAGTTCGTTGGCCTTCTTGCGGTCGGCCGACGAGCTGGCCTCGAGGCGCGCGATGCGATCCTTCTCCACGTCGGAGAGCTCGCGAATGACGCGGGTGATCACTTCTTGCGGGCGCTCGACCTTCACCTCTTCCTTCTTCTCGGTCGGCTCGGCGGCAGCGGGGCGGGCCTGCTTCCTGGTGTCGGCCTGGGTCTTCAGCTTCTGGAGGTCAGCCAGCGCGGTGGCGAGCTCAGCGCGGGTGCTCTCGAGCTGGATCGACGCGGCGCGCTCGACTTCAGCGCGGGCCTTCACCAGATCGTCGCCCGATTTCTCGGTCTCGCGCTGATCGTGGAGCTTCTTCTTCGTGCTCTTGAGCTCGTCCTTCAGCTCGGCCTGGGCCTTCTTGACCTCTTCGAGTTCACGCTTCTTCTTGTCGAGCTCAGACTCGAGCTTGCGAGCGCGGTCTTCATCGGAGCGGTTCTCGCTCTTCGAAGACGTCGAGGTGTTGGCCGTGGCCTGCGCTGACGGCTTGGCGCCGCCACCGATGAGGCCGAGGTTGAAAGCCAGGCTGATCGCGAGAGCGATGCCGAGCAGGATGATGACTGGGGTCACGTTGAGGCTCCTGGAGGAATACGACGCGGGTCCTCTACAGGAAGGGGGGCACCCGCGAAACCCCCGTCAGCGCATCTGGAGCAGCCGCTGGATCCGGTCCTCGATGGACGGGTGGGTGGCGAACAGGCCCATCACCCCACGCCCCGAGAGGGGGTTGACGATGAACAGGTGGGCCGTGGCGGGGCTGTGGTCGAGCGGGAGGGCCCGATTGCCCGACTCCAGCTTGCTCAGGGCGCTGGCCAGGCCCTCCGGGTCGCCCGTCACACCGACAGCACTGGCGTCGGCGTCGAACTCCCGGGCGCGGCTGATGGCGAGCTGGAGCAGGGTGGCCGCGATGGGCGCGACGATCAGCACCCCCAGCGTGCTCAGTAGGCTGCCACCTTCATCCTCGTCGTCGCCACGGTGAAACAGCGCGCCGCCCCAGAAGAAGATCATCTGGGCCACGTGGGTGATCACCCCGGCCAGCGTGGCGGCCACGGTCATGATCAAGGTGTCCCGGTTCTTCACGTGCGACAGCTCGTGGGCGATCACCCCGGCCAGCTCTCGTTTTCCGAGCAGGTTCAGCAGCCCGGTGGTCACCGCGACGGCTGCTTTTGCGGGGCTGCGGCCGGTGGCGAAGGCGTTGGGCGTGGGCGAATCGACCAGGTACAGCCGGGGCATCGGCAGCCCGGCCCGGCGCGCCAGATCGGCGGTCATCGCCTCGAGCCAGGGCAGCTCGCCCGGGGGCAGGGGCTGGGCGCGATTCATCATCAAGGCCAGGCGATCGCTGAACCAGAACGACGCAAAGTTCATCACCACCACGAAGACACCCGCCCAGAGCAGGCCCCGCGGGCCGCCGATGACCTGGCCGACGCCGAGCGTCAGCGCGCTCATCGCGGCGAGCAGCACCGTGGTCTTCAGGATGTTCGAGGTTCGGTGATGGGTGACCGGTCTCCCCAGTGTCGTTTCCATGACTCCATGCGTAAGACGGGAGCCCCCCCGCGCAACCTGCCCACCCGGGCGGTCGGCCATGTATATGTGCGGCATGTCTGGGCTCTTCATCACCGACGAACAGATCGCGGAGGCGAGGCAGCTCGCTTCCGACATCACCGACCCGATCTTCGATCTGATCTCGAAGAACACCACCATCTCCGTCGAGCGCACGGTGCTGCGTTGGTTCGGCGTCGATGGCGTGGGCAACCTGGGTGCGCCGCTCGTCAATCTGATGTGCGATCGGCTCAAAGAAGCCGGCGTGCTCAACAAGGGCGCCGCCTATTGGTACGGCCGAGCGCTGCGCATGGGGGCCAGCAGCCCGCTCGACGCAGTGGAGCGGCTCACCTCAGCGCCGCTGGAGACGCTCAAGCCGCTGGCGCCCGCTGAAGAGGCGAAGCTGCGTGACGAAGTTCGCGCCGAAGCACGCGCCGCCGTCGAAGAACTCAAGAACCGGGTGGCTCAGCGCAACGATCTCAAGCGCGAGTTCCCCATGGGGCCGGCGCCGCACAAGTACGTGATCGTCGCCACCGGCAACATCTTCGACGACGTCGATCAGGCGCGCGCCGCGGCGCAAGCCGGGGCCGATGTGATCGCGGTGATCCGCTCCACCGCGCAGTCGCTGCTCGACTACGTGCCCCAGGGCGCCACCACCGAGGGCTACGGCGGCACCTACGCCACGCAGGAGAACTTCCGCGTGATGCGCGAGGCGCTCGATGACGAGAGCCGCAAGCTCAGGCGCTACGTCGAGCTGACCAACTACTCCTCGGGCTTGTGCATGTCGGAGATCGCCTTCATGGCGGCGTGGGAGCGGCTCGACATGCTGCTCAACGACGCGATGTACGGAATTCTTTTCCGCGACATCAACATGCGCCGCACCTTCATCGATCAGTACTTCTCGCGCCGCATCTGCGCGATGGCCGGCATCATCATCAACACCGGTGAAGACAACTACATCACGACCGCCGACGCCTTCGACGCCGCGCACACGGTGATCGCCAGCCAGTTCATCAACGAGTGTTTCGCCAAACGCGCAGGCCTGAAGGATTGGCAGCTGGGCATCGGTCACTCGTACGAGATCGATCCGCACCAGCCCGACACGCTCTTGCTCGAGCTCTCCCAGGCGATGCTGGTGCGGCGCTGTTTCCCCGACGCGCCGCTCAAGTACATGCCGCCCACCAAGCACAAGGAGACCGACATCTTCTTCAGCCACGCGTACGACGTGATGGCCGACCTGGTCGCGGTGTGGACGAACCAGGGCATTCAGCTGCTGGGCATGATGACCGAGGCGATGCACACGCCGCTGCTCGCCGATCGCTACGTCGCGCTGAAAGCGGCCACGTACATTCACAAGGCCGCGAAGGGCATCGACCAGGAGTTCACGGTGCGCGAAGACGGCAAGATCGCCAACCGCGCCCGCTTCGTGTTCGCCAACGCGATCCAGCTCCTGCGGGAGGCGCAGGCCGACGGCATGGTGGCCGCCATCGGCCGCGGCCGTTTCGGAGACGTCAAACGCGCCGAAACCGGGGGCAAGGGTCTCGACGGCGTGATGGAAAAGGCGCCTGATTACTTCAACCCCTTCCTCGAGATGATGGAGAACTCATGACGGCACTTGCACTGACCCTGGCGCTCGCGCTCGGAGGCGCCGATTCGTTGGGCAAACAGTCGCTGCTCGGCCTGACCTTCAAGGCGCCGACCCAGTGGGGCAAGACCCAGCCTGATCCGAACTCCTTGACCTGGGCGGACCCTTCGTCGGGCGCCGAGCTCGCCGTCACCGTGTATCCGGTCGATCCGCAGCGGCCCGCTCCGGCGTGTCTCAAGCAGATGGTCGACGCGCTGGGTACGGAGGGTTTTTCACCGCTCACGCTCGGTGCGCAGCCGGCCTCGCGGAAGATCACCACCGACTACGTGGGCGAAGGCGAAGAGGCGAAGATCGACGCCAACAAGGTCACCACCACCACGGTGATCGGCTGCAACGGCAAGACGAAGTGGGTGCTCACGTGGACGTCGAAGACCTCGGCGGGCTCACGGTTCGGGCCCATCTTGAAGCGAGTGCTCGACTCGGTAGGTTACGGAAAGTGATGCGATGACCACGCCTCCACGTGAAAAGCACCTGATCCGCGCCTACGGCGATCGCCGCGACGACGGGATCATCCAGATTTCCTTCACGCTCCCGGTCGCCACCTCGGAGAAGGCGAAGGAAGCCGCTCAGATCTATTGCAAGAAGCTCGGGCTGACCGACGTGAAGGTCGCCGCTGCCGAGCGCGCGGCCGACCAGTACACGTTCTTCGTGGTGTACGCGCGCTCGCCGGTGATCATCGACTACAACGAGATCGATACGCCCGAGATCGTGATCAAGAAGCTCGGGTTCTACGAGCTCAACGAGTTCATCGAGCAGAAGATCGCGCGCAAGGTCGTCGTGTTCGGCGCCTGCACCGGCACCGACACACACACCGTGGGCATCGACGCGATCCTCAACATGAAGGGTTTCGCCGGTGACTACGGCCTCGAGCGATACCCCTGGTTCGAGGCGTACAATTTGGGTTCGCAGGTGCCCAACGAGGTGCTGATCAAACGCGCCATCGAACAGAAGGCCGACGCCATCCTGGTGAGCCAGGTGGTCACTCAGCGTGACGTGCACAAGGAGAACTCGCGCGCGTTCATCGAGCAGGCCAAAGAAGCGGGCATCGCCGGCAAGATGACGTTGTTGCTGGGTGGCCCGCGGGTCGATCACAAGCTGGCCCTCGAGCTCGGCTTCGACGCGGGCTTCGGCCCCGGCACCAAGCCGTCTGACGTGGCGAACTTCGTGGCGCATCAGGTGCTTCAGCGGCTTGGCAAAGAGGCGAAGGGCACGCACTTCGAAGGAGAACCCACGTGAGCGAACAGCCCCCCGGAGTTGGTCTGAAGGTGGTCTTGCGGTTGCGCATGGGCACTCACGACGCGCACTACGGTGGTGATCTGGTCGATGGCGCGCGCATGCTCGGCTTGTTCGGCGACGTGGCCACCGAGTTGCTCATTCGCCTCGATGGGGACGAAGGTCTCTTCCGCGCGTACGACGCCGTGGAGTTCCTCGCGCCCGTCTATGCCGGCGACTACATCGAGGCCGAAGGCACCATCACGGGCCTCGGCAATACCAGCCGCAAGATGACCTTCGAGGCGCGCAAGGTGATCCGTTCGCAGCCCAGCGTCAGCGCGTCTGCCGCCGAAGTGCTCGAGCCGCCCATCGTGGTGTGCCGCGCGTCGGGCACTTGTGTCACCCCGAAGGACAAACAACGGAGGTCCTTGTGAACCCGATGGTGATCACGGCCGCGATGGTCGGCGCCGAGACGACGCGTGAGCAGACGCCCTACCTTCCGATGTCCGCGGAGGAGATCGCCGAAGACGCCGCGAAGTGCCGCGAGGCGGGGGCAGCGATGGTGCATCTGCACGTGCGCACGCCCGATGGAAAACCCAGCCAGGACGCGGAGCTCTTCCGCGCCGCGATTCGGGCGATCCGCGCGAAGTGTGACGTGTTGATCCAGGTCTCGACGGGTGGGGCGGTCGGCATGAACGTCGACGAACGCTGCGGTGGGCTCACGCTCACCGGCGCCGATCGGCCCGACATGGCCACGCTCTCCACCGGCACGGTGAACTTCGGGCCTGACGTGTTCTGGAACCCGCGGCCGCTCATTCGCGACATCGCCACGCGCATCAAGGCGCTGGGTATCAAGCCCGAGCTCGAGTGTTTCGACGTGGGCATGATCGACGAGGCGCGCGCGCTGGAGAAAGAAGGCTTCATCACCTTGCCCGCACACTTCGACTTCGTGCTCGGGGTGGGTGGGGCGCTGGCGGCGACGCCTGAAGGTCTCGACTTCATGCGCTCGTACATTCCGCCCGGCTCGTCGTGGACCTGCGCAGGCATGGGCCGGCACCAGCTGCCGTTCGTCGAGCTGGCGGCAGAGCGGGGTGGCAACGCGCGCGTCGGGCTGGAAGACAACATCTACGTCTCGAAGGGTGTGCTGGCGAAGGGCAACTTCGAGCTGGTGGCCGAGGCAGCGAAGCGGGCGAAGGCGAAGGGCCGCGAGCTGGCCACGCCGCAGCAGGCCCGCGAGCTGCTCCGCCTGACATGAGTCTCCCTCTCCTTGCGAAGCGGGGAGAGGGTCGGGGTGTGGGGCCACCAGGTGAAGCCCCTCACCCGGCTTGCAGCCGACCTCTCCCCGCTCGCGCAGGGAGAGGTATCTCGTTGCTGATGCTGTTCCTCGCCTGCACCGAACCAAGCGAACCCGAGATCCTCGATCGCACCGGCACGGTGCAAGGCCCCATCACCACCACCGCCGCGGGCGACGCCTGGGTCTTCCTCTATCGCCCCGGAGAAGGCCCCCCCGGGGCACCCGCAAATCCATTCGGCGTCACCGCCGTCAGTGCCAAACGCCTCGAGTCCGATCCCCGCTACGTGATCGCGAACGTCAAACCCGCGCCGTATCGCCTCTTCGGCCTCCTCGACGTCGACTCCGACTTCGACGGCACCATCGACGTGCTCAGCCAACCGACCGCGGGCGATCGCATCAGCACCCCCGTGAACTTCCAATCGCAGCCCGGCCGCGGCGCCACCGTCGCGCTCGAGCTGAACAAGCCGGTCTTCACCGAGCCGCCCGCCTTCTCGCTCGAAGGCCAGGCCGACGACGACGTGGTGCTCGACTTCGCCCTCGACGCGATCACGCCGTTGACCCTGATCGCCGATCCGGTCGGCCACTTCGATCCGAAAAAAGTCGGCTTCACCTTCGGCCTGCTCGACGTCGACGGCGACATGCGCCCTGACGACGCCGATGGCGACGGCACGCCCGATCTGTCCCTCCAGCTCTTCCTCCGGTGGCTCCCCCGGCCGGGCCAACTCGCCGCCAACACCACGGTGATCATCCCGCTGGCGTTCGATCCCTCACCTTTTCTTCGCACCCTGGAAGGCCGGCTTGACACCACCGTCACCGCCAATCGGCTCCAGGTCGTGATGGTTCCGATCGCCCAGGCGCTGGGGCCTTCCGCAGACGGCGGGGCCGGTATTCAGCCTTTCGGGGCCCCTCCGGCCGGAGACTACGAGCTGGTGGCGCTGGCGGCGGGAGGCCAGTTCTGGCGGCTGCCCAACCAGCTTCCCGTGGCCTCGCAAAACCTCCGCCTGCACATCGATCGAGTCTCTCGCTGACGACTTTCAGAGACCTGACATAGAGTCGGAGAGTCCCATGACCGTTGCCCCGGAATCCGATGCGGTCATCGTGAACCCTCTGAGGGCAAGCGGTCTGGTGGACTCCATCGGTCTCGAGCGCGCGCGCGCCCACGTCAAAGAATCCGGCGGGCTGCTCTCCGACGCGCTGTTGAGGCTGGGCCTGGTGAAGGAGGGCGACTACCTCCGCATCTTCGCCGAGCTCTATTCCACCCGTTTCGTGAAGGCGGAGAAGCTCAAGGGCATCCGCCTCGACGAAACGTTGCTCGAGCGCGTGGGGGTGCGGAGCGGCGAACGGCTGCGCATGTGCCCCATCCACTGGGACGCAGCGAAGATGGAGCTGCACGTCGTCGCCTCCATACCGCTCTCGTCGAGCCTCGAGCCCGAGCTGCGGC
The DNA here is from genome assembly GCA_030695565.1 of Archangium sp. Classification (GTDB taxonomy): domain Bacteria; phylum Myxococcota; class Myxococcia; order Myxococcales; family Myxococcaceae; genus Archangium_A. Next base: position 12,873 of record JAUYRZ010000001.1, read on the forward strand.
AGATCGTGGGCGCCAAGAGCATCGTGGTCTACGTGGCCACCACCGGCGCCGTCTCCGCGCTGATCCGCCGCGCGTATTACCGGCAAGACGACGCCTTCAAAGAGGTCACCGCCAACGGTGCGGGCCCGCCGATGCCCCCGGTGCAGAAGCCCAGCGAGACCTACGACGACGAGGGCCGTGAGCAGACCGGCACCAACATCGAGAAGCCCAACGTCCAGGTCTCTGCCGAGATGGGCGCCTCCGTGATGGACGACGCACCGCCGACTTCGGAGACGACCGAAGGCAAGACGGTGATGGTCAACCTCGAGGCGCTCACCATCGCGACCCTGCGCCGCGAGAACGCCCGCTATCGCATCGCCCAGGAGTTCCACCGCCGGGTCTCGCTCGAGCGCAGCGTGGAGGCGATGGTCGATCGCATCCTCTCGGTGGTGTTCGAGCTGCTCAACGCCGATGGCGCCGCGGTGTGGTTGACCTCGGGCCGCTACGCTTCGAAGTCACGCAACGGCGATCACGTGGTCGAAGTGCCGCGCACCATCATCGACACGGCGCTCATCTCGACCAGCGGCCTGCTCACCAACAACGCGCTGCTCGACGAACGGTTCGATCGCAGCAAGAGCGTGATGATCCGCGGCATCAAGAGCGTGATGGCGATGCCCTTGCGCACGCGCTCCGGCACCATCGGCATTCTCTACGTCGAGTCGGTCTCGATGAGCGCCGCGTTCACCGATGACGACCTGCCGCTGCTCGACGCGGTGGCGGCGCAGGCGTCGATCCTCCTCGACAACGCAGCGCTGGTGGCCCAGGTGCAGAAAGAGGTCGAGACGCGCGCCAGTCTCTCGCGGTTCTTGAGCGCCGCCGCGGTCGAAGAAGTGCTGTCGGGCCGCATGAAGGTGAACATGGCGGGCCAGAACGCCGAAGTGACGGTGCTGTTCGCCGACATCCGCGGGTTCACCACCATGTCGGGCCAGATGCCGCCTGAAGAGATCGTTCGGTTCTTGAACGCCTTCTTCGGTGAGGCCGTCGACGCGGTGGAAAAGAACGGCGGCGTGGTCGACAAGTTCATCGGCGACTGCGTGATGGCGCTGTGGGGCGCGGTGGATCAGCGCGAAGACGGCGCACGCAAGGCGATCGCCGCGGCTCTGGAGATCGTGCAACGCGCCGCGAAGATCACGGTCAAAGGCGTGCCGCTCGAGGTCGGCGTGGGCATCAACACCGGGCCGGCGGTCGTCGGCGCCATCGGTGCTGCCCGCCGCCTCGACTACACCGCCATCGGCGCAACGGTGAACCTCGCGGCGCGCTTGTGCGGCATCGCGCAGACCGGCCAGGTGCTGGTGACCAGTGACACGCTCCTGCGCGCGGGCCCCGGCGTCATTCACGAGGCCAACGAGTCGGTGATCTTGAAGGGCATCGACGTGCCGATCGTGCCGTACTCGGTGAAGGCGCTCACCATGCCGCTGCAGTTGAGCCAGGTGAGCAGCTCCGGCGGCTCGCACGGCAAACTGCCCCCCCTTCCGGGCATGCCGTCACCGCTCAAGCCCCGCTGATGGGTTGATGTGGTGAATTGAGGCTCGCGCGCCGCGTTGAGGCACGGGTATAGGTCGATGCCGCCCCCCCTTCAGACTCAAGGAGTCTCCGTGCTCGCTTCCATCGCACTCGCCGTCGTTCTCGCTGCTTCCCCTGGCCCGCTGTCCGTCGTGAAGAACGCCGACACCGAAGTGCAGAAGGTGCTCCAGGCGCCCGATGCGACCACCGAGAAGCTGGCCGCCCGCGCCGATGATTTCGTCGACTTCGGTGAGCTCGCCAAACGCGCGATGGGCGCCGAGTGGGCCAAGCTCAACAAGAAGCAGCAAGATGAGTTCAGCGCGACGATGAAGGGTCTGCTCCGCGCGAGCTACGCGCAGAAGGCCGTCAACGATGGGCGTGGTGGCAACACGGCGAAGGTCGAGTACGGCTCCGAGAAGATCGACGGCAACGAGGCGGTGGTCGACTCGAAGTTGCTCGTCAAGCAGGACACGTACCCGGTCGTCTACAAGCTGTACCGCGCTGACGCGAAGGGCTCGTGGCGCATCTACGACGTGGTCACCGATGAGGTGTCGCTGGTGAGCACCTACAGCGACCAGTTCCGTACGGTGATGGGCAAGAAGGGTTTTGACGGTCTGCTCAAGTCGCTCAAGGACAAGCAGGCGTCACTCGAAAAGCAGAACGCCGCTTCGTCTGCGAAGGCTGAAGCGCCGGAAAAGAAGTGAGCTGAGCAAGTACTGCCTCGACTTCGCTCGGGAGGAACGGTGACCGTTCGCATCGAGCGAAGTCGAGATTTCACGTGATGCTTCAGCGAACGTCGAAGCGGTCCAGCGTCATCACCTTCGTCCACGCCTTGACGAAGTCACGCTGGAACTTCTCCTGGCCATCGGCCGCTGCGTACACCTCGGAGATCGCCCGCAGCTCGGCGTTCGAACCGAACGCGAGATCGACCGGGGTCGCCGTCCACTTCACCTTGTTGGTCTTGCGATCGACGCCTTCGTAGACGCCTTCGGTCTTGGCCGACTTGTTCCACTTGGTGGACATGTCGATCAGGTTCACGAAGAAGTCGTTGGTGAGCTGCCCAGGCCGGCTGGTGAAGACACCGTGAGCCGCCGAACCGCTGTTCGCGTTGAGCGCGCGCAGGCCGCCGACGAGCACGGTCATCTCGGGAACGGTGAGCGTGAGCATGCTCGCGCGATCCACCAACAACTCGGTGGGAGGGCGCGTCTGGCCAGGCCCGAAGTAGTTGCGGAACCCGTCTGCGGTCGGCTCGAGCACCACGAAGGTCGCCACGTCGGTCTGCGCTTGCGACGCGTCGGTGCGCCCTGCAGTGAAGGGCACCTGCACGTCGAAGCCTGCCTTCTTGGCGGCCTGCTCGATGCCCACGTTGCCGCCCAGCACGATGAGGTCAGCCAGCGAGACCTTCTTCGCGCCCTTGTTGAAGTCCTTCTGGATGCCCTCGAGCTTCTGAATCACCTTGCTCAGCTCAGCGGGGTCGTTGGCCTTCCAGTCCTTCTGGGGCGCGAGCCGCACGCGCGCACCGTTCGCACCACCGCGCATGTCCGTGCCGCGGAAGCTGGAGGCAGAAGCCCAGGCGGCCTTCACCAGCGCGGGCGTGCTCAGCCCCGAGGCGGCGATCTTCGCCTTCAGCTCCGAGAGGTCCTTCGCGTCGATCGGCGTGCCTTCCGCCTTGGGCACCGGGTCCTGCCAGATGAGCTCTTCCTTCGGCACGTCGGGGCCGAGGTAACGCGAGCGCGGGCCCATGTCGCGGTGGGTGAGCTTGAACCACGCCTTGGCGAAGGCGAGCTTGAACTCCTCGGGGTTGTCCTTCCAGCGCTTGGTGATCTTCCCGTAGGCGGGGTCGAAACGCAGCGCCAGGTCGGTGGTGAACATGATCGGTGCGTGGCGCTTGCTCTTGTCGTGCGCGTCGGGCACCAGGCCGGCGCCCTTGCCGTCAGCGGGGATCCACTGGGTCGCGCCAGCGGGGCTCTTGGTCTGCACCCACTCGAAGGCGTAGAGGTTGTCGAGGTAGTTGGTGGTGAACACGGCGGGGGTGACCGTCCACGCGCCTTCGAGGCCGCTGGTCACGGTGTCGGCGCCGTTGCCCTTGCCGCACTTGTTCTCCCAGCCCGTGCCCTGCTTCTCAGTACCCGCCGCGGCAGGCTCGACGCCCACGCACTTCGCGGGCGCATGCGCGCCGTGCGCCTTGCCGAAGGAGTGACCACCCGCGATCAGCGCGACGGTCTCTTCATCGTTCATCGCCATGCGGCCGAAGGTCTCGCGGATGTCCTTCGCGGCAAGAAGAGGATCGGGGACGCCGTTGGGCCCTTCGGGGTTCACGTAGATGAGGCCCATCTGCACGGCGCCCAGCGGCTTCTGCAGCTTGCGGTCGCCGGTGTAACGCTCGTCGGCGAGCATCTTCTTCTCAGGGCCCCAGTTCACCAGCTCAGGCTCCCAATCGTCTTTGCGGCCGCCGCCGAAGCCGAAGGTCTGAAAACCCATCGCGCTCAGCGAGACGTTGCCGGTCAGCACCATCAGGTCGGCCCAGGAGAGCTTGCGCCCGTACTTCTGCTTCACCGGCCACAGCAGGCGCCGCGCCTTGTCGAGGTTGGCGTTGTCGGGCCAGCTGTTGAGCGGCTCGAAACGCTGCTGCCCACCACCGGCGCCGCCCCGGCCATCGCCCAGGCGATAGGTGCCGGCGCTGTGCCACGCCATGCGGATGAAGAACGGGCCGTAGTTGCCGTAGTCGGCGGGCCACCAGTCCTGCGAGGTGGTGAGCACCTTGGTGATGTCGGCCTTCACCGCGGCGAGGTCGAGGCTCGCAAATTCTTTGGCGTAGTCGAAGTCTCCGCCCAGGGGGTTCGACTCGGCGGCGTTGCGGCGCAGCGGGGAAAGGTCGATCTGATCAGGCCACCAGAACTGATTGGGCCTGACGTCAGGCTCAGCGCTCGCGAGCGCAGGGGCCAGGAGCAACATCATCATCAATTTCGTCTTCATCGGTTCTCCAATGGGGAAGGACAAGTCACGCTCAACGCCAGGAACCTCATCGGTCCGGGCGCCGCGCACCAATCGTTTGGTTGGATTGACGTGATAGCCCGGGCCTATCGGCGGCGCCGGTCTATCAACGTGCGCAGCGCTTCGGCACCGCGCCGCAGCTGCGCGCCACCCACGCTGGTCGCTCGCCAGGTGACCGTCTCCACCGCGTCGGAGACGAGCTCGCGCAACGTGAGGCTCTCTGAAGAAGAGGGTGGGGTGGTGTGGATCACCTCGGGCTCGATCGGCCGCTGCTCGCGCGGCTCCACCGTCGTCCAATGCAAGGCGGCCGGCGCACCCATCGCGTAGCTGCCCGGCCTCGCGAGCACGGGCATCTCTTTCCCGATCGCGCCCGCTTCGGGCACCTGCAGCTTTCGGCTGAGCCGCTCGAACGCTTCGATGATCTGCCCCACCTGCGAATCGGTCAGCGTCGCGGGGGGCGCAAGCAACAACCGGGAGCGCGGACCCGCGAGCCACCCACGGCAGGCGATGCCCAGATCGGCCAACGCAGCGAGCCATTGCTCACACAGCGCCTCGTCACCCAGCCACACCGGGATCCACGGCGTGACGCACGGGCCGGTATCAAAACCACCGCCCTTGAGCGCGGTGAGCAGCTTCTGCGCGACGTCGAAGAGCCGGGCCCTTCGCGCGCCTTCACTGGCGGCGATGTCCAGCGCGCGCGCCGAGGCGGCCAGGGAGACAGCAGAAGGCGCCGGGAGCGCACCGCGCAAGGTCTCCAGCAGCTCGGGGTGGCCGAGCACCAACGCGCCCGTGCCGGGAATTGCGCCCCCCAGGGGCAAGATTCGCAGCGTCACCTGCGTCTGCAGGGAGAGGTGCTCGATCGCGCCACCACCGGTCGGCCCCAACACCCCCAGCCCGTCGTCGATCACCACCAGGCTGGCGTGCCGCCGCTGACAGACCTCGGCAAACCGGGGCGTGAGCGCGAGATCGCCCTCGAGGGGGTGCACCGCGTCGAGAATGAGGCCCAGCATGCCGGGGTGACCGAGCGCCGCTTCGGCATCTTCGGGCGTGGTGATCTGCGGCGACTCGGGCAGCGATCTGCGGCCGCGCGCCTCGGTGGCCATGCGCCAGGTGGGCAACAGCGGGAGCAACGCTTCTTCGTGGCTGATCACCAGCGCGGCTTCGGCCCCGAAGAGCGAGAGCGCGCGGGCCTCGAGCTCGGCCTGGGTGCGCGTGCCTTCGGTGCGGCCCACGCCGAGCTTGCGCAGCGCGGTCTGGGCAGCCTCTTTCACGCGCGCGTCGCTGCCCAGGCCGAGCAGGTCGTCGGTCGAGGCGACCAGGAAACGCGAACCATCGCTCTCGATCTCCGAGGCGGAAGGCGCGGCGTCGATGCGGCAGTTCATCTTGAACCGGCCGCGCACGTTGCGTGAGAGCACTGAAGGATCGACGGCCACGGGCGATTCATAGCGCATCGGCGGCGTGCGGCGGCCCTGGGAAAATCCTCTCCGAACGCGGGGGCGATCGCGTACACGAGGGCATGCGATTTCTCCTGCCCGCCCTGTTTCTGCTCGCTGCCTGCGCGACCACCGCCCCCCTGCAGCAGCCCGCGCCGCGCTTCTTGACCACCGAGCTCGAGCTGACCGTCAAAGAAGTCGACGCCGAGATGGTGCAGCAGCTCCAGTCGCAGTTCGCCAGGACCACCGATCTGCGATCGGCCCAGCTGAAGAGCCACACGGGCAAGGTGGCCGTCTTCACCGTGATGTACCCGGGCGACGTGGGCGATCTGCCGAAGTCGCTGGCCACCATTCCCGCGCCGGGCCTCAAGTTCGTCAGCGCCAAACACGCCTACGAATACGCTGCCTTCGACAACCTGCCGCCCACGGTGACGTTCATTCACCCGCAACCCGAGCAGGTTCTGAACACCAAGGATCAGTACGTCATCGTCGAGGTGCCCGACAAAGACGTGGCCCAGGTGACCATCGGCGGCAAGAACGCGCCGCTCTACAAGGGCACCGTGTACCGTCTGAAGCTCGACCTCAACGAGGGCAAGCAGGAGATCGTGGCCACGGCCAAGGACAAGGCCGGCAATGAGACCAGCGCCCGGGTGACGGTCACCATCGACACCACCGCGCCCGCGCTTCAGGCGCAGATTCGGCTGATCGTCGAAGGCCAGGTCGAGGCGGGCAGCTCGGTGTTGATCGACGGCGTGGAGGTCTCGGTGGACAGCTCGGGCCACTACAAGGCCGAGGTGCCCGTGCGGAAGGGCCAGCGCAAGGTGGAGATCGTGGCCATCGACCAGTCGGGCAACAAGTCGGTCACCACCAAGACCATCGGCGAGTGAAGAGCGAAGCCGAGCGTAGCGACCCCAAGAAAGAGCAGACAGTTGCTTACAGGGGAGGGGGCTGCTAGGTGCGCCGCTCCTTTCCACTTTTGGGAAGCCACACCGGACCACTGGCCGACGCGCCATGTCCGAGAGAAAGAAGCATCACATGAAGGGTCTCATCGGCAAGAAGGCCGGAATGACGCAGATCTTCAACGCAGACGGCAACGCCGTTCCCGTGACCGTGGTCGACGTCACGTCCGTTGAAGTGGTCGGCAAGCGCACCATGGAGAAGGACCAGTACACCGCCGTCGTCCTCGGGATGACGGACGCCAAGGAGAAGCACCTCACCAAGGCGCAGGTCGGTTCCTTCAAGAAGGCCGGCGCGAACCTCAAGCGCATCGTGCGCGAGTTCCGCGTCGACGCGTCCGAGTTGGACGGCTTCAAGATCGGCGAGCAGGTCAAGGTCGACGCCTTCTTCAAGATGGGCGAGCTGGTCGACGCGACCGGCATCACCAAGGGCCGTGGCTTCCAGGGCGTCATGAAGCGCTGGGACTTCCGCGGCTTCGGTCAGACCCACGGTACCCACGAATACCGCCGCCACCCCGGCGCGATCGGTCAGCGCAAGACGCCGGGCCGCGTGTACCCGAACAAGAAGCTCCCGGGTCACTACGGCGTGGAGCAGGTCACCACCCAGAACCTCGAAGTGGTCGGTCTGCACCCTGAGAAGAACCTCATCCTGATCAAGGGTGGCATCGCCGGCTCGAACGACGGGCTCGTCGTGATCAAGCCCTCCGTGAAGACCGCCCTGCGCGCGGCGCACAAGGCGCAGAACACCCGGAAGTAATCGCAGTACCGCTGTCGATTCACGCTTTCGGGGAGGCCCTGCGATGTGGAGTGTGCGCTCGGTATGGCCGGTGGGGTTGCTGTCGGCAGCGTTGGCGCTGTCGGCCTGCGGCCCTTCCGGACCCAGGCCCATTCAACTGGGGCTTCCCTGCATTCCGGGCGATTCGGGCTCGGTCTGCGCATCGGGCCTGTGTCTGGCGCTCGATAACCAGTCGGGCTTCTGCACCGACGCCTGCACGGCCGATGATCAATGCCCGGCAGAGTTCCTCTGCCAGGCCGCGGGCCGCTACGGCCGCATCTGCCGCCCGCTCTCGGGCTGCAAGACCGAAGTCGACTGCCCCTCAGGTCACGTCTGCAATGCAGACACGGGCAACTGCTACATCGCCGTGAGCCGTTCGCTCTGCGGCCCCTGCCAGGACGGCAACCAGTGCCCCGCGGGGGGCGCGTGTTTCTCGGCCATCGGCTCGGGCGAGCAGTTCTGCACCACGGCCTGCGGCGCCGGCGACAGCTGCCCCACGGGGTACAGCTGCCGCGAGCTGCCCGTCGGTGTCGAAGGGGCGCTGCTCAAGCAGTGCGCGCCCGACACTGAATCCTGCAACAACGGCCGGAGCATCTGCTCCGCTTGCCAGGGCGACGACGAGTGCGGCGGTCCCTTCGACCTGTGCGTGCGCAACGTGGTCTCCGGCGTCACGTTCTGTGGGCGCGACTGCAACCCCGCGAAGAACATCTGCCCGACCCTCGGCTGCGATCCGGTGAAGCTCGGCTCTGCTGAGAACCCGGACTGCCCGGGCGGCTTCTCCTGCACCAACATCGGCCAGAGCGACGACCCGTCGGTGGTGGGCCCATTCCAGTGCGTGCCCAACAGCAACACCTGCGAGGGCTACTGCGACTCGACCGACACCATCGGTCAGTTGAGCCAGTGTGGCCTGGGAAAGGTCTGCTCGAACAACGTGTGCACCGGCGCTGCCGACGGCCGCATGTGTTCGCCCTGCGCGGACAACGACGACTGCCGCCGCGGTGGGTTCTCGGAGAACCGCTGCATCGTGAACAACTGCACCGACTGCCCCTTCGCGGGCGAGGCGTTCTGCTCCACCCCGTGCGCCGATGACGCGGCTTGCGTTCGCAGCTTCGGTGCGGGCTTCGTGTGCAAGCCGGTCGACGATCCCAGCTCGCCTCCGCGCTCCTATTGCATGCCGCAGCGCGGCTCGTGCAAGGGCGGCCTGGGCCGGCTCGGCGAGAACTGCTCGGTGGCCGGCCCGCAAGATTGCGTGACCGGCGTGTGCCTCGAGGCGGGCTTGAACGACTTCTGCTCCGGGCCGTGCACCACCGACGCGCAGTGCGGCGACACGCGCTTCCGCTGCTGTGAGACCTCAGCGGCCACCGGCGGCTACGACTGCAGCGAGCCCCACCGCACCGCCACCGGCCCGTTGAGCGGTTCGGGCGTCTGCGCGCCCATTGGCGGCCTGTTCGGCGACGACTGCTCGCCCGGCCGCGCGCCGTGCCAGAGCGGCACTTGCCTCGACCTGGGCACCGCGCGCCTCTGTTCGGTCACCTGCGGCAGCGGCTCGTGCCCCGATGGGTTCGCTTGCCGCCAGGCCGTCGGCCCCGACGGCACCACGCAGGTCCCCGTGTGCTTCCCCAACGGCGGCGGCAAACCCGGCGCTGATTGCGGCTTCGGGCCCGCTGCCTGCGAGAGCGGCCTGTGCATTCGCAAAGACTCCGGCCCCGTCTGCACCATGGGCTGCGCCGCTGATGCCGATTGCCCCGACGACTGGATCTGCGACCTGCTGCGCACCGTCACAGATACTTCGGTGCAGGCCTGTCTGCCTCCGGCCCTTCAGGATGGGTGAACCCTTTCTCGAAAAGCCCTGTACCTCCGTGTACTTCCCCGTGTTAAGCCGCCGCCCCCTCTGAGTCGCTCCATGCTCGTTCTCCGTGTGCTCATTCTGGTGTCGCTCGCACTGGCTGCCGCCGGCTGTGATGATCGCACGCGCACGAGGAAGATCGTCGAGCCGTTCGCGGTGGTTCCCGGCACGCCCACTGTCGACGACGCGACGCCCGCGGTGAAGGTCGATCCCACGATGGCCACCGACGCGTTCGGGGTCAACGTGCCCAAACAGTGCGACGCGTACACGCAGTTGCCGGTGCGCAAGGTCGACATCCTCTGGGTGGTCGACTCGTCGGGCTCGATGGCCCCCAAGCAGGCGCGTCTCGCGTCGAACTTCCAGGGCTTCATCAACCAGCTCGTCACCGCCAACCCGCCCATCGACTTCCACATCGCCGTCACCAGCACCGACACCGACGACGCGGCCGCCCGCGGCAAGCTGCGCCCCTGGACGTTGGGCGCCACCAGCGAGAACTACATCAGCTGCACGCCGATGATGGGCGGCGGGGTGACCTGCAACACCGGCCCGAACCTCACCACCGCGGTGCAGGCCTTCGGTCAGATGTCGGCCGTGGGCATCAACGGCAGCGCGGCCGAGCGCGGGCTCTACGCGGCGTACCTCGCGCTCACCGAGCCCACCAACATCACCACGCCCGTCTTCGATCGCTTCATTCGTCAAGACGCGGCGCTGTACGTGGTGGTGGTGTCAGACGAAGACGACGCGTCGTGCACGCCGATGACCCGCCAGACCACCTGCACCGCCGACCCCGGCTGCCGCTGCGCGCCCGATAACTCGCTCGCGGGCGCGGGCACCTGGGGGAGCACCGCGTACTTCACGCGCTTCCTCGAGACCTACAAGGGCTACGGCAACGCCGAGTCGGTGGCGCTCGCGGCGATCGTCTCCACGGCCGCCGACGAACAGGCCGTGCCTTCGCAGTTCGGTGACCCCACGCCGCACGTCGGTTGCTGCCGGGCCCTGGGCGCCGGCGCGTGCCCCGATGGCGGCGTCAACGACGGCGGCTTCGAAATCGCGTACACCGGCAGCCGCTACGAGAAGGTCGCGACCGAGACGGGTGGGGTGACGGTGTCGATTTGCCAACAAGACTTCTCGGGCGCGCTCTCCTCGCTGGGCTACGCCGCGTCTGGTCTGCGCCGTGACTTCCGCCTCAGCCGGGGGCCCGACCTGCGCCCCGATGGCGGCGTGGCGACCGGCTTGACCTCGTACGTGAGCCCCGCCTCCGCGGCCAACTGCATGGTCGATGGCAACTGCCCGGTGACGACGCCGGCCTGCCGCAACGGGCGCTGCGCGCGGCGCGTCGACGTCTCCACGGCGATGGTGAGCAACGGCGCTTCGTACCTGAAGTGCGAAGGCGCGGGGCTTCGCAACATCGTTCGTTTCGAGGGCACCTCGGTGCCCGAGCCGCTCAGCACCGTCGAGGTTTGCTACGACGTGCTGCCCACGTTCCAGAACAGCTGTCCGTAGATGAGGTGAATGAGCTCCATGACTCGTACGACACTCAACCTGATGAGCTGCCTGGTGCTGATGACGGCCCAAGCGGCGTTCGCCGAAGATGAAACCGAAGAGCTCGTGGAGAAGGTCGCGGTGCGGAACCGCCTCTTCTCGGTCGAGGGACGTTGGGAGCTCGGCGGCAACGTCGGCTTCTCGCTCCTGAGCCGGCTCACCGACCACTACAACTTCAACGTCTCGGTCGCCTTCAACCCGAAGGACTGGCTGGGGCTCGAGCTGCGCGGCGGGTACGCGCTGTCGCGCCACACGTCGCTGGCCGATCAGATCCAGACCGACTTCTTCGCCAACAACACCATCAGCCGCGCCAATGACGCGGCCGATCTGTGGGAGCTCACCGCCCACGGTGTGTTCGGCATCCGGTTCCAGCCCATCTACGGGAAGATCAACCTGATGTCGGAGCTGCCGATTCACTTCCAGTTCTACGTCTGGGCCGGTGGTGGCGTGGGCGCGCTCAAGCGCGAGTCGATGGTGCTCTGCGCCGAACGGGTCAGCGCGCGTGAGTGCGGCCAGTTCCTCACCGAGAACAAGGTCAGCCCGCTCGTCTCGGTCGCCCTGGGTTTCCGCTTCTTCATCATGCAGCAGCACTCCGTGAAGATCGAAGTGCGTGACTGGAGCTACCTCGACTCGTTCCAGATCAACGTCGACCGGGCCACGGGCACGGGCGGCATGGATAGCCCCAACGCGGGCATCACCAACCTCGTCCAGTTCGACCTGGGCTACGCGTTCATCTTCTAAGGGACGATCTTCGATGACCTCCTTCCGTCATGTTCTGTTGTTCGCAGCCTTCGTCACGGCGTTCGCCGTGCAGGCGGCTGCTCCCATCGATGCCCCGTTGATCGTCGTCGCCCAGGCCACGCCTGATGATGACGAGGATGATCCGGCTCCGGCCGCGACGCCGGCGCCCACCACCACGCCGAAGAGTGACACGCCCACCGCGCCGCCGCCCCCCGGTACGCCCGCGCCGGCGCCCGCTGCTGCTGTCGCGGCAGACCCCGAGGCGCAGCGCCTGGTGTCGGGCGCGCCGCTCTACAACCCCAACGTCGCCGTGCACATCGTCGAGCAGAAGGCGTACTCCGACTCGAAGAAGAGCGAGATCGTGCTCTACCCGGTGGCGATGCAGGTGAACGGCAAGTTCACCCAGCACTTCGGCACGATGGGCTCGTTCGTGTACCACCTGCAGGAGAACTTCGGCCTCCAGATCTCCGGCGGCTACAACTGGTACAACGTCGAGTCGGCGTTCAACGGTGAGCTGGTCGAGAAGTTCCGCGTCGAGGCCCAGGCCGCGACCTCGCTCTTGTGGACGTGGGGCGTGATGGGCGGCGTTGAAGTCAGCCCGCTCTACGGCAAGTTCACCTTGTTCGAAGGCACCCTGGCGCACTTCAGCTTCGTGCTGAACGGCGGCGTGGGCGCCGGTGGCACGCGCCACCAGCTCAAGCCCGAGACGGTGAAGACCGACGGCACCATCAGCCAGGCCACCTACGGCGACACGGGGGCCCGGTTCATGGGTTCGCTGGGCGCCGGCTTCCGCCTGCAGCTGGGTGAACGGTTCGCGATGCGCCTCGAAGTGCGCGACGTCGTCTACACGGCGCGCATGGAGCGGGTGAACGGCTGCAACGTCGACGACCTCCGCGCCCTCGACGGCAAGATTCGCATGGGCCAGGACCCCGGTACCGCCGTGGTGGGCGCCAGCTGTGACGTCGACACGTTCACCGGCACCATCGAAGGCACCGACATCAAGCGCAGCAACGACGTCCCGCTCGCGCTGAACCTCGTTCGCATCCCCAGCTCCGACGTGCTCAACAACATCGGGCTGTATCTCGGGATCTCGTTCCTCTTCTAAGGGCACACCATGAAGCGCACGCTCTTTATTGCCATCACGCTCGCCGCCGGTCTGGCCTCGGCGCAGGATCTCGCCGTCTACAACAAGGCGCTGTCGGCCTATAACGGCAACCAGTTCGAAGACTCGGCCCGGCTGTTCTTCGAAGTGACGAACAGCACCACCGACAACGATCTGCGGCTCAAGGCGGAGTACTACCTCGCCTCGAGCTTCCAGCGTTCGAACCTGCCGTTCACCGCGTTCATCTACTTCACGCCCATCGTGAAGGCGGGGCCGCAGCACCCGTACCACCTGAAGTCGGTCGAGGCGCTCATCTCGCTGCAGGAGGTCTTGAACGACGACTTCCTCATCCCCTCGATCATGAACAACCTCTACGACCGCTACGCCGATGCCTGGGCGACGCTGCCGCTCGAGGTGCTCGCGCGCATCAACTACCAGATCGGCCGCATCGCGCACCGCCGCGGCAAGCTCGACGAGGCCAAGCAGTTCCTCGAGGCCGTGCCGGACACCAGCCAGGTCTACGCCAAGGCCCAGTACCTGATGGGCATCACGCTTGCCGACCCGCGCTACCCGGCCGCCGACGAGGCGACCCGCAGCAAGAACCTCGAGGCCGCCATCTCGACCTTCGAGGCGGTGCTCAAGGTGCGCACCCGTCAGCTCGACTTCGAAGAGACCAAGCAGCTCTCGTATCTGGCGCTGGGCCGCACGCTGTACAACCAGGGCCAGTACCAGAAGTCGACCGAGTGGTACGAGCGGGTGCCGCGGTTCTCGAAGTACTGGGATCAGTCGTTGTTCGAGAACGGCTTCGCCCGGTTCCAGAACGATGACTTCGGCGGGGCGCTCGGCTCACTGCAGGGCCTGTACGCGCCGCAGTTCGCTGGCGCCTTCCAGCCCGAGTCGTGGATCCTCACCTCGACGACCTATTATTTCTCGTGCCTGTACGACGAGTCGAAGTCGTCGTTGGTCGAGTACGAGCGCATCTACCTGCCGATGTCGGAGAAGCTCAAGCCGCTGGTCGACTCGGCCGAGCCGCGGGAGCTGTCGGCGTACTTCAAGATGGTCAACGTGACCGAGAACCCTGAGCTGCCCCGCGCGGTGCTCAACTGGGTGCGCACCAACGAGCGCATGCTGGGCCTCTTCGGCATGCTCAAGGCGATCGAGACCGAGCGTACGGCCATCGAAGGCAACCAGGCCTGGCGCGCTGCCAAGATGAGCGCCGAGCTCGTCACGTACCTCGACCAGAACAAGGACACCCTCGAGAAGACGGCCGGGCAGATCGCCAAGGCGCGCCTCACCGAGGCGTACCGCACCATCAAGGGCTTCGGCGATCAGGCCGAGATCATTCGGTTCGAGATCGCGAAGGCCGAGAAGGAGTTCGCCGAGACCGGCGCAGACGGGCAGGCCCTCCTTGGCAAGCAGACCCTGTATCGGCCCAAGATGCCGGCTGAGAACTGGAACTACTGGAAGTTCGAGGGCGAGTTCTGGCGCGACGAGATCGGGTACTACCAGTACACGCTCAAGCGCGGCTGTCCGGCACCGACGAACTGACGCTGGATCGCGGTCACATTCTCAGGAGTTGAGAGGGCACCCACCGTTTTTGGGGTGCCCTTTTCTTCGGTCGGAGCCTTGTTGTAGGTTCCGCGCGTTTTTCGCCCCACAGGAGCACAGATGAAGCTCGCAGTTCGCCTCGTGACGATCCTCGCTGTTGCTGCCGGCCTCAGCGCCAGCACCGCAGCCGCTCAAGCCAAGAAGAAGGCAGATCCGAAGGCGGCGCCTGCGAAGGCCGACCCGAAGGCGAAGGCCGGTACGCCCGCTGCGACGGCCGCCAAGAAGCCTGAAGAGCGCAAGGGCCCCGCGAAGCTCGACGCCCGCGACGCCAAGATCGAAGACGTGGTGAAGGAAGCCACGGCCGACAAGAAGCGCGACGAGCAGATCGAAGCGGCGAAGAAGATCATCCCCAAGATCGAAGACGGGAACCCGCAGAAGGCCGACCTGCTCTACCAGTTGAGCGAGCTCTACTGGGAGAAGTCGAACTACCTGTACCGCAAGGAGATGCTCGGCTTCTTCAACTCTCAGAAGGAAGCCGACGAGAAGAAGAACCGCGGCGAGAAGGTGGCGGAGCCCAAGGAAGATCACCGCGAGTCCGAGCTGTACCGCTCGGAGACGATGCGCCTCTACGAGACCATCCTCCGCGAGTACCCGACCTACGAGCGCAAAGACGAGGTGCTCTACAGCCTCGCGTACAACCAGTACGAGATCGGCAAGCGCGACCTCGCGGTCAAGCGCTACGAGGAGCTCCTCAAGAGCTACCCCGGCTCGAAGTTCGTCTCCGACACCTACGTGCAGCTCGGTAACCACTACTTCGAAGTGGCCAACATCCTCGAGAAGGCGAAGACCTACTACGAGAAGGCGTTCGCTTCGCAGAACCTCAAGATCAAGTCGTACGCGCTCTACAAGCTGGCCTGGGTCGACTTCAACGAGGGCAACCACGAGAAGGCGCTCAAGAAGCTGCAAGACGTGGTCGAGTTGGCCGAGAAGCAGAACAAGGAGAAGTCGTTCACGGATCTGAAGAACGAAGCGCTCCAGGACTCGATTCGCATGTTCGTGCAGTTGAACCGCGCCGACGACGCGATGGCGTACTTCAAGGCGCACGCGGGCAAGAAGAAGCAGCTCTCGCTCACCCAGAAGCTCGCGTACGCGCTGCAGGAGGCCGGTCACCACGAGAACGCGATCAAGTCGTTCCGCTACCTGCTCAACGACAGCGCGGTCTCCGAGGCGGCGCCTGACTGGCAGCAGTCGATCATCAAGTCGTACGAAGGCCTGCGCCAGCGCGACAACGTGAAGGTGGAAGTGAAGAAGCTGGCCGAGCTCTATCGCCCGGGCAGCGTCTGGTGGAAGGCCAACGAGTCGAAGAAGGAAGTGCTCCGCAACGGCTTCAACGTCGCCGAAGAGGCGATGCGCCAGGCCGTCACCGAGTACCACCAGGAGGCGCAGAAGACGAAGGAAGTGAAGACCTACCGGCTCGCGCGCGACATCTACAAGGAGTACGTCGAGGCGTTCGCCTCGGCCGAAGACGAGAACTTCGTCGCCGACCAGGCCTTCAACCTGAAGTTCTACTACGCCGAGATCCTCTGGGCGCTCGAGGAGTGGGAGCCCGCGGCCAAGCAGTACGTCGGCGTGATGGCCTTCAAGGTGCCCAACCGCGCCGAGGCGAAAGAAGCGTCGAACGAGAAGTACCGCCAGCAGTCGGTGTTCAACTCGATCCTCGCCTACGACAAGCTGGTGAAGATCGAGCGCGGCCAGCTCGGCAAGTCTGAGCTGGATGAGAACAAGAAGATCGAAGAGAACAAGAACGCCAAGAAGGGCACCGTCGAGAAGGCCGCCAAGCTCACCAAGCGCGACCCCAAGGAGATGGAAGAGAAGCCCATCACCGCCTTCGAGAACCAGCTCGTCGCCGCGTGTGACGCGTACAACAAGCTCTTCCCGAAGAACCCCGACGAGGTCGACATCTCGTACCAGGCCGCGATGGTCTTCTACGACAAGAACCACTACGTCGAGGCCGGCCGCCGCTTCGGTGACGTGATCAACCGGTACCCCGAGCACCCGAACTCCGAGAAGGCCGCCGACCTCACCATGGCGGTGCTCAACGATCGCGAAGAGTGGCTCGAGCTCAACAAGCTCTCGCGCCTCTTCAAGTCGAACAGCAAGCTCAGCAAGCCGAACACCGAGTTCACCAAGCGGGTGGGCGCGCTCGTCGAAGGCTCGCAGTACAAGTACATCGACGAGGTCGTGTACAAGAAGGAGAAGGACGCCGCGAAGGCCTCCGAGCTCTTCGTCGACTTCGTCAAGGAGTTCCCCAAGTCGGAGAACGCCGACCGCGCGTTGACCTACTCGATGATCATCGCCCGCGAGGCGAACCAGCTCGACAAGGCCATCGCCATCGGCGAGCGCGTGCTCAAGGAGTACCCGAACACCGTGTTCGACCTGAAGGTGAAGGTCGCGCTCGCCTACTTCTACGAGAAGATGGCGAACTTCCACAAGTCGGCTGAGACCTACGAGAACTTCGTGGCCAGCTACGACCTGGCGGCGGGTGACAAGGCGATCGGCTACTCGGAGATCAAGGACCTCCTCAAGAAGGAGAAGGAAGCCCGCGAGAAGGAGCTCAAGGCGAACAAGGGCAAGCCTGCGCCGGGTGCTGCTGCTCCGGTCGTCACCTTCGATCTGAAGCTGGTGCCGAAGGACGCGCAGGAGGCCAAGAAGAAGGAGCGTGAGGCGCTGGTGAAGGAGGCCGAAGGCATGGTCGCCGACGCGCAGTACAACGCCGGCTTCTGGTACGAGGGCGTCGGTCAGTTCGACAAGGCGATCGCCGCGTACGGCCGCTACATCGTGCGCTTCAAGGACAAGAAGGACGTTCCTGAGCTCGCGTACAACATCGGCCTGGTGCTGGAGAAGCAGACCAAGACCGCCGAAGCGCTCACCCAGTTCAGCTCGTTCCTCACCACCTACCCGAAGGACACGCGCGTCACCGACGCCCGCCGCCTCGAGGTGAAGTACCGCCAGTACCTCCTGAACGGGAAGCTGAAGAACACCCCTGAGCAGGAGCGCCTGGCGAAGGAGATCATCGCCGCGTACCCGAAGCTCAAAGACGAGGACAAGCGCAACGACCGCGCGATGCTCGCCTTCGCTCACACCCGCTTCGTCGCGCTCGAGCCCCTGTGGACCACGTACACGGGCCTCAAGTTCAAGAAGATCGCCGCGTTCAAGGTCGAGCTGCCCATCAAGCAGAAGAAGCTGACCGAGCTCGAGAACGCGTACATCGAAGTCTTGAAGGTCGGTAACCCCGAGTACGGCATCGCGGCGCTGACCCGCGTCGGCCTGCTGTACCAGGACATGGCCGCCAACATCACCGACATCCCCGATCCGCCGGGGCTCGATGAAGACCAGCTCTCGATCTTCCGTGGCGAGCTCGAGAACCGCTACATCTTCCCGCTCGAAGAGAAGTGCGTCGAGGCGCTCGAGAAGGCGCTGGCGAAGTCGTACGAGCTGGCGATGTACAGCGAGTGGACGCTGCTGGCGCAGGACAAGCTCAACAAGTTCAAGCCTGGCTTCTACGCGAAGCCGCGTGAGGTCGGTTACCGGGGCAGCGAGTTCTTCGCGACCTCGGGCTTCGAGAAGAAGGCCGACCTGCCCGCGGAGCCCGTCGTCGAGACGCCTCCTCCTGCGACCACGCCCCCCAACAGCGCCGCCGCTCCTACGCCGGGCGCAGGTGTCCGATGAGCTCCCTGAACATGAAGTCGATTCGAATTGCAGCGTTGGTGTCGGTCTCGTCGCTCGGCCTGATGGGTTGCCCTCCGGCCGCGGTCGAGGTGAAGAAAGACGTCGTCGTCACCGAGGCTCCGAAGCCGAAGGAGAAGTCGGTGAAGGAGATCTTCACCGACGCGGTCGCCGCCTTCGACGCGGGCAAGCTCGACGAAGCGCAGGCCGGCTTCGCCAAGGTCGCCGCGAAGGTGCCGAGCAACGTGGTGGTGCAGTTCAACTCGGGCGTGATCGCCGAGCGCCAGGGCAAGCTCACGGAGGCGGCCGGGTTCTACGAGGCCGCCAACAAGCTCGACCCCAAGCACAAGCCGACGCTGCTCAACCTCGGCCGGGTGTACCGCCAGCAGGACAAGTTCGACAACGCCATCTCGCTCTACGAGACGGCGCTCAAGGACCCCGCCAACGAGTACGACATCGAGCTGAACAACAACCTCACCGTCGCCTACCGCCTCGCGAAGAAGTACGCGCAGGCTGAAGCGACGGCGCGGAAGGTGCTCGCGCGCACGAAGGACAACCCCGACGCGTACAAGAACCTGGCGCTCATCTACTTCGACCAGGGCAACTTCCGCCTGGCGGAGTTCATCTCGGCCAACGCGCGCAAGCTCGATGACAAGGATCCGGGCGTCTACAACAACCTCGGCCTCATCTACCTGAAGCTCGACGATCGCCGCCTGGCGCTCGGCCAGTTTCAGAAGGCCGTCTCGCTCAACAAGGACTTCACGCCCAGCCTCTTCAACATCGGCGCGATGGCCCTGACGTACCGCGACTACGACGGCGCCGAGAAGGTGCTCTCGCGCGCGACCGAGCTCGACCAGAACTCGTACGAAGGCTTCCTCGCGTACGCGTTTGCGCTCGACGGGCAGAAGGGCCGCGACGCCAAGAAGGGCCTCAAGGCAGGCGAGCTGTTCGAGCGCGTGCTGGCGATCAAGGCCGACCAGAACGACGCCATCTGCGGCGCGGCCTGGGCCTACGCCGCCGACAAGGCCGGCTGGGACAAGGCGCTGGGCTTCCTCGATCGCTGCAAGGCGCTGCCGACCACCACGCCGGTCGACGTGCAGCTCATCGACAGCAAGATGAAGGGCATCGTGGCGATGCAGAAGGCGGGCGCTGCCGCGGCCCAGCCCAAGCCGGAAGAGAAGGAGAAGCCCAAGGCGACTCCGACCGGCCCTTCGTTGCTCGACAAGGTCTCCGATGACGCCGCCAAGCAGGATCCCGGCGCGACCTCTGAGACCCCGGCCGCGGCTCCGGGTGTGGCGCCTGCCACCGATGCCCCGGCGCCGGCTCCCGCGCCGAAGTGAAGCAGGGGTGGGGGTGACAACCACCCCCGAGATCCCTACTATCCGCCCGAGTTTTCTTGACGCCGGCGTTCAGGCGTCTCCTTTTCAGGAACCCGCCCCTTCAATGTGGTGTCACAGGGGTGTACGGAGGCAGCAAATGAACCGTGTTTTCGCAGGTCTCGCCGTTTTCGCTCTGATGTCCACTGCGGCTGTCGCGCAGGACAAGGTCACCCGCGAGGCTGACAAGACGGTCTTCCGCAAGAAGACCACCATCGACTTCACCGACGTCGCCATCGATGGCGAGCTCACCAAGCCTGAGGGCAGCTACTCAGTGTCGAAGAAGAAGACGACCTTCAAGACCCTGATCAAGGTTCGCGACAACTTCAACCCCGAGCTCCAGAAGTCCGTCGAGAACCTCTGAACACTCGCAGTCCCGCCTCACTTTTGAAGGACCTCACCATGGCCAAGAAGACCTCGATCACCCTGCAGATCACCAACCCCGACGGCTCGGTCACCGAGTCGACCAGCGAGCTCGAGAGCATCATCGTCGGCTCGGGTTCCGGCGCGTCGGTGAAGCTGACCGATCCGAAGGTGTCGAACCTTCACTGCATGTTCAAGGTGGAGAAGGACGGCGCGGTCACGGTGATCGATCTCGGCTCCGAGAGCGGCACCAGGTTCAAGGAACAGCCGGTCAAGGAGCCCGCGCTCGTCGCGTCGGGCGAGACCGTGATGATCGGCGAGTCGAAGGTGAAGATCGTCTACGGCGAAGAGAAGGCCGTGCAGGCGAAGTCGGAGGAGAAGAAGTCCGACGAGAAGAAGGAGAAGGGCCACAAGAAGGACAAGAAGGAGAAGATGGTTCCTTCGACCAAGGGTCTTGCCGGCACCGGGAAGAACGCCGCCGCCCTGTTCAGCGAGCCGTTGCCCGCCGAGGCCGTGCCCACCGAGAGCGAGAAGGTGCTCCAGGTCGCGCTGCTCTGGGGCGACACCCTGATCAACGTGCAGCACTTCGGTGAAGGCGTGCCGGTCACCATCGGTGATGGCGAAGGCAACCGCTTCACGGTGTTCAACGCCGGCGCGAACTTCTCGCTCGCCCAGTCGCGCGGCGCGGTCGCGATCGTCAACGTGCCCTCTGAAGCGGGGCTCATCGTCACCACCAAGAGCGACTCGCACAAGAGCAAGGAGCAGCTCAAGACCGAGGGCAAGCTCAAGGCGGCCGACGGCGGCGTGCGTGCCGACGCGGTCGAGTTGGCGCTGCACGATCGCGCTCAGGTTTCGTTCAACGACGTCGCGTTCATCATCCGTTTCGTGCGCCCCAGCACGCACGTGACGCTGAACACGTTCGAAGAGCACGACTTCACCTTCTTCAAGATCGTCTCGATCTGCCTGATGGCGTTCTTCGCTCTCGTGGCCGCGATGGTGCTCACGCCCCTCGGCTTCGGCGGTGATGGCGACGACATCTTCGGCAACCCGTCGAAGTACGTGAAGCTGATGATCAAGCCGGAGAAGAAGGTCGAGATCAAAAAGTTCAAGGATCTCTCCGGCATCAAGGAAGGCGAGAAGCCCAAGGAGAAGGAAGGCAAGTTCGGCAAGCAGGACGCCAAGAAGGACCAGGCCGACCCCTCCAAGAAGCGCATGGACGACCAGAAGAAGGTCTCCAGCCTGATGGCCTCGATGTTCGGTGGCAGCTCCAAGAGCCTGTTCGAAGCGGGCCTCGGCACCGGCGTCAACGCGGCGCTCGGCGGTCTGACCGGCGGCGCGGGCGTGGGTGATGCGCAGGGTGTCGGTGGTCTCGGCTCGCGCGGCAGTGGCGCCGGCGGTGGCGGCAACGGCCTGGGTCTGGGCGGTCTCGGCACCAAGGGCGGCGGTCGTGGCCGCGGTGGTTACGGCTCGATCGACCTCGGCGGTAAGGGCAAAGACTCGACCCGCGTGATCCCCGGCAAGACCACGGTCGTCGGCGGTCTCGACAAAGACGTGATCATGAAGGTGATCAAGCGTCACCAGAACGAGATCAAGTTTTGCTACGAGCAGGAGCTCCAGAAGAACCCGGCGCTCGGTGGCAAGGTCGCGGTCGCGTGGACCATCGACCCCGCGGGCGGCGTCTCTGAAGCCAACGTGAGCGAGTCTTCGATCGGCAACGCGAACGTCGAGTCGTGCATCGTGCAGCGCATTCGCCGCTGGAAGTTCCCCGAGCCCGCGGGCGGCGGCGTCGTGAACGTCACCTTCCCCTGGATCTTCAAGGCGGCCGGCGACGAAGGCGAAGAGTAAGCCCCTTCGGCTGAGCTTCGTTGTACAGCGCGGCGCGGATCTCTTCGGAGTTCCGCGCCGTTTTGCGTTTTCACGATTGCGTTTGGGCTGCCCGAAGGTATGGTGCCGCGCCCTTTGGTCTGGAGGATTCGTGCGGAAGCTCGCCACGTTGGTCGCTGCGCTCCTTGTTTCTTCGTCCGCTTTTGCTGCCACGCCTCCTGAGGGCGTGCCCCTGCAGGTGCGCCGTGGCTTCTTCACCGAGACTGACGTCGGTGGGATCTTCACTGTGGGAGGCGACAACGGGTATTCGAACCTGCAGACGTACCTGCAGCTCGGTCTGGGCTACCAGCTCACGTTGAACGAGGGGAAAGGCATCATTCCCATCGGCCTCCACGTCGGCATCGGCGCCAACGCGCAGAACTGCTGGGCGGGGCTCAACAACACGGGCGCCTGCGTGCAGTCCGACAACTTCACCATGACGTTCTTGAACCTCTCGGTGGGGTACCTCCACCAGATCGTCGAGCGCTTCTACGTGGGCGGCAAGCTGCTCGGCGGCGTGACGTTGCTCGACCCGGATCCCATCGGTGACGGTGGCCTGGTGCGCGGCAACTTCGGCGTCGCGCTCAGCCTCGAGTACGCGACCAACATGGATCACTTCTCGGTCGGCATCGACGTGTCGTACCGCCTGGTCATCGGGCCGAACATCAACGCGCTCATGTTCTACCCGCGCGTTCAGTACACCTTCTGAGTTTGTCCTGAAGGTGTGCAGTGCGAACGGCTCCGGGCGACCGGGGCCGTTTTCGTTTTTCTGGTCGCGTCGCCCGTCCCTCACGCGTGGCGTTCCGCCAGAACGGCTCCGCTCCTGTGATATTCGCGGCCCATGGATGCTTACGGGCTGAGTCGAGTGGTCGGTGAAAAGGGTGTGCTGCCCCAGCGCGCGAAGAAGGTGGATCCTTCGTTGCCGCTGCGAGAGGGCGAGCTGCTCATCGACGTCGAGAGCCTCAACATCGACGCCGCTTCGTTCAAGCAGCTCAAAGAAGCGGCCGGCGGCGACAGCGGGAAGATCGCGGCGGCCATCACGGCGATCGTCGCAGAGCGCGGCAAGATGCAGAACCCGGTCACCGGTTCAGGCGGCATGTTGATCGGCCGCGTGAACGAGATCGCCCCGGGGCATCCTGGTTCGCTGAAGGTCGGCGATCGCATCGCGACCCTGGTCAGCCTCACCTTGACCCCGCTGGTGATCGACGAGATCCGCGCGGTGAAGAGTGAGATCGATCGCGTCGACATTCGAGGCCGGGCGATCCTGTTTGCTTCGGGCATCTACGCGAAGCTTCCCGACGATCTGCCTGACACCTTGAGCCTGGCGGCGCTCGATGTGGCAGGCGCTCCGGCGTTGGTCGCGCGGTACGTGAAGCCCGGCATGCGCGTGGTGATGCTCGGCGCGGGGAAGAGTGGGGCGCTGTGCCTGGCCCAGGCGCGTGAGCTGATGAAGGGGCAGGGGCAGTTGATCGCGCTCGACATCAGCCAGCCGGCGCTCGAGGCGCTGGCGGGCCTGGGGCTGTGTGATGCGTTTGCGAAGGTCGACGCCACGCAGGGCGTCGAGGTGATGGAGACGGTTTCGCGGCTCACGGAGGGCAAGCTCGCGGACCTCGTCGTGAACTGCGCTTCGGTTCCCAATACCGAGATGGCCGCGATCTTGAGCGTTCGGGATGGCGGGACGGTGATCTTCTTTTCGATGGCCACCAGCTTTACCACCGCGGCGCTCGGGGCCGAGGGCGTGGGCAAGGACGTGCAGATGATCGTCGGCAATGGGTATGTGCCGGGTCATGCGGAGCTGACGCTCGCGTTGTTGCGGCGGCAGACTGGGTTGAGGACGCTGTTCGAGCAGCGCTACGTCTAGGCCCTCACCCTGACCCTCTCCCGAAGGGGAGAGGGGATCTGGTTCACTTGATCAAATGGTGAAGCGGTCGGTCACTCCGGCGGTTCGTTGGAGAATGGCAGTCCAGCCGATCAAGGCATCGACTTTGGGTTCCACGTCCGGCGGGGTCAGCCCGATCGACGCCATCGATCCCGTGCAGGCGAACAAGGTCGCGTTGCCTGAGTCACGCACGACATCCAGCAGCTGGCGAATGGTGGGCACGCCACGCAGCTCCATGGTGGCGTTGACGTCGTCACGCTCGAGATCGGGCTCGTCGAGGGTGTCTTTGGCGAGGCGTTCGAGCGCCCACCAGAAGAAGTACAGCTCCACCTTGCGCCCCAGCGCCGTGGCAGCCGCGGCGATAGAAACACCCTGGTGAACTGCGTCGTACTCTCCGCGATGCAGAAAGATGCAGACCGGGCCCGTCATGCGCGCCTTCTACGGCGATTGCCGACCACTCGCGTGGGTTCTTCGACCGCAGGGTGACGTACGTAAGTGAATACGCAGGTTTCCGGGTGGAATCCTGCAGAAGGACCCTGTTAGGAGAATCGGCCGATGCACGACGAGACCACAGCCCGGCGAAAAGATGCCCATCTCGATCTGTGCGCGACTGAAGAAGTGGCCCCGGTCGAGAACTCCACCCTGCTCGACAATGTGCGGCTCATTCACTGCGCGATGCCTGAGCTGGCGTTCGAGCAGGTCAGTCTCGGGGTGAACTGGTTCGGCAAGTCGCTCAAGGCCCCTCTCCTGATGACCGGGATGACTGGTGGCACGGAGCGGGCCGGGCAGGTGAACCGCGATCTCGCGCAGGTGGCTGAAGAGTTCGGCGTGGCCTTCGGCGTGGGCAGTCAGCGCGCGATGGCCGAGCGCCCTGAGTTGGCCTCGACCTTTTCGGTGCGCAACGTCGCGCCCAACACCGTGGTGATCGGGAACCTGGGCCTGGTGCAGGCGACCCGCATGACGGTCGATCAGATTCGCCGGTTGTCCGACGGCATCGGCGCCGACGCGCTGGCGATTCACCTGAACCCCGCGCAGGAACTGAACCAGCCCGAAGGTGATCGCGACTTTCAGCTCGGCTACCTCACCATCACCGCGCTGGCGAAGGCCTACGGCGAGCGGCTGCTGGTGAAAGAGACCGGCTGCGGCGTCTCGCCTGAAGTGGCGCGGCGCCTGGTGGAGTGTGGGGTCTCCAGCATCGACGTATCGGGCCTCGGCGGCACCTCGTGGGTGCGCGTGGAGCAGCTGCGATCTTCCGGCGTCGCCCGCGAGGTCGGCGCGCAGTTCTCCACCTGGGGCATTCCCACGGCGGCCGCGGTGGCCTCGGTGCGCAAGGCGGTGGGCCCGGAGATCAAGCTGGTCGCCTCGGGCGGCATGCGCACCGGTCTCGAGATCGCCAAGGCGCTCGCGCTGGGCGCCGACATCGGCGGCATGGCGCTCCCGATGTTCCGCGCGCAGCAGGTCGGCGGGGTGGCGGGCGTGCGCACGGCCCTGCAGACGGTGATCACCGCGCTCACGCAGGCGCTCGCGTTGACCGGAAGCCGCAACGTGACCGAGCTGCGCCGTCAGCCGCGCGTGGTGACGGGCGAACTCAAAGATTGGTTGCAGGCCCTGGGATGAAGAATTCGGAGACACCGATGGCAGACCTGATGACGTCGCGGCTTTCTGGCTTTCACAAGCTGCCGGTCGCAGACCGTTTGGGCACCGTGGCGCGCATGATGAAGTTGTCGACCGAGGAGGTGGCGGCGCTCCAGGGCGCAGGTCTCAACACCGAGATGGCCAACCAGATGATCGAGAACGCCATCGGCATCTTCACGCTGCCGCTGGGGCTCGGCCTCAACCTCCAGGTCAACGGCCGCGACTACATCGTGCCCATGGCCGTCGAGGAGCCCTCGGTGGTCGCCGCGGTCAGCTTCGCGGCGAAGATCGTGCGCGAAGGGGGCGGCTTCCAGGCCGAAGCAGACGACCCGATCATGATCGGCCAGGTGCAGCTCACCGGCTACGGCGATCCTTCAGAGGCCTCGAAGACCCTGGTGGCGCACAAGGAGCAGATCCTCGCGCTGGCCAACAGCTTTCACCCGGCGATGGTCGCGCGGGGTGGTGGTGCGAAGGACATCGAGGTGCGCGTGTTGCCTGCGCCCGAAGGCCCGCGCGGCGAGCCGATCCTCGTGCTGCACCTGTACATCGACACGCAGGAGGCGATGGGGGCGAACCTCATCAACACCATGTGCGAAGGCGTCGCGCCGTTCGTGGAGCAGCTGACCGGCGGCAAGGTGTTCCTGCGCATTCTCTCGAACCTGGCCGATCGCCGGCTGGCGCGCGCGTCGTGCCGCATTCCAGTCGCCTCGCTGGCCGACTTCAACCTGCCGGCGGAGTCGATCGCCGAAGGCATCGTGCAGGCCAGCCGCTTCGCGCAGGCCGATCCCTACCGTGCGGCGACGCACAACAAGGGCGTGATGAACGGCGTCGACTCGGTGGCCATCGCCACCGGGCAGGACTGGCGTTCGATCGAAGCAGGCGCCCACGCGTTCGCCTGCCGTGACGGTCAGTACCGCCCGCTCTCCACCTGGATGCTCGAAGAAGGGCACCTGGTCGGCCGCATCGAATTGCCGCTCGCCCTGGGCACCGTCGGTGGCCCGATCAAGGCGCACCCGCAGGTGCAGGCCGCGCTCAAGGTGCTGCGCGTCTCGAGCGCGCGTGAGCTGTCGATGGTGATGGCCGCGGTTGGTCTCTCGCAGAACTTTGCGGCGGTACGCGCGCTGGGCTCGGTGGGCATTCAGAAGGGCCACATGGCGCTGCACGCGCGCTGCGTGGCGGTGACCGCCGGCGCCCGGGGTCACTGGGTCGAGCAGGTCGCCAACGCGCTGGTGAAGGCAGGCCAGGTGAAGGTGGAGAAGGCCAAGGAGATCCTCGCGGTGATGATGAAGGATCAGCCTGCGCCGGTGCTCGGAGACGTGAGCGGCCCGTGAGCACTGCAGCAAAGAGTTCCCGCCAGCAGAGTCACATCACGTCGTTCGGCCCCGGGAAGGTGATCCTCCTGGGTGAACACGGCGTGGTGTACGGGCACCCCGCGCTCGCCGCCGCCATCTCGCGGGGCATGCGCGCGTGGGGCGTTCCGGCGCAGTCCACCTCGCTCAAGATCCCCGACGGGGTTTCTCCTTCGCAGCAGGAAGCGCTGGAGCGGGCCTTCGCGCGCGCGGCGAAGAAGACGAAGCACCCGAAGATCTCGGTGCACCTGGAGAGCGAGCTGCCGTTGTCGATGGGCCTGGGCAGCTCGGGCGCGTTGGCGGTGGCGGTGTGCCGGGTGTTGATCGAAGCGCAGACCGGCCAGCCTGCGAAAGCCAGGCAGGTCGAGGCGCTCGCCTTCGAGATGGAGAAGGAGTTTCACGGCACGCCCAGCGGGGTGGATCACACCACCAGCGCGCGGGGCACCATGGTGCTCTTCAAGCAGGGCAAGGCGGCCGAGGTCGTCGCGTCGAAGCCGGTGAAGGTGCTGGTGGCGATGGTGGGCCCGCGCTCTTCCACCAAGCAGACGGTGGGCGCCTTGCGCGAGCGGCAGAAGAAGTGGCCTGCGCGGTACAAGCGGGTGTTCGAGCAGATCGGCAAGCTGGTGCTCGAAGGCGCGAGCGCGGTGCGGCAGGGTGAGCTCGAGGCGCTGGGCGACGTGATGAACATGAACCACGGCATGCTCAACGCGCTGGGGCTCTCCAGCCCACCCATCGAAGAGATGGTCGCGCGGTTGCGGGGCCTGGGTGCGTTGGGGGCGAAGCTGACCGGGGCAGGGGGTGACGGCGGCGCGGTGATTGGTTTGTTCCGCGAACCCGAGCCTTCTGTGATGAAGCTGCGCGCGCAGGGCATCGACTGCTTCGCCAGTCAGCTCGCGGGCCCGGGCGCGCTGTAAGTTCGATTCAGTTCACAAACTCAAAACTCAAAACTCAAATCACAAAACGCTCTCCCTCTCCCCGAGGGGGAGAGGGTCGGGGAGAGGGCTTACCCTTGAATGCAACCGCAACAGCACACCCGAACATCGCGCTCGTGAAGTACTGGGGAAAGCGCGACGAAGAACTGATCCTCCCGCACCAGTCGAGCCTCTCCGTGACGCTCGGGCCGCTGCAGGTGACCACCACCGTCGAGTTCACCGGCAAGAAGGGGCTCGATCAGATCGAGCTCAACGGCAAAGTCGCGCAAGGGGCTGAGCGCAAGCGAGTCGAAGAGGCGCTCAAGCTCGTTCGCCTCGAAGGCGGCAAGAAGCTGGGCGCGGCGGTGATGATCTCCCGCGGTGACTTCCCCGCAGCGGCCGGGCTCGCTTCGAGCGCAGCGGGTTTCGCGGCGCTGGCGGTCGCGGCGCGTGCCGCAGCCGGCTTCAAGCGCGACACGAAGGCTGAGTCGATCCTCGCGCGGCGGGGCAGTGGTTCTGCTTCACGCAGCATCGAAGGCGGCTTCGTGCGCTGGAATCGCGGCAAACGCGCCGATGGGAGAGACAGCTTCGGCGAGCAGCTGTTCGGCCAGGCGCATTGGCCCGACCTGCGGTTGTTGGTGGGCATGGTCAGCCGCGAAGAGAAAGAAGTGAAGTCGCGCGACGGCATGCGGTCGACGGTCGAGACGTCTCCGTACTACCCGGCGTGGGCGAAGGACGCCGAGCGCGAGGCGAAGGAGATCGTTCGCTTCGTGAAGCGGCGTGATCTCGAGGCGGTCGGGGAGATCGCCGAGCGCAATGCGTGGCGCATGCATGCGAGTGCGATGGGGGCGAATCCCCCGCTGTGTTACCTGAAGCCCGCGACGCTGGCGGTGATCGAGGCGTGCCGGCAGGTGCGGCAGCAGGGCGTGGGGGTGTGGTTCACCCTCGATGCGGGGCCGAACCCCGTGTTGCTCACCACGGCGAAAGACGAAGCGCGTGCCGCGGCGATCGTGCGTGAGCACGGTGCGACGGAAGTGGTGCACTGCGTGCCCGGTGGCGACGCGCAGGTGATCGAGCAGCACCTGTTCTGATTTGAGATTCGGTCTCCGGAGGGGCCCCTCACCCCAACCCTCTCCCCGCTGGCGCAGGGAGAGGGAGTTTAGAAATCGACGCCGGTGCCGGGCGCGGGAATGGCGAGCGAGAGCCGCTGCACGTTGCCTCCGTAGAGCTGCCGGTAGATGAACAGGTCGCACGTCACCTGCTTCACGTAGCCGCGCGTCTCCTTGAAGGGGATCTCCTCGACCCACTGATCCAGCTGCTCTTCGCCGCGTTCCTTCGCCCACCGCGCCACGGAACCCGGGCCGCCGTTGTACGCCGCGGCCACCAGGGTGGGGTGGTGCAACCGCGCGGTGAGCGCGCGCAGGTACCAGGTGCCCAATCGAATGTTCCACTCGGGCGAATAGAGCTCGGCGTCATCGGCCGGGGGCACCTTCAGCTCGAGCGCGATCGATCGCGCGGTCGGCGGGATGATCTGCATCAAGCCCCTCGCATCGGCGCTGCTGGTGACCTCAGGCGCAAACGCACTCTCGCGCCGCATGATCGCCCACGCGAGTGAAGGCTCGACGTCGTGCTTGAGCGCCCAGGTCTCGACGCTCGAACGGAACGCGCGGGGATACATCAATGACAACGCCTCGGGAGAGCGCTGCGTGTACACCGCGCCCCACAGGTGCCGCGCCGCGATGGTGTGCGCCGCACCGAAGTCACCCAGCGCCTGCAGCGCGTGCCCCCACTTCAAGGCATCGGCCGAAGGCATGGTCGAGACCGCGCGGTTCACCTCCTGCGCGGCGTCACGAAACAGCCCGGCGCGCGCGAGCAGCGCGGCCAGCTCGAGCCCGGGAGGCCGCTTCACCTGCAACACCTTCGGCGTCACCGCGAAGGGGAGCGGCGCCTCCACCGACAGCTCCTGCAGCCGCTCAGAGGCCAGCAGGCCGTAGAACGTGCCCGGGTAGCCATTCACCACCGCGCGATATTCGGCCACCACGTCGACGGCCGGGCCCGCATCGGGAGCGCCCTGCAGTTGCCCCGCACGCGCGGCCCAATAGAGCGCCTGCGGCACCAGCTGCGACTTCTTGAAGTCGACGCCCAGCGACGACAACACCGGCCGCGCCTCGCTGAACTTCTTGCCGCGAATGAGCGAAAACCCGCGGAACCAGCGCGCTTCGTCACGGCGCCGCGAACCGGGGTGGCGCGTCTCGAACTCGATGAAGTCTTTGACCGCCGCGTCGAAGTCACCCGAGTTCATCGCCAGCCACGCCGCGAGGTAGCCCGCCTCATCGGCCGCGCGGTCGCCCGGGTACTGCAATTCGAGTTTGCGAAACGCCGCGCGCGCCGCCGCGTTGTCCTGCAGCCGCATCAACCGCTTCGCCGACGTCATCAGCGCCTGCGCCGCGATCGCCGGTGGTCCCGCCGCCGCGATCGCCAGCTGCGCCTGCGCCTCGGTGTCTTTCTCCTTGCCGCGCGTCAACAGCGCCTGCCCGCGCAACAACGCCGCTTTCGGCTCATCGACCGGAGCGCCTTCGATCGCGTCGAGCGCCGCGAGGCACTTCTTCGAATCACCCGCATCGAGCATCGCCTGCGCGCGCAAGACCGCTTCTTCGAAACCGAGCGACCACACGCCATCGGCCTCGAGCTTCGCCTGCGCCGCCGCGCCATGGGGATGCGTGGGGAAGCGCAGCGCGAGCGACTTCCAATCATCACGCGCCAGCGAGGTGAGCTTCGACGCCTCGCGAGCGAGCGCGCGCGTGTAGAGCAGCTCAGGGAGGCGGGCCACGTCGGGATCCGCGTCGAGCAGCGTGCGCGCTTTGGCCGCGTCACCCAGGTCGAGATGGAGCTCGGCCAGCCGGCGATCGATGCGCGGCTGCAGCCAGGCGGGCGCCGACTTGCGCGCCTTCACCAGGGTCTTCAAGGCGAGTGAGCGTTGACCCGCCCACGACTGCGCTTCACCCAGGTACCAACCGTGAAACGCCTCGAGGCCTTTCGGTGCTTTCCCTTCCGACAGGCGCTGCGCGGCGACCTCGGCCGAGCCTTCGGAGAGCTCCAGGAAGGCCGTCAGGAGCGTCAGCCGCTCGCGATCTGCGCACTTCGCCTTCACGCAGGTTTCGAGCTCGCGCTTCGCGTCTTCGACGACTCCGGTGCGATGAACTCGTACCGATTCGAGAAGCGCATCTGATTGAGCGACCGCGAGCCGGCTTGCAATGAGCAGGGGCAGAAAGATTCGCAACATCCATGTCTCAAACATGGGGACCCCGGTTTGACATGAGTCGACTGAGTGCCGTACATCGGCCCTCGCTCGCTTTCTGTCACAGGGAAGCGAGTGCAAACGAGAACTGAGTGATTCCCATAAGGATTCCGGGACCTGTCGGCGACACCCCCTTTTTTTGCCGGCCCGCAGAACAGTAGGTCCCGCGTCGCACAAGCAGTCGTCTTCGAAGCACCGTTGTCGTGGGGGGATCTCGCAGCCGGGAGGCCGAAACCGCACATGAAGCCGTGTCCCACCGAACTTCCACAGAGCATCAATCCTGAAGCTGGTCCCAAGCGTCTTGGGGTCGAGCACCACCGCAATCTCGACTGCGCCCACTACGATAACTGCCTTGATGAGGCAGTTCGTCGCGGATGGCAGTCGTTCACCTGCATCAAGTGTCCGCTCTACGCGCTTCCTTCGGCGCAGCAGGCAGGCATCGAGTCCTTCGCGACCCAGCGTCGCGTGGTCTGATCGCAGCAGCCTCTCTTTGAAAACGACGCCTCCTGGTTCGCACCGGGGGGCGTTGGTGTTTTCAGCTCTTGCTGAGGCTGACCACGCCGCGGCGGATCAGGTCTTTCATGCACTCCTCGATGTCGAGGGGTGACACGTCGAGCTTCCCGATCACTTCGCGCGGCGGCATCTTCTCTTCGCAGATCAACCGCGCGGCCTCGAGCCACTGCTTGGGCCCCACCTGGCAGTAGACCGCGTAGAGATCGGCGTTCACCTCGATGTGCGTGGCGGTCACCATCAACGACTCGCGCATGCGCCGCTCGTTGTCGTTGAGCGCCGAACACGCGCGTTCGACCAGCACCTCGGTGGCGAGGAACAGGTTCTGCGACAACGCGGGGGTGGGCCCTTCGACGAACGCGCCTTCGCCGGCGCGGCTGGCGATGAAGGCGTTGAAGGCGCGCTCCCCTTCGGCGGTGTACTTGCCGGCGACCGCAGCGGCGTGAAAGCAGGTGCCCTGGTTGAAGGCGAGGCTATAGGCCGCCCACCCGTCGCGGCAGGTCACGGTGCCGCTGAGCCCTCGTTGCGAGAGCTGGCGCAGCAACCACTGCGGGCCGATGGTGTGAATGGCGATCTCGCTGGTGCGCCCCATCTCGAGATTGGCCAGCAGGGTGCGCCGCGGCTCGAGCAGCTTGATCACCTGGCCGACGATCACGTCGAGCTTGGTGCCCTTCGACAGGTACGCCTGGGCGCCTGCATCGAGCGCCCGCAGTGACTCGCGGTAGTCGTCGTGGGCGGAGAGGAAAGCGATCGGCAGCTCGCGCGTGCGGAAGTCTTCGCGCAGCGAGCGCAACATGCCCCAGCCATCGAGGTGCGGCATGTTGAGGTCGGCCAGCACGGCGTCGAACTCGTGTTGGAGCGCGACCTCGAAGCCCTCGTTGCCGTCGGTGGCGGTGCTCACCACGAAGCCGTGCTTGGTGAAGAGGGTGGAGAACATCTTCAAGATCGCCGGATCGTCGTCGACGAGCAGCAGCTGCGTGCCGTTGTTGGGGGCGGGAGGCGGCGGCTCGACGGGCTGGTGCGGTACCTCGAAGGCGAGCGGCTCGTCTTCGTCGGTGACGCTCACCTCGGCGATGGGCGTCTCACCCGTCACCGTGTCGCCCACTTCGATCACCACGCCCGCGCCTTCGCTGTGCGAGCCGGCCACTTCCGAAAAGCTCCAGCGGGCCTGCGGCTGCTTGAGCATCGCGTTGACGGCGTCTTGCCCGTGCGCGCCGAGGAAGGAGGCCTTGTCCAACTTGCCGTAGATGAAGCTGGCCCGCGCTTCGTTGGGCGTGCGCGCGTTGGTGACCAGCACGCCGCTGCGGCGCGTGCGGCGGATGTGCTCGATGAAGCGGAAGAGGGTGGCCGCGTCGGCGGTGCCTGCGCTGCTGCCCGTGCGGGTGGAGACCTCTTCGTGCAGCGCGCGCACCACGCCGATGTGCGCGGGCGTGAACGGGGCGGTGAGCAGGCCGACCACGCCGGTGCGCATGCCCTGCACGAAGCTGGCGTCGGAGGTGTCGTTGCACACCACCACCACCGGCCGCTGCGCCGAGCCCACGTCGCTGGAGAGCGCGTCGAGCACCTGGATCACGAAGTCAGACTCGAGCTCGCCGAAGACCAGCAGCAGGTGCGGCTTGAGCTGCTTGATGCCGCCGGTGACTTTCCTTCGATCGGTGACGAAGCGGTAGAAGATGCCCTGCTCGTTGAAGGCCTGCGCGATCGCGGTCTGCGCGGTGCGGTCTTCGTCGATGCCGAGAATGACGGGGGCCTTGAGCTCGGTCATGGCCAAAAAGAAAACAGCAATTCCGCCCCGGGGCGAACTTTCATTCTCTTTGCGCGCCGTAGATGACGACGATCCAGTAGCGCCCCCGGCCGAACCGGGGAGAGTCGCCTTTGACCAGCCCCACGCCCACCTGCCGATTGGTGGCCGCGGAGAGGTTCTTCGACCCTCCCGGCAACTGGGGGCTGTCGGCCACCAGGACGTCGACGGAGACGGAGCTGAGATCCTCGACCAGCTCGAAGGCGCGCTCCGAGAGGCGGGCGCGGCCCGGCAGGTCGGCCTTCGGGGTGTCGTTGGCCAGGGCGTCGCGCACGTGGGCCTGGGCGAGGCCCTCGAGCACCGGGTTGGGCACCAGGGCGGGCAGCTTCTTGCGTTTCCGCTCGGCGGAGATCGACGCGTAGACGGTGCCCAGGGGATCTTTGTCTTCTTTCACCTCGAGGGGCGCGGCGAGCACCTCGACCAGCACCTGCAGGCCATCGGAGCGGCGGGCCAGCCCCAGCCCCAGCCTGCGATGGTGCGGTTCGAGCAGGTTGTTGCGGTGGCCGGGGCTGTGTTCGATGCCGAAGTGCGCGGCGAGCGGGCCTGAAGAGAGGCCCAGGTTTTCGCCCGCGGCGCTGTAGGCATAGCCCGCGTGGGTGAGGCGCTGCTTGAGGGCGTTGCCGTCGGGCGCGATGTGGCTGAAGAAGTTTTCGTCGGCGAGGCGCTGGGCCCAGGCCTGCGCGACGGCCTCGAGCTCTGCGTCGAGCTGCACGGGCCAGAGGCCCATCTGCAAGCGCAGCGCGTTGATGCGCAGCAGCAGCACGGCCCGCGCGGCAGTGGCGTCTTTGGGTTCGGCCAGCGCGTCTTCTGCTTCCGCGCGCACCGGGCCCACGTCGACGAAGAAGAGCGCGGCGACTTCGGGGCCGCGCGGGCCGGTGGCGAGCACCTCGACGGCGTGACGGCCGAGGGTGGGGAAGTCGACCGACGCGCACCGGGCGCCACCGGCCACGGGCATGGGCAATCGCTCCACGGCGCCTTGAGGGCGGGTGACGAAGAGCTCGGCGGTCTCCAGGCCTTCTGCGAGTTCACCGCACAGCCGTTGATCACCGACCGGCTTGCCGTGCGCGCGAGGGAAGGGCGCCAGCTCGATGCGTCGTTTCGCGAGCAGGATGATCACCGCGCTCACTTCGGGGCCGACGGCGAGACCGACGCCCACGTGCGAGGTGGGCTCGGCGCCGAGATCCTGCTTCTCGAGCTCCCGGGCGATCGAACCGGTCGAGGCGCGCAGGCCCACCAGCACCGGGCTGGGATCCCACCCGCGTTGACGTGAGAGGGCGGCGGTGACGCGCAGCAGACCGGCGGCGTCTTCGACTCCATGCGTGAGGGCGCGGCGGGCCAGCTCGTCGGCGGCGCGGGAGAGGGCGGGGTCGATCGGCGGCGAGGTGCGGCCGACCGCTTCGAAACGATCGCGCACCGTGCGCTCGAGGTCGGCCTTCACGGGCGCGGCGCAGAGCAGGCTGAGCAACAACGCGGTCACCGGTTCGCCCTCGCAGGCACCGCGCACCACCCGGGGGGAACGGTGACTTCCTCCGACTTCACTTCGCGACTTCCAGAATGATCGTCACGGCCTTCTCTCCCAACGACGCTGCCATCTTCTTCGAGAGCGCCACGCGCTCGGGCTCCAGCGCCTGCCGCCACGCCTCGCCATCGCAACGGATGACGAGCGCCTTGCCTTCCCACCGGATGGGCCGCGTGTGTTTGGCCACCACCTCGCCCACCACCCGCGCCCAGATCGGCATGGTGGCCGCGGCAGAACCGGTCTGTTTGAGGACAGCGCCCATCATGTCGGCAAGAGACTTCATCGCGTTCGCATCATCGACGAACCTGACAGTCGTGTCGTGGTTGACGCAGTGCAACAGAGCGGAACCCTTGCGGAAAGAATGTGGCACTGCGTTCGCTAGAGCGATTGACCCTGCCCGCTCGGACAGCGACAGTGCGCCGCCTTTTCGTAGTCGGCCATTTCCCCACCAAGGAGCATCGAATGACTGCAGTGACTCGCAAGACGCTATGGGCGGCCCTCGCCTTTTTGGCGCTCGGTTTGACGGGGTGCCCTGAGGCACCGAAGCCTGACGGAGGCCCCACCGGTGGCGGCACCGCTTCGACCGAGTGCGTCGAAGACAGCGACTGTCCGGATCCCCAGTACTTCTTCTGCAACACGGTGACCTCGCAGTGTGAGCCGTCGTGCCGCTCCGCCGCGCAGTGCAACCCGGCGTCCGTGAACAACGGCACCCGCCCCACGCAGTACGCGCTCGACTTCTGCACCGGCTCGCTCGGTTGCCAGTGCGACGAGGGCAAGTGTGTCGGCTCGTTGTGCTCGGCTGACTCCGACTGTGGAACCCTCGTGTGCCGCAGCGGCGCGTGCGTGACCGCCCCCGTCGCGACCACCGTGGCCAAGTGCCAGGTGTCGCCTGACTTTGCCGTCTTCAAGCAGGGCAGCAAGGCGCGCTTCTGGGTCTCCGCGTGGGACGCGCAGAACAACCCGGTCGTCATCAAAGAAGGCGCGACCTTCACCGCCGAAGGTACGGCGCTCACCCTGACCGGCACGGGCACTGGCGCCTTCGCTGACTTCACCGCGGGCAACGCGGCGGTCACCACGGCCACCAACTCGGTCAAGGCGACCATCGGCACCACCTCGTGCTTCGGCAAGGCGATCGTGCTGGCGAACCCGGCTGCCGGGTCTGCCGCGGTCTCCGTCATCGACGAGCTCTCGGGCCGCCCGGTGGCCGGTGCGCGCGTGATGCTCTCCACCTCGGCGGGCGTCGTCATTCCCCAGGGTGCGAACGACACGTCTGAGACCGACGCGAACGGGTACGCCACGCTGATCGGCGCCGTCGCTCCGTACAGCGTCACCGTGTTCCACCGGGAGTTCAGCTACGTCACGGTGGCGAACTACGCGGGTGCCTCGAAT
Source organism: Archangium sp. (assembly GCA_030695565.1). GTDB lineage: Bacteria > Myxococcota > Myxococcia > Myxococcales > Myxococcaceae > Archangium_A. Next base: position 48,971 of record JAUYRZ010000001.1, read on the forward strand.
TTCCTCTCGTTCGCGCTGCGCCGCAACTCGCTGGACAAGTACGGCGGCTACAAGGGCACGTTCACCAACGTCCCCATGACGTCGAACGTGCACGCGGGCCTCGCGGGCATGTCGTTGGCCGGCAGCATCACCAACCTGAACGTCACCGCGCTGCTCGGCCCGTCCGTGCCCACCAACATCGTGATCGGTTCGGCCATCAACCAGATGAACGTACCGATCCCCGCGGGTGCGTTCCTCGGCTTCGGCGACCAGCCGATCAAGGACAAGATCGCGGGCCAGGGCCTCAACGGCACCTGCCTCGACGCGAGCGGCCAGCCTGACGAAGCGAAGATCTCGGCTGGCACCTGTGGCACCCGCACTGCGTGGGCGCTGGCTGGTGACGTGCCGCTGGGCGATCTGCCCATCGACGCGGTCGCGGGTGGTCTCGACAACATCAACATCGGCCAGCTGCTGGGCCGCATCGTGCCCATCTTCAAGAAGTTCAACTCGTCGGTCGTGCGCGACGTGCAGTTCACGCTGCGCGACACCCCGGTCACTGACGCGGGCAGCCCGAACTTCAGCGATCAGAGCCAGTACACGACGGCGAACCACGACTTCACCCAGATTCCCCTCGCGTTCAACTTCGTGGTCAAGACGCCTGAGCTGCCCAAGTTCAAGAACACGTTCGTCGACGGCGTGGCGATCATCGGTGGCGCCATGGCCGTGGGCCGCGGCGTCGTTCCGCTCGGTATCGGCGTCGGCGTGAACACCATGCCGGTCGACGGGCAGATCGATCGGCTCGAGCCCCTGCAGGCCGGCCAGGTCGGCGTGCGCATGGCGCCCACCCACCACGGTCTCGAGGGCTCGCACTACGGCCTGCTGATCGCGGCGATCTCGGCGAAGGCGCTCTCTGACGCCTCTGCCGGCATCGGCGCTTCGGCGCTGTTCCCCCGCCTGCCGGGTAACAAGTTGGTGTTCGACCCGACGGGCACGACGCCGGTCGACGTCTCGACCCAGGCGTTCCCGGTGTTCCCCGAGGGTGCGCGCTTCAACTACTCCGGCATGGCTGATGGCGCTGTTCCGGCCCGCAGCTTCCGCATCGGCACGGGCATGGGCGCCGTCGCGGGCGTCAACGTGGTTCGCGTGTCGTTCGCGGACAGCATCGAGACGCGCTGGGACATCCTGGTCGACGCGGCCGACACGCGTTTCACGGTTCCCCCGGTGCCCTCCGCGGGCGCCTTCCGTGATCGTCTGTTCGCCAACGGCAACAGCACCACGGGTGCCCGCTCCGAACTGCTGGTTCAGGCGTTCCGCATGCTGAAGGATCCGCTCAACCTGCCCAGCACGCCGGTCACGTTCACCGAGTACGTTGAGCTCAACGACACGAACGCGGAGCGCACGACGGACTTCCTCACGGCGTTCTCGTTCCTCAACTACGGCAAGCCGACGATCGGCTTCAAGACGCCGGCGACCAACCCGGCCACCATCACCCGCGGCTCGAGCATCAAGGTCGAAGTCGCAGGTTTCAGCATCGGCAACACCCCCGGCACCAACGACGGCGTGGTTCGCCTCACGTTCACCGGCGGCACGGGCTGCGCCGACGTGGTGCTGAACACCGAAACGCCCATGGCGGGCAGCGGCGAGCTGGAGCACACGCTCCCGATGGCCTGCACGGGCGCGGGCATCGTGATCCGCGCTGAGCTGCTCAAGACCGACGGCACGACGCCGATCGCGCCTGCAGTGGCGAGCACCACCACCGTGACGATTCAGTAAGTCCACGGTTCTGAAGTGCTTCAAGCGGGGCTCCTCCTTCACTGGAGGGGCCCCGTTTTGTTGGGCCTGCTCGTCTTTCAAGTCGGTGGTGCTAGCGTTGCCCGCGACCCCCGATGCCTCGCAAGCACACCACCGCCATTACGGTCATCTCGAAGATCTCCGAGAGAGCGGTGAGCCGGGCCGCGGCCCTCGTGTTGATCCACGGTGAAGACCTGGGGCGGAAGTTCGACCTCACCTCAGAGGAGACCTTGATCGGCCGCACCTCGAAGGCCGACATTCAGGTCGATCAAGACTCCGTCAGCAGGAACCACGCGAAGATCAGGGTCGACGGCACGCGCATCACCATCGAAGACATGGGATCGACCAACGGCACCATCGTCAACGACGAGCACATCGAAGACTCGATGCGGCTGCGCAACGGCGACCTGGTGAAGATCGGGCGGACGATCTTCAAGTTCATCGCCTCGAACAACATCGAGGCGGCGTACCACGACGAGATCTACCGGATGACCACGGTCGATGGCCTCACGCAGGTCTTCAACCGGCGGTACTTCGAAGATGCGATCGAACGCGAGCTGTCGCGATCACGGCGCTACACGCGGCCGCTGTCGCTGGTGCTGCTCGACATCGATCACTTCAAGAAGATCAACGACACCTATGGGCACCTGGCGGGTGATGCGGTGCTCAAGGAGCTCGCGCTGACGGTGCGGGCGCGCACCCGGCGGGAAGATGTGTTCGCGCGCTACGGCGGCGAGGAGTTCGCGCTGCTCCTGCCCGAGGTCGATCAGAAGGGCGCGATGCTGCTGGCGGAGAAGGCGCGCAAGCTGGTCGAGAAACACAGCTTCATGTTCGATGGGGAACACATCGTGGTGACCATGTCGGCGGGCGTGGCGACGATGGTCAAGAAGAGCGAGAACCCGAACGAGCTGATTCGCCGGGCGGATGAGAAGCTGTACGAGGCGAAGACCGGCGGCCGGAACCGCGTGGCTGTTTAGGCACGCTGGGCCCTCACCCCGACCCTCTCCCGAAGAGAGCGGTGAAATAGCCCGTCGCGGACAGGTCGCGGCGGGTGACGAAGGTAAGTGGATCTGGAGTGGCTCAGGAGGCCATTTCCACGCTGACGGAAAAACCGAAGCACCAAGCGCCGTGGCGAAGG